>CAJODQ010000028.1 GCA_905233345.1 uncultured Bacteroidales bacterium
CAATTTTTTGCAATATGTCAGAGTATTTGAACGCAGACAAGAAGCAAGAGATTTTCGGCAAATACGGAAAGTCTAATGTTGACACCGGCTCGCCTGAGAGTCAGGTTGCTTTGTTTTCCTACCGTATCGCTCATCTGACCGAGCACCTCAAGGCCAACAAGAAGGACCACAACACACAGCGTGCCCTTCTCCGCCTCGTAGGTAAGCGCCGTCAGCTCCTCGACTATTTGAAAGAGAAGGATATTGAGAGATACCGCGAGATCGTGAAGGCCCTCGGCCTCCGTAAGTAATCTCCAGGGAACGAATCAAGGCCGCCGCTTGCAGCGGCCTTTTTTGTATGAAGACACACAAAGACGTTATATGAACATTATCAAGAAAACCATTGTATTGTCCGACGGTCGGACAATCGAAATCGAGACCGGCAAGCTTGCCAAGCAGGCTGACGGCTCGGCGGTCGTGAAGATGGGAGGAACGATGCTCCTGGCGACCGTAACCGCTGCCAAAGAAGTCAAAGAAGGAACCGATTTTCTCCCCCTGCAGGTTGATTACCGGGAGAAGTACTACGCCGCAGGCCGTTTCCCTGGCGGCTTTTTGAAGAGGGAAAGCCGTCCCGACGACTATGAGATCCTGATCTCCCGTCTCGTGGACCGCCCCATCCGCCCGCTCTGGCCGGCGGATTTCCACCTGGAGGTATTTGTCAATGTGATGCTGATTTCAGCAGAAAAAGATATCCAGCCCGACGCACTCGCCGGCCTCGCTGCTTCCGCAGCACTGGCTTCCAGCGACCTGCCGTTCCAGGGCCCGATCTCCGAAGTGCGCGTCTGCCGCATCGACGGCCAGTTCGTCATCAACCCGGGCTTCAAGGACATGGAGCGCGCCGACCTCGAACTGATGGTCGCCGCCACCGAGGAGAACATCATGATGGTCGAGGGTGAAATGAAGGAAGTCTCCGAGCACGACATGCTCGAGGCCATCAAGTTCGCCCACGAAGAGATCAAGCGTCACTGCCGCGTGCAGAAAGAACTCATGCACGAACTCGGCACCGACGTCAACAAGCGCGACTACCCGCACGACGTGGAAGATGAAGAGCTGCAGAAAGCCGTCCACGACGCCTGCTACCAGCGCTGCTACGAAACCGCGAAGGCCGCCCTGCCGAAACACGAGCGCGCCGACGCCTTCGACGCCATCAAGGCTGATTTCCTCGCCACGATCCCGGAAGAGGAGCTCGAAGAGAAGACCCCGCTCGTGGAGCGCTACTACCACGACGTGGAGAAGGAAGCCATGCGCAACCTCATCCTCGATGAGGGCCGCCGCCTCGACGGCCGCAGTACTGCCGAAGTGCGCCCCATCTGGTGCGAGGTGGACTACCTCCCTTGCGCCCATGGCTCCGCCATCTTCACCCGCGGCGAGACCCAGTCGCTCGCTTCGGTGACCCTCGGCACCAAACTCGACATGAAAGAACAGGACGAAGTGCTGATCCAGGACGACCAGCAGTTCGTGCTCCACTACAACTTCCCGCCGTTCGCAACGGGTGAAGCCAAACCGCAGCGCGCCACGGGCCGCCGCGAGATCGGCCACGGCAACCTGGCCATGCGCGCCCTCAAGGCCGTCATGCCGCTTGCCCCGGAGAACCCCTACGCTGTCCGCGTCGTCTCTGACATCCTCGAATCGAACGGTTCGTCTTCCATGGCCTCCGTCTGCGGCGGCTGCCTCGCCCTGATGGACGCCGGCGTGAAGATCAAGAAGCCGGTCGCCGGTGTGGCCATGGGCCTGATCACCGACGCCGAGCACCCGAACGACCGCTACGCCATCCTGACCGACATCCTCGGCGATGAGGACCACCTCGGCGACATGGACTTCAAGGTCACGGGTACGAAAGACGGCATCACCGCCACCCAGATGGATATCAAGGTCGACGGCCTGAGCTACGAAGTGCTGGAGAAAGCTCTTGAGCAGGCACGTCAGGGCCGCATGCACATCATGGGCGAGATGCTCAAGGTGATCCCCGAACCGCGCGCCGACTACAAGCCGTTTGTGCCGCGCATCGTCCAGCTCCGCATCGCCGCCGAGTTCATCGGCGCCGTCATCGGCAAGGGCGGTGAGACCATCCAGAAGATCCAGAAAGAGACCGGCACCGTCATCAACATCGACGAGGAGCCGATTCCGGGCACCAACCTCACCGAAGGCGTGGTGGACATCGCTTCCGACAACGCCGAGAACATGCAGAAGGCCGTTGACTGGATCAAGGGCATCTGCGCGGTTCCCGAGGTCGGCCAGGTCTACCACGGCAAGGTGGTTTCCATCCTTGAGTTCGGTGCGTTCATCGAGATCATGCCGGGCAAGGAAGGCCTGCTGCACGTCTCCGAGATTGCCTGGACGAAGACCGACAAAGTGGAAGACGTTCTCGCCGTCGGCGACGAGGTCGACGTCAAACTGCTCGAATACGACCCGAAGGCCGGCAAGATGCGCCTCTCCATGCGCGCGCTGACCGAGAAGCCGGAAGGCTACGTGGAGCCGGAGCGCCGCCCGCGCGGTCCGCGCCGCGAAGGTGGCAAGGACGGCAAGGAAGGCGGACGCCGTGAAGGTGGCCGCGACCGCGGCCCGCGCCGCGAAGGCGACCGCGACCGCAAACCGCGTCACGAAAACAAATAATCCCTGTGCGCAGTGGCTAAAACCCTGATACTGATGTCTCTGCTCTCCATCCTGGGATGTGGCCGCCCCGCGGCCTCCCCGCAGCCCGGCAAGCCGGAAAGGCACCTCACGTCGATCGAATATGGCGGCACCCACGGGTACCACTCCCACAGCAACATCGACTACAAGGCCGAGCGGATGAAGGATGGTCGGACCCGCGTCACCGTGATGGTCGGCAACGACCGCGACCGCGTGTTCGTGGAGGACGGCAGTGTCATGGACACGCTGGAGGCACTGGTCATGGAGTACAAGATGTACAAGTACGACAAGACCTATACGCCGAAATTCGACATTCTCGACGGTGACTCCTGGCATCTCTATCAGCATTTCTCTGACGGAAGCAGCGCTTCCTGCGGAGGCTACGAGGCGACGCCGCCCGGCAAGGGCGCCGAGGGACTGGCCAAGATTGCAGGCTACCTCTCCCGCTGGCTCGACCGCGAGCCGGCGGAAGATGTAGCGCTGACGGCTTTCCGCTACGAGCTCCACAACGAGGAGGGCACGGAAGTGTATTGGTTCAAGAAGGACCCGTACCACAACGCCATCTATTTTCGAAAGATGGGCTCGCTGGAAGGCTGTAACTACTACTGCGGCGACCCCGAGCTGTTGGTCCGCATGGCCCGCGCCATGCGCTGGCACCACCTGGGCTCCTACACCGGCGAAAAACTCGAGAAAGAGAATACCTCCCGTCCCCGCTGGATCGTCGTGGCGGAGTACGAGAACGGCCAGAAGTTCGAGATCATGGACTACCTGGATCGCCCGGAGGAGGGTGATGAGTGGAACCGTCGCGAAGTCCCGTCCATCTCGGAATGGGGCATCCGCAGCGACGTGGAGCACTTCTTCGGCCAGGAGATCGAGCGCATCGGAAACTTGCCGCCCGAAGAACTCGGCGACCACAGCGTTACGACCTACGACGCCAAAGGCAAGCCCCAGCGCACCATCAATTACGACGGCCACGGCAACGTCCTCAACGGCCGCGACTACAACGATCCAATGAAGGATTTCTAGAAAGAAAAAAGTCCTCAGCAATCGCTGAGGACTTTTTTTGTACCAAGAATGGGTAACTAGAACACCAATCCCAAGCTCCCTTACTCGTCCTTATACACGTTCACCGTATACTTGTCGTAATCGGTGCCGTGGAAGTTGATGACGACGTCGACGTAGTATTTGGTGCTGTCCACTTGGAAGGTGCCGTCTTCGGCGGTCGTTTTCTTGAACTCGGTGACTTTGGCGGTTCCGGTGTAGGATAACTCATCCGGGTGCTTGTCCAGGGTGTAGCGATCCAGCCGATGAGATAAGGCATCTGTGTCATCCTCTGTGAGCACCTGCTCTACCAGCGGATAGGAGTCTTTTTCCAGGTTGTCGATGCTCGGAGCCCCATTGCCGCAGGCCACCAACAGCAGGGCAAGAGGAATAAGATAAAAGTGTTTCATGGTAATAATGCAAAGATAATGAAATAACCCACTGTTGATTTACAGTGGGTTAGGTGGTTAAATTTGTCGGGAAGAGGTGACTCGAACACCCGACCTCTGCGTCCCGAACGCAGCGCGCTAGCCAACTGCGCCACTTCCCGAGGTCCCGAATTGGGACTGCAAAGATAGTAAAATTATTTAAGATTGTTCAAAATAATGTTCCAAAGCACGATTCCGATCGAAACCGACACATTGAGAGAGTGTTTGGTGCCGTATTGCGGAATCTCCAGGCAGGCGTCGGAAGCGTCGACGACTTCCTGTGCCACGCCCTTTACTTCGTTGCCGAACACCAGTGCGTAGCGGCGGCCCGGCTCGGGCCGGAAGTCCTGCAGCTGGGTGGCCTGCTCGGCCTGTTCTACGCTGACGATGGTGTAGCCCTCTTCGCGCAAGCGTGCGACGGCGGCCAGCGCCGTGTCGCAGTACTCCCAGTCCACGCTGAACTCGGCGCCGAGGGCCGCCTTGTGGATTTCCGGGGTGGGCGGGGTGGACGTGATGCCGCAGAGGCAGATCCGGCCGATGCGGAAGGCGTCGCAGGTGCGGAATGCGGAGCCGACATTGTGCTGGCTGCGCACATTGTCGAGCACCAGCGCGAAGGGCGCTTTCTCGGCTTCCTTGAACTGATCGACACTGATTCGCCCCAGTTCGCTGTTTAAGCGTTTTCTGAACATTTATTCCTCGATTGGCGTGACAAATTTAGGAATTTGTTTTTATCTTTGTAAATCTATACCTGATACAACCCATAATCTTATGAAACAAGACGTCCAAATATCTGATCTGATCCGCAAGGAAGAAGCACGTCAGAGTGAAGGCCTCGAGTTGATTGCCTCCGAAAACTTTGTCAGCAAACAGGTCCTCGAAGCCCTGGGCAGCGTGTGTACCAACAAATACGCGGAAGGTTATCCCCGCGCCCGCTACTATGGCGGCTGCGAAGTGGTTGATGAAATCGAACAACTGGCCATCGACCGCCTTTGCCAGCTTTTCGGTGCAGAATATGCCAATGTCCAGCCGCACTCCGGCGCGCAGGCCAACATGGCTGTTTTCTTCACCTGCCTCCAGCCGGGCGATACCTTCATGGGCCTCGACCTGGCGCACGGCGGCCATCTCACCCACGGTTCTCCCGTGAACATGTCGGGCAAGCTGTACCACGCCATCGGCTACCAGCTCAACAAGGAAACGGGCCTTGTGGACTATGATGACATGGAGCGCAAGGCGCGCGAATTCAAGCCGAAGCTCATCATCGGCGGCGCTTCCGCCTACTCCCGCGAATGGGATTGGGAGCGGATGCGTGCCATCGCCGATGAAGTGGGTGCCATCTTCATGGTCGACATGGCGCACCCGGCCGGTCTTATCGCTGCCGGTCTGCTGAAGAACCCGGTGAAATATGCCCATATCGTCACGTCCACGACCCACAAGACCCTCCGGGGTCCGCGCGGCGGCGTCATCCTCATCGGCAAGGATTTCGACAACCCGTGGGGCATCACCACGCCGAAGGGCGAGATCAAGAAAATGAGCGCCATGATCAACTCCGCCGTCTTCCCGGGCATTCAGGGCGGTCCGCTCGAGCACTGCATCGCCGCCAAGGCCGTGGCCTTCTACGAGGCCCTTCAGCCGGAGTTCCGCAACTATCAGATTCAGGTACAGAAGAACGCAAAGGCCCTCGCCGAAGCCTTCATCAAGAAGGGTTATTTCATTGTCTCCGGCGGCACCGACAACCACCTGATGCTGATCGACCTTCGCACGAAATTCCCCGACCTGACCGGCAAGGTGGCCGAGAAAGCCCTTGTGCGGGCCGGTATCACCGTCAACAAGAATATGGTGCCGTTCGACAGCCGCAGCCCGTTCCAGACCTCCGGTCTCCGTGTCGGCACGCCGGCCGTCACCTCGCGCGGCCTCGTCGAGAAAGACATGCCGGGCATCGTCGACATGATCGACAGCGTGCTGAGCGATGTTGAGAACGAGCAGGTCATCGAAGACGTCCGCCGGCAGGTGAAGATGAAGATGAACGGCATGCCGCTCAACTACTGGTAAGCGTGTTCTTCATGAAAGAAAAAAACTCACTGTCAACCATGTCAGTGAGTTTTTTTGTTGAGATGCCGGGTCAAGCCCGGCATGACGGGGTCCTACGGATTCATCAAATCTTTGTTGACGAAGCGGACGATGTCGTAGATGGATTCGATGGCGGCGGCGGCGGGGCCTTCGGGGTCGAGTTGCTTGGCTTTGCCGAGGGCGTTAATGGCGTCGCCCCAGAGCTGCTGTCGGCGGTAGAGGCTGCCCAGCAGGTACCAGCCTTGCGCATCGCCCGGGTTGGCCTTCACGTGGTCGCACAAAGACTGATGCGCTTCCTCGAGCTGTCCTGCCCGAAGAAGCGCTTCAATCTCAACGAGGTTCGGCTGTCGGCGGTTCATTACACCAGACCCGAGAAGCCCATGAAGGCGAGCGCCATGATGCCGGCGGTCAGCAGGGCGATGGGAACACCCTTGAAGGCCTTGGGCACATTGCTCAGCTCCAGCTGCTCGCGGATGCCCGCGAACAGGATCAGTGCCAGGCCGTAGCCGATGGCCGTGGCGATGGCGAAGAGGAGCGCCTCGCCCAGACCCAGCATGCGGGCCCCTTCGGCGAAGCCGAAATTGTATTCATTGGTAACCACCTGGATGGCGACACCCAGCACCACGCAGTTGGTGGTGATCAGCGGCAGGAAGATACCCAGCGCCTGATAGAGCGACGGGCTGATCTTCTTGATGATGATCTCGACCATCTGCACGAGCGAGGCGATGACCAGGATGAAACTCACGGTCTGCAGGAATTCGAGCTGCAGCGGCACCAGCACATACTTTTGGAGCAGGAAGGTGACCAGCGTGGCGATGGCGATCACGAAGGTGACCGCTGCCGTCATGCCCACGGCCGTACCCACTTTCTTGGACACGCCCAGGAAGGGGCAGATGCCCAGGAACTGACTCAGGACGACGTTGTTGACGAAAATCGCCGAAACGAATATCAGGATGATTTCCATAGTTATGCCTGTTTAGTGAGTTTTCTGAAAATAACCATCAGGTAGGCCAGCACGATGAAGGCGCCCGGTGCCAGCACGAAGGCCAGCATGCCGTCACCGGCCATGAACTTCCAGCCGAAGGCCGAGCCGCTGCCCAGGATCTCGCGGACAAGGCCCACGGCGGTCAGCGCAATGGTGAAGCCCAGGCCGATGCCGATGCCGTCGAGGGCGGAGTCACCCACCGTATTCTTGTTGGCAAAGGCCTCGGCGCGGCCGAGGATGATGCAGTTCACCACGATCAGCGGGAGGAAGATACCCAGCGATTCGTAGAGCACGGGGACATAGGCCTGCAGCAGCAACTGCACGATGGTCACGAACGAAGCGATCACCACGATGTAGCACGGGATGCGCACCTTGTCGGGGATGATCTTCGCGATGGCCGAGATGGTGATGTTGGACAGGATCAGCACGATGGTCGTGGCCAGACCCATGCCCAGGCCGTTGATGGCGGAAGTGGTGGTACCCAGCGTCGGGCACATACCCAGGACGAGCACGAACGTCGGATTGTTCTTGACGATGCCGTCGACGATCAATTGGAGTTTGCTATTCTTGCTCATGGTCCATGCAGTTGTTTTTGAATACTTCATAAGCCGCATTCACGCCCTTGAGGAAAGCGCGGGAGGTGATGGTCGAAGCCGTAATGGCGTCGATCTCACCATTGTCTTTCGTGACGGCGATGTTGTTCGTCGCCGGATTCTTGCCCTTTACCTGGGCGCGCGGTGCGCAGTTCTCGTCCACGATCTTCGCACCGAGGCCCGGGGTCTCGGCGTGGGAGATGACGGACGTGTTGTAGATGGTACCGTCGGGAGTGAAGCCCACCATCATCTGGAGGATACCGCCGAAACCGGAGGTCGACACCTTAATGGCGTAGCCCACCACCTCGTCGCCCAGGCGGGAGGTGTAGATCTCACCGCCTTCGACCTTCTGCACCTCTTCCGAGGGCACGTTGTCGAAGGTCGGGGTGACGGCCGCGATGGCGGCGTTCACCTTAGCCAGCTCGGAAGCCTCGATCGGCGCCTTGGTCACCGCATACACGGTGCCCAGCAGGGCCGAGCAGACCAGGCAGATGCCGGCGAGCACCAGCACCATGTTGCCGAATGTAGATTGTTTAGCCATTTTTTCGGACCTCCCCAAACCGGCGCGGTTTGCAATATTTATTCAACAAAGGTACAGCGCAGTTCATGATCAGGATGGCGAACGAGACGCCTTCCGGATACGAACCGAAGTAACGGACGAAGACCGTGATCAGACCGATGCCGATACCGAAGATGATCTGTCCCTTTGTCGTCATCGGCGAGGTCACGTAGTCGGTCGCCATGAAGATGGCACCCAGCAGCAGACCGCCCGTAAAGAGGTTGAACACCGGGTTGGTGAAGCGCTCGGGGTTCGCCAGCCAGAAGATGCCGGAAATCACGAACACCGTGCAGAGGATCGTTACCGGAATGGTAGCCTTGATCACGCGGCGGCAGAGCAGGTAGATGAAGCCCAGGATCAGTGCGATGGCCGAAAGCTCACCGGCCGAGCCACCCACGTTGAAGAAGAACTCCTGGCTGAACGTCAGGTCATCGGCTGTAAGCTGCGAAAGCGTCATGCCGTTCTTGAGACCTTCCTTGACAGCACCCAGCGGCGTTGCACCGGAGAAGGCGTCCACGATGCCGAACAGCGAACCGTCGTCGGCCCACGAAGTCATCAGCACCGGGAAGGAGACCAGCAGGAACACGCGGCCCACCAGCGCCGGGTTGAAAATATTCTGTCCCAGTCCGCCGAAGGTCATCTTGGCGACACCGATCGCGACGATCGAGCCGATCACGATGAGCCACCAGGGCGAGTTCGGGGGAAGGTTGAGTGCGAGCAGGCAGCCCGTGACGACAGCCGACAGGTCGCTGACCGTCACCGGACGCTTGAGCAGATATTTCTGGATCAGGAATTCCGTCAGCACGCAGCTGGCGACACCCACCAGGATCAGCATCAGCACCGACCAGCCACTGGCCAGGATCGATACCAGCATGGCCGGCGCCAGCGCGATGATCACGTCGAGCATGATCCGCTGCGTGCTCTCCGGTCCGTGGGTGTGGGGGGAAGGAGATATGATAAGTTTATTCATCGCTCGTCTATTTTTTAACTCTGCTACGCAGGATCTTCATAACTTCCGCCTTGTTGATGCGGATCATGTCGAGCAGCGGAATGCCGGCCGGGCAGGTGAAGCTGCAGCAGCCACATTCAATGCAGTCGAAGATACGCTCCTGCTCCAGCTCGTCGAAGCGTCCGCCGGCGCGGCTGAGCTTGTTGAGCAGCCAGGGCTCCAGGCCCATCGGGCAGGCCTGTGCGCACTTGGAGCAGCGGATGCAGGGAGATTCGGGACCGCGGCGGGTCTCCGCGTCGGTCAGGACGAGGATCGCGCCGTTGGCCTTGACCGTGGCCGCGTCGAGGTTGGCGATGGCACGGCCCATCATCGGGCCGCCGCTGATGACCTTGGCGGCGTTCTCGGGCAGGCCGCCCGCCACTTCGAGGATCTTCGACATCGGGGTGCCGATGCGGACCTTGTAGTTGTGCTGCACGGGGAGGCAGCGGCCCGTCACGGTGATCACGTTGTCGATAAGGGGTTTGTTCTTCTGCACAGCCTCGTATACGGCCAGCGAGGTGCCCACGTTCTGGACGACGGCGCCGGTGTCGATCGGCAGCGCGCCGGAAGGAACCTGGCGGCTGATGACCGCATCGATGAGCTGTTTCTCACCGCCCTGCGGATAGCGTTTCTTGAGCACCACAATCTCGATCTGCGGGAAAGCCGCAGCGGCCTTCGTCATCGAGGCGATGGCTTCGGGCTTGTTCTCTTCGATGCCCACGTAGCCGCGGGTCACGCCGAGGGCCTTCATCATGATGGCGCCGCCGATGAGGATCTCTTCGGGACGCTCGCGCATGATGCGGTCGTCGCTCGTCAGATACGGCTCGCACTCGGTGCCGTTGAGGATGAGGCATTCGGCCTTCTTGTCCTTCGGCGGGGCGAGTTTCACATGGGTCGGGAACGAAGCGCCGCCCAGACCCACGACGCCGGCTTTCTTCACCTTGTCGAGGATCTCTTCGGGCGTATAGGGAATATCTTTAACAATCGTATCGCTGGTGTCGATACCTTCCATCCACTCATCGCCTTCGACGGTGATTTCGACATGCGGCACCATGTTGCCGGCGATGTCGGCCCGCGGGCCCACCGATTTGACGGTGCCCGAGACCGGGGAGTGGACGTAGCCGGAGATGAACCCGGCGGGTTCGGCGATCACCTGGCCCACCTTCACTTGGTCACCGACAGCCACGACCGGCGTGGCCGGTGCGCCCAGATGCTGCGCCATCGAGACATAGGCCGTCTCGATCGCAGGGAAGACCTCGATGGCTGCCGCCGAGGAGATCTTGTTGTCGTGCGGATGCACGCCGCCAATCTTAAACGTTTTCTTCATGGGGCTTCGGTGTTTCAGGGGTTACGGGAGCGGCAGGCGTTGCCGGAGCAGCAGGTGCTGCCGGTGCTGCCGGCTTGGGCGGGAAATTCACGGCCTGGATGGCATGGGTCGGGCACTCCTCGACGCACTTGCGGCAGAGCTTGCACTTCGTGAAGTCGATGTAGGCCACGTTGTTCTCGACCGTGATGGCGCCGAACGGGCAGGTCTTTGCGCACTTTCCGCAGCCGATGCAGCCGGCGGAGCAGGCCTTGCGGGTGACGGCACCCTTGTCCTTGTTGATGCACATGACGGTGACCCTTCTGTTCTTGAGTCCCTTGGCGCGGAGTTCGATGATGCCCTTCGGGCAGGCTTTCACACAAGCGCCGCACGCCGTGCATTTGTCTTGATCCACCGTGGCGACGCCTTTTTCGGGGTCGACATGGATGGCATCGAATTTACAGGCTGCCGTGCAGTCGCCCTTACCCAGGCAACCGAACTTGCAGCCGGTGTCGCCGGCATAGAGGCTGGCCATCACCTTGCACGATGCATAGCCGTCATAGTCGTTGGTCCGGGGACGGTTGGCGAAGCTGCCGTTGCAACGGACCACCGCCACCATCGGGGCTTTCTCTTCCACCGCACGGCCCAGCGCCTCGGCGATCTTGGTCATCACCGGGTTGCCGCCGACGGGGCAGAAGAAACCCTCCATGCCCGGGGCCTTCACGACATTCTCAGCGAATGCATGGCAGCCGGCCTGGCCGCAGCCGCCGCAGTTTGCGCCCGGAAGGATGGATTCCACCGTCGCGATGCGGGGATCCTCCTCTACTTTGAACTTTTGCGCCACAAAGTAGAGCACAACTGCGAACAGCAGCCCGAGGGCTACCAGACAAGCAATTGTAAAAAGAATAGTTCCAGTCATTTAACTTGTTTTTCGATAGAAAAAGTAAATATTTTGGAGATTTTGTTGCGGAACAAATAGACGCCCAGGTAATAGAGCGCCACGATGCCCAGTGAGCCGATGCCCATGAGCACTTCGCCGGCGCCGCAGAGCGAAAACACGCCGATCGAAGCCATCAGCACGATGAGCGGAATCACATAGGCGAACCAGACAGCCTGAGTGCCCATGGACGGAGCCATGACCACGTTGACGGTCTCGCCCACCTGGTAGTCTTCGGTCAGGGTCTGGATGTCCTGCGCCACTTCGACCACCTTGACGGCCTGGTCGGAAGCACCGCACACGCCCTTGGCGTGGCAGGCGGCACAGGCAGATTTATTGAGAATTTCTACGGCGATGTAGTCCTTGTCGACCGACACCACCTTGCCTTCGTGCTCTATCCGCTCTTTGGCCATATCAATAATCTTCGTTCGGAGGGAACATGTTCATGCGGGACTCCGTGTAGGAGGCCGCTTCCTGTTCGTAGGGCTGGTCGTTGTAGTCCACGAACTTCACCTCGGAGGCGAGGAAACGCATCTTCACGTCGCACACCTCGCCGTTGCGGTGCTTGGCGATGATCAGGTCGGTCTCGCCCGGGAAGCCGTGGTCGTCCTGCACGCCCAGGAATTCGGGGCGGTGGATGAACATCACAATGTCGGCATCCTGCTCGATAGCACCCGATTCACGCAGGTCGCTCAGCTGCGGGCGCTTGTTGCCGCCGCGGGTCTCCACGGAACGGTTGAGCTGCGAGAGAGCAATGATGGGCACGTTGAGCTCCTTGGCGATGGCTTTCAGGGAGCGGGAGATGGCGGCCACCTCCTGCTCGCGCATGCCCTTGAGCTCCGGCGGACCGGTCATCAGCTGCAGGTAGTCGATGATGATGAGCTTCACGTGCTGCTTGTTGACCAGGCGGCGCGCTTTCGAGCGGAATTCGTAGATGGAGAGCGACGGGGTGTCGTCGATAAACATCGGCGCGCGGGAGAGTTTGTTGAGGCCGTCGTGGAGCTGGGCCCACTCGTCCTGCGTCATCTTCTTGGCCCCGCGCAGCTTGTCGGAGGGCAGGCCGGTCTCGCTCACCATCAGACGGGTCACAAGCTGGGTGTCGGGCATCTCCAGCGAGAAGAACGCCACGGGTACCTTGTGGTCCACCACCATGTTTCGGGCCATGGTCAGCACGAAGGCCGTCTTACCGACGGACGGACGGGCCGCCAGGATGATCAGGTCGGCTGCCTGCCAGCCGAAGGTCACACGGTCGATGCCGGTGTAGCCCGAAGGCACGCCACTCAGGCCGTCTTCGCGCTGCTGGTTGGTCTCGATCTGCTCGATGGCCCGGTTGATCACCGAAACAATGGGCTTGGTTTCGCTGCGGACGTTGCGCTGGGCCAGGGTGAAGACTTTCTCCTCGGCCGTGTCGATGAGGTCGTCCACGGCGAGGGAGTCGTCGAAGGCCGCTTTCTGCACCTCGTACGAGATGGAAATCAATTCCCGCTGCAGGAATTTCTGGAGCAGGATCTTGGTGTGGTACTCCACATGGGCCGCCGCACCAATCTTGGTGGAGAGCTGGCTCAGATAGGCCATGCCGCCCACTTCCTCGAGTTCGCCGCGCTTGGTCAGCTCGTCCGACACGGAGAAGATGTCGACCGGGTCGTTGCGGCTTGAGAGCGTGGTGATGGCCTCGAAAATTTTCTTGTGGATGTCCTTGTAGAAACAGTCGGCCTGCAGCTGGTCCAGGACTTCGGGAACGACTTCCGGTTCCAGCAGCAGGGCACCGAGGACGGCTTCCTCCACGTCAATGGCCTGCGGGGGCTTGCGGCCGCCGAAATCTTCGGCGATCGCGTCCAGGTTCACGCGTTGCGGGCGCTTGTCGCTCTTGGCCATTGCGGGAAGATGCTGTTAGTTCTCGTTTTCGAATGCGGAGCTGACCAGGATACGGCCGCAGTACTCACAGACGATGATCTTCTTGCTCTCTTCGATGTCGAGGCGGCGCTGGGGCGGGATCTTGTTGAAGCAGCCACCGCAGGCGTCACGGCGGACGGTCACCACGGCCAGTTTGTTGTGGGCGTTGGAGCGGACCTTGGTGTAGGCCACCATCATACGCTCATCGATCTGGCTTACGAGGTTCTCGCGCTCTTTCAGGAGGACTTCCTCTTCCTTGGCGGTCTCTTCGACGATGGTATCGAGCTCTTTCTTCTTCTCCACGAGGTCGGATTCACGAACGGCCAGGTCCTTCTGGGCATCCTCAACCACCTGTTTCTTCTCAGACATCAGGGCTTCGTTCTCGCGGATCTTCTTGGCGGCCACCTGCTGCTCGAGTTCCTGGTATTCGATCTCCTTGGAGATGGACTCGTACTCGCGGTTGTTCTTCACGTTGTCGCGCTGGGCGTCGTATTTGGCAATCAGATGCTTGCTTTCCTCGATGACGTGTTTGTGCTCGGAATTGGCCTTCTCGATTTCCTTGATCTCTGCCTTGGTGTTGGCGATGCGGGTGTTCAGGCCCTCAATCTCGTCTTCCAGGTCCTGCACTTCGAGGGGGAGTTCGCCCCGCAGGAGGTAGATCTTGTCGATCTTGGTATCGGTCTGCTGGATGCGATACAGCGTACGGAGCTTCTGCTCCATCGCGATCGAATCGGTGTCGGCCATGTTTTTCTGCAGGGAGACGAAGGTCTCGCGCGGGTCGATCGGGGTGTCGATCTTGTTTACCTTCTTTTTTGTAGCCATAGCTTGTCTTGCTAGTAATAGTATATCGGATTGTTGTTTTCTTGCGTGGTCGTGCAAATCGCAAAGGTAGGTAATTTTTCTTGAAGTAACGAAACGAACTTTGCCACGATATCGACTTCACTTTCAAAGTGTCCGATATCGAGGATCATGCGCCCTTCCGGCACGAAGAAATGGTGGTACGACACATCGCCCGTAACAAAGGCATCGGCGCCTGTCGCGAAGGCCAGCTCCGCGAAGCTGGAACCGGCTCCGCAACTGGTGGCGACGCGGGCCACTTCCGCCACAGGGGCGGAGCAACGCAACACTTTCAAGCCGAAGCGTTCCTTTACAAAAACGCAAAAGGCTTCGCCGCTCATGGGCTCGGGCAGCAGCCCGATGAAGCCCAGGCGGCTCTCGTCGAGCGGTTCCGTTTCCACCAGGCCGAGGCGGTGCGCCATCAACTCGTTGACGCCGCCCGCCGCCTTGTCGGCGTTGGTATGCGCTGCGTAGATGGCAATGCCGTGGCGGATGGCCAGGTACACGGCGGCCCCCACGGGGTCGTCGGGCGCAATGCGCTTGAGGCCGTTGAAGATCAGGGGATGATGCGTCACAATCATGTCGGCGCCCAGTGCAATGGCTTCCTCCACCAGCTGCCGGGTGCAGTCGAAACCCACCAGCACGCGGTGGACCACATCGTCGGGACTGCCCACGCAGAGGCCCGCATTGTCCCAGCGCTCCTGGTCCTGCAGCGGCGCAAAAGCCTCGAGCACGGCGGTAATATCCTTGACCTGCATGGACTTAGATGTTTTCATAAAGTTCCGACAGCTGGGCGCGGATGCCATAGAGTTTTTCCACGATCTGGCGCTTGTGCTCCAGACCGTCGCGGTTCTCGCCCAGCTTGCGCTCCACGCCGTCAAGGGTCAGGCCCTCCACGCGGGTCAGGTAATGGATAAGCCGCAGGTTCTCCACATCTTCCGGGTGAAACAGGCGGTTGCCCTTGGCATTGCGTTCGGGCTTGACATAGCGGGGGAAGGTGTCCGACCAAAAACGGATGGTCGAGACTTCCTCGCCCAGCATTTCGGCGACTTCGCCGATCTTGTAATATAATCGTTGTACCATAGTCTGTTCTAATCCATCGACTGTCCCGTGGTCAGCGCGACGACCATCATCTCGTGGAAGGTCGCCGGATCGAGCTCCGCGAAGAAATAGTTCACGGGCTCCTGGACAAAGCCGCCACGCAGCACTTCGTAATGCAGGCAGGGCGCGAAACACGAGCCGCTTTGGCCCACCGTGCCGATCACCTCGCCCTGGCGGACGCTCTGTCCCTGGGAAACTTTGATGGAATGTAAATGGGCATACACGGTCTGCAGCCCGTTGGCATGTTCGACCGTCACCCGGTTGCCCATGCCTTTCTCGCTCTTGACCACCTGCACCACTTTGCCGTCGGCGCTGCTGCGCACGAGGGTTCCGGCGGGGACCACCAGGTCGATGCCCGTGTGCTCCCGGATGGTCTTGTAGAAAGGCGTGATCTTCTTGCCCACCGACGCGCCGGTCTGCAGCGGGGAGAAGGGTTTCACCGGAATGATCGACGGAACGGCTGTGGGCTTGGTTGTACTGCCGGCAAGCAGCGTGTCGATCTCCGCCAGCCAGCGCGTCACCTGCGAAGCAGTCGATTCCACGCGGTTGGTGAGCGCGTAGGTGTCCCACACGAGGTCGCTCTCCTGCATGGCTTCCAGCTCGCCGCCCAGTTGGAGCAACGTGTCTTCTGCCTCGATGATATAATTGGAGGGGTCGGCGCCGAACAGCTCCCGGTATATCTCCCGGTCGCGGACCTGCAGGTTGCCCACCGTCCCCTCGATGCGGTCGAGCTGGGCCGTGAGGGCCGCATATTCATCCGACAGCATCTGGTTCTCCTGTTCCAGCAAACGCTCGCGGTCCGTGCTGAATACCAGCGCGAAGGCCGCATAGAAGACCGCAGCGGCCAGCGCGATGGCAAAGACATAGCGCAGCACCGCGCCCAGCACGCTTCCCACCGTGGGCTTCTTCGGGACAAAGGCGCCCCGTTTCTCATCGAACACGTATCTCTTGTTAGCCATTGCGCGCCTGTTTGTTGTATTCTTCCGGAGAGATATCGGGATTCAGGTAGTTCCAGGGATTGATCTGCGTGCCACGGTAGATCACTTCGTAGTGCAGGTGCGGGCCCGTCGACAGGCCGCTGTTGCCCAGCGTGCCGATCTTGTCGCCGCGGATCACCACCTGGCCGGCCGTCACCTTGATTTCTTTGAGGTGGGCGTAGCGCGTCTTGTAGCCGAAGCCGTGGTCGATGACGATCACGTTGCCGTAGCCCGAGAAATTGATCTGCGTCGACTCCACCACGCCGTCGCCCGTCGCATAGACAGGCTGTCCGGCCGGTCCGGCCAGGTCGACGCCCTCATGGAAGATGATGGTTTTGCGCACCGGGTGGAAGCGCGCACCGAAAGGACTGGTTAGGGTGACCGTCTTGGGATTGACCGGATAGATGGAGGGGATGCAGGAAGCCATGTCGCCCGCCCGGCTCGAATAGACCATCACTTCATCGAACGATACGCTCTGGACATAGGCCTTACGGGTCAGGACGTCGACCTTGCGGGCCGCGTCGGCCATCAGTTCGGCGTGGTCGAGCCCCAGGAAACTTTCATACCGCGAAGGTCCGCCCAGGCCGGCACCGCGCACTTCCGCCGGAATTTCTTCCATGCCGAAGACCGGGCGGTAGACCAGGTTGTCGCGCAGCGACAGGTCGAGCAGCACGGCGTCCTGGGCCTCGAGGCGGCCCTCCAGCATCCCGATCTGGTCGGCCAGAATGCGGTTGTCGTGCTGCAGCAGGAGTTCCTTGGGCGAAGCGTTGCCCCGCGCCTGGGTAAAGACGAAAAAATAGACCAGGAAACAGAGAATGCCGCCCAGCAGCACGATGCCCGACTTGACAGCCGTGGCACGCGCCGAGAGCCTGTCGACTTCGAAGGCCTGGGTCTGTTCGTTGTAGATATAACGGATTTGGCGGGACATTGACTGTTTTCTGCAGTATATCTTTGCAAAATTACAGAAATTTACCCGGAAAAAGACTAATTTTGTGCCAAATTCTATTCTTAGTATAAGACCTATGACAAGACCCATGACAGTCAAGGAGATCAGGAAGACCTTCACGGACTTCTTCGCTTCGAAAGGACATACGATCGTCCGCTCCGCCCCGATGGTGGTCAAGAACGACCCCACGCTGATGTTTACCAATGCCGGCATGAACCAGTTCAAGGATATTTTCCTGGGCAATGCACCGGCAGCGGCCAAGCGTGTCGCGGACAGCCAGAAGTGTCTTCGTGTCAGCGGAAAGCACAACGACCTGGAAGAGGTCGGCCACGATACCTACCACCACACCATGTTCGAGATGCTCGGCAACTGGAGCTTCGGCGACTACTTCAAGAAAGAAGCCATCGACTGGGCGTGGGAACTCCTCACGAAAGTCTACCAGCTGCCGAAAGACCGGCTTTACGCCACGGTGTTCGAAGGCTACGCGCCCGACGGCCTCTCGGCCGACGACGAGGCCCGCGGCTACTGGCGCACCTACCTGCCCGACGAGCGCATCATCGCCGGCAACAAGCACGACAACTTCTGGGAGATGGGCGATACCGGCCCCTGCGGCCCCTGCAGCGAGATCCACATCGACCTGCGCAGCGACGAAGAACGCGCCGCAATCCCCGGCGAGCAGATGGTCAACAAGGGCCACCACCTGGTCATCGAAATCTGGAACCTGGTGTTCATGCAGTACAACCGCAAGGCCAACGGCCTGCTCGAATCGCTGCCCGCCAAGCATGTCGACACCGGCATGGGCCTGGAGCGCCTCTGCATGGCCATCCAGGGCAAGAAGAGCAACTACGACACCGATGTGTTCACGGGCATGATCGCCGCCATCTCCAAACTCAGCGGCGTGAAATACGACCCGGAGGGACAGGTGGGCGTAGCCATGCGCGTGATCGCCGACCACATCCGCGCCATCAGCTTCTCGATCACCGACGGACAGCTCCCGAGCAATGTCAAGGCCGGCTACGTGATCCGCCGCATCCTGCGCCGTGCCGTCCGCTATGGCTACACCTTCCTCGGCTTCAAGGAGCCCTTCCTCTGCCGCCTCGTGCCACAGCTGATCGCCGACATGGGCGAAGCCTATCCCGAGCTCGTGTCCCAGCAGCAGCTCGTCACACGTGTCATCCGCGAAGAGGAGGAAGCCTTCCTCCGCACCCTCGACAAGGGCATCCGGCTCATGGACAACATCCTGGCCAAGAGCAAGGGCACGAAGGTTGTCGCCGGCATCGACGCGTTCACCCTCTATGACACCTACGGCTTCCCCATCGACCTGACCGAACTGATCGCCGCCGAGAACGGATATACCGTCGACATGGCCGGCTTCACCGTCGAGCTCGACAAGCAGAAGGAGCGCGCCCGCAACGCTACGGCCGTGGAGAACGGCGACTGGGTGGAGATCCATCCGTTCGTGAGCTGCGAGTTCACGGGCTACGACACGCTGACCACCGAAGCCCAGCTCATGAAATACCGCCTGGTCAAGGCCAAGAACAAGGAACTCATCCAGCTGGTCTTCGACCGCACCCCGTTCTACGGGGAAATGGGAGGCGAGGTCGGCGACACCGGTGTCATCACCGCCGCCACGGGCGAGGTCATCAAGATCCTCAACACCGTCAAGGAAAACAACCTGACCATCCATATCGCCGAGCGCATCCCGTCCGACGTGCTGGCCGTCTTCACGCTCTCGGTCGACGCAGAACGCCGCCAGAAGATCGCCAACAACCATACCTGCACCCACCTCCTGCACCAGGCTCTCCGCGAGATCCTGGGCACCCACGTGGAGCAGAAGGGATCCTTCGTGTGCGACAAATATTTCCGCTTCGACTTCTCGCACTTCGAGAAGGTCAACGACGACGTGATCGACATTGTGGAGCGCCGCGTCAACGCCCTCATCCGCCAGAACTTCCCGCTTCGCGAGAAACGGGACGCCACCATGGAGGAAGCCCGGCGCGAAGGTGCGATGGCCCTCTTCGGCGAGAAATACGGCGACAGGGTCCGCGTGGTCCGCTTCGGCGACAGCGTGGAGCTCTGCGGCGGCTGCCATACCGCAGCCACCGGCTCCATCGGCTTCTTCAAGATCACGGCCGAATCGGCCGTGGCCGCCGGCATCCGGCGCATCGAGGCCGTCACCGGCCTGGATGCTGAAATGGTCGTCGACACCATGGAGAACGCTCTGCGCGCCGCCCGCGCTTTCTTCAACAACGCCCCCGACCTGACGGGTGCCATCAACAAGATGATCTCGGAAAACGACGACTACAAGAAGAAGATGGAAGAGGTCATGCGCGAGCGCACCGCCCTCTTCAAGAAAGACATCATCAGCCAGGCCAAGGAGATCGACGGTCGCCGGGTCATCACCCTCGATGCCACCCTCAACCCGATCATCCTGCGCAATGCCGCCCAGATGCTGCAGAACGAGACCGAGAACCTGGTTATCGCCGCGGCTTACGAATTGGAAGGCAAGCCGCAGTTGCTGCTCATGTACACCGCAGACCTGGTGAAGGCCGGCAAGAACGCCCAGGCCGACATCAAGGAAGCCGCCAAGTTTATCCAGGGTGGCGGCGGCGGACAGCCGGGCCTGGCAACCGCCGGTGGCAGGAATCTTGCAGGTCTGCACGATGCCCTTGAAAGCCTGGTTGCCGCAGCGACCCGTTAGTGGATGAAAAAGCTCGACCTTTACCTGATCAAAAAGTTCATAGGCCCTTTCATAGCGGTCTTTCTCATCGTGGTGTTCTCGCTCTCGATGCAATTCCTGTGGCAGTTCATCAACGATCTGGCGGGCAAAGGTCTCGGCATTGGGGTGATCTTCGAGTTCATGGGATGGGCTTCGTGCACCCTCTTCCCCAACGCCATTCCGCTGGCCACGCTGCTGGCCTCCATCATGACCCTGGGCAACCTGGGCGAACGCAACGAGTTGCTGGCCATGAAAGCGGCCGGCGTTTCGCTGATGCGTATCCTTGCGCCGCTGATGGTCGTCTCGGTGCTGATCTCCATCGCTGCCTTTTTCGCCGCCGACCGGTTGGTGCCGCTGGCCTTCAACAAGGTCTACACCCTGAAGTCCGACATCACGAAGACCAAAGATGAGATCAAGATTCCGACCGGTATCTTCTACGACGGTATCGAAGGCTACAACCTCCGCATCGCCAGCCGCAACGACGATACCGACATGATGTACGACCTGATCATCTACGACCACACCGGCAACAGCGGTAACAGTGACAATGTGATCCTGGCCGACAGCGGACGCATCCAGATCACGCCCGACAAGAAGAACCTGATCTTCGATCTCTATAGCGGCTGCTCCTATACGGAAGACAACAAGATGAACTACCGCGACACGACGCTCGATCTGATCCGTTCCCGTTTTGATGAACAGCAGATGATCATCCCGCTCGACAACTATACCTTCGAGCGCTCATCAGAAGACCAGTACGGCGACGAGATCAAGTCCCTGGGCCTGAAGCGCCTCCACACGGACCGCGACTCCATCGCCCGCCAGGTGGACACCATGGTCAAGCGCCAGACCCCGCGCTTCATGAGTGTCATGGGCATGCGCTACCTCTACCAGCTCGACACCCTCCGGGCAGACTCCACCTACCTGGCCTGCCTCGACGTGGACAGCCTGCGGCAGGACTTTACGCACCAGCAGCATCTGCGCGCCAACCAGTCCGCACTGGGCAAGGCGCAGCAGGGCGTGGAGCAGGTCAACCAGTTTTACATCGAGACAAAATACAACCTGGGGATCATCCGGCGCATCGACATCGAGATGATCCTCAAGTTCACCCTGTCGATCTCCTGCCTGCTGTTCTTCTTCGTGGGTGCGCCGCTGGGCGCCATCATCCGCAAGGGCGGCCTGGGTGCACCGGTCATCATCTCGATCTTCTTCTACCTGATCTACTACATCATCGACATCATCGGCCGCAAGCTGGCCAAGGGATCGCTGCCGCCCCTGGTGGGCACGCTGATCTCGACAGCCATCCTCCTGCCGATCAGCATCCTCCTCACCCGCAAATCCACGCAGGATTCCTCGCTCTTCAACATGGATACCTACAAGGAATTCTTCCGCCGCATCGGCAAATGGATCGCCAAGCGCTACCACCGTTTCATCAACCTGTTCCGGCGGGGCGGCGGCAAGATCCGCATCGTCTACATGGGTACGCCCGAGTTCGCTGTGGCGCCGCTCGAGAAACTGCTGCAGGCTGGCTATGAGGTGGCCGCCGTGGTGACCACCGTCGACAAACCGGCCGGACGCGGCATGGCGGTGCGCGAAAGCGCCGTCAAGCAATATGCTGTGGCCCACGGTATTCCCGTGCTGCAGCCCGAGAAACTCAAGGATCCGGCGTTCCTGGAACAGCTGGCCGCACTGAAGGCCAATCTCTTCGTGGTGGTTGCCTTCCGCATGCTGCCAAAAGAAGTGTGGCAGATGCCGGCCCTGGGCACATTCAACCTACATGCTTCGCTGCTGCCGCAGTACCGTGGCGCAGCGCCCATTAACTGGGCGATCATCCGAGGCGAGAAGTTCACGGGCGTCACCACCTTCCTGCTCGACGAGCAGATCGACACCGGCAAGATCCTCTTCCAGGAGAACTGCTCCATTGAGGACTACGAAGATGCCGGCGCGCTGCACGACAAACTGATGAAGATGGGCGCAGATCTGGTGCTCAAGACGGTCGACGCGCTGGAGAACCACCGCACGAAACCCTACGAGCAGACGCTTGGCCTCAACAAGACCCTCTATCCGGCGCCGAAGCTCACGCGTGACAATTGCCACATCGACTGGAGCCGCAGCGCCCGGGCCGTCCACCTGCTCATCCGCGGCCTGAGTCCCTACCCGGCCGCCTGGACCACGCTCGTCAAGGAAGACGGCACCCAGCTCGGCATCAAACTCTACGATACGTATGTCGTGCCCTGCGCCGACGACGATCCACGCACGCCCGGCCACATCACCACCGACGGCAAGACCTTCCTCGAGGTCCGCTGCGGCCACAACGCCCTGCGCATCCTCAGCCTCCAGCTCTCCGGCAAGAAACGCATGGACATCGCCGACTTCCTCCGCGGCTTCCGCGACCCGGAAACCTATCGCTTCGAGTAACCGGCGAGATGATCCAGCCCGGCGCGGCGTAGGCCGGAGTCAGCGAACTTTTCTTCGAATTCTTCTTCCGTCAAGGCGTCCCAGCCGGCTTCGGTCTGGGCGGCGATGGCGGCGCGGTGCGTCTCGAACTCGGGCAGCGGCGTGAGCGGCTTGTCCCAGGGGCAGGCGCGCATGCATTCTTCGCAGCCGAAGCGCCAGCCGCGGCGGGCGGCGGCGGGGGCGAGGTCTGCCGGCAGAGGTTCATGTGACTCGATGGTCAGGTAGGAGATGCAGCGGCGGGCGTCGAGGTCGAAGGGGCCGCGGAGCGCCCCGGAGGGGCAGGCGCGGAGGCAGGCACCGCAGGCGCCACATTCCGTGGCGGCCAGCGGCGCGTGCGGCGCAAAACGATCGGCCGGTATGTTGCAGATGATTACGCCGATAATGGTCCGTAAGCCGAATTCCGGAGAAATGAAGAAATTGTTCTGTCCGATGAATCCCAGTCCGGAGCGGACGGCCCAGTAGCGCTCGAGTACCGGTGCACTGTCGACGAACGGCCGGCCTTCGAAAGCAGGGAACTGTTCCCGCAGTTCTGCGATGACAGCGAAGAGCCGGTCCTTGACAATCTTGTGATAGTCCACGCCTTGCGCAAAACCCGCGATGCCGCCGCCGGCCTGGCCGTAGGGTGCCAGCAAGCAGAGCACGCTTTCTGCTCCCGGCACCAGTTGTGCCGGATCGAAGCGTTTCTCCAGATTCCGGGCCAGATAGCCCATCCCGGCATGGCGTCCTTCTTCCAGATAGCGGCCAAAATCCCCCTGGCGGTCTTCCGAAACTTTTTCAACCTTTGCAGCGCCAAAATCCAAGAAACCTTGCGCAGAATAATTGATTTTTATTAAATTTGTGGACAAATCGATTTAAAATTGTCAAAAACGATATGAAACGGATCCTTGTTGTCGGAGCTGGCGGACAGATCGGTACCGAACTCGTCCCCTATCTCCAGCATATTTATGGCGAAGATAATGTAATTGCCGCAGATTTGAAAGACGAACTGGTCGAAAAGCTGGGTCAGCACGCGATTGCCGAGAAACTCGACGTCCTGGATGACAAGCGTTTCAACGAACTCGTGGTAAAATACAAGGTCGACGCCATCTACAATCTCGTGGCCCTGCTCAGCGCCAAGGGCGAGCACATGCCCGGCGTGGCCTGGCACCTCAACATCACGGCCCTGATCAACGCCCTGAACATTGCCCAGGCACACCACTGCTCCATCTTCACCCCGAGTTCCATCGGCGCTTTCGGCCCGAACACCCCGCACGACAATACCCCGCAGGATACGATCATGCGTCCGAACACCATCTACGGCATCTGCAAGGTGACGGGTGAGTTGCTGGGTGACTACCACTGGCAGCGCTTCGGCGTGGATGCCCGCAGCGTCCGCTTCCCGGGCATCATCTCCAACGGTGCCCTGCCTGGCGGCGGCACCACCGACTACGCCGTGGAAGTCTTCTACGAAATCCTTAAACCGGGTCACCACTACACCTGCGAAGTTCCCGAAGACAGCTACATGGACATGATGTACATGCCCGACGCGCTGCGCGCCG
>CAJODQ010000029.1 GCA_905233345.1 uncultured Bacteroidales bacterium
TTTGACGCCGGAATCCGAGGTGAAGAACAGCAGCATCGTCATGATGGCAATGGAGGTGGCCCAGGCCGGAACCGGCTCCAGGATCCACATCAGCGTGGCGAAGGCGAATACGGCGATGATGCGCTGTTGGACGATGGTCAGCCCTTCGATGCCGAAGGCGCTGGCCGGAATCAGGAACAAGGTGATGGTGACAGCAGCGATAAAGATCAGGGAAGCAGTCCTGCGTTTGATCCGCGCTGCCTGGTGTTTCAGTTCCATGCCCATCTGGTAGATGGCTTCTACCAGATTGAAACCAGAAAAGTTTTTAAACATGACAATACATTTATTAAAGAGCCCTTGCCCGGGAACTCTGTTAATCGCGCTTTTCCGGCAGGTTTCCTGACTCGATTCCTGGAACCTTCCCATTTCCCGGAGGAAACAGTGGCAAAGACTTTCCTGGCAACCCTTGCGGGTGAATCTTACAGTAGCGGGCACTGCTCCGGCTTTTCACCGGATTCCCTTTTAAAGACGCGGACCGCCGGTCCTTGTCTCACCGAAAAGCGGTGCAAAGATAGCAAAAAAGGCATATCGGTGAAACGAATAAAATAGAAACCGTTTCAAAAAACAATATCCCTTAGGCATAGGATATCATAATAATTCATACCTTTGCTATGATTTAGGTAATCGGGCGGCCGGAAGCCGCGCCGATGCAAGGGAACCCGGTGGAAGACCGGGGCTGTACCTGCAGCTGTGATCCCCCTTGGCGTCCATCTCACAATTGCCACTGAGCGTAACGCTCTGCCTGTCTGAAGGCGTCGTTGCAAGGCTTGGGAAGGCGAGACGGACCGGGGAAAGCCAGAAGACCTGCCTGAATCCTTGAATGGACGCACGCTCAGGAGCAAGCGTGGGGAAACATGAGGACAAAAAAGATTCTTCTCATCGGATGGGCCTTGTGCCTTGTCCAGACGCTGACGGCGCAATCGTATCTACAGGACACGATTCCGGAGACTGTTGTCACGGCCACCGGCACCATGCATCTGCTCAAGGACGTACCCGTGCAGACCGAGGTTATCACCAGCCGCATGCTGCAGGACTATGCCGGTCGTTCTCTGGAAGAAATCCTGGGAGGACTGACGGCAGCCTTTGCCTTCAACGAGGATGACATGGGTTCGCACATGCAGCTCGGCGGCCTGGGCAACAGCTATATCCTGATCCTGATCGACGGCAAGCGCATACAGGGTGACGTGGGCGGCGAAAACGACCTTTCGCTGATCGACCCGCAGAACATCGAAAAAATCGAAATCGTCAAGGGCGCTTCCTCCGCCCTGTACGGCAGCGACGCCATCGCGGGCGTCATCAACATCATTACGCGCAAGCAACGGAACGAAGGTCTGCTGCTGGAGAACGGCACGCGCGGCGGGTCGTACAAAGACCTGCGCCAGCACAACGCCATCGGCTTGAAATACGGCCGTTTCAGCTCGCTGACCAACTTCCAGCTGCAGCACTCCGACGGCTGGCAAAATACCTCCGTGGAGCATACCACGGGCACCCAACCGCCCGTCACCGATTCCAAGAACAAGACCGTGAACCGGCACACCAACGCCCAGGTCGGCGAACAGATCACCTTCACGGCCTCCGACAAGCTGGAATTCTATGCCGGCGGCACCTATTATTGGAAACGCATTTACCGTCCCAACGGGAAATACGCCCAGTTCGACGTCCATACCTACGATCTGCAATACCGCAATGCATCGGCATCGGCCGGCGCCAAATGGCGTCCCAACGCCACCGACATCGTGACCTTTGACCTCGACTGGAACCGACACGCCTACATGTATTACTTCACGGCCACGACGTTGGTGGAGGACTACGAGAAAAGCAAGGGGACCATCTATTATCCCTATTACCCGTATCTGCCCGACCAGACCGAGATGCAGAGCGACCAGCAGCGAGCCATGGCCAACCTGAAAGGCGTTTTCTCGCTGCCCGCCGAAAACCGGCTCAATACCGGTATCGAGTATCGCTACGACTGGCTGTACGCCCCCACGCGGGTGGAAGGGGGGAGAGCCAGCGACTGGACGGCAGCCCTCTATGCACAGGATGAATGGCAGCACGATTTCGGGCGGAACCGGATCCAGCTGGCAGCTGGCGCCCGCCTGACCTGGAACGGGCAGTTTGGCGTGAATGTGTCGCCGAAGGTGTCCGCCATGCTGTCGCTCGGCCTACCCTGGCACGTCCGGGCCACCTGGAGCCAGGGCTTCAAGACGCCGACACCCAAGGAACTCCACTACCGCTACGTCAAGCAGATGAGCGGCACCTACCTCTATCTGGGAAACCTGGGATTGCGTCCGCAGACCAGCAATTACTATTCGCTGGGTGGGGAATACATCCTGAACGGGCTGACCGTCAATGTGACGGGCTATTACAACCACGTCAAGGACATGATCACGCTGGTGACCATCCCCAATTACGAGGCCCCCGCAGAGTATATCATTACCTACGACCCGGTCAAGACCCGGCAGTACCAGAACGTGGACGATGCCAGGACTTTTGGCGTGGACCTGAACATCCGCTACAACCTGCGTGAATGGTCCTTTGGCCTGGGATACAGCTGGCTCGATACGGAAGCGAACCAGTACGATGCCGAGCACGACCGGATGCGGCAGGTCACGATCGACGGCACCGCGCACCACAAGGGCAATCTTTTCGTCACGTGGAACCATCGCTTCTCGCCGGATTACCGGCTGAGCGCGGGGCTCTACGGCCGCATGTCTTCGACCCGCTTCTATCAGGACGACGGCAATGGCAAGGGATACCAGATCTGGCGCATCACGACCGGTCACGACCTGGGTCATTCCAAACAATGGATCTGGCGTATCGAGGCCGGCGTGGACAACATTTTCAACTATGTGGACCGCACGCCCCACGGCCTGCACCTGGGCACGACCACGCCCGGAACAACGGTGTTCCTGGGCCTGACCATCCGTTTCAATCACGGCAAGAAAGTATCTGACAAATTTGATTCAACCATCAATAACAACTACAATTCAAAACAATATGAAGAAAACTAAACTTTTGACGCTCGCCCTGCTGGTGGGGCTCGTATTCGGATTCGCCTCCTGCGACCCGATCAACAACGAGCAGTACAACTACAACGCTTACCAGCGTGCAGTGAATGAGACGGTCAAGTCTCAAAAGAAAAACAACAAGGTCATCCTGCTGGTCGCCTTCGGCTCGACCTGGCAGCAGGCTTTCGACACGTTCGACGCCACAGTAAATGCTTATAAACAAGCTTTTCCGGGCTATGACGTGTTCCTTTCCTTCTCTTCCGCCATCTGCATCAACCGTGCGGCTGCCGGCGAGAACGCCGCCGACGGCGCCGAGGTGCGCAATTACTATGCACCGCCGTTCTGGTACACCGCCTTTGCCCAGAAGGGGGTCATGTACAGTGAGATCGTCACCCAGTCGCTGCAGGTGATCCCGGGCGAGGAGTACGGCCGCGTGATCAACTACATCAAGGACTTCGCCAACAACGCGAACGGCGACCTCGATGACGACTATCTGTCGAGGGTCAGCCTGAAACTCGGTGTTCCCCTCCTGCAGGATCCCGACAAAGACGTTCCGAACGTCGCCCGCGCCCTCGACAATCTCTACAAGAGCCAGGCGTCCAACGACCTAGTTGCCTTCATGGGCCACGGTAATCCGGATGAGTACGATACCTACAAGGCCAATATCCGCTACGTCCAGTTGGAAGAGGCACTACAGGCCATCAACCCGCACTATTTCGTGGGTACCGTCGACATGATGGAAAACTTCAAGCCGCATGTGTATGCGCGCATGGCCGAAGCAGGGCTCAACACGGGCAACAAGAAATTGTATCTGCACCCGCTGATGTCCATCGACGGTGACCACGGTCACAACGACATGGCTGGCGACGACCTGCCCGAGAAATTCGAAGGCAAGAGCTACACCTTCGCCGACCTCATGGCCGAAGCCAACGACGAGGGCGAGGTGGAAGACTGCAGCTGGAAGATCTTCTTCGGCGCCAACGGTTCCGGCTTCACCTGCAACAACGCAACGATGATCGAGAAGGGCCTGCTGGAACTTCCCACGATTCGCCAGGTCTGGATGGACCACACCCGCGATGCTATCAACGGTGAACCGCTCGACTACTACCACTCCAAAAATCCGGAGTAGTTTCATTTTTCATATAGTGTGTATCCCGCCCCGCGATGCTGCCAGTCGCGGGGTTTTTTACGTATCTTTGCCAAAAAATCAACGATATGTCTATCCAATCGATGCCTGTGTGGAAATGGGCGCTGCTGTTGCTGGCCAGCCTGGTGCTGGGCTTTTTGATGTATGGTCTTGCCCAAGCTTTGGGAGATGCTGTCCCTGCCGGATGGCTGAGCTGGATCGTCAATGCGGCCATGGCCGCAGCCATGCTTGCGCTCTATGCTTTGTTCGTCAATTGGTTTGAGAAGCATCCGGCCCGGGATATTCCCATGCCGAAGCTGGTGAGTGATACCGCGAAAGGACTCGTCATCGGCTTCGTCTTTTTCATCGTCGTCGTTGGTCTACTGATGATTTTCAAGCTGTACATCCTGGATACCCCTGTCGTACCCGGCGATGCGATGCAGATCGTCTCCGCCTTCTTTATGTTTCTGGTCGTTGCGGTTGCGGAAGAGATCATCATGCGCGGCATCCTCTTCCGCTGGATCGATGAGAAATGGGGTTTCGCCGTGGCGCTGATCATATCCTCGCTTATTTTCGGTTTCCTGCACATCGCCCAGCCCGGAGGCACCTGGTGGTCTTCGCTGGCCATCGCCATCGAGGCTGGTCTGCTGCTGGGTGCGGCTTATAAATTTGCCGGGAACCTGTGGCTCCCCATCGGCATCCACTGGGCCTGGAACTTTACCCAGGGAAATGTGTTCGGCATTGCAGTATCCGGATCGGATGCCGGTGCATCGATTCTGCACGGGACCCTGTCGGGTCCCGACATCCTGACCGGCGGCATCTTCGGTGCCGAGGCGTCCCTGATCACGGTGATTGTCGGCTCGGCGCTCTCCGCCTGGTTTATCCTGCGCGTCTGCCGCCGAACAGAAAGGCGTTAAGCCATTAAAATCGTTTGATTAATCATTGCTTTCGCCAGCCGCATACGCCGCCTTCTTCTTCATGATGTCCACGGGCACGTGGCGCAGGCTGTAGCGGATATGCTCGATGTAGATGTCCTGGATCGCTGGGATCTCGCCGATGCCTTCGAGGTGGGCGTCCACCTGCAGTCCCCGGGCTTCGAGTGCTTCTTTCCAGTCGACAGCGATGTCGTTCGAAGCGTGATCACCGGCCACAAAGAGCAGCGGGACGAGGGTTACCTTCCGGGCTTTATCGGCCTGCAGGCGGGCTAGCATCGTATCAAAGGTCGGGTAGCCCTCAATGGTCGCCACATGGATATGCGGATGGCCCTGCGTGGTGAACATGTAGTCGAGTTGGCTGTAGGTGGCGGTAGCGGGGGTGTAGGTGCCGTGGCCCACCAGCACGACGTGGTCGCCCGGCTGTCCGGCGGCGTCCGCATGCCGCGCTGCCAGGATCTCCACGACTTTCTGGCAATCCGCTACATCATAGAGCAGGGGAGCCCCGACGCGGATATCTTCGAAGCGCTCCGCTATGCTGGCCACGTCGCGGCGCAGCGATTCCATCTCGGCGCCTTCCAGCAGGGTGGTACTCTGCACGATGACATGCGCGTAGCCCTCGGACCGGAGTTGCTCCAGGGCCTCCAGCGGGGTTTGTTTCTCGATACCGCGGCCCTTCAGCCTGCGGATGACGATGCGCGAGGTATAGGCTTCCCGCAGGGTCATCTCGGGAAAGGCTTCCGCTGCCTTGCGGTTGATGGCCTCGATGGTCTTCTCCCGGGTTTCGTCGTAGGTCGTGCCGAAATGGACCATCAGCAGTGCCGTCTGGCCGGCATGGCTGAGAAGGGTGGTATCCGTGGGAATGACGATGCCGTTGCCCAGGTCGAAGACCGCCAGCTGATCGTTTTCACGGGCAAAGGCCAGGGCGGCCTGAAGGCTGTCTTCGGGGAAGATGCGGCTGCTGTCGAAATAGTAGTGTCCACTCGCGTAATCGAGCCAGCCGCCGATGACATTGTCATGGGCCCGGGCGTGCTTGACAACGCGCTTCAGGCTCTTCCGGTCAAAACTGTTCTGGGTGGCGGCATAGGCGACGGCGATGCCCCGGGCAGGCTGCCGGAGCGAGTCGAGGCTCAGGGTGAAGCCGTCGGGGTACATCTGCCCCATGACCCAGACGATATTCTCCAGTTCCTTATCGGACAAGCGCTGTTGTGCCTGCCCGGTGAAGGGGAGCGTCAAAAGGAGAACAAAAAGCAGGAAAAACCTTTTCATAGCGTTGATTTCAGTTGGTTTTCGGACACCAAATTTACGAATAAAAATGTAACTTTGTAGGATATGAAACAAGCGAAGATTTTTGTGGCCGGAATCGGGCCGGGAAGCGCGGGTGACGTGACGCCCGCGGTGCTTGAGGCCGTCCGGCAGTCCGATGTCATCATCGGGTATAAATACTACTTCCAGTTTGTCGAACCCTATGTCTCGCCGGGCGCCGAGTGTGTGGATACGGGCATGAAAAAGGAGCGCGAGCGCGCCGAGGAGGCCTTCGTGCGGGCGGAGCAGGGAAAGACCGTCTGCGTGGTCAGTTCCGGTGACGCCGGCATCTACGGCATGGCGCCGCTGATCTGGGAGATGAAGCGTGAGCGGGGGAGCGACGTCGAGATCGAAGTCCTGCCCGGCATCAGTGCCTTCCAGAAGGCCGCTTCGCTGCTGGGGGCGCCCATCGGCCACGATCTCTGCATCATCTCGCTCTCCGACCTGATGACGCCCTGGGAGACCATCGAGCGTCGCATCCGCGCCGCCGCCGTGGCCGATTTCATTACGGCGGTCTACAACCCCAAGAGCAACGGACGCTACTGGCAGCTCTACCGCCTGCAAGAGATCTTTCTGCAGCACCGCGACCCATCCACGCCGCTGGGCTTCGTCCGACAGGCGGGCCGGGACGACGAGCAGGTAACTCTCACCACATTGTGCGATTTTAACCCGGAGGATGTGGATATGTTTACTGTGGTGCTCATCGGTAACTCGCAGTCCTACAGCTTTGAAGGGAAGTTTATCACGCCGCGCGGCTATTACCGCGAAGACCGCGACGAAGGGGCAAAGGGCATCGGGCAGGAGATCATGATCGAGAGCTTCCGCACCATCGAAAAAGAACTGCGGCACCCCGACATCCCGCTGGGCCGCAAATGGCCGCTCCTGCACGCCATCCACACCACCGCTGACTTTGACATGGAGAACATCCTGCAGGTCGACGAGGGCGCTGTTGAGAAGTTGTGCGCCGGTTTTGCGGAAGGCCGGATCAAGACCATCGTGACCGACGTGACCATGGCCGCGGCGGGCATTCGCAAGGGCGCGTTGCAGCGCCTGGGCGTGACGGTCCAGTGCTATCTTTCGGATCCGCGCACGGCGGAGCTGGCGGCGGAGAAGGGGATTACCCGCACCCAGGCCGGCATCCGTCTGGCCGTGGAAGAGCACCCCGACGCACTCTTCGTGTTCGGCAACGCCCCCACCGCGCTGATGGAACTCTGCGCGCTCATCCGGCAAGGGAAAGCCCGGCCGGCGGGCATCGTTGCCGCTCCGGTCGGCTTCGTTCATGTGAAAGAGAGTAAGCACATGGTCAAGCCTTTCCGAGAAATACCTAAACTAATTGTTGAGGGTCGGAAAGGCGGCAGCAATCTCGCCGCCACCCTGGTCAATTCCATCCTCTGCTTCAACGATGCAGAGCAACTCAAACCCGGCCGCGATGTCTAGACAGCGTTTCATCGTCATCGGCATGACCGACGACCGGGACGTCTGGTTCCCGCCGGAAGTGCGTAGCGCCATCGCTGCGGGCCGCGTCTTCTCGGGCGGCAAACGCCACCACGAAATCGTGGCGCCGTTGCTGCCGGAAAGCGCCCTTTGGATCGATATCACCGTGCCGCTCACAGCGGTATTCGCGCAATATGAACCGCATACGGAGGTGGTGGTTTTCGCTTCGGGAGACCCGCTCTTCTTCGGCTTCGCCAATACCCTGAAACGCGAGCTGCCCGACGCGGAAATCATCGTCTATCCTTCCTTCAACTCCCTGCAGCTGCTCGCGCACCGTATGCAGTTGCCCTATGCCGACCTGCGCACCGTTTCGCTGACGGGTCGTCCCTGGGACGCCTTCGACCAGGCGCTGATCACGGGCGAACGCCTGATCGGTGCCCTGACCGACCGCCAGAAAACCCCGGCAATGATCGCCCGCCGCATGCTGGACTACGGCTACGACAATTACCGGATGACGGTGGGGGAATGCCTGGGCAACCGCGAGACCGAGCGCGTCCGTACCCTGACCCTGGCCGAGGCTACCGAAATGGAGTTTGCCTTCCTGAACTGCCTGATTCTGGAACGCACCGCCCTGCGGACCCATCCCTTCGGCCTGCCTGAAAGCGACTTCGCGCTGCTCGACGGCCGCGTCAACATGATTACCAAGATGCCCATCCGGCTGCTGACCCTCAGCCAGTTGGACCTGGCCTGCCGGACCTCTTTCTGGGACATCGGCTTCTGCACCGGCTCCGTCTCCATCGAAGCCCGCCTGCAGTTCCCCCACGTGAAAGTGACCTCCTTCGAAATCCGTGAAGCCGGCCGCGACCTGATGGAACAGAACGCACGCAAATTCGGCGCCCCCGGCATCGACGTTCATATCGGCGACTTTCTCGAAGCCGACCTCACGACCTTGCCCGCCCCCGACGCCGTCTTCATCGGCGGCCACGGCGGTCGCCTGAAAGAAATGCTCCAACGCATTGACCATGTCCTCCTGCCCGGCGGTGTCATCGTCTTCAACGCCGTCAGCGACCAGAGCCAGACACTCTTCCAGGAAGGCATCGCCGCCCTCGGCCGCCGTATCACTGGCACGATGCATGTCGCCATCGATACCTTCAATCCCATTACTATCTATAAAGCCGAATAATCTGAATATGAGCCGTATAGCGATCATAGTCGTTTCTGAGTCCGCAATGCCTCTCGCTCAGCGCGTAGCGCACAGCGTAGCGGAGCGGGCCGTGTGTTGGCCTGGTGGAGATTTCAGCGTTCCTCGTTGCGAGTGCTCGCAGCAACCGAGGGTTCTGAAATCGCCCCAGGACGGGCCCGCGGAGCGAAGCGATGTACAAATATTCACCAAAAAAGACATTGGACCCTACGCACCTTTTTTGAAGGAACACTGGACCGAGCTCGATGCCGTCATCTTTATCGGCGCCCTCGGCATCTGTGTCCGCAGTATCGCCCCTGCCCTCAAGAATAAATACAACGACCCCGCCGTCATCTGCATCGACAGCACCGGCCAATATGTAATTCCCGTCGCCTCCGGCCACGTCGGCGGCGCCAACAACCTCGCCCGCCAGATTGCCGAAACCCTCGGCGCCCAGGCCATCGTGACGACGCAGAGCGACAACGAAGGCCTTTGGGCCCTCGATACTCTCGACCGCCAGTTCGGATGGACCGCCGACACAACACCGGCCCGCATGAACCAGGCCATCTTCGCCTTCGTCCAGAAGCAGCCCACGGCGCTCCTGCTCGAAGTGCGTGACGCCGGTACCGCGTATCTCGAGCGAACCAAACCCGATCATGTGCAGATCTTCTTTCGCCGCGAAGACCTGGATCCCAAAGACTTCGACCTCGTGATCGCCGTCACGCCTTGCGCGCTGCCCGACCTGCCCGAAAACCTGCCCGTGCTGGCCTTCCGTCCGCCCGTACTGCACCTCGGCTTCGGCTGCCGCCGGCAATGCGACCCCGCCGGCATTCCCGATGCCATTGCGGCCCAACTCCGGGAAGCAGGCTTTTCCCCGAAATCCGTCGCTACGGTCGGTACCATCGAACTGAAGAAAGACGAAACCCTGCTCCAGGCCCTCCTGGCGCAGTTCCCGCAGGCACAGCCTGCCATCTATCCCGCCGAGACCCTTGCCGCCATCGACGTGCCGAATCCCTCCGAAAAGGCCCTGGCCGCCACCGGCAGCGCCGGCGTGGCCGAAGCAGCTGCGCTCGCAGGAGCTCATGGTGGGCCGCTCTGGATCGAAAAGCAGAAAGGCAAAGTCACGGAAGGCAACGACTTTACCTTCGCGCTGGCGCAGGAAGCCGCTTCGCTGCGCGCCGGCCATATCGAAATCGTGGGGGCAGGTCCCGGCGACCCGGAACTTGTGTCCGTCCGCGGCAAGCGCTTCCTCGAGCAGGCCGACTTGATTCTCTATGCCGGCAGCCTTGTACCCGTCGAACTGACGCATTACGCCAAGCCCGGCTGCACCGTGCGCAGCTCCGCCTCCATGGACCTGGAGGAACAGTTCGCCCTCATGAAGGAATTCTATGACAAGGGCTTGCTGGTGGTCCGGCTCCATACCGGCGACCCGTGCATCTACGGCGCCATTCAGGAACAGATGGCTTTCTTCGACCGCTACGGCATGCACTACCACATCACGCCCGGCATTTCGGCTTTCCAGGCCGCCGCCGCGGCGCTCCGCTCCCAGTTCACCATCCCCGAGAAGGTGCAGACCATCATCCTGACGCGGGGCGAAGGACGCACACCCATGCCCGAGCGCGAGCAACTCCACAAGCTGGCGCAGTCGCAGAGCACGATGTGCATCTATTTGAGTGCCGCCATCGTGGAAGAAGTGCAGGCCGAACTCCTGCAGGCCTATCCGCCGGAAACGCCCGTGGCCGCCTGCTACAAGCTGACCTGGAAGGAAGAGCGCATCTATCGTGGTGAGCTGAAGGACTTGGCTAAGATCGTGCGGGACAACAATTTGACGCTCACTACGCTGCTTGTGGTGGGCGAGGCCATTGGCAACCGTGAGGGTCTCTCGCGGCTCTATGCCCACGAATTCAAACACCTGTTCCGGCCATGATCCTGATTCTCGGCGGAACGACGGAAGGAAGGCTCGCTGTCCGGGTGGCCGATGCGGCGGGTTCGCCGTATTGGTATTCCACGCGCGGCGAGCTGCAGCAGATCGAATGTAAGCACGGTACGCACATCACCGGCGCGCTCGACGAAGCGGCGATGGCGGCGTTCTGCACGGACCATGGCATCCGGCTACTGGTCGATGCGGCGCATCCCTTCGCCACCGAGCTCCACCAGACCGTCGCTTCCGTCGCCGAGTCGCTCGACCTGCCCGTCGTCCGCGTCGAGCGGAGCTATGCGGATGGACAAGAAGGGGTTATCTGGTGTGAAAGCTACGAGGAAACAATCTCCAGACTGGAAGCCGACGGCATCACCCGCCTGCTGGCCCTGACGGGCGTACAGACCATTGGCAAGCTGCGGCCCTACTGGGAAAGGCACGAGACCTGGTTCCGCATCCTGCGGCGCGATGAGTCGCTGGAAAAGGCGGCGCAGCAGGGTTTCCCGGCCGAACGGTTGGTCTATTACGAAGAAGAAGACGAAGCGGTGCTGATCGCTCGTCTGCAGCCGCATGCCCTCCTGACGAAGGAGAGCGGGGAATCGGGCGGCTTTCCGCAGAAGGTGGCGGCGGCGCAGGCCGCCGGCATCCCGGTCTACGCCGTCCGCCGTCCGACCTTGCCGGCCGGTTTTGAGATCGTTACGGGCGAGCACGGCTTGCGCAAGGCCATCGAGCGGCTCGTTCCGGGCTTCTTTCCGCTGCGCAGCGGCTTCACGACGGGCGCCTGCGCCACTGCCGCCGCCAAGGCTGCTCTCTTGGCTTTATTGGGAGAAAAAGTAGGGGATACGGTCGAAATCTTGTTTCCCGATGGCGAAATCCTTTCATTGCCGATAACTGATGTTAAGCCGCTGCAAGCCTCTGCCACCGTAATCAAAGACGCGGGAGATGATCCGGACGTGACCCATGGCCATGCCATCGTTGCCACCGTCGCCTTCAGCGAACAGCCGGGCATCCATTTCCTGCAGGGCGAAGGCGTCGGCCGCGTGACCCTGCCCGGCCTCGGCATCCCGGTCGGCGGCCCTGCCATTAACCACGTGCCGCGCCAGATGATCGAACAGAACCTGTCGGCGCTCTACGTCGGCGGCCTCGACGTTACGATCTCGGTGCCTGATGGTCGCAAACTGGCTCAACGCACGTTTAATCCGAAACTGGGCATTGTCGACGGTATTTCCATCATCGGCACTTCCGGCATCGTGCGTCCTTTTTCCAACGAAGCGTTCGTCGAAGCCATCCGGCGTGAAGTCGAAGTTGCCGTGGCGGTCGGTTCGCCGATGCTGGTCATCAACTCCGGCGCCAAGAGCGAAGCTTTCTTGAAGGCCCGTTTCCCGGAACTGCCGCCTCAGGCTTTCGTCCATTATGGCAACTTTATCGGTGAAACGCTGAAGATTGCGGCAGAACTGGAGGTTCCGCAGGTGACGATGGGTATCATGCTGGGCAAGGCCGTCAAGCTGGCGGAAGGGCACCTCGACACGCACAGCAAAAGCGTGGTCATGAACAAAGATTTCCTGAAGGAGGTGGCCCGCGAAGCCGATTGTTCGCCGGCTGCCGCCGAGGCCATCGACCGCCTGACGCTGGCCCGAGAGCTTTGGAAAGGGCTGCCCGAAGCGGACGCCCGGCGCTTCTTCTCCGCCATCCTCGACCGCTGCTACGCCACCTGCGCTACAGTTTATCCCGCCGCTACGCTCACCATCCTTTTGCTGGACGAGGATGGAAACGTGTTTTAATCTTAAAAAGTCAGCTTGATGAGGCCGCCAAAGGGCGGCAGGGCGGCGAAGGCCGCCTCGGGGGTGACCAGGCCGGCATAGACCTGGGCGGCCACCAGGACGCCGCCATGGGCGAAGACTGCAACGCGCTGCCAGGGCCGGATCCTGAGCTCGTCGAGGAAACGGCTCACGCGTTCGAACTGCTGCATGAACGACTCGCCGCCGGTAACGGGGGTGTGAATGTGGTCGGCGTACCATTCCTGCAGATGCGGGTCGGAGATGTCGTCGAAGAGCATCATTTCCCATTCCCCGAAATTGATCTCCATGATGCGCGGGTCGCGCTCCGCATCGGGATAGCCGCAGAAGGCGGCCAGCCGCGTGCAGCGGGAGAGTGGACTGGTGTAGGCATGGTCAATGGGACCGCAGGCCTCCAGTGCCGCCTTGGTCACAGCGGCTTCTTCTTCGAAAGTCGTTTTCAACGGGACATCGGTCTGCCCGTAGCAAGTCCCGACGGGTACGTCGACGGCGGTATGGCGGATCAGGATAACTTCCATGGTCAGCACCAGTGGGGATAGGCAGCCATCACGGCGAGGTAGAGCGACAGCTCGCAGAGCAGGAAGGTGGCGCCGCAGCAGTCGCCGGTATAGCCCTGAATACGCTGCTTCATCAGTGTCCGGAGCAGCCACATCACCGCCACGGGTACCAGCAGCAACCATAAGAAACGATGCGGGAACCAGCCCAGGATGAAAGTGCAGATAAAGGCCGGCGCCAGCCCTCCGAAGAAGCAGAGCAGCAGCTCGCCCAGCGACATGCGCTCGTAGACCGTCTTGTTCTTGGCGGTCTCCTCGGTGCGGGCATAGGACAGGAAATTGATGAGCTGGGCGGCACAGCACTTGGCCCAGCAGTCGCCGCACAGGACCACCGCGATGAGCGTTTCACGCGGCAGGACAGTGGGCAGCTGCAGCAACGCGGCGTAATAGACGATGAGTCCGACCACGCCGAAGGTGCCGATGTGCGAATCTTTCATGATCTCGAGCGTGCGCTCGCGGGTCCGACCGCCGCCGAAGCCGTCGAAGAAATCGGCCAGCCCGTCTTCGTGCAGGCATCCCGTCAGGATGATGCGGATGAGCAGGGCCAGGATCCAGGCGATGGTCAGGGGAAAAACGCGGCTGCTGAGGAAGAGGGTCAGTGCCATCAGGCCGCCGGTGAGCCAGCCGACCCAGGGCCAGCGCGGCACCACCCGCTTGAAGCGGTCGGCAGGGACGTCCGTCAGCCGCCAGAAAGGCAGCCGCGTAAAAAACATCAGGGTGGCCAACAGCATCAGCATTGCAAGTGCAAATGTAGTGAATATTCGCTATCTTTGCAATCGATGAGTCACATCATATTGGTCACCGGCGGCGCCCGCAGCGGCAAAAGCACGTATGCGGAGGCCCTGGCGCTGCAACTGTCCGCAGTGCCGGTCTACCTGGCCACGGCCCGGATCTGGGACGACGAGTTTCGGGAGCGTGTGCGGCGGCACCAGGAACGCAGGGGCCCCCAGTGGACCAACATCGAGGAAGAGAAATACCTGAGCCGGCATGATCTGAAAGGACGCGTCGTGGTGGTGGACTGCCTCACGCTCTGGTGCACCAATTTCTTTTTTGACCTGGACAGCGACGTGGACCGGGCACTCGCGGCCCTCAAAGCCGAATTCGACCGCTTCACCGACCAGGATGCGACTTTCATCTTCGTGACCAACGAGATCGGCATGGGCGGCACTTCCGACAACGCGGTGCAGCGCCGCTTCACCGACCTGCAAGGCTGGATGAACCAGCACGCCGCCGCCCGGGCCAATGAAGTGGTCCTGATGGTCAGCGGCATCCCCGTCAAAATCAAAGGCTGATATGGAATTCACCATCATACGTTCCGACCAGAAAATTCGCACGGCCCTGCAGGCGAAGATCGACGACCTGACCAAGCCCAAAGGCTCGCTCGGGATGCTGGAAGATCTCGCCCTCCAGGTCGGACTGATCCAGCAGACCCTCTCGCCGCAGCTGCGCCATCCGCAGAACATCGTGTTCGCGGCGGACCATGGCATCGTGGCAGAAGGGGTCAGCGTGGCCCCCAAGGAAGTGACCTGGCAGCAGGTGTGCCACTTCACGCATCCGCAGGGGACGGGCGGGGTCAATTTCCTCTGCCGCCAGCACGGCTTTACGCTCAAGGTGGTTGATGCGGGGGTGGACCATGACCTGCCGAAAGACCGCGGAATCATCGACCTGAAGGTGCGGCGCGGCACCAGCAATTTCCTGCGGGGACCGGCCATGAGTGAGGCGGAGATGGAACAGTGCCTGGCAGGGGGCGCACAAGTGGTCCGGCAGTGTGCCGAAGAGGGAAGCAATGTGCTGAGTTTCGGCGAGATGGGAATCGGGAATACATCGGCTTCCTCGCTGTGGATGCACTGCTTTACCGGAATTCCGCTTGCGGAATGCGTGGGGGCGGGCAGCGGTCTCGACATCAAGGGTATCCTGCACAAGTACGACGTGCTCTCCCGTGCAAAGGAAAACTATCGCGGAGACGGATCGCCACGAGATATTATCCGCTGGTTCGGCGGATTCGAGATGGTGATGGCCGTTGGTGCTATGCTCCAGGCCGCCGAGCTGAAGATGGTCATCCTGGTGGATGGCTTCATCATGACCAGCTGCATGCTGGCGGCGTCCCAGCTCTACCCGGAAGTGCTGGACTATGCCGTATTCGGCCATTGCGGCGACGAATCCGGCCACCGCAAACTGCTCGATGCGATGGGCGCCAAGCCCCTGCTGCACCTGGGCCTGCGCCTGGGCGAGGGGACCGGTGCCATCTGCGCCTACCCGATTCTGGACTCCGCCGTCCGGATGATCAACGAAATGGATAGTTTCAGTGCTGCTGACATAACCAAGTATTTTTAATATTTTATGTTCACCATGAAAAAACTGTTTGTCATCGTATCGTTGCTCGCGCTGTGTCTGTGCGGCAACAACGCCCAGGCGCAGGTAGCGGAGTCTGCCGACTGGGCCATGAAGATCAAGGCCGAAGGCCTGAACAACTCCAAGATCGAGGAACTCTCCCAGTTCATGACCGACTACCTCGGTTCGCGCCTGACCGCTTCCCAGCAGAAACGCCGTGCCGACAAGCTGGTTGTCGAGAAACTCACGGAGATGGGCCTCTCGAACCCCCGTTCGGCTTTCGCCATGACCTTCGAGCGTGGCGGCTGGGACGTGGTCAAGACCTATGCGGCCATGACGACGCCGTACTATTGCGCGTTTTCGGTCAACCCGCGGGCTTGGTCGGGCAGCACTGACGGCCTGGTCAAGGGCGAATGCATGCTCTTCAACGCCCAGACCAAGGAAGACCTGGAGAAGTACCGCGGCAAGGTGGCCGGAAAGATTCTGCTGCTGCCCTCCAATCAGAACTATGACATCAAGTTCGAGCCCCTGGCTTCGCGTTTCACCGAAGAAGAACTCGAAGAACTGACGAAGGACAACCGTGGCACTGCCCGCATGCGCTTCCTGGGTGGACGTCCGAATTTCGACTTTCGCGCCATGATGGAGTTCCGCCAGCAGTTGGCCCAGTTCTATGCCACGGAGAAACCGCTCTGCGTCGTCAATGGCAGCGGTTCCTTCAACGTGCCGTCCGGCTCGGGTGTCAACTACAAGGTGGGTGATCCGCAGCCCGTTCCCGAGATCAACATGCCGCTTGAAGACCACGGCCGCATGGTCCGTCTGCTCCAGAAAGGCCACAAGGTCGAGATGGAGCTCGAGCTCATCAACGAATTTACGAACGACTGCGAGGTCCGCAACATCTATGCGGAGATTCCCGGCACCGATCCGAAACTCAAGGACGAAATCGTCCTGCTGGGCGGTCACTTCGACTCCTGGCACGGCGGCTCGGGCGCAGCGGACAACGCTTCCGGCTGTATCGTGATGATGGAGGCCATGCGCATTCTCAGAGACCTGGGCTTCAAGCCCCGGCGCACCATCCGCCTGGCCCTCTGGGGTGGCGAGGAGCAAGGCCTCTACGGCTCGCGCGGCTACCTTGAGCAGTATCTCTACAAGGACGAAAAGAAGCTGCCCGGCTTCGACAAGTTCGCCCTCTACCTGAACATGGACAACGGCTCCGGCCGTTTCCGCGGCATCTACCTGGAACGAAACGACGCTGCCGTTCCTTTCTTCGAGGCCTGGATGAAGGCCGTCGAGCCGCTGGGCTTCAACTACCTGTCGCCCCGCAACACCGGCGGTACGGACCACCAGTCCTTCACCCGTTACGGTCTGCCTGCTTATCAGTTCATCCAGGACGAGCTGGAGTATGGCCGTACCTACCACACCATCATGGACACCTACGAGCGCCTGTCGCTCAGCGATCTGCGGATCGACGCCACCATCGTGGCCTGGCTGGCTGCCTGCGCAGCGAACGATCCGGGCCGCATTCCGGTCTATCCGGTGGTCAACACGCGGCCGCGCATGCCTTTCTAGCCTTTCCTGAAACCATGAAGACAATCGATGAAAAACCCGTCCAGATTTCGATGGACGATTATGTACTCACCGGCGGCGGTGCCAACGGGGAGAGCTATGATCACAAAACCGATCCGAACCTGATGCTCAAACTCTACCTGCCGGGCAAGATCGAGCAGCCGCTCTATGAACTGCTGATGGCCCGCAAGGTCTATGAGATGGGGATTCCGACCCCGAAGCCGGGCGACTATGTGGTGACGGATGACGGTCGTTACGGCATCCTTTTTCACCGTGTCGTGGGCAAAAAATCCTATTCCCGCGCCACGAGCGATCACCCAGAACGGGTACAGGAGTATGCAGAAGAATTTGCCCGGATGTGTCTGGACCTGCATAAGGTTTACGTGGATACGACCCAGTTCGAGAGCGTCAAGGAAAGGAATTTCAAATATCTGGAACGCAATCCCTTCTTCACGAAAACCGAGAAAGACAAGATCGCGCGCTTCATTGATGATGCACCCGATACGGACACGGCCTACCACGGCGACCTGCAGTACAGCAATGCCATTTTCGTGGGTGACCAGCGCTATTTTATCGATCTGGGCGATTTCGGCTACGGTTACAACCTGTTCGACGTGGGGATGGTCTATCTCTGCTGTTATCTCAGTAAAGATGAGTTCGTGAAGGAAACATTCCATTTGGACAAGCCCGTTGCGATGCGCTTCTGGGACTGCTTTGCGCCGGCATATTTCGGGGCCGACCGTTCCCTGAAATCCATCGAAGAAGAAATCCTTCCGTACGCGGGCTTGAAAACGCTGTTGGTCGAGGCCAACACGAACTGCCCGATGCCGGAATTCCGCGCCGCGATGACGTTCCTTAAATAATCGTCATTCCCGGCTTGCCCCGGCATCTCTCTCTTTTCGCCACATCTGCCAGCTGTTGAACAGGTTCTGCCAGATGGAGTAGAGGGCGGGGAAGACCGAGGCCAGTGGCAGCAGGTAGGTGTTTGCCAGCCAGATGCCCATGGCGCTGTTTTTCTGGCCGAGGATCTGGCCGCCGGCGATGCGGTCGCCGTATTTTCCGCCGATCCATTTGCCGAAGGCAAACTGCACGATACAGAAAAAGATGGAGGCAGCACCCATGATCAGGATGCTGCCTTTTTCTTCCGCGCCGTTGAGGAACATGAAGTCGATGGTCTGACCGAGGGTGATGGTCAGCGCCGCAGCCCAGAGGTAGAAAGAGAGTCCCTTGTAGCGGCAGAGAAAGTCGTTGACTTTCGGCGCGCAGCGCTGCAGGAAAAGAGCCACGAAGAAAGGCAGGGCGATGGTCGGGGCGATGCGCCGGAAGATCAGCCACATCGACTGGAGCACGGGCAGATCCTGCATTGTTCCGATGAAGGAGAAGTAGATGGGTGCCACGATGGCCACCATGAGGTTGCCCACGATGGTGTAGGTGGTCACGGTCTCGCGGTTTGCGCCGAGAATGGTGGCGATGACCACCGACGAGGCTGCCACCGGGCAGAGCACGCCGCCCAGGATGCCTTGTGCCACTAGCTCACTGGCGCCTAGCGCCTTGGCCAGGTAGTAGCTGCCCAGCGAGACCACGATCTGGAAGAGCATGACCCACAGGTCGAGTCCCGTGACCTTCAGTTTCTTCATGTCGACCGCCACGTTGTTGAGCAGCAGGATGGTGAAGATCAGATACGGGGTCACGCCACGCAGAAAGACCAGCTGGTGGTGGAACAGGAGTCCCATCACGATGGCAAAAGGCAGGACGTACGCGCGCAGTTTGTGCATCTTACAGGATCAGGTCGTGCACCACGATCTTGGGCACGTAGTGGATGCCGTCTTTGCGGTAGTATTTCAGGGGATCGCCGGCCTGGACGGGCACGAGTTCGATCTTTTCAGCAGGTTTGCCGATGGCCAGCAGAAGCACGGGCTCGCAGGGGAGGCGGAAGGTTTCGATCAGGGCCTCGCGGTTGAAGGCGCCGATACAGATGCCGCCCAGGCCCATTTCGGTGGCTTTGAGCAGCATGCTCTGCGCGGCGATACCCACGTCCATGTGGACCCATTTGTCGGGCGTCACGTTGCTGCAGATGATGATGAAGGCTTCGGGCTCGGTGCCGGGGAAGGGCAGGTGGAGTTCGGGCAGGGCGCCGCCGAGTTTATAGAGGCCCTGCATCTTGTCGGATCCCGTGGCTTTCGTCAGGAGTTTGAAGCGGAGCACCTGCTGGTTGCGGCCCGAGGGAATGCGGGTGCAGACTTCCACGATCCGGCGCAGCTGCGCTTCGCTCACGACGCTCTGCTGGTCGTATCCCCGGTAGCTGCGGTTCTTCCGCAAAAGCGTACTCAGCGATGCCGTCGGCTTCTTCGCCGTCTTTTTGTTTCGAAGTTCTTCGAACTTATTTTCTAGATAGTTATCAGCCATAATATAAAGTATCAATTTAGATATAGAGCAGGATGCCGGCGACGGCCGACAGGCAGATCATCAGGATGGAATCGACCTTGAACCAGGTGGCTACGAAGCATACGAGGAAGATCACGTAGCTCTTCCAGTCGATGAAGGTCGAGCCGTTGACGAAGAGCAGCGCGGCGGCGCCGATCATGCCGCAGATCATGGGTTTCATCCACTTCATGGCACCCTGCATGAAGCGGTTGTTCTTAAGCTTGGTGTAGAAGACCGTGATGAGCACCATCAGGGTCAGGGGCGGCAGGCAGACGGCTAGGGTGGTGAGCATTGAACCCCAGACGTTGCCGGTCACGGTATAGCCCACATAGGTGGCGCAGTTGATGGCGATCGGACCGGGCGTCATCTGCGACACGGCCACGATGTCGGCCAGTTCCGTGGCGGTCATCCAGCCGTGGCGCGTTACCATCTCGTTCTGGATGAGCGACAGCATCGCGTAGCCGCCGCCAAAGCCGAAGAATCCGATCTTCAGGTAGGAAAGGAAGAGCTGCAGGTAGATCATCGGGCACCTCCTTCTTTCGGTTTTTCATACCAGGTCAGCACCACGCCAATCACGACGCCCGCCAAGATGAACCAGATGGGGGAGACGCCGAGGTAGCAGATGACCGCCGCCACGGCGCAGCCCAGGAGCATGAAGTACCAGGGCAGGCGCTTGAGCATGTTGATGAAGGGCACGGCGATGAGGGCGATGACAGCGGGGCGTATGCCCTTGAACGCGGCCACGACGTAGCGGTTTTCGCTGAATTCGGTCAGGTAGATGGCGATGATCAGGATGATGACGAACGAGGGGATCACGGCGCCCAGCACGGCGAAGAACGAGCCCCACCAGCCGGCCATCTTATAGCCCACGAATACGGCGGTGTTGAGGGCGAAGGGGCCCGGGGCGGAGGATGCGAGGGCAAACTGGTCGTAGAACTCGTCTTTTTCGAACCATTTGCGCTTGTCCACGACTTCCTTCTCGATCATCGGGATCATGGCATAGCCGCTCCCGAAGGTAAACGCTCCGATCTTGAAGAACGCCCAGAACAATTGTAGGAGAATGGTCATCATTTCATCTTTCTGTCATCCCGAGCGTAGTCGAGGGATCTTCCTCATGCCGGACTTGATCCGGCATTTCATGTACCCAAATATCTTCCAGCAACGCATCCATCGCCTCCTCGTCCTTCATCATCGTGCGGAGTTCCGCCAGTCTGCGCGAATTCTCCGATCCGGGGAACCAGAGTTTCAGGTAGCCGCCTTCGCCGTATTTCTCGGCCAAGTGGGCCTTGGCGCGGGCCAGGTGTCCTTCTTTGTCGAGTTCCGGGTAGTGCTCCAGCCCGTACTGGACGGTGCGCACAACGATGGTGCGCGGGTCGATCTGGCGGTCGGCTTCGGCTACGATGCGGCCATAGATCGACCGCGGGGCGGTCTTGGCCGAAGCGCGGTGGTCTTCCACCGCCTCTTTCATCGTAACTCGCTGTTCTTCGGTAAAATAGTGCGGCAGCACCGGGTCGGCCATCAGGATCTTGCCCGAATCCGTATGGTGGTTCTCCCGCCCGTTTACGATGCCTAGGTCGTGGTAGGCTGCAATCACGTAGACCATGTCGCGGTCCACGTTCACGCCCTGCTTTTCCAGCATGTCGGCCAGTTCGGCGCTCTGCCGGATCACGGTCGTGATATGGTCGAGCTGGTGCGCCTTGTCGAAATGGGTGTATCGCGGCAGGATTTCAGTTTCTATATACTGTTTCAGCTTGGTATCCATAGCAGATGCAAAGATACGATTTTTTTAATCGCGTAAAGCTGCGTATCTTTGAAGCCTGAAAGACTTGGAAGATGGGAAAAATCAAATGGATTGCCGGTTTTCTGGGATGGGTCACCTGGGGACCCATCGGGGCGCTGCTCGGTTTTCTGGCCGGGACGTTTCTGGATGTCCAACTCGATGCTTCGCGTCGTCTGCTGGAGTCAGATGACGCTACGGGCCAGCGCCAGGCGACTGGGTCGCAGCGACAGACCGGAAATCGCAGCTATACGGCGGATGAACAGCGCAACAGCTTTATCGTCAGCCTGCTCGTGCTTTCTTCTGCGGTCATCAAGGCCGACGGACAGGTCCGGCAGGCGGAGCTCGATCATGTGCGGTCGTTCATCCTCCGGAATTTCGGGTCCGATGTCGTCGACGAGGCTATGCGCATGCTGGACGGTTTGAATCGCCAGACGGTGAACATCTACGAAGTAGGTGGCCAGATTGCCGACCACATGAATTATTCGCAGCGCCTGCAGTTGTTCCACTATCTGACTGGAATAGCGACGGCGGACGGAGATTTCAGCGCATCGGAAAAGAGTGTGCTCGAGGCCATTGCCGGGGCCATCCGGCTCTCCAAATCCGATACTGTGTCGGTCATCGCGATGTTCTACAAGGACAAGGAGTCGGCCTATGCCGTTCTGGAAATTTCGGCTTCCGCCACGGACGAGGAGGTGAAGGCCGCCTATCGGCGAATGGCGATGAAGCATCATCCCGACAAAGTGGCAACGTTGGGGCAGGATGTCCAGAAGGCGGCGGAGGAGAAATTCCGCAAAATCCAGGAGGCGTATGAGACCATCAAGAAGGAGCGCGGGTTGTAGAAATATTTGGTAATTACGAAGATGCGTACTAACTTTGGAATATGTTCGTACGCAGGCAGCACAACAAATCGGGATCGTTCAGCATTTATGTCGTGGACAAGAGCCGCGGCCGCTATGATATTGTCAAATCTTTCGGCTCGGCCCGGACGAAGGCCGAGGCCGACCTGCTCGAAAACAAGGCGCGCGAATGGGTGCGCGAGCAGGAAGGCGATCCCGAGACGCTCTTCGACCAGATGGACGAGGCGCAACTGCGGGAATACGCCGCCACGATGGATGAAGGCCGCCTGGAACTGGCCGGCCCGGAGCTTTACTACGGCGAAGTCTTTGACCTGCTGGGGCTGGGGAAGGGGATGGACCCGCTGTTCCGACATCTCGTTCTCTGCAGATTATACGCGCCGGGTAGCGCCTGGAAAGTTTGCGACTATCTGCGCCGCTATCTGGGGACCTGTCCGGAACGACCAGACGTTTATCGGGCCATCGATGGCTTCAATCTGTCGTCATGTGTTGCTGCTGCGGGCGTTCCGGCTATATGCTACGTGCTTTCAACGGCCATTCCCAAGTTGCCGTTCTGTCTGCTGTTGTCCGCCGACGGCACGCCGCTGGCCGGCCGCTTGATTGAACGAAAAGACGCACTGGCCAAGCACAACCAGGCTATCCAGCGTTTCTCCCGGAAGCATGGTGCGACAGAGCCGGTGGTCATTGTCCGGCGGGGTGTCGATGCCAGGGCGCTGGCTGCCTTCTTCAAGCAGGGAAAGAAAGATTTGAGCTTCAAGCCGCAGTTGCGTCGCCCGAAGGGCCGTGTCGAGGGGCTGCTGTGCGTCTCGTTGGCGGCGTATGCCGTGCAGTTCGCACTCGACCGTTTGCTTCGTTCATCGGGTGCTTCCATCACGCTTCCTCAGATCCGCGAAGCGGCCCGCACCCTCTTCCGGCTCAACTACATCTCGCCCTACACCCGCCGCCCCAAATCGGTCCTCATCCAGATGACCCCCCTCCAGAAGCAGCTCTTCGATCTGCTGCATTCATAGGCTTATTGCCTCCAGTGCGCGGTTATATGTCTTTCAGACCGTCGCGCCAAGGCGCGACCCCCCCCCCCTCCCTCTAATAGCCGAGGGTGGCTAAGGTCTTCAAGACATATACCCTCGCTCTTACGGCAAATAGCGACATTATTGTCTCGTTCTAAGCATAGACACAGAATGCCTATCCGGGTTGCCAGAATCATTTTGTGGCCAGAAAATAGCTGTTTTCGACAGAATTACGGCCACAAAATGAGCCGTAGTTGCTAAATCCTCATTCTATGGCCAGGCTATTTATTCGGCGGACAAAGTTATATGACGGATGCATTTCGCGACTTTGTCAGGATGGTCGACCAGGAGTTGGCCGTGGTTCATCTTGGGGAAGATTTCGATGTGAGCGGCGGGACAGAGTTCCTTCAGTAGATCGGCCTGCGGTTTGGCGACGAAGGCTTCCTTCGTGCCGTACCAGAAATGGATGTCCGGACCGGAGATGGATTCCAGCTTGTTGGTATAGACGGACTTGTATCCGTCGAGTACGGCGCGGCCGCCGCCGAAAGGATAGACCTTCCTGCATTCGTCCAGCAGTACGTCGAAGTAGTGGGAATGGAACACCCGGCGCCAGAATCCCGTCCAGTGATAGCAGGTCCAGACATTGGCGCACTGGTAGTAGCGGAGCGGACCCACGAGCGACTTGGGCAGTGGCAGCAGGGGAGCGGCGTCCAGGATGGCGTGGTCCACGGCGATTTCGTTGCGCTCCAGCACGCGGGACAGGATCTTCCCGCCGAGCGACAAGCCGTAGGCGCAGTCCAGATGTCCGTCCTGTTGTTCTTTTACATTGGCGATGACCTGCGCCGCCTGGTCGTCGATTGAAGTAAAACGTGTGTATTTGCCCAGCGTGAACCCGTCTACCTGCACGGCGATGATGTCGAAATCGCCTTTCAGCAAGTCAATCAGCGGCAGGAAGATCTCATAAGATACCCCCAGCCCCGGTATCAGCATCAGCGTCGGCGCGCCTTCTTTTCCGAATCGTTTGAAATCCACAGCAAATTTTCCAGAAACGATAATCCTGTGCAGGGCTATTCTATCGTGGCAACCAGGTTGCCGTTGAAAACGTATTCACCGTGCTGGATCTTGAAATGGACGTCATCCATGTAGATAATGACACGTGAATCGGTCTTTTCTCCCAGCACCATTTTCCCCGTAAAAGTAGTAGTATATTCACGGATGTCGCTTGATAACCCGGCTCCGAAGTTCAGTCTCTTCAATTTGAGTTCACCACCTTGCGGTGTGTTGTCGTAGAAGTAGAAACTGAGCCAGATGTTCGTGAACACGCCCTTGCCATTGGTATGGCAGAGGACGCCGGAGCATCCCGGTGCGTCTTGAGGGGCGCTGTAATAGACGGTTGTAAATTCCATCTTCCCGTCTGGCCCATTTACGGACAATTCTTTAAAAACGCTGCCTCCAAATCCGAATCCTTCTGTACATCCCGCAATCAGAAGAACTGTAAGGGCAAGTATGCCGGAGAAAAAGGTCCTTTTCATATCATAAAAATAATAAATATCAGCGAAAGACAAGTTTCTTAAATATAGATGCATTAGAGACGCAAACGTTGCGTTCATTTTGCCGGAAAAGAAATATTTATCTGAGCGGAGAACCAACGGCCGTCGAGGGTCTGGCCGACGAGGCGGAGGCAGCAGCCGTCGGGAAGTTCGGGCAGGGTGATGTCGGCATGGCCGGAGGCGTCCGTGCGGATGCAGGGATTCCAGTAGAACGTGCCCTGGTGCCTGGGCGCGGTGGCAGGTGACGGGCCAAAGGTCTTCGGCTTCTGCCAGCCGAGGGGAAGGAGGCCGATGGTGTTCTTGGGCCCGGAGTCTTGTTTCGTCAGCATTGTCTCATCGAATCGACGCATTTCCAGCAGCACGACAGCAGCCTCCTTGTACAAGGCGGCCTCGGCTCCTCGCAGGACATAAAGGTTCTGGACGTCCCGGACGCTTAAAGATGTGGCGTCTTCCCAATCGTCTTTGCGTATCCCGTCCATATAGAGCCGGACGGGACCATAACTGGCAGAACTGTCATACTCGACTTTTCCTTCGCGGATGACGGCGCGTTGTTTGACGGAGCCGCTTCTGGCTGTAAACAAGGCCCGGGTCGTAGACCTGGATGGATCATCAGCCAGGCAGATCATGCCCGGCCAGGTTGCCACGATATAGGTCAACAGGTCCATGTCGTCGTACTTCTCCAATTCTTCCCGCAACTTGACCTGCCTCCACTCGAACACAGTGGAATAGGGGGAGACTCTGCGTTCCGGACGATAGAAAGAGGATTTCCGCTCGGCAGAAACAGTGGCGGCTTCAATGGTGTCGTTGGCAGCGGCAGGGGTAACCATTTCTTCGAGGCGCTGGCTGATGGAGGCTGTATCCGGGATTTCCTCTGAAATAGCATATGTCGGTCCGTAATCGAAAGGCCTGGCGAAGGTTTCCTCTTCAGTGTCAGGAAATAGATCCTTGGCGCCATTGACATGGATTGTAAACAGCGTTCCTTCCGGGAAATCCAGGTCAGGAATACGGAACAGTTGTCCTTCTTTGCCGCTGATACTGTTGTCACTGTCAATGTCTGTTGAAACATAGTAGCCGATATCTTGCGACATGATAGCTACGCTGTACTGTTCCGGAAGCCGCCGGCGGACGCTCTTGATACGGAAGGCGAGTTCCTGGGCGTACTCGCGCGGGCCTTCCACGAGGCTTGCCGACAGGACGGCCGGGATAGCATGCTCTTGCTGATAGTCGAAATCCGCATAGCGCCCGGGAACGACTGACAGGGTGAAATTGCCGGCGACTGGGCTTCCATCGGTGTCAACCAGCGACACTGACAGATGTCCTTCAGGATCGAATGCGAGCTTTGCTTGCACTTGCTCATCGTTATCTTCCTGAGCCGGTTGCATTGCAAACAGGCTAGGTATCGTACCTGTACCTCGGATCAGCACCCGCGTGTGGAATAACGCCTCCGCAGGCCAGTCTTTCTGTGCCAGGGTATAGGCACGCAGCGTGTACCAGCCGCTCTCCAAATCTTCCGGCAATTCCATCTGCCCCAAAAACATCCCGCCACGCTCCTTCAGTTTGATGCGCTTCACCACAGACCCGGCACCGTCGCGCAGCAACTCTACGTACAGGAACTTGCTGGTCGCTGCCGCCCCTTCCACATCAGAAATCCATCCCCGCAACCACACCGTCTCGCCCGCCGCATACAGCGACCGGTCGCAGCACACCCGCACCCGCTCTTCCGCGTGAAGCGGCGTGACGATGCCCAGCATCAGGCAAAAGGCCGGCAGAAGGGAACAAAAGAAACGGTTCATTGATGTAAATGTACGCAAATTCTTGTTGTCCGCCAAAATGGGATTTATTCTTTTTTGAGCACGCCCGACGGATTCTGGCTTGTCACGCGGAGGGTTTGGAGCGTGACGATGGCGGCTGAGAAGAGGATGATCACGAATGTTGCTGCAATGAAAAAGAACGGATGCAGCGTGATCCTGTGGGCGAAATGTTTCAGGAGTTCTTCGCATAACCAGTAGGCGAGGGGGATGCCTGCCAGGCATGCGATCAGGACAATGAGCAGATAGCTTCGGATATTCTTCCATGTCTCACTGGCCACGGTACCGCCGAACACCTTCCGGATGGCGATGTCGTGCTCTTTGAGCGTCACGAACCAGGTACTGAGACCCATCAGTCCCAGCAGCGAAAGAACCAGCATCAGAATGGAGAACATGGCAATGACGACCATCGAGGCACGCTCTGTTTGCAGCGACTGTTTGTTGAGGTCTGGGACATACCCCATGATATGCGGCGCTTTGTAGACGCCCCATGCGCGGTCAAGCGTTTCTTTCAGGCAATCGAGAATCGCTTTCTCAGCTGCGCCATGCGGGCCTGTGGTCTTGATGGCCAGCGACTTCCAATAGGCTGTCGGGCTACGGTAATAATCCTCCATGACAAGGACATATGCATTTTTGTCATCTGTGAAGTTGGCGCGGAAATCCGCAATGATGCCCCCGATGGTCGTTGCATCCAGCCGTCGCATCTGCTCTTCCGTGAGTTGGATGTCATCTGGATTCAGATTCATCTGACGGACCATCGATTCCGTCAGCCAGGCGACACGTTCTCCCTCCCGCTTATAATCACGAATCTTGTGAAAACCGTAGCAGTCAAATCCTTCCTGGCTCACAATGAGCTTGTTGAGCATATAGCCGGAAATATATACATCTCCGTCCTCTCCGGTGCCTGCCCTCAGCTTATTATCGCCATTTTCATCTTCCAGATAGACCGCCTCATGGAGTCTGCCCGGATGGTCGTACACTTTTCCTGCTTTCTCGACGCACGGCAGTCGCCGGATCGCTTCGAGGGCGGGGTCAAGTTCGTGATGGGCGTAAGGGCCGTAGAAATAATACACATCGTCGACCTCCACGCCGAGCGGAAGATGGACCAGTTTCCGGTATTGGGCCGTGTAGACGAACGATCCCACCAGCAGCACCATGGTGACGAAGCATTGTATGAAGACAAATACTTTGCTGAATACCAGCTTATTGCGAGTGCGCAGTTCGCCCTTGATTACATCAACGGCCTGGTAGCGCGAAATGATCAGGGCAGGGACCAGACCCGCCACTGCGCTCACGATCAGAATCAGCATGACATACAGCAGCAGGTTTCTGCCGGTCAATGCCACCCGGATGTCGAAGCCCAGCCGGTTCAGGCGGAAAAGGTTGTTGATTTCCGGCACGATGGCATACGACAGGACCAGTCCCAGCAGGAAGCATAGCAGCGTCATTCCTGCCGACTCGCGCAGCAGTCGCAGGATGATCTCGCCGCGAGAGGAACCGAGCAGTCGCCGCGTTGCCATCTCCTTGGAGCGGAAAGTGCCCATGGCCACATTGAGCGCAATGTAGTTGAATACGGCAAACAACAATAGCACAAGGCTCAGGGCCAGCAAGGCGCGGAATAACAGTGCGTCCGTCTGGGTCAACGAGTTGCAGGGGGTGCCTGAAATTTCGTCGTAGCGGAACAATCGCACGGAATCGTCGATAATCTTATCGAGTTCTTCAGAGGGAGCGCGATCGAAAAAGGAGGCATAGTTGACTTTGGCCGCCGCGCGGATTTTTCGCGTCAGTTCGTCCCGGTCGGTACCGGGCTTCACCTTGAAGAAGCAGAAATCTTTCTGGTGGGTACGCTGCGGATTCTTCCAGTAGAACTGGAGTGTCGGTCCGGCGATGTTGATCAGCACGTCGTGCGGCAGCATCAATGAGCGTTCATAATCGCCGACGATGCCCTCGATCGTGTATTCCACGTCGTCGAGGATAAAATGCTTTCCTACCGCATCCCGGCCGTAACCGATCCGACGGGCAAACGATTCCGAAACAAGGGCATTTGTGATATCCCGCAGCACTTCCGGATTTCCTGAAATAAAATGCGTCGGGAAGAAATCAAAGAAATCGAGGTCGCAGAGCAGGAGTTCTATGCTGTAGCTTTCTTCTCCCACTTTGATGTCGGCCGGCCGCGTGGCGCTGAAGAGTGTTGTCTGCTCCACTTCCGGAATGTTTTTTTTGAGAAACTCCGGCTGGTCGAAGCATCCGGCCAGATAGTCCCCATACAGCGAAAAGGTATAGATCCGTTCGTAGTCCCGGTTCTCGTGGTTTACCTGCCACAGATCGTTTACATAGCTCATCAAAGGAATGATGAACGCCAGCGCGATACTGATGCCCAGTACCTCGATGGTGCTATAGAGCTTGTTTCGGGAGAGAAACTTCAGATAACTTTTCATATTTTTGTTCTTACTGCGGGTAGCGTCCCATTTTTTTGTAGGGTACCTTCAAATTCGGGCTTTTTTGACGGTAGTGTCCCACATTTTGGGACGCTACCGTCACTTCTATTCATTTTTCAGTGTATCGGCCGGATTCATCCGGGCGGTCTTGAGATAGTGATACAGCACCACGACGGCGCACAACAACCCCGCAATCACCAGCGCCAGCAGGAACACCGATGGCAGGAATCCCACCCGGTGGGAGAACTGCTGCAGGTAATATTTCACCACCAGCCAGCCGATGGGCGCCGCGATTACATAGCAGATAGCTACGGTCTTCAGATACAGTTTCAGGCCCTCCGAGGTGATCTGGCCCATATCGGCCGAACACCCGCTTCACGGAAATCTCCATCTTTTTGTACTGCACATCCATCAATACCTGGCCCCAGATGCCTACCAGCGACAGCAGGATGGCCAGCAGGGAGAACAGCCATACGGCCAGCCGCATGCGCTCCTCTCCGCTGTACAGGTTTTTGCCGATGGCGTCATAGAACAGTATCTCGAACTGCATCGTCGGGTCCATCTCGGTTAGGACGACCTGGATCTTTTCTACGGCCGCCAGACGGTCCGCGCCCTCGGCCAGACGGATATGGGCAAAAGGCATCGAAAAGTAATCCTGCCCGACCACCTGGAAGCCCACCGGCCCGTCGGCCTTTCGCAGGGAAGTGATGTTCACATTGTTCACGAAGCCCACGACCGGCGCGCCTTCGCCGAATTCTTCCGGATAGACCTTTGCCTCTGCGCCGTATTCCATCATGTCCTGGGTGAAGAGGATGGGACCCAAATCATTTTCGCGGAAACCGCGCCCCTCGACCACCTCGAGTCCGAGCACTTGCGGGAGGCTCCAGCTGCAGTAGATCATGCTCATCATCACCGGCCCTTTTCCGAAATCGACGCCGTCTGTGGAATAGGTGTCCGAGCCTCCGACGACATCCATAGCGTAGGCCACGTCTTCCACTTCGGGGAGGGCGCACAAGCGATCCCGCAGCCAGTCTGCCTTGTTCCGGCAGTTCTCTCCGCCGATATCCACCACAGCCAGGTTATTCTTGTCGTAGCCGCAGGGATATTCCTGCATAAACTGGCTCTGCCGCTGCACGAACAGCACGAAGATGAGCAGGGCCGTGGAAATGACGAACTGCACGCCCACCAGGATGGCGCGGAGATTCTTTCCGGAAGCCGAAAGGCCGTAATTGCCTTTCAGGATCAGGGCCGGCTGACCCGCGGTCGAATAGATGCCTGGCCAGATGCCGGCCAGGATGCCGGTGGCCAGCGCCACGGCTCCCACGAACAGCAGCAGACCCCAGTGCTTGCTGAGGCTGAAGGACTGCATCAGAACACCCCGGGTCAGCAGCGACTCGGAAACCGGGCCCAGTAGCAGCGCTGCCACCACAAAGGCGCAGCAGCACCAGATTACGGCTTCCGCTACCACCAGGGCGCGCAGCCGCGCTGTCGACGAACCCAGTATCTTCTGCAGGTTCACGCTTCGGATGCGCAGCGGCGTCAGCGCCACATAGAAGTTGGTGAAGTTGATCAGGCCGATGCACAGGATCAGGATGGCGATCGCGATGAGCAGGTTCAGTTGCGAACGGCTGCCGCTCCTGTAAATATTGCCTTCGTTCCGGAAGTAGATGCTGGTCAGCGGGACAAGCTCGATGGGCGTCAGCCAACCCTCGTGCGGGGCAAAATCAAAATGGGCATTGAACTCATCGGCCACGGCCTGGGCATTCCCGGCATCGTCCAACAGCAGGTAACAGATAAAATTGGCTGCGCCATAGGATCCTTTCTGGATGTCTCCGACGGTCATATACAAGTTGTTCCCGATCTGCGTATTGGTAGGCAAGTCCTCATAGACGCCCGTCACCGTGGTTTCGCCTGGAAGCTCCCGAAATTTGACATCCATCTTCAGCAACTTGCCGAGCGCCGGCTCCCCGGGGAACAGGATTTCCGCCAGCGAGCGGGGAATGATCACGGCATTGGGGCCTTCCAGCGCGTGGGCGTCGCCCTCGACCATCTTGAGGCCGAACACATCGATGAAACGTTCCGAGGCAAAGATGAGTTCGCGCTTGAAACCGGTTGTTGTCTTGCCTTCTTCGGCCACGCTGAAAAAGACATCCCCAAAGAAGGGGACGAGGGTACATCCCACTTCGATGTGGGCCGAGGACGCGATGACATCATCGGCAAAACCCCGCGGCAAGATGTTGCGGAACAGCGTCTCGTCGCCTTCCTTGTCGACCCGGAACACCCGCTCGGCCGTCGGATGGCACTTGTCAAACGACAGTTCATACTCCGCCTGCAAGAAGATCAGGGCGAAAGCCACGAATGCCGCCACCAACCCCGTGAAGTTTAGGATCACCGCCACCGGATACCGGCGAATCAGACTCTTGATGTTTCGTAGTATCATATCACATTCGTCATCCCGGGCTTGACCCGGAATCTCTTTATTCTTTTTTCAATTCTATGGCCGGATTCGTCTTTGCCGACTTCAATACCTGCCAGATGACGGAGACAAAAGCGATAAGCCCAGTGAGCAGCACGGCCACCACGAAAATCCACCAATAGCCTTCCAGCCTGTAAATGAAATCTTTGAGGTATTCCTGCGCGGCATAGACCGCAATCGGAATGCCGATGACAAGCACCATGTATTCGCGTATCGTTCTCCATGCCTCGGTGTCCATTGTACCGCCGAAGACCTTCCGGACGGCAATGTCACGGGATTTTTCATCGGCATAATAGGTACTCATGGCCACCAGGCCCAGCAGAGCGATGATAATGGAGAGGAGCATAAAGATCTCCACCAGCCTCATATTGTTACGGGCCGGTCTCCAGGCCTCAGCGATATTCTCGTCAATCCAGAAAGCTAAGCTGCCGTAGTTCTGCTTGCCCTTGATATAGTTTTCGTAAGCGTCCATGATCTGCGCTTTCGCCGCTTTCCGGTCCGGGGTGGTTTCTATGACCCATCCGGCGAAAGGAATGTCATCAGAGCGCATCAACGAAACAATGGCATAGTCTTCTTCTCCCATATTGGCACTGTTGGTCGGAAAGGATTTGAAAACGCCGGCAACCTGTTCGCATCCCTTCGTCCGTCTGCTCAACGTGCCGCTGATGTCATGATAGTCAGCATCGAAACCGGTAGCGGTAAAACTCTTGTCCGAGAACCATACACTGTTGAATTGTGGCGCATGGAAGTCCTCAAGGATTTCAAATCCGAACATCGAAAAAGCAGTACTGTCCATCCTGATCAGTTTGTAGAGAATGTCTTGTCCATCCCGGGTGGTGCTGTACTGGCCCATATTGATACTGCCTGGCACACCTGAACTTCTTCCGATCCGTCTTACGCAGGGAAGCGCCTCAAGGGCATCTTTCAAAGGAGCATCGTCTTCGCCGGAAAAAACCTTGAGGAAGAAGATGTTCTCGATGTTGCAGTTCATCGGTCGCTCCTGTGTCTTTCGCATTTGCGCCTCCATCGTGACGGCCAGCGCTATCAGGATGACGGCCAAAGTGTTTTGCAGCACGATGAATACCTTGCTGAAAACCATCTTGCTCTTGCGCCGGTATCCGCCTTTCATAACGTCCACGGGTTTGTAGCGACCTGCCATCATGGCCGGGAAAATGCCACAGAGCGCTCCCACAAGCAGAATGATGACGATATATGCCACGATATAACCCGGAGACCAAATGACTTTAATCGGGATATCCGGATTGTTCAAAAGCGCATTCATAGCCGGGCAGAAGGCTTCCGCAAGCAATAGCCCGGCCGCAAAGCATACTGCGGTAAACGCGATGGATTCGGCCACGTACTTCCAGATAATACCGGCCCTTGATGCTCCGGACAATTGCCTCACGGCCATTTCCTTTGCCCTCTTTCCGGTGAGAGCGACAGACAGGTTGATGTAGTTCAGAATGGCCGAAAGAAGGAGCAGAAGCCCAACCAGCATCAGAATTCTGAGTGTCGCTTTTCCTTGAAAAACAATTCATCATACCTTGAAAGTTCCAGATGTTCAAAGAAAGCCTGCCCATAGATGCCTGAATATACATCTTTGCAAACGGCTTCCAATTTGTCATAGAATACTTTCCTGTCTGTCCCGGGCCGGACCTTGAGTAACGTGACCGTGCTGCCATAGTTGTCGAAAGGCTGCCAGTCGTCTTTGTAAACAGCAGCATTGAGGAATATATCATAAGGCTTGATGACCGTGCCCTTCAGGTCGTCCAATATGGCACCCACCACATAGCTGTTCCCGCTGATGTCAAGGGCGTCACCCATCGAAAGGCTGTATTTTTTGGCAAAAGAGGCTGAAAGAATGACATGGGTCGGAGCTGAAAGCACATCTGCGGAGCCTTCTACAAAACGAAACTGAGGACATATCTCAAAGAACGCCGGTTCTACACCAACGCTTTCTGCCTCCGTATTCTCTCCCCGAATGACTGGATGTACAGCTACATTGCACATCCTGGAAACGGACTCAATTTCCGGAATGTCTCCAATGGCATCAGGGAAACCATACGTCAGCGCAGGGAATCCCGGCGTCCCAGGCACATAAACCCGCTCCCGGTCCGGATGCTCCCATGTCACGGCATATTGCTGCCATACATAGGAACCTATGATGATCACAAACGCCAGGCTCACGGCCAGCCCCACCGCCTCGATGGCGGTGTAGAGCTTGTTGCGGGAGAGAAACTTCAGATAGCTTTTCATATTTTCTTTCTTACTGCGGGTAGTGTCCCATTATTTTGCAGGGTACCGTCAAATTCGGGCTTTTTTGACTGTAACGTCCCTCTTTTGGGGACGCTACCGTCACTCTTATTCTTTCTTCAACTCAATCGCCGGATTGGTCTTTGCGGCCTTCAGGGTTTGCCAGAGGACGGTGCCGAAGGCGATGGCCAGGGAGATGAGGACGGCGGCCACGAAGACCCAGCCGTAGTTCTCGATGCGGTAGGCGAAGCGTTGCAGGTAGATGCGGGAGGCCCAGACGGCCAGGGGGATGCCAATGGCGCAAGCGATGCAGACCAACAGCATGTAACTGCGAACATTCCGCCAGGTTTCACTGCTCACATCGGCCCCAAATACCTTGCGTACGGCGATCTGCTTTGTATTCTCGTCGGCAAAATACGTACTCATGGCCAGCAGGCCCAGCAGGGAGATGAGAACCGCAAGGACCGCAAAGAGTTCTACGAGGCGCAGGGTCCGCCGCTCCGGCTCCAGCTGTTTGTAGTTCAAATCCCGGACGAATCCATAGGTCCAGGCCGGCTCATCCACGCCGGATGTTTCCAGTCGGTATTCCCGGTAGGCCTGCCGGATCTGCTGGTCGTAGGAAGGGTCTTCGTCGGTCGTCTGGATCAGCAGATAGTTGGCGAACTGGAGTTCTTCGACAGGTACTACGATCACCGCACCGTTTGGATTGGATTCACTGTCGGAGGCGGAAGACGTCGGATAATCGGTCACAATGCCGCCGATATACTCCGGTTTGGCGCCGTTCGCGCTGATTCTTCGGGGAAACACTGTCGATGTATCCGACACATTCGCTGCATTGAAGGCCGACCGGCTCATCCAGATGGAGTGCGGCAGCGGATGTCCGAAATCTTCCTCTACTTCCAACCCCAATAGCCTGAAATAGGTCGAGTCGCCCAGAATCAACGGCATCTTGACATAATGCTCTTCGTCGGCCTGGACGCCCATGGTAAAGTTGATTCTTCCGGGCAGGCCGCGGCCAACGCCGACCGCCTTGACGAAAGAAAGCCGCTCCACCTTGTCCTTGAAGAGTTTCATCATGTCGTAGTCCCGGGCGGAGTATTCGATATAATACAGATTGTCCACCGCGGCATGCGTGGGCCGCGTGAGCATATGGCGCATCTGCACCTCCATCACCAGCGCCAGGGCAATCAGAAAAACGGCCAGCACATTCTGCACGACGATGAAAATGCGGCTCAGCACCATCTTGTTCCTGCGGCGCAGCGTGCCCTTGATCACGTGGGATGCTGCAATGGCCGGAAGCAGTCCGCAAAGGGTGCCCAGCAACAGAATGGCGGCGATGTATGCCACAATGTATCCGGGCGTCATCATAAAGGAAAGCTTCACGGTGGAATCCATCCCCAGTGAAAGTATATTCGGATCATTCGTGGACACAAGATCGTTCAACATCGGCACCAGCCACCAGGCGAGCAGCAGCGCTGCGACAAAACACACGGCGGTGAAGGCCACGGATTCCCCGATATACTTCCATAGGATACCGGTTTTGTCGGCGCCCAGCAGGCGCCGCGTGGCCATTTCCTTGGCGCGTTTCCCCGTAAGCGCGAGGCTCAGGTTGACGTAGTTGAAGATAGCCGAAAGCAGCAGCAACAACACGACCACCGTCAGCAGGCGCAGCATCTGGCGGTTGCCTACACGCGTGAGGCCGTTGCTGTTTCCGGAATGAAAGAACGCTTCATCCATTCGCCACGGCCGCCATTTGTCCACGTTCTCGGCTTTCCAGGTAGCATCGTAGTTATTGTGCAAAAGCGCCTTGACCTTGGCTTCAACGTCGGACAGATTCGCATCCTCCCGAACACGGTACCAGGTAGAATAGTTGCCGATACTGTTGAACTGTTTGCTCTGGCTGGCCGCCCAGCTGCCGGATATGTGTGTGATTACGTCACAGGACATAATGTAGGTGCCGTCAAAATCGGCAAAGATGCCCTTGACGGTACGGTCGGTTTCATCCACGTTCAGCAGGCTCCCGATCAGGCTCTCGCTGCCTTTCGCTATGCGGCGGGCCAGCGATTCACTGATCAGGATATCGTTCTTGCCGACAAAATCCTCCACATTCCCTTCCACGATCCGATACTGCGGGAATACCTCGAAGAAAGCGGCGTCCGCCTCCATACCGCTGACGGTAAACTTGTCGTCTCCGGTTTTAACGATCGGCTGCCACAGCAGGGCCACGTGGGTTGCCGCCTCCACTTCAGGGATATTCATCTCCAACTCCTCTTTGTCCCAATAGGTCAGGCCCAGATACTCACTGGTCCCCAGGACAAACGTGCGCTTCCACTGCGGTGACTCGTGCGCCACCTCGTACTGCTGCACCACGTAGCTGCCAATCAGGATCACAAACGCCAGACTCACGGCCAGCCCCACCGCCTCAATGGAGGTGTAGAGCTTGTTGCGGGAGAGGAATTTCAGATAGCTTTTCATTTTGGAGATATAATGCTTATCTTTGTTCAGGTTCTAATAATTGAGAGATATGAGTGCAGAACCTCATCCATGAGATTCGAGGAAAGAGAGTAATGCTGGATTTTGATCTGGCTAGGTTGTACCAAGTAAAAACCGGGGAGTTGAACCAGACGGTGAAACGAAACTTGAAACGCTTTCCACCAGACTTTATGTTCCAACTGTCGGCAGAAGAAGTCAGAGATATGATGTCACAATTTGTGATATCATCGAAAAGAAAGAATTCTGCCCCACCTTTTGCTTTTACCGAACAAGGCATAGCGATGCTTTCAGGAGTGTTGCGAAGTGATATCGCTATCGAAGCAAACATCGCCATTATGCGTGCCTTCGTCCAAGTTCGGGAGTACCTGTTGACGGCTTCTTCTGTTTCGTCCGAGTTGAAAGAACTCCGTTCCAAGGTTGATCTGCTTGCCCTCCAGCGGGAGGAAGACCTTGGCGCCGTCAATGACTTGTCGGAAGATGTCCGGCAGGACATCGACAATCTGTACATGGCTATTGCCGACCTCTCATCCAAACTAGAGGAGAAGAAGAACAAACCTCGGCGTAAGATTGGTTTCCAGCAGAACATAGAAGATTGATTATTCGTTCTTTAACGATTCCACCGGATTGGCCCGGGCAATCCTCAAACAGTTCAGCACCACCACGCCCAGCACAATCAGCAGCACCAAGGCGGCTCCACCAATGAAATAGAGCGGATTCAGCGACACTTTTTCGGCAAACTGCTCCAGCCATTTGTGGGCCACGAAGTAGGCGGCCACACAGGCAATCACAGCCATTACGGCGGACAGTTTCATAATGTCGGTGGCAAACACACCAAGGATGTCGCGGGTCGTAGCGCCATTGATTTTCCGGACGGCCATTTCCTTGCTGCGACGCAGGCTTTCATCGCGTATGAAGCCGATGAGGCCCAGCAGTGCAATCAGCAGCGAGAACACGGCGCCCAGCGCCATGGTGTTGCGCATCTTCTTGCTGTCGTCGTATGCGGCCCGCATCTCATCCTCGTAGGATAGGATGTTTATTTCCCGGCCCTCCAAGGCCTGCTCCAGAGCCTGACGAACCTTCGGCAACGCTTCCGGCCTTACCTTGAAGAAGGTATGCGGCATCCAGGAACTCATTGAACCGATCTCCCCATAGAACAGGGCGCTGGGGCGCTGGTCCACCCCTTGCAGATTGCCGATAAGGTAACTCTTGTACACACCAGAAATGGTGAAATAACTCCGCTCTGCGTCGCGTGAACGGTCGTGGCCGGTAATGAACACTTGCTTGCCAACGGCGCCGTCGCTCCAGTCAGTAAACTCCGCCATCTTGGTCACAAACTTTTCGTCCACCACAATTTCAGAGGAGTCCCGGGGTGCACGGCCTTCCAGAAACTGGATATCCATCAGGTCATAGAAATCTGGAGAGCATTCATACTGGTCTGCAATGTTAAATAGTTCCCGGTTGTCATCAGGTAGATAAACATTATCACCGTTGGAGCCTTGGAAGGGTAGATTGTAGGCGGCTGCCACAGCGCTTACTTCCGGAAGACTTTTCAGCGTCTGGTGTGCCCGCGTCAACGCCTGCCGGTCTCCGTCGAACATGTCAAAGTAGTACAGATTCTTGTAGTCGTAACCTGTATCGGCATGGGACACTTTCTGGTATTGCCGGCCGGTGATGAGCATCATCACCACCAGAAACACGTTGATAAGCACCTGCACGCCCAGGAGGCCCAGTTTCCAGTTCCGGGATTTCTCAGTATAGTTTTTAAGCGCTGCATACACCGGAATCCGCTGATAGAGCTCTGCCGGAACCACAATCGAAATCACCAGCACAAAGAGGATCACAGCGACGATGGCCACGATGCTCCGCGGCACCAGCAGGGTGGTGAACGGCACACCTAGGAGGTTCTCCACGATGCCCCTGCCGGCAAAGATGATAACGGCAGCGATCGCCAAGGAAAGAACAATGTGCAGCAGGGCTTCCTTCGTCAGCATTCCATAAATGTGCTTACCCTCTGCGCCGTAGCACTTGCGAACGCCCACTTCCTTGGAACGCTTCACCAGGGAGGAAATCACAATCAGGATGTAGTTGAGGAGGGAAATCAGGATGAGCAGCGCCGCCACAATAGACAGCAGAATAACCATCTGACGCACCTCAGGGGCCGATGTATGCATCTTGCTGAAGGGCTTCAGGAAATAACGGAAGGTGTTCCCCTGAGCCTCGATCTGCTCCAGCGGCTGGTGGGATTCCTGCATTTTCCGGATGCCATCGGTCAGGGTATTCGGGTCCACGCCCGGCATCAGTTTTACATAGCCCTTGTACCGGTCGTTGCCATTCCAGTTATCGGTGCTCTGCTTGCCGTAGGTCTCCATCGAAAGGAGAATGTCGTAGTCCAGGCTGCCATTTTTCGGAAAGTCCTCAAACACGCCCTCGATGGGCAGTTTCAGCCCCGCCATGTCTTCATTGTAGATCTGTTTTCCGATGCATTCCTGCACTCCGCCCATCTTCTCCGCGAAGCTCCGGCTCACCATCACGCCGCCCCATTTACCCAGGATCTTCACCGGATTACCGGCCAGGATAGGCCTGTCGAACACCTTGAAGAAACAGGTATCGGCACAGACCAGAGTAGCCTTCAGTTTATTGCCTTCCTCGTCCAGATAGGTATCGCCATTGAAGACAAACGTGGTGCGCGTGCCACATTCAACGCCCGGGACCTCTTCCATAAAGCCCACGGCCACGGCACCGCTCACCTGGCCATAGTCCTTCTCATTCCCTTGCATGGAGATCCAGGTGTTGATGGTGTACACCCGGTCGATGTCCTTGTAGAAACTGTCGTAACTCAGTTCAAAGAACACCTTGGCAATGAGTACGATGCCCACGGCCATCCCCACGCCCAGAGACAGAACTTTGATCAGAATATCGTTCTTTATTTTCATCCTTCGAGTTCGTTGCCCATCTTTCCGCTGCAACGGACGCACCTGTCAATCAGGTATTTACGATATGTGATCCCCTCGCTTTTAGAGGGGCCAACTTTTACAATCCGTTGATAATCATGTGCGTACATTGCAGCGAGAGAAAGGGGAGGGGATTTGCTTACAGTTCATTCTTGACATCAGAGACGATCTGACCGTCGAAGAGGTCAATCGTCCTCTGGGCCTGAGCTGCGTCCTTCTGGGAGTGGGTCACCATGACGATGGTGGTGCCTTCATGGTTCAGCTCCTTCAGCAGGTCCATCACCTCTTTGCCGTTCTTGGAGTCCAGGTTACCGGTCGGCTCATCGGCCAGGATCAGCTTCGGGCCGGCCACAACGGCACGGGCAATGGCAACGCGCTGCTGCTGACCGCCGGAGAGTTGCTGCGGGAAATGCTGGGCGCGGTGGCTGATGGCCATGCGCTTCATGATCTCCGTGACTTTGGCCTTGCGCTCACTGGCACTGATGTTCAGGTAGCGGAGCGGCAGCTCAATGTTCTCATAGACATTCAGTTCGTCAATCAGGTTGAAACTCTGGAACACAAAGCCGATGTTGCCCTTGCGGAACTTGGTGCGCTCCTTTTCTTTCAGGCCGCCGACTTCGGTGCCGAGGAGTTCATAAGAGCCGCTGGTGGGATTGTCCAGCAGGCCCAGGATGTTCAGCAGCGTCGATTTGCCGCAGCCCGAAGGACCCATGATGGCGACGAACTCGCCGTCCTTGATTTCGAAGGAAACACCATTGAGAGCAGTAGTCTCGATCTCTTCCGTCCGGAAGATTTTTGAAAGGTTGGAAACTTTAATCATAATTTTATCGTAATTAAATATGTTTCTATGTGATGGAGGCGTCCCGTTTTTTAGGACGTTACCGTCAAAAACGGCCATTTTTGCGGGTAGCGTCCCGTTATTTTGCAGGGTACTGTCATTTTATTCATTTTTCAGTGATTCGACAGGGTTGGCACTCGCCGCTCTCCAGCTCTGGAGCGTAACGACGGCCAGGGTAATGGCAGCAACGGCGAGCAGCGCCACGAGGAAGATCCATACCGGCACAGGAGCCTGATAGGCAAACAGTAAGCGACTGGAGCCGCCAGCAGGAAACTAATACCTGCCATTACCAGATATTTCTTATTGATCATCTGCAAGATGCTGCCCACAGTAGCGCCATTCACGCGCCGCACGGCAATCTCCTTGCGGAGGAACTGCGTTTCAAAGAACACCAGGCCGATAATTCCGATGATGGCAATCAGCAGGGCCACGAAGGATGCGATGGTAATCAGTTTTCCAAGCGACTGCTCGCTCTGGTACATATCCTCAATCCATTTGTCCAGATGACTGACGGTTATCATATGGGGTTCCCGTCTGGGGTCGAACAGCACCCTTGATATAATCTGAAACATCCTTGAAATCGGCCCCGGGGACAGTCCGCACATACATCGTTCCGAAAGACCGCCATCCTTCTTTGCCCCAATTATAAAGCACTATCGGGCCCATTGCGTGTTGCAGACTCTTGAAATTGAAATCCTTCACAACACCGACAATCTCACAGTTATCCACGTGGCCGTACATCAGACTTCCAACGTGAAACTGTGGAAACATCTGCATGAAGGTTTCATTGGGAATTATGCTGCCGCTCTCATTCTGGTTGTCCGACTCACGGAAGTCACGGCCTTCCACAATCTGCAGCCCGAAGAACTGCACGAAATTATTATCCACGGGCAGTACTTCCATGAATACCTGATTACCGTCATCCCCGGTACGGCTCCAACCCATTTTCCCATCGGAAACAATTGGACTGTCGCAGAAGGTCACGTCTTCAATGGAAGGATTCTGCAACAAATGGCTTCTCAGGGCATCTTTCTGGTTCCCAGCCGGATATCCGCACCTGGTCTGAAGGACGCCTGCTTCGTCAAAGCCCATATCCTTCCCAATCATAAACTTGGTCTGCACGCTCACGAACAAGGCCATCAAGATGAAAAGGAAAGATAACACGAACTGAAGCCCCACAAGCATATTGCGAAGGGCTTTGCCCTTCACGCTGGTTCCATAAGAGCCTTTCAAGACCAATGCGGCAGGCTGGGAAGTGGAATACAGGGCCGGGGCAAGGCCGGCGATGACTGCCGAGACCAGCGCCACACCCAGCATCAGCGCCAAAATGCCTATGTTATCCTTCAACGCAAGACTGTCCGACACATACGATGCCCAGGAAGTCCCTGCCACCACGTGCATGACAAGGCAGGCTATCGCAAACGCGACGAGCGCGATAAGCCCGGCGTGCAGCAGCTGGCGCACGATCAAAGAACCGCGACCTTCTCCCAGTACCTTACGCGTGTTGATGTTCTTGATGCGGAAAGGAATCTCCGCGAAAGCAAAGTTGATGAAATTGATGATGGCGATAAGAATCAGCAGGATGGCAATGGAGGCCAGCGTGATGGAAATCGCCTTGTTGGCGCTGGCAATATTGGCCCGGACATCCCGTTCGAAATGGGCATCATGCACGTTGCTGATGCGGAAACCTCTGCGGAATTCATCCGCTTCGTCAGCATCGAAATCATTTCCGTATTGTTCCAAAACGGCATTCTCCATCAACGCCTCTGTCAGGGATGGATCTTTCAGCTTTACAAAAGCAAGGAAGGACCACTCGTTGGTGTTATCAAGGAATTCGTCACCCAGATTAACAAGCACGCCATAGTGCATGTTGGAGTTTTTGGGCATATCCTTGAAAACGCCAACGACTTGAACTTCCACTCCGTTACCGGCCTTGAAATTTTTGCCAAGGGCACTCTCGTCGCCGAAGAAGGTCTTCGCATATTCCTCGCTCACGACCGCCGTCTCGCCGGCGATGAATTCCCTGGCCGAGCCCTCAACCCACTCAAATGGGAACACGGAGAACATGGAACTGTCAACTCTGGCAGAGGGAACGGAAAACACCGTCTCTTCCCCGTCTTTCTTTAATGTAACTTCGTGGGGCATAGTCCAGTAAGTCCCCAGAGCCTCGATATTGGGACTGGCCGTTTTAATGATTTCAATCATCGGCCGGGAAAAGGACGTGCTGAACAACCCCTTGTCCATCCAGTTGTTCTCCATCCGGAACACCTGCTTGTGTCCTTCGTAATTGGCATCATAGGTCGTATCCCAGCGCACCTGCACCATCAGGATCATTGCAGCGGCAAACGCCACGCTCATACCCAGGATGTTAATCAGCGTCGAGACGCCGGTTTTTCTGAATATCTTCATTGCTTAAAACACTAATACATCACTATCCCCGTATGTCTCATACCCGGAGGTAATCACCTTCTCGCCGGGCTCCAGGCCTTCCAGGACTTCGTAGTACTGCGGATTCTGGCGGCCGATGCGGATTTCCCGCTTCACAGCCTTGGTGCCCTCTTTGTTAACGACATAAATCCATTTTCCGCCGGTTTTCTGGTAGAAGGTGCCGCGCGGGATGATGACGGCCTCCTCCGGCTGGCCCAGCTGAAGGTTCAGGTAGTAGGTTTGGCCGGCGCGGATGTTGTCTGGCTGCTCGCCGTCGAATTTGAAATCGGCCTTGAATTTGCCGTCACGGACTTCCGGATAGACCTTACGAATGACGGTGGAATAGGTCTCTCCCTGGCGCTCGAAAGTAGCCTCAAGACCTGCTACCACGCGGTCAATGTAGTGTTCATCGATCTGCGCTTCCACTTTGTACACACCCACGCTGTTGATCTGGCCGATCTTGGTGCCGGAGGAGATGCTCTGGCCGAGTACCACGTCCAGGAGTCCCAGTTCACCGTCGATAGGGGCCTTGACGACGAGGTTGCTCTTGCGCTTGCGGATCATCTGCATGTTGAGCTGCATGTTGTCCAGGGATTCTTCCATGCGGTCGATCTGCGTGCCGCGGTACAGGCTGTCCTGCTTGGAACGCTCGAGAATCAGGTCATATTTCTGTTTGGCCAGGCGGTAGTCCTCTTCGGCCTTGAGATAATCTTCCTTGGCGATGAGTTTGTCTTCGTAGAGGGCCTTCTGCTGCTCGTAAGCACGGCGCAGGCGCTCCACGTTGGTGCCGTATTCCAGCACGTTCTGGCGTACGTCCAGCTTCTGCTGCTCCATCTGGATCTGCGTGTTACGCAGGATATTCTCCTTCTCCGCAAGTTCAGCCTCGGAGTTCAGGATCTGCAGGTCCAGGTTGTCGTTGTTGAGAACCAGAATCGCGTCGCCGGCCTTGACGGGGGAGCCCTCCTCGATGAGGATCTTTTCCACGATACCGCCTTCCTGCGGGCTCAGCTGGATGGTCGTCATCGGCTGCACACGTCCGCTGATGCGGATATAGTCGTTGAACTCGCCCTTGACAGCGCTAGAGATCGTTAAGGTATCCTTGTCCACGCGCAGGGTCTTGTTGTTCGGCCGTGCGATGAGGTAAATGACAAACACCAGTAGCAACGCTCCCAGCCACCAGGGCAGGGCTTTCTTTGTAAATGCCACACGCCAACCCGTTTTCTTCTCGATGATCTTATCCATATCCTTTCGTCATTCCGGGCTTGACCCGGAATCTCATATTTATTGGTTAATATATTCTACTCCGTTGTAATATCTGACCACTGCCTGCTTGATGAGATACTTGAACAGGCTGTTCATCTCATCGGCCTGGGCCTTCAGGTAGTTGTTGTTCGCGGTCTGGAATTCCAGCTGCGAAATCAGGCCCTGCTCCAGTTTCTTGAGGTTCAGGGTGTAGGCCTCGGCCTGCACTTCGGCCTTGCGCTGTGCCTGTGCGTAGGCCGATTCCGCGCCGTCGCGGTCCTGGATGGCCCGGCGCACTTCGCTTTCCACATCCCGGCGCTTCTGGTCGTATTGTGCTGTCATCTTCTTGACGGCGTTGCGCTTGCGCGCCACGTTTCCCTGGCCTTCCAGCCGGTTGTAGATGGGAATCGATAGCGAGAACTGGATGTACTCGCCCTGGTGGTTGCGCAGCTGCGTAGCATAGGGATCCAGCAGAATGTCCTTGCCGGGGTAGTTGAAGTAGCTGGTGCTCCAGCCGGCGTTGAGGCTCAGGCTGGGGAAGAGCTGGCCGATGGCCGTGCTGAGTTCGCGTTTGGCGTTGTCGAGGTTCCATCCGGCGATCTTCACGGCCGGATCGTTGGCCAGGGCGTAATCGACGATCCCTTCCGTATCATAATAGCCCGTCTGACCCGGAATCTTGGTATCGATAACCAGTTCCCGATCCACCGGCCAGAACAGCAGGTCGGCGAGGTTCATGAGCTGGTCGTTGTACATGTTCCGCGCATTGATGGCTTCATATTTCCGGTCGGCCAGGTCGGCCTCGGCCTGGACCACGTCGGCCGGGCTTTTCTGGCCGATCTCTTCCTGCTTTTGGGCCTTGGCGAGCAACGACTCCGCTGCTTCGACCTGTACTTGATATATATCGGACAAGCGTTTGTAATACACGACATTGTAATACGCTTCCATCACGGCAAGACAGATATCTGCTTCTACCTGTTTTTCCTGCGTCCGGCCAATGGCCAGCGCCGTTTTCGAGATCTTCATGTTGTTGACCGCGCTGAAACCGTCGAACAGCATGATTCCCGCTCCCAGGGAATAACCGTTGTGGAAGGAAGTCTCGGTCACGTAGATATTGGTCTCCGGGTCAATGCTGCGGCCGAAGTTGTAGTAGGCGTAGGTATTCCCGCTGATGGAGGGCGTGAACGCCTTGAGCACGGCATTCCGCCGCGCGATCTGCGCGTCGCCGATCTCGGCCTGCTGGATCCGCACCTTCGTGGAGTTGGAGATGGCGTATTCCATGCAGTCCCGCAGGGTCATGACTTTCGGCTCCTGGGCCCCCGCCACGAAGGCGGAGAGCCCCATTGCCGTTCCTATAACCAATCTTAAAAACAGTGTTTTCATTTTACATCTCATGTGACGCGCAGAATGGGAGCATCTGCTGTGCCAAACTGATTAATGTGCAGTAAATCAACTTTTTGCGAAATCCCGAAAAAAAGAAAAAGTGTAAAGTCCTTTTACAGGTCTTTACACTTTTTCCTTTACACTTCGGATGGACTATCGGAACGTCAGTTCAAAAGCAGTTTGGCTGTCATCGCTCCGCAGCAGTTCGATGCTGCCGTTGTGGTTGCGCATGATCTGGCGGGAGATGCTCAAGCCGATGCCGGAACCTTCCTTTTTGGTGGTGTAGAACGGAATGAAGATCTGCTCCTGGGCGGAGGCGGGGATGGGCTCGCCGTCGTTGGCCACGCAGACGATGACTTCGTCGTCCTGGCCCATCCGGGCTGAGATATCGATGTGCTTTGCGCCCGCTTGCAAAGCGTTCTTGATCAGATTGATGAGGATCTGGGAAATCTGGCCCTCGTCGGCATAGATCATCAGGTCGGGTTCTTCGGGCCGATAGGAGCATGTGGCGCCGCAGGAGGCGGCGAATTCGCTGTTCAATGCAATGACGCCGTCTATCAGCTCCTGCAGGTCCAGTGCCTTGCGGATGGGCTTTGCCACGCCCGAGAGCTGCCGGTAGGTTTCCACAAACTTGATGAGATTCTTGGAAGAGTCGCTGATGGTCTCCAGTCCGGCCTTGATGTCGAGTTCGCTGTGGCCGTTCTCATCTACTGACCTTGCCATCATGTCGGAGAGCGAGGAGATGGGCGCGACGGTATTCATGATCTCGTGCGTGAGCACGCGGATGAGCTTGGTCCAGGAATCCTGCTCGTGGGCCTGGCGCTGCTTCTCGAAAATGATGCGGATGCGGTTGAGGGTCCGATTGAACTTGTTTCTGTCCTGAAAACGGAAGTTGAGTTCCCCGTCCTCCAGGGCGTCCATCATATAGGCCACCTTCTTGATGTCATTCCGTCTGGTTCTGATGGTGACAACCACCGCCACTATGACAGCGACGATGGCTGAGGCTCCCACGATATGCCAGACGGTGAAGGTCATAGGCCGTACTTTTTGAGTTTCGCGTATAATGTGGGCCGGCTGACGCCCAGCAACTTGGCGGCCGCAGAGATGTTGCCGTTACTCCGCTGCATGGCCTCGCGGACCAGCCGCTCTTCTTCGGTGTCATCGTGCAACAGACCCCGGGGCGCGGCGGACTGCGATCCGGCATCTCGTTGGATGTCCTTCTCCGAGAGTTCCTTCCCGTCAGAAAGAATGACCGCCTTCTCGATGCGGTTCTGCAGCTCCCGGATGTTGCCGTTCCATGCCTGCTCCTGCAGTATTTCCGCTGCTTCGGGATCGATGCCCGTCAAGGGGCGATGGTATTTTTCGGCATAGCGCTCCAGGAACAGTTCCGCCAGCGGAACGATATCCTCCTTGCGCTCCCGGAGCGGGGGAAGGGCGATGTGCACCGTGTTGATGCGGTAGTACAGGTCCTCGCGGAAGCGGCCTTCCCGCACCAGCTGTTCCAGATTCATATTGGTGGCGCAGATGAGCCGGATATTCACCGGAATTGCCTGGCTGCCGCCGACCCGGACTACGCTGCGGTTCTGGAGAACGCGCAGCAGTTTCGCCTGCAGATGCAGCGGGATATTGCCGATTTCGTCCAGGAACAGCGTCCCGCCGTCGGCCTGCTCAAATTTGCCCACGTGATCCGTGTGCGCATCCGTAAACGCGCCCTTGACGTGGCCGAAAAGCTCGCTCTCGAACAGCGTTTCGGTAATGGCTCCGGCGTCAACAGCGACCATCTGCTTCCCGCTCCGGAGGCTGTGCGCGTGGATTTCGCGTGCCAGCACGTCCTTGCCGGTGCCGTTCTCACCGGTAATCAGCACGGTGGCGTCGGTGGGCGCGATTTTGTCGACAGTCTTCCGGATGGAGAGCATGGCAGGGGAGGAGCCCCAGTACATGGGCGAGGCGGTTGTCTCGACGGAGGTAGTTTGGCCTTTCGCTTTCCGGGCTTTGTCCCGCGCCGCGGTCAGCACCTCGATGAGCTTGTCGTTGTCCCATGGCTTCACGATGAAATCAAAGGCACCGCGCTTCATCCCTTCCACGGCCAGCGCGATATCTGCATACGCCGTGAACAGTACCACTTCCACTTCAGGCACCATCTTCTTGATCTCAGCGGCCCAGTAAAGGCCCTCATTCCCCGTATTGATAGAAGTGTTGAAGTTCATGTCCAGCAGCACCACATCCGGCTGGAACTGCTCCAGGGAACCCACCAGCGTCGCCGGCGAAGGAATTGTCTTCACCTCCGCAAAATGCAGCGGCAGAAGGATTTCCAGTGCCCGGCGAATCCCGGCATTGTCATCCACGATCAGTACCTTTCCTTTCTTCGTTGCCATAATCCAGAGTTCAAATTTAGTCAATTATTCCACACGCGCAACTACCGGCCGTTCCATCACGATGCGCAGGCCCATGGGCGTCTCCTGAAACTGAATGACCTTGGCTCCATTCTTCGCAAACAGTTCGGCCAGATCCGACGTGTCCAGATTGTCCGGCACCTGCACGGAAAAGAACCCGTCCTTATCCGTCACCGCCACATTCCGGCGGGCAGGTTTATCCACATTCACAACCACCATCTTCATCCCCACGACCGGATTGCCATCCTTATCGGACACATAACCCCGGACCGTCTTGGCATTTACCATCACAGCGCTCATCAGCACCACCAGCAGAAGAACAAATACGCGTTTCATAACTTTAGAAATGATTAAATTGTTAAACATTCATTGTCGTTTGCCACCTTCCCACACACCCGCTGTGCCAAACTGGCAATATGCTAACAATCAATATGTTCCGGCTTGCGCGTGATTGTAAATTCTCTTTACACTTTTACAAAAAACGTAAAGCCGGGCTTTACACCCGGCTCTTATGTCTTGCGCAAGCCGCAAAAAAAGATCCCGGGTCAAGCCCGGGATGAGGGAGATGCCCGGTCAGGCCGGGCATGACGGGCGGGTGTGGGATTCATCAGAAGTACTGATAGAACTTCGCGATCGACTCCATGCCTTTGAAGAGCTGGTCCAACAGATAACTCTCATTGGGGGAGTGGATGAAGTCGCGCTCGAGGCCGAAGCCCATCAGGAGCGGGTCGGCGTGGAGGGCGCGCTGCATCTCGGCCAGGATAGCGATGCTGCCGCCGCCACGGCTCGGCACCGGCTCGATGCCGTAGACCTCGCCCATGGCCTTCGCCGCTGCCTTGTATGCCTTCGAGGAAATCGGAATCAGGAAGCCGTCGCCCCCGTGCTTCTCCTCGACCTTCACCGTCACGCCCTTCGGCGCGATGGCCTTGAAGTGCTTTGTGAAGAGCTTCGCGATGGTCTTCGAATCCTGGTTCGGCACCAGGCGCATCGAGATCTTCGCATGCGCCTCGCTGGGGATGACGGTCTTTGAACCCTCGCCGATGTAGCCGCCCCAGATGCCGTTTACATCGAGGCAGGGCCGGATGCCCACGCGCTCCAGCGTCGTGTAGCCCTTCTCGCCCGTCAGCGCCTTGACGCCCAGGCTGGCCATGTATTCCTTTTCATTGTAGGGAGCCCGGCCCAGCATCTTGCGGTCTTTTCGACTCAGCTCCACCACGTCGTCGTAGAAGCCCTTAATTGTGATGTGGCCGTTCTCGTCGATCAGCGAATCGATCATCTTGCAGAGCGTGTTGATCGGATTGTAGACCGCGCCGCCGTAGTGGCCCGAATGTAGGTCTTTCTTCGGACCCGTGACCGTGACTTCCATGTAGGTGATGCCGCGCATGCCGCAGTTGATGGACGGGATCTTCTCGTTGAGCATCGTCGTGTCGGAGACCAGGATGATGTCGCAGGCCAGCAGCTTCTTATGCGTCTTGATCCACTTCGAAAGCGCCGCCGAGCCCATCTCTTCTTCGCCTTCGAAGATGAACTTCACATTGTGGCGGAGCTTGCCGGTGCGTACCAGGAACTCGAACGCCTTGATGTGCATGAAGGTCTGGCCCTTGTCGTCGTTCGCGCCGCGGGCGTAGATGGCCCCGTCGCGGATCTCCGGCTCGAAAGGCGGGGAGACCCAGAGGTTCAGCGGATCGACCGGCATCACGTCGTAGTGGCCGTAGACCAGGATGGTCGGCAGCTTCGGATCGAGGATCTTTTCGCCGTAGACCACGGGGTGCCCGGTGGTTTCCATGACCTGTGCCTTGTCGGCGCCAGCTTCCAGCAGCAGTTCGGTCAGCCGTTTCGCACAACGGCGCATGTCCTGCTTGTGCGCTTCTTCGGAACTGATGGACGGAATACGGAGCAGCGAGAACAATTCGTCAAGAAAACGCTCCCGATTTTTTTCAATGTATTGTTTCATAGCGATTTTGTTTACCATTTCCTACAAATATAGCTATTTTTTTGTATATTTGCGTCCCTTTATGGCAAATAGAATATATTAATCCCTGATATGAAAGTCAAGAAGAACCAGATTGACGATCTCAACATGACCGTCAGCATCGCCCTCGAGAAAGAAGACTGGGCGGAACTCAGAAAGAAGAAACTCAACGAGTATCGTCGCAACGCAGACATCCGCGGCTTCCGCCGCGGCATGGCGCCGATGTCGCTGATCGAGAAGATCCACGGCGGACAAGCGTTGGCCGAAGTGGTCAACCAGCTCGTTACCGACGAACTCAACAAATTCATCGAAAAGAACAAACTCAATATCCTCGGCGAACCGCTTCCGAGCGAGAAACCCGTCGAGAACAACTGGGATGATCCCCAGAAGCTTACCTTTGATTTCGACCTGGCCATCGCCCCCGAAGTCAACATCAATGTCACCGCTGATGACAAGATCCCGTATTATAATGTGACCGTCACCAAGGAAGCCCTCGCCGACTACAAGAAAGGCCTGCTGAAACAGTTCGGCCAGCTCGAGAGTGGTGAAAAGGCCGGCGCCGACGACTTCGTCATCGCCGACTTCGTGAGCGGCGATCAGAAGGTGGAGGGTGCCTATGTGGCCCTGCGCAGCATGAGCGACGACGTGAAGAAGAAATTCGTGGGCCTGAAGAAAGGCGACAGCAAGCAGGTGGACATCGTGAAGAGCTTCCCCAACGAGGCCGACCGCGCCGCCATGTTCCACGTGAAGAAGGAAGAACTCGACACCCTTCCCGCAAAGTGGACGATGACCGTGAACGACGTGAAGACCTTCGTCGACGCCCCGCTGACCCAGGCCACCTTCGACCAGATCTTCGGCGAAGGCAACTGCAAGGACGAAGCCGAGTTCGACGCCAAGGTGAAGGAACGCCTCCAGGACGAATACGCCCAGGAAAGCGACTACCGCTTCATGATCGACGCGAAGGAGTATCTCATCGACAAGGCCGCCATCCAGCTGCCCGACGCCTTCATGAAACGCTGGATCAAATATGCCAACGACGGCAAGTTCACCGATGAGCAGATCGAGGCCGAATACGACCTCTTCGCCAAGGATTTCCGCTGGAACATGATCCGCGGAAAGCTCATGAAGGACAACGACCTGAAGGTGGAGAAGGAAGACGTGATGAAGCAGGCCAAGAGCATGGCTGCCTACCAGTTCGCCATGTACGGCATGCAGAACGTGCCCGATGAGCACCTGACCAAGTATGCGGAGCAGCTGCTCAGCGACCGCCAGCAGGCCGACCGCATCATCGAGAAGGTGCAGGACGACATCGCCCTGAGCTGGGTGCGCAAGACCGCCACGATTGAAAAGAAGAAGATCTCGCTCGAGAAGATGCGCGAGCTCACCAAATAACGATTGACCCATGACCGAATTCGAGAAATACGCCATCCGTGGCCGTGGCATCAGCTCGCTCAGCCTGCATCGGTTCAATTCCATGTACGACAGCTACATGAACCCGATGATCATCGAGGAACGCCAGCTCAACGTCGCCCAGATGGATGTGTTCAGCCGCTTGATGATGGACCGCATCATCTTCCTCGGCTGTCCCATCAACGACGATGTGGCCAACATCATCCAGGCCCAGCTCCTCTTCCTGGAGAGCAACGACCCGAAGGCCGACATCATGCTCTACATCAATTCACCGGGCGGCGTGGTCTACTCCGGCCTGGGCATCTACGACACGATGCAGACCATCCAGCCCGACGTGGCCACCATCTGCACCGGCATCGCTGCTTCCATGGCCTCGATCCTGCTGGCGGCCGGCGCACCGGGCAAGCGTTCCGCGCTCCCGCATTCGCGCGTGATGATCCATCAGCCGATGGGCGGCGCCGAGGGCCAGGCTTCCGAAATGGAAATCACCGTCCGGGAGATCCTCAAACTCAAACAGGAACTCTACCAGATCCTCTGCGACCACACGGGCAAACCCATGGATGAAATTGTCCGGGATGCCGACCGCGACTTCTGGATGACAGCCGAAGAGGCGGTGAAATACGGCATGGTAGACCGCATTGTTGAAAAGAACAAGCATGGCAAAGAAGAAAGATAATCACGAAGGCGCAGATCACTGCGCCTTTTGTGGTCGTGGACCGGACGAGGTGGAACTGATGATCTCCGCGGGAGACGTGTCCATCTGCTCCGACTGCGCCCGCATGGCCTACGAATATGCCAAGGAAGCCCTTAATCCGGGCAGTGACGAACACATCCGCACCAACGGCAAGATCGTGGGGGAGAGCAAGCTCTACAAGCCGGCTGAAATCAAGGCCTTCCTCGACGAATACGTGATCGGGCAGGATGAGGCCAAGCGTTTCCTGGCCGTGGCGGTGTACAACCACTACAAGCGCATCAACCTGAAAGACGACCTGATCGAGAAGTCCAACATCCTGATGGTGGGACCCACCGGTACCGGCAAGACGCTGCTGGCGCGGACCATCGCCAAGATGCTCAACGTGCCCTTCGCCATCGTCGACGCCACGGTGCTGACCGAGGCGGGTTATGTGGGTGAAGACGTCGAGAGCATCCTCACGCGCCTGCTGCAGGATGCGGATTACGACGTGTCGAAAGCCGAGAAGGGCATCGTCTTCATCGACGAGATCGACAAGATCGCCCGCAAGAGCGACAACCCGTCCATCACGCGCGACGTGTCGGGCGAAGGCGTCCAGCAGGCCCTCCTGAAGATCCTGGAAGGTAGTATCGTGAACGTTCCGCCCCAGGGCGGCCGCAAGCACCCCGAGCAGCGCATGATCTCGGTCAACACCGAGAACATCCTCTTCATTTGCGGCGGTGCTTTCGAGGGCATCGACCGCTACATCGCCCAGCGCCTCAATACCCAGGTGATTGGCTATGGCGCGCGCAAGAAACACGAAATGATCGACACCGACAACCTCGTGCAGTACGTGGCGCCGCAAGACCTGCGCGCCTACGGCCTGATCCCCGAAATCATCGGTCGACTGCCGGTGCTCTGCCACCTTGACCCGCTGGACCGTCCCACGCTGCTGGCCATCCTGACTCGGCCGAAGAACGCCCTGGTGAAGCAGTATCAGGAACTCTTCGCCCTCGACGGCATCAAGCTGAAGATCAAGCCCGAGGTGCTGGAGTTCATCGTGGATACCTCCATCCAGTACAAGCTCGGCGCCCGCGGCCTGCGCTCCATCTGCGAAGCCATCATGACCGACGCCATGTTCGATGCGCCCACCAGCCGCCGCAAGCAGCTGACCATCACGCTCGACTATGCGAAGGAAAAGATCGAGAAATTCGCAGGCAAGATGATCGGCCTGGAATCCTGACAAGCCAATTCATTCCGAAACCTACTTATACGATAATGAAAATCAACTCAGCCGATGCTCTCGAAAGCATCCGACGGAAAGCGTCCAAAGCGCTGACCGTCCGGGAGGCCAACAAGCGCTCCGGTACCACAGCGCCCTGCGGCCTGGACACGGGAACACCCCACATCCAGATCCTCTGCTGCGGCGGTACGGGTTGCAAGGCTTCCGAAAGTGCGAAGATCGTGGAAAACTTCCATGCATCGATCCAGGAACACGGTATCGCCGACAAGGTGGACGTGATCGTGACCGGTTGCTTCGGTTTCTGCGAAAAGGGCCCGATCGTCAAGGTCATGCCCGACAATACCTTCTACACCTCTGTCCGCCCCGCGGACGTGGAGGAGATCGTCAGCTCCCATATCATCGGTGGCCAGCGCGTCGAGCGCCTGCTCTACCTCGATCCGGGCAACGGAAGGCATGTGAGCGACTCCAAGCACATGAATTTCTACCGCAAGCAGATGCGCGTCGCGCTCCGCAACTGCGGCGTGATCAATCCGGAAGACATTACCGAGTACATCGGCCGCTACGGCTACCGGGCCCTGGCCCAGAGCCTGAAGCGCCCCAGCCAGGAAGTGCTCGACGACATCAAGGCCTCCGGCCTGCGAGGTCGCGGCGGCGCCGGTTTCCCGACGGGCACCAAGTGGGAGATCGCCCGCAAGTTCAAGTCGGACGAGAAATACGTGGTCTGCAACGCCGACGAGGGTGACCCGGGTGCGTTCATGGACCGCTCCATCATGGAAGGCGACCCCAACTCGATCGTCGAGGCCATGACCATCTGCGGCTACTGCATTGAGGCACACCACGGCCTCATCTATATCCGTGCCGAGTATCCGCTGGCCGTTGAGCGCCTGAAGATCGCCATTGCCCAGGCCCGCGAATACGGCCTGCTGGGCAAGGACATCCTCGGTTCGGGGTTCGATTTTGACATCGAGATCCGCTACGGCGCCGGCGCCTTCGTCTGCGGCGAGGAAACCGCTCTCATCCACTCAATGGAAGGCAAGCGCGGCGAGCCGACGCTCAAGCCGCCGTTCCCGGCGGAAGCGGGTTACATGGGCAAGCCGACCAACGTGAACAACGTGGAGACCCTGGCCAACATCCCGGTCATCCTTACGCGCGGCCCCGAGTGGTTTTCATCGATCGGCACCGAGAAATCGAAAGGCACCAAGGTCTTCGCCCTGGCCGGCAAGATCAACAACGTGGGCCTGATCGAAGTGCCCATGGGCACGACCCTGCGCGAGATCATCTACGACATCGGCGGTGGCGTGAAGAACGGCAAGAAATTCAAGGCCGTGCAGACCGGCGGTCCGTCCGGCGGCTGCCTGACCGAGAAACACCTCGATATTCCCATCGACTACGAAAGCCTGACGGCTGCCGGCTCGATGATGGGCTCCGGCGGCATGATCGTCATGGACGAAGACGACTGCATGGTGTCCGTCGCGAAGTTCTACCTCGAATTCACGGTGGGTGAGTCGTGCGGCAAGTGCACGCCCTGCCGCATCGGCAACAAACGCATGCTCGAGATCCTGACCCGCATCACGGAAGGGAAGGGCGAGATGGCCGACCTCGACCAGCTCCAGAACCTGGCTTCCGTCATCAAGGACTCGGCGCTCTGCGGTCTGGGCCAGACCTCCCCGAACCCGGTGCTCTCGACCCTGGCCAATTTCCGCGACGAGTACGTGGAGCACGTACGCGCCCACAAGTGCCGCGCGAAGAAGTGCAAGGCCCTGCTGACCTACACCATCGACCCGCAGCGCTGCAAGGGCTGCTCGGCCTGCCTCAAGTCCTGCCCCGCGCAGGCCATCATGGGCGAGAGCCGCAAACCGCACGTTATCAACCCGTATGTCTGCATCCGTTGCGGCATGTGCACCTCGCGCTGCCATTTCGGTGCGATTTCCGTCATCTAGTCGCGTATGGAAAAGAAAATCAATCTCAGTATCGATAAACGTCCCGTGCGCGT
>CAJODQ010000030.1 GCA_905233345.1 uncultured Bacteroidales bacterium
AGGCGCAGGCCTGCCACGCCCATGTCGATCCACTTGTCGGCTGCTGCGGCCAGGTCCTTGAAGGTCTCCGATTCGGACGCCTTGGCATACGGGCCATAATACAGGTCGGGCATCGATGCGTCGAAACTGGCGTAATACTGCGTGGAGGAGCCACCGAAGATGAGGTCCTTGGCCGTTTCACCCTTGATCAAGGTCTTGGGCTTGCCGAATTCAACCAGCATATCGTTCGCACCGGCACCCCACTTGTGGTCCCCCCACTGCGTGGCGTCATCCTTGACCAGGACACCCCAGTCGTTGTTGATGGAGAGCGTGATTTCGTAGGTATTGTCCCCGGTCTTGTACATCCGGATGGCGTTGTTATCGTAGATGAACCACTTGACCGACGTATCCGTGTTCCCGCTCTGCGCGCTTCCGGTCGCCTGCGTGATGGTCAGTTTAGGTTGGGAAGCATTCGATACATCGAGCTTGAAATGCAACAAGCCTTTGTAACCGATATCGCCACTGGAAGCGGAGTACCAACTGCCCATCCCGCCGGTAATGGATTCGCCCGTCGTGCCGGAGAACACATAGTAATCGTGATATTTGCTGGACGGATCGGCCAGGGCCAGCTTGAACCAGTCGTTGTCCTTGCCGGAATGGTTGAGCACGAAATCAAGATAAATGCCGATATTCCGGGCTTTCGCTTTGGAAATCAGATCTCGCAAGTCCTCTTCGGTACCCAGTTTCGAACTCACGGAATAATAATCGTTCACATTATAGCCGTGATACGACATCGCCTCGTGGATGGGCGAGAGCCAGAGCGCCGTTGCGCCGATGCTGTCGAGGTAGTCGAGGTGCTGGGTAATGCCGCGGATATCGCCCCAGCCGTCGCCGTCGCTGTCGGCGAAACTGTATACATTCAGTTGGTAAGTGATGCCGGAGAGTTTCTCCTTCGAGGCCTGGTTCCGCCAGGAGTCATCGGGGGTAACCGGAGGAACCGGGCCGTCCGGATTATCGGGATCCACGTGCGGGCACGCCGTCAGCAGCAACGTCGCAGACACCACTGCCAATATGAGATAGAATCTTTTCATCATAACTTTCAAATATACAAAAATGTTATGACTTTAACAAATAAGATGCCCCCGTCAATGTCATGCCGGACCCGATCCGGAATCTCATTACAATAATGATATCATTATATTTGCATGATATCATAATTGTTGTATCTTTGCATCCAGACGAAGAAAACAACCATGAAAGTCACATCCCAAGAAAACCGGGTCCAGGCCATCCTCCGGATGCCGCGCGAGACCTATGAAGCCATCAGCCTGGCTGCCCGCAGGCGCCACATGTCTTTCAACCGCTTTGCGGTGGAAACCCTGGAAGCCGCCGCCTGCCCTGAACCGGAACCCAAGATCAAGATCAGCGAACTGAAACCCGATCCCGTTATGGAATCCTTTATTTTGCATTCTCTTGATTTGACAGAGGAAGAAATCAATAACGACCCGCGTCTTGTAGCAATTCTTGGCCTATGAAACATGTATTTCTTGACACCAACGTACTGGTGGACTACGCATTCAATGAAAGGCTATACCACGACTATGCGCTTTTGATTTTTAGAACAGCACAAGCCGGAAAACTAGTCGCTTATACTTCCACGCAATCACTTTTGGACTTTGCTTATATTTACACGAAAGGACATAAAATGAAAATCAAGGAAGTAGGCGCTTTCATTCAAAGTTTCAGTAATTCCCTGATTGTTTGCGACACACTGAAACATCATGTGTTGATGGCTATCAGCCATTATTACGACGACTTTGAGGATGCCGTCCAGACCTCCATCGCCATCGACAATTACTGCGACCTGATCATCAGCGGCGACAAAGAATTCGACGGCACTTTCGGCCCGCCCGTCGTCAGCCCCGACGAATTCTGCCGCGAATTCTTCGAAGAATAAACCGATGCCCGGGTCGTGAACGGCCCGGGCATCGTCATGCTTGGCAGGAAGAACTACTCGACGGTAGCGGTGCCTGCGTTGAAGTCGAGGGTAACGGTCTTGCCGGCTTCAACAGCGACGCGATCCTGGTCGCCACCGTTGCCACGATAGGCAATGGTGCCGTTGAAGAACACGAATTCGCGGGTCCACCAGTCAGACGTAGCGATCGAGCTGGCTGCATAGAGGCGGATGTCACCAGCTGCGGTCGTCTTGCCGACTAGCTTGCCGTTCGACTCTGTAAAGAGCGCTCCAGACATAGCCGCATCCCAGCCGCCGAAGCAGTCGCCGATGCCATAGACCTTGGCCCGTTCGATGCATACTTTCTTGTTCTCGGTATCCACATAGATCATATAGACACCCGTCTCGGCCACGAAGCAGTTGCCATCACTGACCGTATAGCCCGTGTCGGTGCCCAGGCCGGTGAAGTCACCGACCCAATCCCTGACAGCGCAGAACTTGAAGCCCTTGCCGGCCTCGATGTTGCGGATGGCCCAGAACTGGCCAGCCTTGCCGTTGACCGGAACCATGCTGACAATGTAGTCAGCCGCCCAGTCCCAACCACCGACAGCCTCGCCGATGATGTACATGGTCGTCGGAAGCGTCGGCGCTTCACCGTCACCGGTGATCGTACCGGTACCGGCATTGAAGTCGAGCGAAATCACCTGGCCTTTCTGCACGTTTACGCGAGCCTGGTCGCCCTGTCCTTCATCATCGCCGCGGTAGTCGATGACACCGTCGAGAATGATGAATTCACGGGTCCACCAGTCGGAAGTCGAAATAGTGGATTCAACGTACATCCGGAGTTCTCCGTCGGCGGCAGCCGTGGCTTTCAGGGTCTTGCCGTCCGCGGTAAACAGCGCTCCTTCCATGGCCGCCGTCCAACCGCCGAAGCAGTTACCCATACCGTAAACACGTGCGGGTTCCACATGCACCATTTCACGCTTGAGATCAACATGGATCAGATAGAAACCATCTTCCGCCACGACGCAATTGCCACCGGATTCGGTGTAGCCGTCGTTGGTGGTCAGACCCCAGAAGTCGCCGCCCCAAGCTCGCTTGGAATTGAACTTGAAGCCCTTGCCGGCCGTAATGTAACGGACGGCCCAGAACTGCGCTTCCGAGTTGTCGCAACCGGAGCCCCAGCTAGGCTGGTAGACGACCGGCGCCATTTCCACGACACCGTCGGAGTTCCAGTCCCAACCACCGAATTCCTCGCCGATCATGTAGAGATGTTCAGGGTAAGCCACGCTGTTGATGACCACTTCCTTGGTCGCAGGATTGAACTGGACCTTGTAGTCACCTTCTTCCAGCTTCATGTTTTCACCAGGCTGGACAAGCGTCATGGCCTCACCCACTTTGGTGGGATCGTCTTTGCTGGCCAGGCCATAGGTATCCTCGGCGGCCCAGGAGAAGTTGTGACGGATCTTGAACTCGCCCGAGATGGTAACCACCGGACTGGTCCACACGCCATCCTTCTCGGTCATCTCAATATCCTGGTCCCAGGCGCTACCGTTCACGTTGCCAATGAGGGAGAAGACGTTTCCTTCCTTGATCGTGATGGTAGGAGCACTGGCGTCGGACAGATCCAGGATAGCCCGGTAGAAGCCAGCCGGAGCGCCCAGGTTCTTGCCGTTGGCCACAGCCGGAATGGGCTCGCCAAGGGTCACCATGTAAGGCTCCACGTCGCCGGTAGCACCGAGGTTTTCACCCCAGTCTGCATCCTTGCGGAACTTGAAGCCACCGTTCTCAGTGTTGGTGAAGAAACCGGTCCATACACCGTTTTTCTCGGTCATGGCCGCATCGCCGCCCCAACTGTTGAAGTCGCCGATGATGCCCCAACCCTGATAGGTCGGCGTCGGTTCGGGTTCTTCGCCACGGTCCACCGGGCTCTTGCCACCCAGCGACTCGACAACCTTGTACAGGCCCGCGGAAGGATTGACCAGTAGGTCATAGGTACCGTCGGCAGGAACCGCCAGATTCTTGCCGCCAGCGGATGCCTCGGATTCGGCATCGAGCGTCACGACGAACGGTTCCGTGTCGCCGGGCGCGCCGAAGTTCTCATCCCAGCCCCGGTTGTTGCGGAACTTGAACTGGTCGGTGGTCTTCAGCACGACGCCTTCGGCCACGTGCCATTCTCCGTCGGTGGTCATGGTCACGTCAACATCCCAGTTGATTTCAGCCGATTCGATGGAACCGGTGACACCCCAGGTACTGGCCTCGTCGAAGCCCGGATAAGTAATGTACGCTTCCTGGATACGGAAGGTTTCGGCATCCGGATTGACGACCAGGTCGTATTTACCGTCAGCAGGAACCGCCAGGTTCTTGCCACCGGCAGATGCGGGCATATCCTCGCCCAGCGTCACGACAAACGGTTCCGTATCGCCCGGAGCGCCGAAGTTGACATCCCAGCCGCCGTCCTTGCGGAACTTGAACTGGTCCGAAGCCTTGAGCGTCACAGCCATGGCGACATGCTCAGTACCATTGGTGTACATCGTAATGTCCTTATCCCAATTGATGCCGAGGCTCTCGATCGCGCCGGTCACACCCCAAGGACTCAAATCCTTGAAATCTGCCCAGGGATTACCCTTCGGCGCCACGATCTCAAAGTCGGGAATCTCGATGGAACCTTCGGAATCGACATAGCCGTTGCGGCCGTTGTCGCCCGCATTGGTCTGCATCGAAGCACGGATGCGCATCGTCAGGTCGACGATGTCGCCCTCCACATAGCCCATCGCCTTGAGGGTATTGTTGATACTGGAAATGCTGGCACTCAGCATACCGTCTTTGATGCTCGACGTAACAGCCTTGCTGACGGCTTTGCCATCCACCTGCGTGAGAACGAAGAAGTGATTCGGCTGCATTTCCTTGTTGAAATTCTGGTTGAAAGAACCCGGGGTGAAGCTGGCCGTAACGGCTTTGGCTCCCACCTCATAGTCACCAAGCACAGGGGCTTTTGCCTTGGAGGTGTCGAACACCGCCAGGTCTTCCGGATAGCAGGAGACTGCCAATAGGGCAATCACACTGACAAAGAGAATGGAAATTATCTTTTTCATGGCAATGTCCTCCTATTAATAACCGGGGTTCTGTTCAAGACCCGTGTTGGCCAGACGGTCGGAGTCGGGAATCGGGAAGAGGGTTCGGTAGGACTCCACGTCCCGACCTTCCTTCACGTTGCCCTTCCACTGCCAGTTGTAGCCGGAAGTGAACAGGCCAAAACGGATGAGGTCGCTGCGGCGCCAGCACTCCTGGTAGAGTTCGCGGCCGCGCTCATTAATGATATCATTCAGGGAGAGACCGTTCGCGGCGGGCACGCCGGCACGGGCACGGACCTCGTTGAAAGCGGAAAGGCCATCGATCTTGGCACCGCGGGCAGCGCACTCAGCTGCCATCAGCAGCACGTCGGCATAGCGCATCATCGGGAAGTCGGTGTCGACGAAACCTCTCTCCTTGCCATAGCCACCGTCGCTCGTGCGATTGCGGAACTTCATGAAAGCAATACCATTGGAGAACTCACCGATATCGTCGATGCTCTCCTGCTGGGTCTTCGTGTAGAAGAGGTTGCGGGCGTCACCGGAAGTGAACAGGTGATAGAATTCAGGCGTGGTGCGGAGACCGCCCCAGCCGGAAGAGATACCCATTTCATCCGGGTCCATCTCACCACCCGTGGAGGCGAAGATCAGGTAGTTGGTTGCACCGTAGCTGGTGGTGTTGACACCATCCTGCTCGATGGCGAAGATGATTTCGTCGGTGCAACGGTCGTTGTCGGCCAGAAAGAGTTCCTGGTACGGCGAGAACTCGCCGGCGGAAGTGGTATGGAGGCTGTAGCCGTCGTCCATCAGGTCTTTCAGGACATCGGCACAGTCATCCCAGCGGGCACTGCCCGTGTAGACCTCTGCGTTCAAATAGAGCTTGGCAAGCAGGAACTTGGCCACACCCTTGTCGGCGCGAGCGAAACCGTTGGCACGCGGAGCGGCCAGGGCGCTGTTGTTGATGAGGTCTTTCAGTTCTTCTTCCAACCAGGCAAAAAGGTCGGCGCGCTTGATCTGCCCAGGGAAAGAGCCCACCACGGAAGTCTCATCGGCGAACGGTACGTTGCCGAAGTTGTCGATGGCGTGGTAGTAAGCGATGGCGCGGAGGACGCGGGCCTCGGCGATGTATTCTTCGCGGTTGGCGAAGGACAGGTTGGAGGCGCTAAGTTCGCGAATAAATTCGTTGGCGGCCGACACCTGCATGAAGATGCGGGAGTAGAACGCGTAGATGAAGGTATCGTCGGTAGTCCAGTTCATCCAGTGGAAATTCTTGATGGTCTGGTCGTTCCAGCCGCAGACCGACTCGTCAGTGGTCAGCTCGCTGTGGTGATACAGACCGCGGATGTACTGGGAAGCACCGCCGTCAAGACCGGAGATCGAGGCGGAGCCGTTGGCTCCGTAGTAACCGGAGGTGGCGAAGCCCGTATAGACACCGGCCAGGTAAGCAGTGAAGGCCGCCTCACTCGTGAGGACCTTGTCCGCCGTACTGATGTTCGGGTCGATCGGGGTGACGTTCAGGTCGCCGACGCAGGAAGTCAGAAGAGCGGAGACTGCAAGTATGCTGAGAATATTTTTGATTGTTTTCATATTGCACACCCTGTTTTAGAAGTTAAACTTGAGACCGAGGGTGAAGATACGCGGACGCGGATAAACCGTGCCGTCAATACCGTTGAAGACTTCGGGGTCGATGCCGGTGTACTTCGTGAGGGTGCAGATGTTCTGCACGGTACCGAAGATATTGAGGGAGGCGTTGTTCTCGGCCACCTTGAAGAGTTTCGGGAAGGTGTAGCCCAGCGTGAAGTTGTCGAGTTTCAGGAATGCAGCGTTCTGCAGATAGTAGTCCGAGAGATACTGCGCCTGGGTGAACATGGAGAACGGAGCCGAAGCGACACGGTTGCTGATGAAGCTGTTGGTCCACAGGTCAGCCAGCATCTCGGTGTCAGAGGCTACGTTGTTGTAGACCCAGTTGCCCACGGATGCGTGACCGGAGAGGGCCGCCGTCCAGTTCTTCCAGTGGAAGCTGGTGTTGAAGCCGAAGGTAAAGTCGGGGCTGGCCTTCAGGTGCTTGTCCATGTACTTGTCGTCCGACGTAATCTGGCCGTCACCGTTCATGTCCACATAGACACCGTTGATCGGACGGCCGAACTCGTCGTAAACCTGCTTGTAGAGGTTGAAGGTACGCATCGGATAGCCCACCTGGAACATCTGCACGGTATTGCCGGTACCACCCGAGATGCCACCAGTCTCGACACCCGTCGCATTCTCGTCGGAAGCCGTCAGCTTGGTAATCTCGTTGTGGTTATAGGCCATGTTGAAACCGACGTCCCAATGTGTGTCCTTCGTTGCCACGAGGATGGCGTTCAGGTCGAGTTCGACACCCATGTTTCTCATGCTGCCGATGTTGGTGTTCAGGTAGTTGGTCAGGTTGGAGAGCGCCGGCACCGGGATGTAGTTGAGGATGTCCTTGGTGTCACGCCGGTACAGGTCGACGGCAGCGGTCAGGCGATCGTTCCAGAAGCCCAGGTCGAAACCGATGTTGTAGGTCGTCGTAGTCTCCCAGCGGAGGTCGGCACTGTAACCCAGCGCGGAGATCGGGGTAATCAGCTGGTTATTGAAATAGTAGTACGAACCCAGCTGGTTGGTGAGGAACGTGGCGAAGGTATCATAATAGCCACCCACTTCCTGCTGGCCGGTCTGGCCCCAGGAGAGACGCAGCTTCAGGGTGCTCATGTTGTTGACACCGCTCATGAAGTCTTCGTTCATGACGTTCCAGCCGAAAGCCACAGACGGGAAGATACCCCATTTATGGTTCTGGAAGCGCGACGTACCATCGGCACGGACCGTAGCGGTCAGCAGGTACCGGTCGGCGAACGCGTAGTTGGCGCGGCCGAAGAAGGAGATGAGGTAGAGCTCACCACGGCCGACCGATTCGCCCAACGAAGAATTGTCACTGATACGGTAGGTGCTGCTGTTGCTCTCGCTGTAGAAGTGCTGCCAGGAATAACCGGCCATCAGGTCGACGTTGTGCCGGCCGAAGTCCTGGTTCCAGTCACCGTAGAACTCGAGGGTTGTATTGCGGCGCGTATAATCATAATTGGTATGCGAACCGCCGCCACTCTGGTTGGTGTTGTGATAGGAAGCCTCGGAACCCATGGCCAGTTCGGTGACGCCGATACTCTTGGCCCAGTCGATACCGAGGTTGAGGTTGAAGCGGAGGGCTTCGAAACCGTGGACCTTGTAGTCGATCTGTGCGTTTCCGATGAAGCGGTAGGCGTCAGCGTTGTCGTTCTTGGCGGCGAGCAGGCCGACCGGGTTCATGGTCGCCATGGTGTTGATGTTGCCGCTCTGGTCATACCAGGTGGTGTAACCATTCAGGCTGTAGCCCGGAATATCGTTGTACACCGGCTTGGTCGGATCGTAGTGGTTGGCGGCGCCGATGGCATCCTGGTTGGCGTACTGGTTGAACGCGTAAGTGCCCTTTCCGTTGAGGTTGACAGTCAGGTGCTTCTTGAAGAAGCTCGGCGACAGGTTGATGGAAGCCGTGGCACGGTCCATCTTCGAACCGATGAGCGTACCGTTCTGCTCGGTGAAACCGCCCGACACGCGATACGGGAAGTTCTCGCCGACGCGGCCGGTGATACTCAGGTTGGCATCGTAAGTCGGGGCAACCTGGTAGATCTCACGCTGCCAGTCGGTGTTGTAGAGCTTCTGCACACCATTTTCATAAATACCGAGGTTGGCCTCGGCGGTAGAGTTCTCACCGTAGAAGTCACGGATCAGGTTCACGATGTCGTTCTTGTCGAGCAGATCGTTGTACTTGGCGATCGTGTTGACGGAAGCGGTGAAGTCAGCGGCCACGTGCGGAATGTTGCTGCCCACCTTCGAGCCTTTCTTCGTGGTGATCACGATGACACCGTTGGAAGCACGGGAACCGTAGATGGCGGTGGCCGATGCGTCTTTCAGCACGGTGAAGCTCTCAATGTCTTCCGGGTTGATGGAAGAAAGCGGGTCGGACATGCCGCTGATGCCGTCGTTCGACACGGGCAGACCGTCGATGACGATGAGCGGGTCGTTCGATGCGTTGAGCGAGGAGCCGCCACGGATACGGATCGTGGCACCCGCGCCCGGCATACCGGAGCCCGAGGTGACGACCACACCGGCGCTCTTGCCGCGCAGCAGGTCTGCAGGCGTCGTGATGACACCCTTGTTGATTTCGTCAGCCTTGACGGTGGAGATCGAACCGGTCATGTCACTCTTTTTCACGGTACCATAACCGATGACGACCACTTCGTCGAGGAATTCCTGATCATCTTCCATCAGGATGCGGCCGGCTTTGCCGGCTTCGACCGTTATGGTCCTCAATCCCAGGAAGCTGATCTCGATCAGCGTGTTGGCGGATGGAACGTTCAGTGTCCACTGTCCGTCCAGATCCGTCTGCACGCCGTTGCTGGTACCCACTTGGATAACAGCAGCCCCGATCACCGGACCGAACTTGTCTTCCACGACGCCTTTGGCGGTATACTGCGCAAAGGCGGTGGCCGAGGTCAGGGCCAGGATCGAGAGCAGAGTCAGAATCTTCTTCATAAATACTGCTTTAGATTAATATATAGGTTAATGTCATTTGTTTTTCAGTTCCTTGATGCCCAGCACGGAAACGGCGCCGCAGAGCAGCAGCACACCGGCCACGGCCAGCATCCCGGCCTGGGAGCCCACGAACTTGAGAACCAGTCCGCCCAGGGCGGCAGCCACGATCTGCGGGAGGCAGATGGTGCAGTTGAACAGGCCCAGGTACTCACCCATGTGCGAGGTGCCCTTCAGTGCGTTGGTCAGGATCGAGAAGGGCAGCGCGAGCATGGCGGCCCAGGCGAAACCGACGAGGAAATACGAGACGAAGAGCAGGTACTTGTCGTGGATAAACAGGATGGAAATGAAGCCCAGGGCGCCGATCACCAGCGAGGTGATGTAGGCGGCCCGGTCGTTCTTGAATTTCGGGATGAACAGCGCCCAGCAGAGCGAACCCACGGCCTGGATGGCGAAGACCACGCCCACCCAGTTGCCAGCGGCCTGGTAGCCTTCAGAAGCAACGTCCGACGTGCCCCACACGTTGTTGGCAATGGCACCGTTGGAATAGGTCCACATAAAGAGGAACGCCGCCCAGCAGAAGAACTGCACCAAGCCCACGGTCCAGAACGCCTTCGGGGCATCTACCAGCAATTTGATGAAGCCCTCTTTCTTGCCTTCCTGCTGCTTCTGCAGGTCAAAGCCGTGGAACTCGGCGTACTCCTGCGGGTTCATCTCCTTCACCTTGGCAAAGGTATAGAGCACGCAAAGAATGAGGATGGCGGCGCCGCAATAGAAGCTCCAGATCACGGAGTCGGGAATCACGCCCTTCGGCGCGGTGTTGGCGATGCCGATCCAGGTGAAGAAAATCGGGAACAGGTAGCCCACCAGCGAGCCGGCGTTGCACAGGAAACTCTGGATGGAGTAGGCCTGCGTCTTCTGCTCCTCTCCTACCATGTCACCCACCATCATTTTGAAGGGCTGCATGGCCACGTTGATGGAAGTGTCGAGGAAGATCAGGGAGAAGAGGCCGAACCACATGGCCCCGTTCAGGCCGAGCCAGAGGCGCTGGCTGAAGTTCAGGCTGCCCGCGTTGGGCAGGAAGATCATCACCAGCACAGCCACGATGGCACCCACCAGCAGATAAGGTTTGCGGCGGCCCATACGGCACCAGGTGCGGTCGGACCAGTGGCCGATGAGCGGCTGCACGAGCATTCCCATGAGCGGCGGAAGGATCCAGAAAAAGCTCAGCTGGTGCGGGTCCGCGCCCAGCGTGGCGAAAATCCGGCTGATGTTGGCGCTCTGCAGGGCATAGGCGATCTGCACGCCGAAAAACCCGAAGCTCAGGTTGAACATCTGCCAGAATGAAAGTTTTTTCTTTTCCATGGTATAATTCGGGGCTTTTTAGCCAAATTAACCTTCAAATATAAAAATTATTTCACAAAAGTGTTCCTTTTGTAAAAAAATCACAGCTTTCGAAAATTTTCCCTAACTTTAGGGAATGAAACGATTTTTAACTCTCTGGGCACTGCTGGCGCTGCTAGCCGTCCCCGCGTGGAGCCAGACCACGAAGAACATTCCCGAACGGCATCCCGTCCTCTCCCAAGAGGAGATTCTTACCAATATTGACAGCACCGTCGCGCAGGTCATGCGGGACTGGAAGATTCCCGGCATGGGCGTAGCCCTCTACAAGGACGGGCAGACCCTGCTCTGCAAGGGCTACGGCGTGAAGAGTTACGACAGCGGCGCGCCGGTGGACCAGCACACCATCTTCCAGATCGGCTCCGTGTCGAAATCGTTCACGGCCGCCGTCATCGCGCAACTGGTGGACGAGGGGCTGCTCAAGTGGCAGGACCGCGTGAAGGACCACCTTCCCGACTTCGAGATGCACGACCCCTGGGTCACGGAGCACATCGAGATTCAGGACCTGACCTCGCACCGCAGCGGCATGCGCGACGACATCGGCACCTATCTGGGCAACCTGGGCTACAACCGCAACGATATCTACCGCATGTTCAAGCTGATGCCGCCCGCCTACACCTTCCGCGGCGACTACCAGTACAATAATATTACGTTCATCCCCGCCGCGAAGATCATCGAAAAAGTGACAGGCAAGAGCTGGGAGGACAACGTGCGCGAGCGCATCTTCCAGCCGCTGGGCATGAGCGGGTCGACCCTCAACGGCGAGGGCTTCGGTGCCGCGCTGGCCAACGGCTCGGCGGCTATCCCCTACGCTTTCGAGCGCAAGGGCCGCGAGATGGACGTCTGGCCCATGATCGGCGACGAGCAGGCACTCTGGTGGCTGACCGTCGTAGGCCCTGCCGGCAGCCTCTGCTGCCCGCCGGAAGACCTCATCAAATGGGCCGTGTTCCACCTCGACAACGGTAAAGTAGGCGACACGCAGCTCATCTCCGAAAAGCAGATGAATTTCCTGCACCGCGGCGTGACCATCACCTCGCAGACCCCTGAAAAGACCAATCTCTACGGCCACTGCTGGTTCATCGAGCAGACCCGCAAGGGGCGTCTCTACTTCCATACCGGCACCACCTGGGGCATGACCACGATGTGTGCCTTCATCCCCGAGATGAATTTTGCCATGACCATCCAGGTCAACAGCGAAGCCCCCTCCGAAGCCCGCCACGCCATCCTGCGGCGTGCCATCGACCTGTTCCTGGGTTATGAAGACTACGACTACAACGCCGAATACCTCGCCGCCTGGTACAAACGCGCCGACGAACGCGCCACGGCCGAAGAGAAAGCCGCCGCAGAGCGTGTGGCAGTCCCTGCCCCCGCCTGGTCGCGCATTCAGGGCCACTACACGGGCCAGCACGATGTCCTGGGCGACATCGACATCTTCATCGAAGGCGGACGCCTCATGATCCAGCTCCACAACGAAAAGGCCTGGAAGCGCGAACTTAAGCACGTCAACGGCAATGTCTTCAATTTCAGGGCCGATGGCTGGGGCTTCGACGTCACCTTCCACTTCGACAAGCCCGACGAATGGGGTTCCCTTGCCCAGGGTCTCTCCATCACGGTCGGCTCCGGTGAAGAATTTGCCAACTGGGACAGAAAACTATAACAGCACGTTGATGCCGAAGGCGAAGCTGTCGGTGAAGTTGCGGATGGCGAGGTGGTCGCTGTTGCGGCGGTAGCCGGCACGCTCCATGCCGAAGAAGACACTGATGTATTTCTTCGGGATGTATTCCGCATAGAAGCCGAAGCGGCCCGTCGGGCCGAGGAAGGTCCAGTTAAGGCCCAGGTTCAGCCACTCGAAAGGCGAGATGCCGTACGAAGCCATGAGGTTGTCGTGGCCCACCGCACGATAGTAAAGCAGGCCTGCGTGCATCCGGAACGCCAACACGTAGAACGGTGCGTCGGCGCCCACATGGATGCTGGGCGTGAGGGTCTGGACAAAGCCGCGCCCGTCAGAGACGTCCGGCCGGACCAGGCCTTGCAGCTCGTCGGTCAGCGCCGCCACCTGTTCAGAGATCCCGTCGCCCAGATCATCAAAGCCCGAGAAAGCAAACGAAGCGTCGGTGGAAACCTGCTTGAGCCGGCGGTTGAACCAGATGAATCCCAGATCGGTGACCGAAGCCGAGAAGTTGATGCCCTCGAAGAAGCCGTCGAGCGGCAGCCCGTATTCGGCACCCAGGTCGATGGCAGTGCCGAGACCCCGGAGTCCGAAGCCGCGCCAGGAGAAGCGGTTGTCCGCCGCGTCATAGCCGAAGCCGGACAACTTGCCTGAACCGAGGGTATTGACAGCAAACAGGTCTTCTTCCATGCGGACCGATATCCGGTCGATGCGGGCTTGGGCGGCGGTGATGCCGACCAGCAGTTTGGCGCGGGCGCCGACGCGGAGTCCCTCGACAAGCCAGTCCAGGTCGTGGCTGTAGCCCGCTGCCAGGGAAGCGTAGCCATAGAGGCAGCCCTGCAAGTCCTCGATGTCCCAAGCCTCGGTGTCGGCAGTACGGCCCAACTTGGCAAAGCGCAGCAGGGAGTTCGGGACCGTCAAACTTCCACTTTCCTCCAGCGAGAGGCTGACCGTCGCGTAGCCGCTTTCCCCCACGGGCATGCCGCCACCGAGCAGATCAGTTTCGATGCGTTCCGCCACATAGGGGTCGCGCCGGGGCAGCTTATTGAGGAAGGTTTTCGCGTCAATTTGCTCGCTGAGAAAAGGATAGGACTTGTTGCGATACTGGAAGATGAAGTTACCGAGCCCAATATTGCTGGCGGCGTCGACCGAAGTACTGCCGAGCACAGGCACGGAAACATAGCGGACCTGCGGCGCGAAAGCGGGATTGAGTTTGTGCCGCAGGAGGGAATTTTCAAAAAAGTAGCTGCCGCGCGACTGGGCGCAGAGCAGCAGCGGAAGGGCGAGCAGCAGGAGCGTGGAAAAAAGGGATCGTTTCATGGCTGCTGCACGTTAAAAGTTGAAGTGATAGCCGCCGGGAACTTCGGCGTGAATCTTCGCCTGCAGGTAGTCATCGGCCTTGATGGCGCGGGGCTGCGCAGTTCCTTTGACCTGGAAACTCAGCACGGCTTTCGACAAGCGCACGATACCGTCTTCCACCTTGTTGACCAACGGGATGTTGATGGTGGACGTACCGCCCGCTGCCAGATGCTGCGTGACTTCCTCTGTCACCATGATGCCGGCGTCGTTGAGCATCACCACACTGAAATCCACTTCCAGCGGCAGGGTGTTGGTAATAGTTCCAGCCAGGGTTACCTTGTTGTCCTTGAGGATTTTACCCAGTTCTGCCGGCATGGCGACCGTGTCGGAAAGCGATAGCCTGGTCTCTGCTCCGAAGGCCATGGGGACATGGAGCGTGGGCTGCAGGTTCATGAAATAGCTTTCGCCGAAGCGCACTTCCGCAATCCGTTCCTTGATCGTGGAAGCCGTGGCGTTGACCCGGATCTCATCGGGCACACGCGACATGAGTTTCGAGAAGTCGACGATCACGTCGTCGATGCCTTCTTCGTGCTTGGCTTCTCCCGCGAGCCGGATGCCGTGCCGGATGGTTTCGCCGGGTTCGGCGTAGGGAAAATCGATCAGGATATTCTTGATGTCAGCATAGCGAAGCCCGTTTTTCCGGGCAATCAGATCGAGGTTGGCGCGGGTCGGGATCGGCACGTTGGTCTCCACGTTAAGCAGGATCTCGGGATCGGTGAGCCGGATGTTGAAATCGCGGCTGTCGAAGAGGGTCGTGAATTCGTCCAGCATGCCTTTGACATCGACCGTGGTGCTCACGTCCTTGACCGTGTAATCATAGGCCCCCTCGAAAGCCACGCAGTCGACGGTCCGGAGGATGACCTGGACCAGCAGCACGGTGGACGCGCCGGACTGCGCGAAGTGTTCCCGGTCGGTCTTCAGGCCGGAGAAATAACAGGTTCCGTTGACATTGACCGTGGCGTGAAGCGTGATGGTATGGGTCCGGGGGTCGAAGTCCCGGGGATCGAAGATGACTTTGTGCAGGTTGTACGACCGGGTCACCGAATAGCCGTTTTCCGCTGTGAGCGGGGTGTCGAAATGGAGGATTCCGTCCTTGGCATCCTCGCTCTCGAAGAAGGAACTCATGTCCACGGTGAAATCGGGGGTCAGCGTTCCTTCCGTAAACATGCAGTCCGGCAGGGAGATCGTCACGTCGAAATGGGAATCTTCACTCAAGGTAATCGACTGGACTGCAACCAGTTCTTCGGGCAGGCGGGGGACGCTGAGGGAGGCGGTCTTGCTCAGGTCAGGCAGTGCGACGGTATCGGGGAAAATGCCCGCAAGGTCTGCTTTCCCTTCGTCGTCGAAAGGAAGGTCCGCCGGCTTCGCGAAGAGGGCGAAGCCGTAGCTGATGGGATAGTCAATATAGCGCCGGAACGGACCGGAGGTATCGTAGTCCTTCAATTCGTCGAACGTGAAGGAAAACGGCTCAGAGTCATACGAGAGGCTGTAAGTTCGGTCCTCGTTCAGCAGGAGGTATTCGTCCAACTTGTCCCCGACCAGGTCTTCGATGGTCAATGCACCGGTGTTGACCAGCGGCACGACCATTGCGTCGCCACCCAGGGTGACGGCGTGCTCGAGCCTGTCGAAGTCATAGGCATGGTTGACACAGGCCGCCGTGACAGCCAGTGCCAGGAACAGGCAGGCACTACGTCGAAATGAACGGAAACGCATGGGATACGATTAATCGGCGGCTTCCTCGACCAGTTTCTGGAAAATGGGCAGGAATTCGGGATTGCCGGCACTGGTGATGACCTCGGGGTGGAACTGCACGCCAAGGATCATGGCGCCACCATCCGCGTATGCCGGGGCCAGCTTGCCGCTGCGCTCCACAGCTTCAATGATGCCGTCGGCCGACGTGGCGACCACCTTCATGCCTTGCGGCACGTCCTTGATGGCCTGGTGGTGGAAGGAGTTGACCACGGCGGAGGTACGCCCACTCAGCACGCGGGAGAGCAGGGAGCCCTTCTCAATGCGGATGGAATGCGTGCCCCACGCGCCGGAAGTCGGACTCTGACGGTGCTTCACGTAGCTATCCTTGACCTGAGAGGGGATGTCCTGCCAGAGCGAACCGCCGAAAGCCACGGCCAGCAACTGTTCGCCGCGGCAGATGCCCAGCACGGGAATGCCCTTGGCCACCGCAGCGCGCACCAGCTTCACGTCATAGTCATCGCGCTCGGGCACCACTTCGCCCAGTCCACGGATGGGTTCCTCGCCAAACCATTTCAACGGGTCGAAATCCTCGCCGCCGGTCATCACGAGTCCGTCGATGGCCGAAAGTGCAGCCGCAATCTGGGACTCGTCGCTGGTAACGGGGATCACCAGCGGCACACCGCCCGCCATGCGGACAGCATTGACATAGGTCATATTGACTTGGCATCGACCATTTTCGCTATAGGCGGAAATGCCGATGACCGGGGTCTTTGCGGAAAGGCCGGATACTGCCACCAGCAGCACGACGGCCAGCAGGAAAAGCCGTTTCATAACGGCTCAAAATTACTGCTTTCTGCGCCAATTTGCAAATCGTCGAAGTCTTTCCACAAGTCAGCACTGCATATGCCACAGTATTTAGATAAGTTGCAGCATCCGGCCGGCGAGGTATTTGTCGAGCAGGTCGCGGGTGCGGAGCTTGACGAAGCAGGTGGGGGTACCGTCGGTGCAGGCGAACCATTCGCCTTCGGCGACGGTGCGGTCCATCACCAGGTGGACCGGTGCGGATTGGGGCAGGATGGCGCTCAGGATGGTTGTCGCGCCGACTTCGACGCCGGTCAGTTCCCACAGTTTGTCGGCTGGAGCGAAAGAGACGCGCGGGATGCTTAGCGTGCCGCAAAAGTCTCGCGTGACAAACGGCTTGTCGTCGGTGGTCACGTAGAGATAAAACTCCGTTTGCTGGCGGTTGCACAGGAAGATCGTCTTGACAATGCGCACGCCAATCTTCGCATCGATGTGCTGGCAGTCCTCCATGGTCAGCCCCGGGTCGGTATCCACACGTTCGAACGGAATCTCCAGTCGGGCAAAGGTTTCGTATACAAGCTGTTGCAGCGCCGTCGAGAAGACGGGCGGCGGCGTGGTCATGGGGTCGCTTACTTTGAACATGCTATTGGAACAGGCGGCGGCAGAGGGCGGCGATGTCGGCGACGGGCGTGACGGTGATGCCTCCGTCGGCCGTTTTCTTGCGTTTCGCGAACGAAGATTCCTTGTTGAAGGAAGAAATGTAGATTTCTTCGAAGCCTAGCTTTTCCGCTTCGGCGATGCGGCGCTCGACCTGGCTGACGGGGCGGATCTCCCCACTGAGGCCCACTTCGGCGGCGAAACACACCTTCGGCGAGATGTACAAATCAAAATTCGAGGAGAGGATCGAAGCGACGATGGCCAGATCGCAGGCCGGGTCGGAGACGCGGAGGCCACCGGCGATGTTGAGGAACACGTCCTTGGCGGCCAGCTTGAAACCGGCGCGCTTTTCGAGCACGGCCAGCAGCATGTTGAGCCGGCGACCGTCAAAACCCGTGGCGGAACGCTGCGGCGTGCCGTAAGCGGCTGTACTGACCAGCGCCTGAATTTCGATGAGGAAAGGCCGCGTGCCGTCCATCATGGCAGCGATGGCGATGCCGCTCAAGTCGTCCTGGTGCATGGGGATCAGGATTTCCGAAGGGTTGCGTACTTCGCGCAGGCCCGTGCCGGTCATCTCGAAAACGGCCAGTTCGTCGGTCGAGCCAAAGCGGTTCTTGATGCTGCGCAGGATACGATAGGAACCCTTGGTGTCTCCTTCAAACTGCAGCACCACGTCGACGATGTGCTCGAGGACCTTCGGGCCGGCAATGGTGCCGTCCTTGGTGATGTGTCCGATGAGGATAACGGGTGTCCCGGTCTCTTTGGCGAAGCGCAGCAGCGCCGAAGCGCACTCGCGCACCTGCGAGACGCTGCCCGCCGAAGAGTCGAGGGCTTCGCTGTAGATAGTCTGGATAGAGTCGACGATCAGCAGCGCGGGTTGCACTTCGCGAGCCTGTTCGAGGATGTTTTCCAGCACGGTCTCGCTGAGGATAAAGCAGTCGTCGTGGCTGCCGCCCAGGCGGTCGGCGCGGAGCTTGATCTGCTTGGGGCTTTCCTCGCCCGACACATAGAGCGTTTTCAAATCTTTGCAGCAGAGCGGAATCTGCAGAGAGAGCGTAGACTTGCCGATGCCGGGTTCGCCGCCGATGAGGATCATCGAGCCTTCGACCATGCCGCCGCCCAGCACCCGGTCGAGTTCGCCGATGCCGACGGAAAAACGGTTGTCGTGGCTCAGATCGATCTCGCCCAGCCGGGTCGGCCGGGCGTCCGAGGCGTCGATATAGGCCCGCGAACGCGACGCCGCGCCCCCGGAACCCGCCGCCTTGGCCGCCTTCGGCGCCTTGGGCTCCTCCACCATCGTATTCCATTCACCACAGGCGGGGCATCGCCCCATCCACTTTGCACTCTCGTTTCCGCACGAGGTGCAATACCACACCGTTTTAATCTTCGTTGCCATACGACAAAAATAAGAAATTTTTCGTTATCTTTGTTTGATGAGATGCCGGGGCGAGCCCGGCATGACGGAGATAACAAAACATACGCTATATGGACAAGATCACCATCAAGACGATTGGACCGTGGATGCCGCACGGCCAGCAAGTGTATATCGTGGGCAGTTGCCCCGCGCTGGGCTCCTGGAACCCGAAGAAAGCCCTGCCCATGACCCCCACCCAGGGCATCATCTGGCACATCGACCTCGACCCCAAGGACCTCCCCGAGGGCTTTGAATTCAAATTCCTCCGCAAAGAGCTCGACGGCAGTTTCACCTGGGAGACCTGCTTCAACCGCACCAATCCCTACGAAGTGACCGAAACCTGCTTCCCGGGCCAGTACCCCCGCTACGCCGGTACCGCCATTCCCGTGTTCTCGCTCCGCAGCCAGCACAGCGCCGGCATCGGCGACTTCCTCGACATCAAATTGATGATCGACTGGGCCGCTTCCACCGGACAGGCCGTGCTGCAGCTGCTCCCTGTCAACGACACCACCTCCACCAAGACCTGGACCGACTCCTATCCATACGGCGGTATCTCCATCATGGCGCTGCATCCCATCTATCTGAACCTGAAAGATATCGGTCCGCTCCACGATACGAAGGCGCAGGCTGCGTTCGAGGCGGAGGCAGCCGAACTGAATGCCATGCCGCAACTCGATTACGAACAGGTCTTCGACCTGAAGGATCAATATACCCGCGCCATTTTCGCGCAGAAGGGCACGCGCACTATGGCTGGCAAGGCCTTCCGGGCATTTCTGGACGCCAACCGCGAATGGCTGATGCCCTACGCCGCCTTCTGCGTGCTCCGCGACCACTTCAAGACCGCCGATTTCACGAAATGGAAACGACTCAAGAAATACAGCAAAATCGGTGTCAGCCGTCTCTATACAGAGGCTACGGCTGAGATGGATTATTATATCTTCGTCCAGTATCACCTCGACCGCCAGCTGCGTGAAGTCCACGAGTATGCCCGTTCGAAGGGCGTGGCGCTCAAGGGCGACATCCCCATCGGCATCACGCCGCATAGCGTGGAGGCCTGGGCCGAACCGGAGTACTTCAATATGGGTGAGCAGGCCGGTGCACCGCCGGATGCTTTCGCTGTGGACGGCCAGAACTGGGGCTTCCCTACCTACAACTGGGACCGTATGGCCCGGGACGGCTACTCTTGGTGGAAGCGTCGCTTCCGTAAGATGGCCGAGTATTTCGACGCCTATCGCATCGACCACGTGCTGGGCTTCTTCCGCATCTGGGAGATCCCCGTACCCTACAAATCCGGCCTGATGGGCCATTTCAGCCCGGCGCTACCGTATTCAGCCGACGACCTGCGTTGGCGTGGCTTCCCCTTCGATGAAGGCCGCCACGCCCGCCCGTATGCGGACGATGATCCCTGCGAAGTGTTGTTCGTGGAAGATCCCGTGCAGAAAGGCATGTGGCATCCCCGCATCAGCGCCCAGTACACCCGCAGTTACAATGACCTGCAGCAATGGGAGAAAGATGCGTTCAACCACATCTACGACGAATTCTTCTATACCCGTAACACGGAATTCTGGCGCGAGCAGGCCATGCGCAAACTGCCGGAGCTCATCGGTGCGACCGACATGCTCACCTGCGCCGAAGACCTGGGCATGATTCCAGCCTGCGTGCCGGAAGTGCTCGACCAGTTGCACATCCTCTCGCTGGAGGTGCAGCGCATGCCGAAGGATCCCAAGCAAATGCTTGGTAACCCTTCCGAGTACCCGTACATGAGCGTCTGTACCACCGGTTCGCACGACACCAGCACCCTGCGCGGCTGGTGGGGTGAAAACCACCATGGGGAAGACTGCCCCGTGGATGTCTGCGAATGGATCGTGGCGGAGCACCTCTACTCCCCGGCCATGCTGACCATCCTGCCGCTGCAGGACTGGTTCTCGCTCTTGCCCTCCATGCGCGTGCAAGACGTCGAGGGCGAGCGGATCAACATCCCGGCCAATCCGAAGCACTACTGGCGCTGGCGCATGCACCTCACCCTCGAGGACATGATCGCCAACAAGACCTTCAACCAGAAGGTGGCCGACCTGATTGACCGCAGCGGTCGCAAAGCCTAGTTCGTATGGAAGAAGCCGAGAAGAAAGAAGCGCAGAAAAAGGGACTGGCCCTGCACTGGCAGATCCTCATCGGCATCGGCCTGGGCATCGTGGCGGGCATTCTGCTCTGCAAGATCGCGCCCTATGAAGAATGGAGCCCCTACATCAAGTGGGCGGGCGACATTTTCCTGCGGGGCCTGCGGATGATCGTCATCCCGGTCGTGTTTACATCCATTGCGCTAGGCGTGGCTGGGATGGGCAATACCGCGGCGCTCGGCCGCATTGCCGGCAAGACCCTGCTTTACTATCTCGTGACGACAGCCATCGCCGCCGCCATCGGCCTGACGCTGGTCAATCTTGTCAAGCCGGGCGTGGGTGCCAACCTCAACCTGGCGGAGAAAGTCTCGACCGTCGGCAAGGGCGAGATGTCGTTCATCGACCAGATTGTGAACATCGTGCCGTCGAATATCTTCGAATCGTTGGCCAAAGGCGACCTGCTGCCCATCATCTTTTTCGCCATCATCTTTGGTTTCTTCATGAACAAGGTGGAAAAACGGCATGCTGACACGCTGACCCATCTCTTCCAGACCATCTACGAGGTCGTCATGAAGATTACGATGTTCATCATCCGGCTGGCGCCGATCGGCGTGTTTGCCATCGTGGCGAATACGGTCGGCAAGCAAGCCGGCAACCCGCAGGCCCTGTTGTCAATGGCGGGTTCGCTGGGCGTCTTCGTGCTGGTGGTGTGGGGCGGCTTGCTCATCCAGGGCGGCATCGTGCTGCCGACGCTCGTGCGGGTGATCGGCAAGCAGAATCCCTGGCGGCACATGGCCAAGATGTCGACGACGCTGCTGACAGCCTTCTCCACCTGCTCGTCGGGCGCGGCGCTGCCGATCAATATCCGCGACTCACAGGAGAAGTGCGGCATCTCCAACAAGATCGCCAGCTTCGTCCTGCCGCTGGGCAGCACCATCAACATGAACGGTACGGCGCTCTATGAGTGTGTGACGGCCATCTTCATCGCCCAGGCCTACGGCATCGATCTGACCCTGGCCCAGCAGATCATGATTATTTTTACGGCGCTGCTGGCCGCCATCGGCACTGCCGGCATCCCGATGGCCGGCATGGTCATGCTGACCATCGTCCTCTCGGCTGTTGGCCTGCCCCTCGAAGGTATCGGCCTGGTGCTGGCCGTCGAACAGCTCTGCGACATGCCCCGCACCTGCATCAACACCTATGGCGACTGCTGCGGTGCGGTGATCATCGCCCATTCCGAAGGAGAGAAGCTGACAATTTAGCGAATGACGAAGCGGTCGCGGCCGGAGATGTCGGGATGGACGGCGGAGCCAGGGAAAAGCGCGGCCACGTCAGGGCCAAAGCGCTCGTTGATTTCCAGATAGATATGGCCGTCGGGGCGCAGGAGCGCGTCGGCCCAGCGGGCGATGGCCTTGTAGAAGCACAGGGGATCCTCGTCGGGGACGAAAAGAGCCTCAACCGGCTCAAAATTCACCACGTTGGGACGCATGTCCGCCCGCTCGCTCACGCAGATATAGGGCGGATTTGAGACGATGACATCGAATTGCGGCAGACCTGCGGGCGGCGCAGCCAGCACGTCGGCCGTGAAAAAGATGGGCTTCGCCCCGCCGACCTTCACGCGCTGCTTGCAGGCGTAGCGCAAGGCAGCGTCCGACAGGTCGCAGCCATAGACCATTGCCTCGGGGAATTCCGCGGCCAGTGACCAGGCGATACAGCCGGAACCGGTGCAGAGGTCGAGGATGTTGAAGGGACCGTCATCGTCGACAGTATCAGGTTGCCCGTCGGCCGGATCGGCATACAGATCGTCAATGATACGGGAGACAAGTTCTTCGGTTTCCGGCCGCGGGATCAGACAGCCTTCACCCACCTTGAAACGATGGCCGCAAAATTCCGTCACGCCCAACACATACTGCAACGGTCGCCCTGTCTCCAACTCTGAAAGGGCTCTGATCATCTCAGATTCCGGGTCAAGCCCGGAATGACGTGTATTAGAGCCTGAAAGGACGAAGTCGGGATCGGAAATATACTTATAAGAAGGTATGTCCGTATAATGCTCCAGAAGCCGGAACGCGATAGACTTCGCCTCCGGCTCCGGATAAAGCGGCGCGAGCCGCTCCATGCAAATATGAATGAATTCTCGAAGCGTCATATCGTTGAAATGAGATTCCGGGTCAAGCCCGGAATGACGATGTATCCAGCGCTTCGTTGATCAGGCAATCGAGGACGTCTTCGACTGTCAGGCCCGCCTGGCGGATCTGCGC
>CAJODQ010000031.1 GCA_905233345.1 uncultured Bacteroidales bacterium
CTGGTCAAAGTACAACGGTTTCGTCATCGTTGACGGTGCATGGAAGTATGACGCCGCCCTTGACTCGGTTACCTTTATTCCGGGCAAGCAGCAGAAGCGAGACAATGTACAGGATTCTGTACAAAAAAAGCTGAGCACCGCTGAACAGAACGACTACCAATGGCGCGCGGTGCATTATACGGGCGGCAGCATCGACATGTACAACATCCATATTTCCGTGCTTCCGGCCGATTTCAAGTTCGTCATCGGCGATCCGCGCGTCTCGGAAATTGACAATCTGGGCTATCATTTCTATCCGGGGACGAACGACAAGCATCTGACCCAGCGGCTCGACGATTTCTCCTATGCGCCTGCCATGTACGGCGCTGGAAGCCGGAAGCTCGTGTACTATTACCCGACGGAAGCGTCCGAACGGACCCGGAATATGCTGGCGCCCAGTTACCGCGTCTGTTCCAAGTTCGGCGGCGTCGAGTTTGGCAAGGTTACCCTCGAATATGCCCGCTATCGCTGTGCCGCGTACCAGGAAGACGGTTTCCCGGCCGGCCGCTGGCGGGTCCCGACCCAGGCCGAAGTGAGCTTTATCGCCCAGCTGTCGGCCAATGGCACTTTCGATGTTCTCTTCAATCTTAACCAGATCTATTGGTCGGCCAATAGTGCCGTTCAGGTTAAAGAGAATGGAGTCGTTACAGCGGTACCAGACGGAAAGGCCTTGCTCCGCTGTGTCTACGACACTTGGTATTGGGGTGAAGACCAGAGTGAGTATGAAGCTTGGCGCAAGAGGTACGATCCAGTTGTTCCTGGAGAGTTCCCGCATGATGTTTTTGTTTGGGGAGATCGTCCGCGATGATGAAGATGATGAAAAAGATAGGATATTGGCTGTTGCTGCTCTTGCTTGTGTTGAGCTGTGTTCCAGAGCTTCCGGTACAGCCGGTTCCGGTCGATGAGGTCTATCCGGAAGGGGCCAAGGCGACGGTTCACTTCTCCGTATCAGGCGGCTGCTTGATGCCGGCCACCAAGGCATTGGGAGAAAAGCCGGAGTTGGATTCCTTGTACCTGGCCGTGTTCGGTAGTTCGGGTTATCTGAAGGAATATGTGAAGGCAACGATAGAGCGCAAGCCTACCTATGTCGGCGCCGACACAATCATGGAATTCAGTGCCACGCTGACGCTCTCCGACAAGGAACGCAGCGTCCATTTCATCGGCAACGGTCCTTCGACCCTGGACTTCGGCTATGACACGGAGATCCTTCCCCAGTTGCTGTCCGCCGGCGGCGGGCAGGCGTTCTGGCAGATGAAGAAAAATGTCCTCATCGAGGGCGACAAGCAGCAGGACGGTTCCTATCGGCCGACAGACGCGACCAATGCGCAGTTTGCCAATATTCCCTTGATTCGGAATTTTTCGAAGATCGTGCTGGAGAATCAGGAGGGTTCCAATTTCACGCCCGACTCTTTCGCTGTCTTCAGCGTTCCGGCCAAGGGTTCCGTGGTGCCCTTCCATGACGGCAAGTTTGTCGAGAATTATCAGGATTTCGGCTTTTCTGAGTTGATCGCACAGTATCCGGGGAACCTGCCGGACTCCACGGATTTCATGTGGGATGCAGGTGGTTGGGATACCCTCCGCGTGGAGAAAGACCAGGCCGTCTATCTGTATGAGCGGCCCGCTCCGGCCGTGCAGTCCACGCAGTTCCCGCCTACGTATGTGATTGTTCACGGTGTCTACTATAATCCTGATGACCAGAATGCGGAGCACAACAACAAGCCGTATTACTACAAGATAGACCTGATGCAGGATGGCGAGTACTATCCGATTCTCCGCAATTTCAAATACAAGATCAGGATCAACAAGATTTTGTCCATCGGGCATACGACGGCACAGGCGGCGGCTGCCTCCGCCGGCAGCGCCGATGTGTCGGCCGACATCACGACCAGCCACCTCAGCGACATTTCCGACGGCGAGGCACGCCTGGTGGTCCAACCTTGGATGTCCCAGACTTTCAACAAGCGGCAGGTCAACAACAACCTGCTGCATGTCAAGTTCTTCAGCCATGCCTTGAGCGGCGATCCGGAGATGTCGTTCGATGCCGTCCAATGTGAGATACAGCATGTCGACGGGCAGGAGGATATCATTGAGAGCGCCAGCATCGGTTATCCCGTGCAGGCTTCCGGCACGGAGAAGGGCTGGCGTACGGTGACGTTTACGACCGTAGAGCCCGGCGCCCCGGGCACGGCGCCCCGGACTCAGGCGCTCCGCATCAAAGGTACCTACAAGACCGCCAATAATGAAACACGGACGCTGTACCGCGACGTACTCATCACCCTGCAGCCGCTGCAGCAGTTCCAGTTGATTGTGGAGAGTCCTGACGACACGGGTACGGGAGTTCCCCGCGATACGGCACAGGCCGTCCAGTTGAAAATCGGGATTCCGACCGGTCTGGCGCAGTCGATGTTCCCGCTCAATCTCACCATCGAGCCGGAAGACATGTCCCTTACCCCCGATAACCAGGTCTCCAACAACAATCTTCCGGTGTCGGCCGGCACCTCGATCTCCGATCATGCCGATTATGCCGGCAAGCGGGCCTTCCAGTTTATCCTGACGCTGACCTACGATGAATACCTGGCGCTGCCGCAGTCGCTGGACCTGGACGGAGAGCCTATCCGCACGGTGACGTGCCATTTCAAGACGACCCGCAAAGACAATGCGACGACCATCTGGGTGGCCAACGATTACTTCAGCAAGGCCCGGGTCGCTTACGCGAACGAACCCGCAGCCCAGCGCCGTTTCTTCTATGTGGAGGCACGGAAAGACAACATCAACAAGGCTGTCGTCAAGTTGTCTTACAGTACGGGCAAAATTGAATACCAAAAGAACAGTGACGGTTGGTCAAGCTATACCTCGAATTCCGAGCTCCGGCTGAAGCCTGGCGACCGGGTATACTTCCGGGGCAATATCAAGGATTGGAGCGGTGCCGGCAAGTTTTTGGTTGAGGACGGCTATGTCAATGTGGGCGGCAACATCGCGTCGTTGTTCCGGGACAATTTTACCGAGGATGATCTGCCCGCGGAGGATGGGGGGGCTGACCAGACGGGCTGGAAATTCCAATCCTTCTTCGAGGAAGAGCCCTACCTGGTGGATGCGTCCCAGTTGATCCTTCCGATGAGCACAATGGTGAGCAGTGGCTACAAGTCGATGTTCAAGGGCTGCACAAGATTGACTGCCGCGCCAGCCCTGCCTGCGACCACGCTGGCGGACAATTGCTATCAGTCGATGTTCGAGAATTGCATTGCATTGACTTCGGCGCCGGCCCTGCCCGCGACCGCCCTGGCGACATATTGCTACGAGTCGATGTTCCGGGGCTGCACGGCGCTTCAAACCGCGCCGTCGCTGCGGGCTGAGACCTTGGTCTCGAATTGCTACAAGAATATGTTCAATAGCTGCTCCAGCTTGAACGAGATTACCATGACCGCTCGCGGCACGAATATAAGCTCATATTTGACTGGTTGGGTGACCGGCGTTGCCCCGACGGGCGATTTCTACGCTTATGTGAACTCGACCCTGGCTGTAGGCAATAACGGTATCCCTACGGGCTGGGTCAATCGGAAAGATTTCTATGTCGAGGCTGTTGAGGCTGGAACCGTGAAGTTTGATGGCACTGGCTTGGAGTACTCCAAGAATTGGGAAGATTGGACCAGCGAAGGCATTAACTCGATTTCTGTGGCAGCAGGCGATATCGTGCGCTTCAGAGGCGTCCGTAGCGGCGGTACGATTTCTTCCACCGGGAACTTCAATGTGGCAGGCAATATCTTAAGCCTGGCCGCAGAGGATTACACGTCCGTGACGACGGGCTCCTTCGTGGGCATCTTCAAGGACGCTGAGAAACTGGTTTCCGCCGCTGATCTGGTCCTTCCGACCACCCTGCAGGCCAACTGCTTCAAGGCAATGTTCTCCGGCTGTACGTCCCTGACGACGCCTCCGACCCTATCCGCCACGACCCTCGCCGCGAACTGCTATGAGGCAATGTTCCAGAACTGCACATCCCTGACATCTTCTCCGACCCTTCCGGCCGAAACCCTGGTGGACAATTGCTATAAGCAGATGTTTTCGGGTTGTACGAAGTTGAATTATGTGGTCTTGTCCGCAACTGGAAATATTACAGCTAATAATTACACTGACAATTGGCTTGAGAATGTAGCCGGCAGCGGTTTCATGCTCAAATCCAGAGACCTGGTCCTGAGTATTGGCGACAACAGCGGTGTCCCTACCGGCTGGAACCCGGAGGCTCCGTTCTTCATTGAAGCCAAAGCGGCGACTTGTAAAGTAAAGATTAACAAAGTTGATGTGCGATATAACATAGACGGCTCCGGCTGGAATGATTACACCCAGAATGATGAAGTTTCTCTTTCTCAGGGACAGAAGATGTTTATACAGGCAACTATCAACGACTGGTCCGACAAACCCGTGACCGTCACAGGTAATTTCGCTATCGGCGGCTGCCTCGCTTCCCTGGTCAAGGGTAACTATACCACTACCGACGAGGCTATTGGTGCGACAGACTGGAAATTCACGGAGTTCATGTCTGGTAAGACGAATCTGGTGGACGCCTCTTACCTTGATTTGCCGATGCTGACGGTCGGGAATTACGGGTATAAAAACTTCTTCAACGGTTGTTCGAATCTTGTTACACCTCCCGCATCATTGCCTGCTACTAAGCTGGGGCAGGAAGCTTATAGTCAGATGTTTTATGGTTGCTCCAAGCTCGCGTCAATTCCTTCTTTCCCTTCAACTTCCGTGACCTGGAGCGGCAAGGATGTCTGTGTAAAGATGTTCTTCAGATGCAATGCTCTAACTACGCTTACCGGTCAGTTGTTCAGTGGTACAATGACCATGGGACAAGGGTGTTTTATGGATATGTTCTCCGAATGCGCCAACCTTGCCACTGTTCCTAGTGACTATTTGCCGGCCACCACTTTGGCAGTAGACTGCTATCGAGGTATGTTCCAGTCGACAGCTCTTACCCGTGCACCGGATTTGTTGGTTGAGGATATTGCCGACTGCGGCAATTGCTATCGATACATGTTCTACAATTGTGCGAATCTGACGTATATTAAATGTTTGGCTAGAAACCCTTGGCCCACTCCCAATCCCGTTCCAAACACGAGCGCTCCTTATACGCAGAATTGGGTTCAAAAAGTTACTAAAAACGACCAAAATCGCATTTTCGTACGGAACGATGAAATGATTACAGACTGGCCGACCTCCGATCACGGTATTCCTTCCGGTTGGACGGTAAAAAAAGCGAGTGAAGAGTAATCCCTCATTCTCTTTAAAGCGTAAGTCGCTTTCGCCAATATAATTTGATTTCATTTTCCTTCCGCGACACAGACAGTTCATCCATCTTGTCTGTGTCGCCACTGGTTTTTTGCCCGAAACGGCCCAAAATGTTGACTGACACAGACGAAGCGGCGCCTTCATCTGTGTCGCGGAGGGTTTAGCGGCGCACTGGCGAAAAATTGCTTTTTCGCGTTTGGTTTTTTGAAAATAGTGTTTATATTTGTCGTGTAAATGTGGGTCAAGCGAGTTCTTGACCAATCGGTAAGAGAAAGAGCACTGGAACCTGAGGCGAAGGTGCTCTTTATTGATTAGTCGGGTAGGTACTTGAAGGGATCCTTTCTTTCGTTTTCATCTTACCGATATACATTTATTTATGGACGTTAAGATAACGATCTGCTTCTGCGTACTGGGTAGTACGTATGGCAACCCCGTATTCGTCCGCGCCTACTGGCGTAGGCGAAACGGCCGCAAGGAGTTCGTTCGATCTCATTGGCGACACCGCCGATGAGCTTGAGCGACTGAGATGACATGCTGCACGAAGCCCGGCTGGAGCCGTCTTTGTAAAAAGGCGGCTCTTTTTATGAGATACTGGTTCTATTCCGGCCTGGCGGTCAGCCCGAGGCGTAGTTTTCTCCCGTCCAGAATGGGCGCGGGATAGAGAGGGTCCCGCGCCATTTCCGGCCGGGGAAAACTACTCGCACCTTTCGGAAATATGGGGTAGGTCTTGGCCAATCCATTCGACCTACCCCAAAACAGGAAGGGACCTGTCCCAAGATGACGGAAAAATACGTATATTTGCCAAAATATACCTGTTTCTGCGCTTTATGAACACCGACAAGATCATCATGGAGGGACTGACGTACGACGACGTGCTGCTCATTCCTGCCCGTAGCGAAGTCCTTCCCCGCGAAGTGGACATCCAGACCCGCTTTACCCGCGACATCGCGATCCAGGTGCCGATTGTCTCGGCCGCCATGGATACCGTGACCGACGCGAACCTGGCCATCGCCATCGCCCGCGAGGGCGGCATCGGCGTGATCCACAAGAACATGCCCATCGAAATGCAGATGGAGCACGTGCGCAAGGTGAAGCGCGCCGAAAACGGCATGATCTACGATCCGGTGACCATCGACGTCGATGCGACCGTGGGCGACGCCCTGCGGCTGATGGCGCAGAACCACATCGGCGGCATTCCGGTGGTCGACGGCGGCCGTCGCCTGATCGGCATCGTCACCAACCGTGACCTCCGCTTCCAGGACAATCCCGACACCCCGATCAAGACCGTGATGACCTGCGAGCGCCTGATTACCGTGGGCCCTTCGACCACGATCCCCGAAGCGACGGAAGTGCTGCGCAAGCACCGCATCGAGAAACTCCCCGTGGTCGACGCCGACGGACGCCTCGCCGGCCTGATCACCTACCGCGACATCACAAAAATCAAAGATAACCCGAAGGCCAGCAAGGATAGCCTCGGCCGGCTCCGCGTTGCGGCCGCCGTGGGCGTAAACTCCCACAGCCTCGAAGACGTGGAGCGCCTGGTCAGCGTCCACACCGACGCCGTTGTCATCGATACCGCGCACGGCCACTCCCTGGGCGTGCTCAAGACCATCAAGCGCATCCGCGAAGCCTTCCCCGACCTGCAGATCGTGGCCGGCAACATCGCTACCGGCGAAGCCGCCCTCGCCCTGAAGGACTGCGGCGTGGACGCCGTGAAAGTGGGCATCGGCCCCGGTTCCATCTGCACCACGCGCATCATCGCCGGCATCGGCGTGCCGCAGCTCACCGCCGTGATGAACACCTCGGCGGCCCTCAAGGGCAGCGGCATCCCCGTGATCGCCGACGGTGGCATCCGCTACTCCGGCGACATCGTCAAGGCCCTGGCGGCCGGCGCCAGCACCATCATGGCCGGCTCGCTCTTCGCCGGCGTGGAGGAAGCTCCCGGCGAGGCCATCATCCTCAACGGCCGCAAGTTCAAGTCCTACCGCGGCATGGGCTCGCTCGAAGCCATGCAGAAAGGCTCGAAGGACCGCTACTTCCAGGATATGGAAGAAGACATCAAGAAACTCGTGCCTGAGGGCATCGTGGCCCAGGTGCCGTACAAGGGAACCCTCGGCGAGGTCATCTACCAGCTGGTGGGCGGCCTGCGCGCCGGCATGGGCTACTGTGGCGCGAAAGACCTGGCCGCGCTGCGCGAAGCCAAGTTCGTAAAAATCACTGCCGCCGGCATGGTGGAGAGCCATCCGCACGACGTGACCATCACGCGTGAGGCGCCGAACTACTCCACGCGCTGAGTTTTGGCGCGAGAGTTGCTCTATCGTTGACCCGTGAGAAAAAAGTTTATGATGAAAAAGATACTTTGGGCCGTGACGGCCCTGATCCTGGCCCTGGCACCGGCCGCCGCCCAGCAATACGAAGGCGTGGTCGACAAGTCGGTGGCCCTGATCGGCAACGACATCATCATGCTCTCGGACATCGAAGCCGAGGCCCAGATGATGCGTGCCCGCGGCCTGACGGTCGACAAGGCCGCCCGCTGCGAAATCTTCGAAAACTTCCTCGTCTCGAAACTCTTCCTGACCCAGGCCAAGTTAGACTCCCTGGTGGTCAACGACGCCCAGGTTTCGGCCAGCCTTGACCAGCGCGTCAATGAGATCATGTCGACACTGGGCGGCGAGCAGAAGACCGAGGAATATTTCGGCAAACCCCTGTACAAACTGCGCCAGGAGTGGCGGCAGACCCTGACCGACCAGTCGCTCATCCAGGAGATGCAGCGCAACGTGGCTTCGAACACGCCGAAACTCACCCCGCGCGACATCAAACAATACTGCGAGGAGACCCCGGCGGAAGACCTGCCGATGGTCAGTACCAAATACCGCATCCGCCAGATCGGCATCTATCCCGACCGCGAAGCAGCGGAACTGGCCGTGAAGGAGCGCCTCGTGGGCCTGCGCGAGCGCATCGTCAACGGGGAGAAATTCTCGACCCTGGCGCGCCTCTACTCGCAGGATCCCGGCAGTATGAACAAGGGCGGTGAGCTGGGCATGGCCTCGCGCGCCATCTTCTGGCCCGCTTTCTCCGACGCCGCCATGTCGCTCAAGGTGGGGCAGGTGTCGCAGGTGGTCGAGACCCCCGACGGTTTCCACATCATCCAGCTCATCGAGCGCGACGGAGACATGTTCAACGCCCGCCACATCCTCATCAAGCCACAGTACACCTCGGAAGACCGGGAGCGCGCGTTCCACAAGCTCGACAGCATCCGCAACCTCGTGCTGGGTGACACCCTGAGCTTCTTCGACGCAGCCCGCAGCTTCTCCGAAGAGCGCCACAGCGCCACCAACGGTGGCCTGATGGCTGACGAATACACCGGTTCCTCGTATTTCGAAAAGGACCAGCTCAAGCCCAACGACTACAACGTGTTGCGCAACATGAAGGAGGGTGACATCTCCGAGCCCTTCGAGTCGCTTGACAACGAAGGCCGTAACGGCAATACCATCTACAAGATCCTCTATCTGGAAAAGATCCTGCCCGCCCACGTGGCCAACTATCAGGAAGACTACGCCATCCTGATTGACGAGGTCAACAACAAGAACGCGATGAAGGCCATCGAAGACTTCATCGTCGAGAAACAGAAATCGACCTATATCGTCATCGATCCGCTCTTCCAGGGCTGCGATTTCCAACGCAAAGGCTGGGTCAAATAGCGCATGAAAGCGGGACGACCGATGCTGCTGGCTGTGCTGCTGCTCGTACTGGGCTGCAGCGCGCCGCTTTATGGGCAGAAGAAGTCGTCCCAGGACAGTGTGTTCCGCATGCTCGAGGCCGAGCGCGCCGAGCAGTATGAGCAGTACGGCATCCAGTACCGCCTGGTCAAGGGGCACGCCCGCTTCCTCCACAACGACACCTACCTGCTCTGCGACTCCGCATCGTGGAACGTCAACAGCCACTTCATCGAGGCGTTCGGCAACGTGCAGATCATCCAGGACAAGACCATGCTCAAGAGCGACGAGATGCTCTACTGGATCGACGAGAGCCGGGCGCTCTTCCGCGGCACGCTGGTGGAACTTTTCGACAAGGACGGCAACACCCTTCGCACCGAGCGCCTGACCTACAACACCAAGGACAGCGTGGCCGTGTTCGAATACGGCGGCGCGATGAAGGACAAGGACGGCAATGTGATCGAGAGCCGCACGGGCACGTACGATGGCAAGGAGGGGCTCTTTACCTTCGACGACCAGGTGGAACTCTATATGGATTCCATCGAGATCAAGACCCACCAGCTGCGCTATTTCAACGACACGGAGCGCGCGCATTTCGGGTTCAATACCTACTTGTGGCGCGACGAGGGTTTCCTCCGCGCCGATGCCGGCTGGTATGACCGGCCGTCGCAGGTGATCTATTTCACGAATCACGTGTTCATGTTCGATCCCAGCTACGACGCTTGGGCCGACGAACTGTACTACGACCAGCGGACGGGTGCGATCGACCTGCTGCGCAACGCCCAGGTGCTCGATTCGACCAACAAGAGCGTCTATCTGGGCGATCACATGCAATACCTGCCCGCCACGGACTCGCTCTCGCAGCGGGGCTGGCTGACGGGCGATCCGGCCATCATCTACTACGGTGAAAACGAGAACCATGTGGTCGACACGCTGTATGCGCGGGCCGACTCGTTCTATGTGTACTCGGTGCCGCGCAACCAGATTCCTGAGTCGGAAGTGTCCGAAGCGCAGAAGCGGCTCGACGACATGCTTTTCGATGCGCTGTCGAAGAAGCGCAGGGAGGAAGGGGAGCAGCACGAAAAGGAGCGCATTCAGAAGATGCGTGAAGTGGGCAAGCTTCCGCCGGAATGGGTGGAAAAACAGCAGCAGGCGGAGCGCGATTCGCTGGCGCGATTGGATTCGCTGGCGAAACTTGAGATTCCGGGCTTGACCCGGAATCTCGACAGCACCGCTGTCGTCCCGCCGAAAGACACCATTGTGGCGCCGCCGGACACGACGCCGATCCGCTACCTGCACGGATGGCACAACGTGCGGATGTACCGCAGCGATCTGCAGGGCGCGTGCGACTCCGTCGTCTTCTGCGAACTCGACTCCATTGCCCGGCTCTATGGCCGCCCCGTCCTCTGGAACGAAGTCAAGAACCAGCTCAGCGCCGAAGAGATGCAGCTTCTCATGAAGGGCGGCACTTTCGAGCGCGGCAGCATGGTCACCGATGCCTGGATCATCTCGCAGCAGGACAGCATCCACTTCAACCAGATCAAGAGCACCGAGATGCTGGGCTGGTTCCGCGACAACAAACTCTACCGCTTCGACGCGCTGGGCGGCGTGGCTGCCATCTTCTACCTGGTGGAAGACGAGGCCGTCACGACCATCAATGTCAAGGAGGCCAAGTCGCTGACCGCCGCACTGAAAGACGGCACGGCGCAGCGGCTGCTCTACATGGAGGCCATCAAGAGCGACGCCTACCCAGTGAGCGAGCTCGAAATGTCGAAGCAGCGCCTCAAGGGCTTCGAGTGGCGGGGCGAAGAGCGCCCGGTCACGCGCAAGGACATCACGCAGCGCAAGGTCCGCACGTCGGAGCGCAAGCAGTACGAGAACCTCAGCAAGCCCCTCTACCGTGAGACGAACAAGTACTTTGACGGCTACATGTACGATCTCTTCGAGCAGATCAACGCCCGCAAGCGCGCGGAACTGGAGCGTCGGGAGCGCGAACGCGACTCGATCGCCCGGGTACAAGACTCGCTGCAAAGGGCCTTTGCGATGCTTGAGGAGGGGATTCCGGATCAAGTCCGGAATGATGAAGATACCCTTGTTGTCAAGCCGTCGGCCGATTCAATCGCCGTCATTTCGGCGGACACTTCTACCGTCATGCCGGGCGCGACCCGGCATCTCCAGCCGGCCGACACCGTCGTTGAGGCGCCGAAGCCCGTCGTCGAGAACAAGCAGGAGCCGGTGATCGAACGTGAAACACCGGTCAGGACCGAAGATCTCTCCGTGGCCTCGCCGGAAACCGTCGTGCGCACCGATAAACTGACGCGCGCCGAGAAACGGGCTCTGCGCAAGGCCGAACGAAAAGCCCGTCGCGAGGCACGGCGTGCCGCCCGACTAAACAGAAAACCCTTCCAGTATTAGCGGGAGCGACAAAAACAGTCACTCCCGCTTTTGTGTTTATGCGGTTTTGAGTCGCACTTATGCTGGATTTCCGAATTTTTCCCCGTTTGAATGCTAGTTTTTAAGAAATTTTTTGTATATATTTGTATAACCGTATCAATTCGAGCCACTTGCACACCGATTATTTTTCTCCTTTTAAATAAAACTGCTTATGAAGAAAGTTCTGATCATTGCGCTGATGGTGCTGTCATGCAGTACCCTCTTTGCGCAGACAAGGGTCACCGGACGGGTGACTTCTTCACAGGACGGTTCGCCCATTCCTTTCGCCAGTGTCGTGGTGAAAGGCACCATGACGGGCGTGGCCTCCAATGAGAACGGTGCGTATACGCTGGACAACGTGCCGTCCAATGCAGTACTGATCTTCTCTTCCATCGGTTTCAACGACCTGGAAGTGATGGTCAACGGGCGTAAAGTCATTGACGCCTCGCTTGCTCCCAATGCAGAAGCCTTGGAAGAAACCATTGTCGTGGCCTATGGTACGGCCAAGAAAGGCACCTACACCGGTGCCGCGTCCGTGGTGAAACAGGAATCCATCAAGGACGTGCCGGCCGTATCGTTTGAACAGGCCCTCAACGGCAAGGTGGCCGGTCTCCAGATGACATCGACTTCCGGACAGGCCGGTTCCACCCAGAGCATCCGCATCCGCGGTATCGGCTCCATGAACGCTTCGAACGAACCCCTTTATGTCATCGACGGTGTCCCCGCCATCTCGGGTGATATCGGACAGATGAGCGACTACACCTACTCGACCAACAACGTGATGAGCACCCTCAACCCGGCCGATATCGAGTCGATCACCGTGCTAAACTGACGCGCGCCGAGAAACGGGCTCTGCGCAAGGCCGAACGAAAAGCCCGTCGCGAGGCACGGCGTGCCGCCCGACGGTCTCGTTCAAGTCTTCGGTAGGTATTTCACCCGACTGGGCTTATGTCAACTACGATCCCGCCACCACCGAGCAGAGCGTGCAGATGCTCTATGAGGTGTTCTGGGATTACAACTACTACTGGACCAGCTCCAACAAGGGTGATGCCGCCAAGTCTTCGGCCAACGCCATCTCCCGCATGAAAACCAAATTCAACAAGCACGGCTACGATTTCATCGCATCCGGTACGGGCCGCTACGATCCCGTGCAGGTGGTTGAATACGACAACTCCGGCCGCGGCGGCAAATACTTCGACTGGGAGAAAGCCTACTTCGGCACGGGAGTCTACCAGACCTACGACCTGAGTGTCAGCGGTGGCTCCGATGTGGCTTCCTATTATACTTCGGTGTCCTACACCAAAGACCAGGGCCGTGTGAAGATCAACGCCTACGACCGTATCTCGGGCCGTGTGAACCTCGACCAGAAGGTGGGCAAACACGTGGAACTGGCTACCACCGTCAATATCGCCAGCACCGACCGTTCGGGTTACAACGATACCTGGAACAACGGTTCCAACCTCTTCATGCAGACCCGAAGCCTGCTGTGGGGCCTCTACTGGCCGACCGACTACAAGACCGGTGAAGACTGGACAGCCCGCTACGGCAGCTACGGCCAGAACAACCTGTACTACAACAATAAGTGGAGCAACGACTCGAAAACCCTCAAGACCTCAATCAACGAGGCCCTGACGGTCCATATCATCCCGGGCCTCGATGCCAAGACGATCTTCTCGTTCGACAACACCGACACGAAGGATGAGTATTACATCAGCGCCGAGCACTTCAATGCGCCGACGGTGGATGGCAAGGCCGTTGCCCGTTCCATTTCGATGGATACGGAAGTCCGCAAGATCGTGTCCTCCACGACGGTTAGTTACAACAAGACCTTCGGCGCCCACACCCTCGGCCTGCTGGCCGGTTTCGAGGCGGAGCGCAACAATACGCGCTTCAGCCGTGCGGAAGGCAAGAACCTTTCGACATCGGCTCTCCACACTGTGGCAACGGCCGGTGTCCTCGACGCGAATGCTTACAGCTGGGGCAACTCCATGATGTCCATCCTTTCCCGCGCCGAATACAACTATGACAACCGCTACTACCTGTCCGGTTCGTTCCGTCGTGACGGTTCGTCCCGCCTGAGCCCGCTGACCCGCTGGGGTAACTTCTGGTCGGTGGCCGGATCGTGGCGTATCAGCAACGAGTCCTTCATGCAGAACCAGGATGTGATCAGCAACCTCCGTCTGCGTGCTTCCTATGGTGTCAACGGTACCCTGCCGAGCAGCAACTACGGCTGGCGCGCCCTGGCAGCCTACGGCTACAACTACAACGCTGCTCCGGGCGGCATCCTGAGCAACGTGGCCTCCGACGATCTCCGCTGGGAGAAGAGCTACACCTACAACCTGGCTCTCGAGTTCGGCCTCTTCGACAACCGCCTCAACGGTAGCGTCGAATACTTCAACCGCGACTCCAAAGACCTGCTCATGAATGTGCCGATCTCGCGCGTGACGGGCTTCAGCTCCACGCTCCGCAACATCGGCGAGGTCAACAACCACGGCTTCGAGGTGGAACTCTCCGGCGATATCATCCGCAACAGCAACTTCCGGTGGACCATGGGTATCAACGGGGCATTCACCCGCTCGAAAGTCACCCGGCTTTATCGTGAGGAAGGGAAAAGTGTCGGCCAGGATATCATCTGGTACGACCCGACGGGCGGTGACGGCCTCTGCCAGTTCATCTACCGTGAAGGTCAGTCGATGCTGGCTGTCTACGGTTTCGAATGGGCTGGTGTCGAGAAATCGAGTGGTCTGAACATCTGGTACTCGAACAACGAAAACTACGACTTCAAGGATGAGAATGGCCGCAACATCGTGTACGACTATGGCGACGCCGACGAGGTGATCCTTGCCGACCTGGTTCCGATCGTGCACGGCGGTATCACGACCGACCTCAGCTGGAAGGGCCTGACCCTCGGCCTGAACTTCAACTACAAGATCGGCAAGATGTATGACGGCGCTGAACAGAACACCACCGATGACGGTTACTTCTGGGAGCGCATCCGTTCGCGCAACATGTGGGAGAACCGCTGGACCGATGCCAATCCGAACGGCACGCTGCCGCGCATCATCGGTAACGACTCCGAGGACTTCGAGCAGTACAGCTCGCGCCACATCCACAATGGCAGCTTCATCCGCCTCAAGACGGTTACGCTGAGCTACAACCTGCCGAAGAGCCTCATCGGCAAGATCGGCCTGCAGGGTACGCGTGTGTACTTCTCCGGCCAGAACCTGCTGACTTTCGCCGCCTGGAAGTATTGCGATCCGGAAGTGAATGCGTATGGTACCCAGGGTTGGGGAACCCCGATCGCCAGAACCTACACGTTCGGTCTTGAATTCTCCTTCTAATCTAATACGAAATGACCATGAAAAAGATATCCATTGTTCTGACAGCAATCGCACTGGTACTTTCTTCCTGTGCTGATTTCCTGGACGTGAAGCCGACCAACCAGGCTGCTGCCTCGTTGTCGATCATGAATGAATCGGATGCAAAGGTGATGTTGAATGGCCTCTACTCCGCGTTGACCACGTCGAGTTTCTATGGCCGCAACTTCATTCTCTATGGCGACGCCAAGAGCGGCGACCTGACGGTCCAGTCGAACGGCCGTGGTTATGACTACATGTTTGCCTACAACCACAGCGTGTCCGGCTATTCGATGTCCGGTTTCTGGACCTCGGGCTACAACATCATCATGCTCTGCAACAATATCATCGAGAACATCGACCGCCTCAAGGAAGAGGGGACGACGGGCCTCGACGAATACCGTGCCCAGGCGCTCACCATCCGCGCCATGGTCCACTACGACATGTGCCGGCTCTATGGCAAGTGCTACAACGACGACAAGAGTTCCTATGGTATTCCCATCGCCGACAAGACGGTGCCTGCCGGTGCCCAGTTGCTCCGCAACTCCGTTGAGGAGGTCTACAGTGTCGTGATCCGCGACCTCGACGATGCCGCCACTTCTCTTTCCAAGAAGAAAAACAACGGCTTCGTGAACTACTATGCGAACCGTGCCCTCAAGGCCCGCGCCCTGATGGACATGGAGAACTATTCCGGTGCGCTTTCGCTGGCGGAAGAAATCATCAACAGCGGCGTCTACAAGCTGTATACGAACAAAGAGTGGGCGGCCTCCTGGTCTTCCCAGTTCGGCTCCGAATCCATCTTCGAACTTGGCATGTACGTGAACGAAGGTGACCTCGGCAACACGGGCTGCCTCGGCGCACAGTACATCCTGGGTGGCGGCAACGGCCGCAACAACCAGATCTTCATGGCCAGCAAGGCCTTCCTGGAACTGCTGGGTGAAGATCCGGACGATGTCCGCTGGGAGATCATGGGCCAGGACCAGGTGGGCGAGAGCGAAGGCTACCTCCGTCCGGGTTCCTGCTACAAATATTATGGCAGCAAGGACATGAAGGGCGATGGCAAGGCTTCGTCGTCGGCTGTGAACATCAAGCTGATCCGTCTCTCCGAGATTTATCTGATCGCAGCCGAGGCTGCTGCCCGCACCAGCAACGCGTCCAAGGCCTCTTCCTACTATGCCGAGATTCACAAACGTTCTCCGAATCTTCCGGTGCCCAATGGGATTACGGCCGCTATGGTACTGAACGAGAAGAACAAGGAACTCTTCGGAGAAGGTCTCCGTTTCTGGGATCTGATCCGTACCAACGCTACCATCGTCATGGATGACACCACGCCGGACGTGAAGGTGACGACGCGCGAGACCTCCTTTACCCGTTCCTTCTACAAATGCATCCTTCCCATCTACAACGGTGAGATGAATGCCAATCCGGGCATCCGTGCCCAGCAGAATCCGGGCTATTGATAAGCGTATTCCCTCATTTTACGGCCGCCCGAAAAAGGGCGGCCGTTTTTTTGTGAAAAAGATTTGGATAATCATCTTTTGGTGATTATCTTTGACGAGAATAAAAAGGTTTTGTGTGATGGAATTGACCGAAAAAGAAAAAGACCTTATCGAGGCGATCAGGAATTATCGGAGTGCATATCCGAATGGGGAACGGAATTTTGAAATTTACATCATGGATTTGGTGTATGAATTAATGGAGGAAAGAATATGATTGAAGTACAGGTTGGAACAAGTGTCAAACAGACATTGATGGATGTGTATGAAGAGATCAACTGGGCGTATCTGGCGAAGAATTATTTCGGAAAGACGCGCAGTTGGATCTATCATAAATTTTCCGGAATGAACAACGGCGTCCCGGATGACTTCAGTGACATGGATAAAGAACAATTAAAATATGCATTGTACGACATTTCGCGTCGCATCAATGCGGCAGCAGACAGATTATGAAGACTTTTTCTACGCCCATGGGCGAGCTCCGGGTCGAGGTATTCGGACACGCCTCCGTCCGTTTTACCATCAACGGTAAGACCATTTATGTCGACCCGTACGGCGAGGTGCACGATTATGAGGGTGACACGCCGGCCGATCTGATCCTGGTGACGCACAACCACTATGACCACTACGATCCGAAGGCCTACAAGGAGATCGAGACGCCGCTGACCACCTATGTCGTGAGCCAGAACGTCGGCCATGTGGACGGCCGCTACACGGTGCTGGCCAACGATGAGATCTGCGCCTGGAAAGGTATCAGCATCTGCGCCGTTGAGGCCTACAACGTGAACCGCCGCAACCCGCAGGGCGATCTCTTCCATCCACGTGGCGTGGGCAACGGCTACGTGCTCGACTTCGAGGGTTTCAAGGTCTATCTGGCTGGTGACACCGAGCCGATCCCCGAGATGCAGGACCTGCCGAAAATCGACCTGGCCTTCCTGCCGAAGAACCTCCCGTACACGATGACCGACGAGGAATTCGTCAAGGCCGCCAACCTCATCAAGCCGAAATACCTCTACTGCTATCACTATTTCGAGATCGACGTCCCGAAACTGAAAAAGGAGCTCGATCCTGCGATCGAACTGCTGAACTAGAACGAAAGGGCGCTGCAAGGCGCCCTTCGTTATTGCAAGGTGACGATGGCCGTCATGCCGGGCATCATGTGCGGGTGCGGGGAGAGGGTCGCTTCGAGATGGACCATGCCGTTCTTTTCGACGACAGGGCTGATGGCCGAGATGACAGCCGGATGCATTTCATCCGGCCAGGCCACGGAGATCACCTGGATCTTCGTGCCGGGCTGGAATTTGTGCAGCTCGTTTTCCAACACGTCGAAGCAGACCTTCAGGTGCTCGGTGTCCACGATGTAGAAGAGCGCGACGCCGGGCGTGGCGGCACTGTAGAGCGTGGCGTCGATGCGGCTTACGGCGCCCGTCATAGGTGCCGTGATCGTACAGTAAGTGAGTTCGTGTTCCAGCTGCTTCAGTGCGGCTTCAGCGGTGTTGCAACCGCTCCGGATGCGGGCCTGCCGCTTGATCTCTTCGGGCGCCTGGTCGATTTCACCCCGCTTGTATCCCTGTCCCATCAGGATTGCCTGATACTGGTATTCGGCCTGTTCCAGTTCCGCTTTTCCACGGACGATCTGGTCTTCCAGGGCGGTCCGGCTGAGCCGGGCCACGACTTCCCCTTTCCGTACCCGCTGACCCAGGACGATGTCGAACCCAACGATCTGCTCGTTGATGCGGCTGTAGACGGGTACTTCCGTCATGGCCTGGATGCTTCCTTTGCTGGAAAAGCCTTCGGCGGCGATGGTCCGTTGCAGGTTCTGGTTCTGCACGGGAGAGACCTCTGCGGCGGCCTGCTGTTCCGTCGGGGAAAAGGCCTTCGGTTCTTCCTGCACGGAGCCCGAGGGGCGGCAGGCTGTCATGGCGATAAGCAGGGCGATGAGGGTAAGCGGCCTATTCATGCTGTGTCAGTGTTAAGAGATGATAATAGGTGGTCCAGTAGGCGGCCAGCGCCGTCAGGTGCTGGTTGTAGGCGTTGTCACGCCGGCTCTGCGCCAGCGAGTAGGTGTTGATGTCGCACAGGCCGTTCGCATAGTTGTCGGCCGTGAGCTGGAACACCTCGTCAGCCATCGTGACGGCCTCGGCGGTGTGTTGAAGCATCTGCTGATGGGATCGCAGGTTCTCCATCGTGGTGCGAACTTCCTCGTCGAGCGCGCGTTCTTCTTCCTTGAGTGCCTGCTCCTCGCGGGCCTTCCAGGCTTGGGCGGCGGCATAGCCTTTCTTGCCAGCCCCATGGTCGAGAATCGGCACGCTGACGGTAACGGCGCCGAGCATGTAGAACTGCGGCCACCTGTAGGCTTCGGCGAAGGTGCCACCCATCTGCTGCATGCCGACGTTGAGGTCTACGCCGACCTTCACGCCCGCTTCGCGCCGGGCTTTCTCCTGCTGATGGCGGGCCTCGGTGAGGGCCGCTTGCCGGTGCTGCAAGGCGGGATAGTTGGCTCTGGCGAGTTGCAGCGCTTCCTCGTCGGTCATGTCGAGCGGCCGGGTTTCGCGCGGGACTGTCAGCCGTCTGCCGAGCAGCGGACTGTGCGCATCGACGCGGAGATAGGCCATCAGCGATTCCCGGGCCAGTTCTTCTTCGTTGCGGGCTTTCAACAGGGCATTGGCGGCGTTGAGCCGCTGCAGTTCGAGCGAGCGCAACTCAGCCAGCGTAACCATGGCAATGCTGGCTTTTTCCCGCGCGATGGCATACAGGGTATCAGCCGTCTCCTTGCTGCGCTCGAGCATGTCGCACATCCCCTCGGCGCAGACCAGGCGGAAGAAGCGGCGGGTAGCTTCTTCAGCGATAAGATGCAGCTGGTAGTCGTGTTCCTTGCGGGCAGCCTCCAGCTGCTGGTCTTCCACGACCTTCTCCCAGCGGTACGCATTGTAGCCCAGCAAGGGTTGCTGGTAGCCGAAGATCAGGGGCGCCGCCACAAAGTCGCGGGGACGCTCGAACAGGTCTTTGCCGAGATATTCCGTCCAGATGGCCTGGCTTCCCACATACGCCTCACCGCCCAGCCCCAGAATCTTCTGGGTGAGTTTGAGCTGCGCGGCGGTGGAGATGCGGTCAAAGTTGCGGATGTACACGTAGTAGCGGGACAGGTCGTTGACGAAGCGCAGGTAGTTTGGCGTGACATCCAGCGTCAGCTGGGGTTTGCGCAGCGCCTCGAAACGGGCGTGCCGTTGCTGGTAGTATTCGTATTCATACTGGCTCTGGAAGGCAGTGACCGCACTGTCCTGTGCCAGACGGATCACCTCTTCCAGGCTCTGTGCCGGACAGAGAAGCGGCCATCCGCAGAGAAGAATCAAGACAAGCCACTTTTTCATACGATCTGCCGTTTGATGATTTCACTGAAAAGGCCGCCTTTGGCCAGCAGTTCGTCGTAGCTGCCGTCCTCGACGACGCGGCCTCCGTTGAGAACGATGATGCGGTTGCATTCCCGGATGGTGCTCATCCGGTGTGCAATGGTGATACGCGTGCAGTGCATTCGGACCAGGCTCTCGGCAATATTGTGCTGGCTGATGTTGTCGAGCGCCGACGTAGCCTCGTCCAGGAACATGATCCGCGGCTTGCGGATGAGCGCACGTGCAATCAGGATGCGTTGCCGCTGGCCGCCGGAGACGCCCTGCCCGTCGGCGGAAATGGGCGTATCCAGCCCCAGAGGCATGTCCCGGATGTCTTTTTCGAGCGATGCACCCCGGACCGCTTCCCAGACGGCATCGTCATTTTGCCAGACATTGCCGAAAAGGATGTTGTCGCGGATGGTGCCTTCCACAAGCTGGCCGTCCTGCAGGCAGATGCTGACACAATACTGGCGCAGGCTCGGCTTGGAGATATCTTCCAGATTGTACTCATCGTAGAAGATGGAACCGCTCTCGGCCTGCTCAAAACCCAGCATCAGGCGTATGAGCGTCGACTTTCCGCAGCCGGAAGGGCCTACGAGGGCGACATAATCACCGGGGTTGATGTGCAGATCGAGACCGTCAAAAATATAGGGCATGTCTTCAGCATACCGGAACTTGAGACCGCTGATGTCGATCTTGCCGCTCACGTTCCTGAGGAGGATGTTGCCGGATTGTGCCTCGGACTCAGCCTGCAGGATGGGTTCGCAAAGCTTGAGCTCAGGGCCCAGCAAGGCCACATCCTTGGTAATCAGCTCAAACTTGGCAATGGCCTCCGTCGCGAGAGCCAGGACGCTGCAGTAGGCGATATAGTCGGAGAGCCCCAGGCCATAGTGCCAGGCGGCCAGCATCGTCACGAGCAGCGGCAGCAGGCGGGCATTGTAACTCAGGGAACTGCCGACATTGAACATGGCCGGATACCGGCTGCCGAAAGGCTCGGAAGGTTCGTAAGCCACCGCCCAGTGCCGGAAGGCGCGGATTTCCGCCCCGTTGGTCCGTATCTTCTGTGCGCCGGACACCAGGTTGTAGATGACACCGGTCAGTTTGGCGGCACTGGCATTGGCACTGTCCTGTACCTGCTTCCTGAAATAGTAGACGCAGTAGATGGCCAGCAGGTAAACGATCATCACGAGAATGCCCGTCCACAGCAAGGGACCGCCGTAGGTAAAGAACTGGATGAACATCACGGCTGTAAACAGCAGCGAAAGGATGGTGGAGAGCATGTCCTCGGTCAGTTTCGTAAACAGGCGCACCACCGACAGGACACGGCTCGAAAGGTCGCCGGGCGCATATTGCTTGAAAAACGAGGAAGGCAGCATCAGCAGCCGGGTCATCAACGGCGTCTGCATGGCATATTCGATCTTGTCTTTCATCCGTACCACCAGGAAATTGCGCGACAGCTGCACCATGACCAGCCCGACGGCCGCACTGAAGAGCAGCACTGCGATCGGGGTGAGCTGGGCGGCGTCACCCGAAGGGATGACTTCGCCAAAGAGCATCTTGCAGATATACGGCGTCACCATCGTCAGCAGCACGACGCCCAGGCAGGCCAGGAAAGCATAGAGGTAATCGAGGAAAGACAGTTGCCGCAATGCAGATTTCAGGAAAGCCATGACGGACAGTTCGCCGCCGGGCAGCGGATAACAGAGCGTGAAAGCGTCCTTCTTGAGGCAACCGCTGTCTTTCCGGACAGAACAGTGCCGGCCCGTGACGGGATGGACAAAGGTATAGTCCGCGAAACGCGGCGTAAGGATGACCGGGGCGTCTTCCTCTTCCGTAAAAGCCAGCATCTTTCCCGAGCAGCGCGACCACCAGTCCCCCTCGAGCCTGACCTGCCGGAAGAAGATCTGGTTCCGGTAGAACACCTCTTCCAGCTGGTGGAGGTCTTTCGGAATCTCTTTCTTCCGGGTCAGCTGCTTCCATATCTTCCGGTCGATCATTCCCCGGAAGAGGTCGGAGGCCTCGTTCAGGGCCTTCTGGTCGCCTTCAATACGCTGGACCAATTGCTCGAAAAACAGATTGTCCATAGCTCAGGCGTATTTCATCAGTTCGTGGTAGAGTCCTTCCTGGTGCAACAGTTCCTCGTGCGTGCCCTGTTGCAGGACATGTCCGTGTTCCATCACATAGATGCAGTCGCAGTCACGGATGGTACTCAGGCGGTGGGCGATCAGGATGGTGGTGATGCCCAGGCTTCCGATATGCTGCATGACCAGCTGTTCGGTCTTGGAGTCGAGGGCGGAGGTTCCTTCATCCATGATCAGGATGGTGGGATCCTTGGCCAGGGCGGTGGCGATTTCGATGCGCTGCCGCTGTCCGCCGCTGAAGTTCTTGCCGTTTTCGGTCAGCAGGGTCTGATAGGCACCGGGACGGTTGGCGATGTCCTGATGGATCTGGGCATCGTTGGCGGCCAGCACCATCGAAAAATCTTCGATGGAATCGTCCCACATCTTGATATTATCGGCGATGGTGCCTTCAAAAAGGGTGATGTCCTGGTTGACGACCGAAAGGGAATTGTTTTTGACAGCCCGGTTGAGCTGCTGTACGGGGATTCCGTCGAGGAGAACCTCTCCTTCCCAGGGTTCATAGAGACCGGAGATGAGTTTGGCGATGGTACTCTTGCCGCAACCGGAAAAACCGACGAAAGCGACTTTTTCGCTCGGACGGATTTTCATCGAAAAGTTCTTGAGAATCGGAGGCAGGCTGCGGTCATAACCGAAGGTGACATTGCGCAGTTCCACTTCTCCCCGGAGTTTGGGGCGTTCCGGCAGATCGTTGATGGCGGGGATTTTCAGGCGATGGTCCCCGCAGGCCGCCTCCACCTCTTCCAGTCGCTCCATGGCGGCCTGGGAGCGGTAGACTTCCTGGGTTGCATTCACCGCCGAATTGATGGGGAAGGTGATGCTGGTTGCCAGGGCCTGTGAAGCCAGCAGCATACCGGGCGTCAGCTCACCCTGCAGGATATACCAGGCGCCGAGGCAGAGGATCAAGGCGTTGCACAGGTTCAGGACCAGCAGGGGAAGGGAGCCGATGCCCATCGTCGTAATCGCCGTGCGCACGCGCGCGTTGAGCGCGGTCACATAGGTCTTCTCCCATCCGGCATAGAAGATATGTTCTCCTCCCATCGACTTGATCGTCTCGATATTCTTGAGGCCCGTCATCGTCATGCCCTGCAGACGGGCATCTGTCACCTCCGAACTCCGGGCTTTCTTCTTGATGCTGCGCGACGTCGTCCGCATCACGATCACCAGCAGCACCATCGAGAAGATCACCACGAGTCCCAGTTTCCAGCTGTAGAGCATCAGCAGCCAGGCACAGATGACCGGACGAATAACCAGGACGAGCGCGTAGGAGAAACGGTCCATCGTCGTCACCACGTTCTTGATGCTGGAGTAGCGCGCAACCAGTTCTCCGGAAGAAAAACGGTCAATGGCGCTCATGGGCAACTGCAGCAGGCTCAGGATATAGCGGGAAGAAGCGCTGACGCCCAGTTTGGCGAGCTCCCTCCTGCGAAGGGGATTCAGCAGCAGCCAGATCATCACCTCCAGGACGAAAAGCAGGATATAGACGGCCATCAACGGCCCGAACCACTCCGGATTCTTGTGTGTGATGATATTGTCGGTAAATATCTGCTGGAAGAAAGGCGGAAGAAGATAGGAAGCCATATCCCCGACCAGGAGCAGGACGGTCACGACGAACAAGCCCTGGCAGCCGCGGTTGAAGCGGCGGATGAGCGTCAGCGTCGACATCGAGTCCGGACGGGAATCATTTCGCCCCGTTTTCATTCAGTGCGGAGTTTTGCGGACCGGAACACTGTCCTGGCCGATTCAAACAGATATTGGAACATGCTGCGGCGCCTCGTCTCGGTCAGCACCGAGCAGTAGGTGCCGACGTCCATGCTGATGTCTTCGGGCTCGCCGAACGACCAGTCGTATTTCGAATCGTCTTCCGGATTGGGAAGCATCTCCACATTGACACGGTACATCATCTCTCCCGATTCGAGCAGGCGGCGGGTCAGTTCATCGCTTTTGAGCGTCTGGCGCACCTCTTCCGCAGCTACGGGATAGCGGTCGATGCGCGTGACGTGGCCCCTGACATAGCCGATCTCATCGCGCTTCTCATTTTCCGGCCAGATCTGAGCACTCATTCCGACACGCAAGTCGCGCTGGCCGGCATTGTCGATATAAGCGATGAGCATCGCGCGCTGCGTCTGCGGCCCGTTGCCGTCGATGACGCTGATGATGGGCTCGAATGCCTCGAATGGCTCATTGTCCACCTTTGTATAGATGACGGTGCCGTCGACGGTGCTCGTCAGGATGCTGTAGCTTTCATCCATTGAGATGAGCGCCACCGACTGTCCCGGAATCACGTGGTCTCCATTGTGTACGAAGACGGTACGCACCATTCCCTTGTTGGGCAGCGAGACATCGGCGGTTCCCTGCGACGGAAAGACCACGCCGCTGTAGTACACCTTGTCAGAAACGGTGCCCAGGAAGCCCCATACGAAAACGGCACCGATCAGCAGCAGCGCCGTCAGGGCCAGCAGATAGGTTGGCAGCGCCGTCACCTTCAGCACGCTCCCGATCTCCTCGGGCGACTGGAGGTTTTGCTGCCGGCTATCGTTAGAGAATGGATTCGAATCACTCATAATTTGTAAAGTTACGAAAAAATCTTGAAACCCGTTTACAAACGCGCTGAAAGCGCGATTTATAAAAGGAGGCTGCTATGCTGCCGACGTTCCGCACGGGGGTACGCAAAAAGCCTGGCTTGTAAGCCAGGCTCGCGTACCCCCGTGCGGAATCGAACCGCAACCGTCAGAACCGGAATCTGAAATTCTATCCATTAAACTACGGAGGCCCGTTTGTGCCTGCAAAGATATTGTTTTGTTTTTCTTTGAGATTTTCGTTATATTTGCCAAATGTTTTGAGGAAAAACGCAAACTAAACTTACATATCCCAACAAATGGCTCGTGAAATAAAATTTTCGCTCGTTTATCGAGACATGTGGCAGTCGTCCGGCAAATACACCGCCCGCGTCGACCAGCTCCAGGAAATAGCTCCGGTAATCATCGACATGGGTTGCTTCGACCGTGTGGAAACGAACGGTGGTGCGTTCGAACAGGTCCAGCTCCTCTATGGCCAGAATCCGGCCTTTACGGAACCCCTCCACAAGGCCGGCATCCAGACCCACATGCTCGACCGCGGCCTGAACGCCCTCCGCATGTATCCCTGCCCGGTTGACGTGCGCAAGCTTATGTACAAGGTCAAGCACGCCCAGGGTGTCGACATCACCCGTATCTTCGACGGTCTGAACGATGCCAACAACATCATCCCCTCCATCAAGTATGCGATCGAAGGCGGCATGATTCCGCAGGCATCCCTCTGCATCACCTACTCCCCGATCCATACCGTGGAGTACTACACCAAGCTGGCCGAGAAGCTCATCGAAGCCGGCGCGCAGGAGATCTGCCTCAAGGACATGGCCGGTATCGGCCGTCCCTGGTCGATCGGCCAGATCATCGCGGGTATCAAGAAGAATCACCCCAATATCGTGATCCAGTACCACGGCCACTCCGGCCCCGGTTTCTCCGTGGCTTCGATGCTGGAAGCCGCCAAGGCCGGCGTCGACGTGCTCGACGTGGCCATGGAGCCGCTGTCCTGGGGTAAGATCCATCCCGACGTGATCACCATCCGCGCCATGCTCAAGGATGCCGGATTCCAGGTGAAGGACATCAACATGAAAGCCTACATGGAAGCCCGCGCCCTCACGCAGAAGTTCATCGACGACTTCCTGGGCTACTTCATCGAGCCGACCAACCATCACCTCACCTCCCTGCTGGTGGGCTGCGGCCTCCCGGGCGGCATGATGGGTTCCATGATGGCCGACCTCAAGGGCGTCCATCCCGCCGTGAACATGTATCTCCGCAACAACGGCAAGCCCGAAGTCTCGCTCGACGATCTCGTGGTCAAGCTGTTCGAAGAAGTCGAATTCGTGTGGCCGAAGGTGGGTTATCCGCCGTTGGTGACCCCGTTCAGCCAGTATGTGAAGAACATCGCGCTGATGAACATCATGGCCGAGGCGCAGGGCAAGCCGCGCTACAGCCTCCTGACCGACAAGAGCATCTGGGGCATGATTCTCGGCAAGAGCGGCAAGCTGCCGGGCCCCGTGGCTCCGGAGATCAAGGAACTCGCCGAAAAGCAGGGCTTCGAATTCTTCGAAGGCGACGTCCAGGCGCTCTATCCGGACGATATGGACGAATACCGCAAGGAGATGAAGGAGAATGGCTGGGAGTTCGGTCCCGACGACGAAGAACTCTTCGAGCTGGCCATGCACCCGACGCAGTACCGCGACTACAAGAGCGGCGCCGCCGAGAAACGCTTCAAGACCGACCTGGAGGCCGCCCGTGCCAAGGCCGGCGCCCCGATCGTGGTCGAGCGTCCGGTGGTGGAACGTCCCGCCTTCGACATCGAGAAATACACCGAGGAGCATCCGAATGCCCAGCCGATCCAGACCCCCGCGGCCGGCGTCCTCACCTGGACCGTCGATCCCGCCGGCGAGTCGGTACCCCCGGCCATCGGCACGAAGATCGAGGAAGGCAAGCCCGCCTGCTGGGTCCAGGCCTACTACGGCGTGGAGGAATGCAAGGCGCTCAAGAGCGGCCGCATCGTCTCGATCAACGCCAAGCAGGGCGAAAAGGTCGTCAAGGGCCAGATCGTCGGATTTATCGAGTAAAGCGTGTTTCGCCAAACTGCCGCAAAACCATCGGCCTCACAGCAAATGTGAGGCCGATTTCTTTGCGCCAAGGGCCGATTTCGGGGGTTGCCGCAATTTGACCCCGGCGAAGAGCCGCCAGAAAGAGGTATGACTTGCGCCAGTTTGACGGTTATTGGATATAAAAGGTTTTTTATATCTTTGCGGCCGCATTTAAATTAGGTATAAAAGGCAATTGTATGAAAACAGCATATGTGTTTCCGGGACAAGGTTCCCAGTTCGTTGGCATGGGGCAGGAGCTCTATGTGCGTGACCCGCAGGCCCGCGACCTGTTCGACGCCGCCGACAGCATCCTGGGCTTCGGCCTGCGTGAGATCATGTTCAGCGGCAGCGACGAAGACCTCAAGGCCACGAAAGTGACGCAGCCCGCCATCTTCCTGCATTCCGTGGCCCTCGCCCTGACATCCGATATCCATCCCGACATGGTCGCCGGCCACTCGCTCGGCGAATTCTCCGCCCTCGTAGCTGCCGGCGCCCTCTCCTTCGAGGAGGGCATCCGTCTGGTTTCCGTCCGTGCCCACGCCATGCAGCGCTGCTGTGAGGCCGTCCCCGGTACGATGGCCGCTATCGTCGGCGGCACGACCGAGGCCGCACTGGTCGAGGAAGTGTGCCGCGAGACCCCCGGCACCGTGGTGGCCGCGAACTACAACAGCGCGGCGCAGATCGTGATCTCGGGTGAAGCCGAAGCCGTGGCCGCTGCCTGCGCAGTGCTCAAGGAACGCGGCGTGAAGCGCGCCCTGCCGCTCCAGGTGGGTGGTGCTTTCCACTCGCCGCTCATGGAGCCGGCCCGCCAGGAACTGGCTGAGGCCATCGAGAAGGCTGCCTTCCAGACCCCGCGCTGCCCCATCTACCAGAATGTGGACGCGCGCCCGCACACCGATCCCGACGAGATTCGCCGCAATCTCCTGATGCAGCTCACCTCGCCGGTGCGCTGGACCCAGACCATGGAGAATATGCTGGCCGACGGCGCCGGCGCCTTCATCGAAGTGGGCCCCGGAACCGTCCTGCAGGGCCTGGCCAGAAAAATCGCCCCCGAGGGAACTGAAATCGGAGGAATGGCATAATTTTTTGTATATTTGTAAGTTAGAAACATTTTTAATCCGAAATATAGTCGTATGGCAAAAGAAAAAAAGTTCATCACTTGTGATGGCAATTTTGCCGCGGCTCACGTGGCATATCTGTTCAGTGAGCATGCGGCCATCTATCCTATCACCCCGTCTTCCACCATGGCCGAACTCGTCGACGAGTGGGCTGCTTTCGGCAAGAAGAACATGTTCGGGGAAGTCGTCAAAGTTACTGAAATGCAGAGCGAAGGCGGTGCTGCCGGTGCCGTCCACGGTTCCCTGCAGGCAGGCAGCCTGACCACCACTTTCACGGCGTCGCAGGGCCTCCTCCTGATGATCCCCAATATGTACAAGATCGCCGGTGAGTTGCTCCCGACCGTGTTCCACGTGTCGGCCCGTACGCTCGCCGCCCAGTCCCTCTCCATCTTTGGTGACCACCAGGATGTGATGAGCGTGCGCCAGACCGGTTTCGCCATGCTGGCCTCCGCCAGTGTGCAGGAAGCCATGGACCTGGCCGCTGTGGCCCACCTGGCCACCATCAAGTCGAGCGTGCCGTTCGTCCACTTCTTCGACGGATTCCGCACCTCGCACGAGATCCAGAAGATTGAAATGCTGGAAGCCGAAGACCTCCGTCCGCTCGTGAGCGACAAGGCCCTCGCCCAGTTCCGCGCCAAGGCGCTCAACCCCAACAAGCCCGTCACCCGCGGTACCAACCAGAACCCCGACGTGTTCTTCCAGGCCCGCGAGGCATCGAACCCGTACTACGACGCCGTTCCCGACATCGTGGCCCGCTACATGGGTGAGATCAGCGAACTGACCGGTCGCCACTACCTGCCATTCGACTACTATGGCGCACCGGATGCTGAAAACGTGATCGTGGCCATGGGTTCCGTGACCGAGACCATCAAGGAGACCATCGACTATCTGGCCGAGACCCGCGGCGAGAAACTGGGTCTGGTCACTGTCCGTCTCTATCGCCCGTTCTCCGCGAAATATTTCCTCCGCGTCCTCCCGAAGAGCGTCAAGCGCATCGCTGTGCTCGACCGCACCAAGGAACCCGGCGCGCTGGGCGAACCCCTCTACCTCGATATCAAGAGCGTGATCGCCGACATGGGCGAAAACGCCCCGATGCTCGTCGGCGGCCGCTATGGCCTGTCCTCCAAGGACACCAGCCCGGCCCAGATCATCGCCGTGTTCGACAACTTCAAGCTCCGCGAACCCAAGAACGGCTTCACCATCGGCATTGTCGACGACGTGACCTTCAAGTCGCTGCCGCTCAAGGAGGAAGTCTCCATCGTGAAGAAAGGCACCTATGAGTGCAAGTTCTTCGGCCTGGGTTCCGATGGTACGGTGGGTGCCAACAAGAACACCATCAAGATCATCGGCGACCACACCCCGAAATATTGCCAGGGCTACTTCGACTACGACTCCAAGAAGTCCGGTGGTTACACCTGCTCGCACCTGCGTTTCGGCGACCAGCCGATCCACGCTCCGTACCTCGTGTCGACGCCCGACTTCGTGGCTTGCCACGTGCCTTCGTACCTCTACAAGTACGACGTGCTCAAGGGCATCAAGGAAGGCGGCTCGCTGCTGCTCAACAGCCTCTGGGATACCGAAGAGACCTTCAAGCGCATCCCCGACTTCGTGAAGAAGACCATCGTCGACAAGCACATCAAGCTCTATCTGATCAACGCCACCAAGATTGCGGCGGAGATCGGTCTGGGTGGCCGCACCAACACCATCCTCCAGAGCGCCTTCTTCAAGATCACGGGCATCATCCCGTACGAAGAGGCTGTGGCCTATATGAAGAAAGCCATCGACAAGTCTTACGGCAAGAAGGGTGAGAACGTGGTGAAGATGAACTACGCAGCCGTGGATCGCGGCGGCGACTACGTGGAAGTCGAGATTCCGGAATCCTGGAAGAACGCCACGGGCCGCTTCGTCAACGCCAACTACAAGCGCCTGGCGCCGGAATTCATCCGCAACGTGGCCGACGTGGTGGCTGCCCAGAATGGCAACGACCTGCCCGTCAGCACCTTTGCCGGTGAGATGGTCGACGGTACGATTCCCGCCGGCACCGCCGCTTACGAGAAGCGCGGCATCGGTGTGGAGGTTCCTGAGTGGAATCCCGCCAACTGCATCCAGTGCAACCAGTGCGCCTTCGTCTGCCCGCACGCTGCCATCCGCCCGTTCCTGATGACGGCCGCCGAAGGCGAGAAGGCTCCGAAGGAGATCAAACGCAAACCGGGCATCGCCCAGTTCAAGGAATATACCTTCACGATGCAGGTTTCTCCGTTCGACTGCACGGGTTGCGGCAACTGCGCCGACGTGTGCCCTGCCAAGGAGAAGGCCCTCGTGATGAAGAGCTTCGACAGCCAGAACGCCGAGCAGGCCAACTTCGATTACCTGCACGCCAACGTGGGTTACAAGGACAATGTGGCTCCGAAGGAGCAGAATGTGAAGAACTCCCAGTTCGCCCAGCCGCTCTTCGAGTTCTCGGGTGCCTGCGCCGGTTGCGGTGAGACGCCGTACATCAAGGCCATCACCCAGCTCTTCGGCGACCGCATGATGATCGCCAACGCGACGGGCTGCTCGTCCATCTACAGCGCCGCGTTCCCGTCCTCGCCGTTCTGCAAGAACGCTGAAGGTCACGGTCCGGCCTGGCAGAACTCCCTCTTCGAAGACAACGCTGAGTTCGGCCTGGGTATGCACCTGGGTTCCGACCGCGTCCGCGAGACCGTCGCGCGCCTGATGCGCGAAGGCATGGAGTGCAACTGCTGCACTTCCGAGATCAAGGCGCTCTTCGAGCAGTGGCTTGCCAACCGCAACGACGCTGCGGCGACGCGCGCGATCTGCGACAAGCTCGTTCCGCTGATGAAGGAATGTGGCTGCGACATCTGCAAGCAGCTGCTTGAGCTCCAGAACTTCATCCCGGCCCGCAGCCAGTGGGTCTTCGGTGGTGACGGCTGGGCTTACGACATCGGTTACGGCGGACTCGACCATGTGCTGGCTTCCGGCGAGAACGTGAACGTGCTCGTGCTCGACACCGAGGTGTATTCCAACACGGGCGGCCAGTCGTCGAAGTCGACGCCGGCCGGTGCCGTGGCGAAGTTCGCCACCAGCGGCAAGAAGATCCGCAAGAAGGATCTCGGCATGATGGCCATCAGCTATGGCTACGTCTATGTGGCCCAGGTGGCCATGGGTGCTTCCCAGGCGCAGTTCCTCAATGCCATCAAAGAGGCTGAGGCTTACGACGGCCCGTCGCTGATCATCGCCTACGCGCCTTGTATCAACCACGGTCTGAAGGCCGGCATGGGTCACAGCCAGATGGAGGAGAAGCGTGCCGTCGAGTGCGGTTACTGGCACCTCTATCGCTACAACCCGGCCCTCGAAGCCGAAGGCAAGAATCCGTTCACGCTCGACAGCAAGGCCGATCCCGACTGGACCAAGTTCCAGGATTTCCTCAAGGGTGAGGTCCGCTACGCGTCGCTGATGAAGTCGTTCCCCGAGAACGCCGCCGAACTCTTCGCCAAGACCGAAGAATTCGCCAAATGGCGTCTCTCGACCTACAAGCGTCTGGCAGGCGTGGAGTAGGTTTCGTCGAAGGAATCCACCGTTTCGTCTAAATCCCGGACAGGCACTGCTTGCCCGGGATAATTTTGTACCCGAGAAAAACAAAGAAAGATGAAAACGCGTGTGATGATCCTTGTGTCGGTCCTGCTGCTGAGCAGCATGCCGGCTTTTGCACAGAAAACCATCGTTACCGGCCGGGTGCTGGATTCCCTGACTCGCGAAGGCGAGCCGGGTGCCGTCCTGCAGTTCTTCCAGGCGCAGGATCTGGAAAAGCCGGTGGCTTATACGACGGCCGATGAGGAAGGCCGTTTCATGCAGCGGCTGGACGGCTCCGGTGCCTATGAACTGCTGTTCAGCGGTATCGGCCGTCTGCCGGTCCGGCGCAATTTCGTCATTCCCGGTCAGCAGGACACGCTTGACCTGGGCGAGATTCTCATTCGGGACGACGTGGAGACGCTTTCGGCCGGTGTCGTGACGGCCCAGCGGACGCTGGTGAAAATGGAGGTCGACAAGATGACCTACGACGTATCCGGCGACGTGGACGCAAAGACCTCGACCGTGCTCGACATGCTCCGCAAGGTGCCGATGGTGTCGGTGGACGGCCAGGACAATATCACCGTCAACGGGAGCAGCAGCTTCCAGGTCTATGTGGACGGCAAGCCCAACCAGATGCTGTCGCAGAACGCCTCCACCATCTTTAAAGTCATGCCGGCCAGTACGGTCAAGAACATCGAAGTCGTTACCAATCCGGGCGTGAAATACGACGCGGAAGGCGTGGGCGGCGTGCTCAACATCACCACCAACCGCGAGGCAACGGGCGGTTCTTCCGTCGCCGACGGCTTTTACGGCACGGTGATGGGGATTGGTTCTACGCGCGGCGGCGGCGGCGGCGTGACGGCCAGCATGCAAAAAGGAAAGTTCGCAATGAGCCTCAGCGCCAATGGCATGTACAACTCGATCCGTGGCACCGAGACCGACCTGGTGCGCGTCCAGGACAATGGCTTCTCCACGTCCACACATACGGCTACCGGCATGAAAATGCCCATGGCGATGGTCAACGGCAGCGCCAGCTACGAGATCGACAGCCTGAACCTCGTTTCGGCCACCCTCGGCTTCATGTCGTTCGGCATGAAGAACGACAACGGTTTCACCAATACGATCCTGGTCTCTCCGGAAGCCGGCACCTACAGCTATTCGGGCACGCTTTCCACGACCAACAACCGGAACAACATTTCGGTCGGTGCCGACTACCAGCACCTCTGGACCGGTGTGCCGGGCCGCAGCTTCGTGTTGAGCTACCAGTACAACGGCGCTCCTTCCGTCAACAACAGCACGACGCTCATGGATGCCACTTCCTTTGCCGGCTTCGATTTTACCGACCGCAAGAGCGACGGCCGCACCGGCTCGAACGACCACACCGTGCAGGCCGACTTCACCACGCCGCTGGGCAGCAAGCACAGCCTCTCTACCGGCGCCAAATACCTGGACCGGCACAATTCCTCCGACCAGACCGACTACCTGCGGGAAGGCGGCACCTGGCACGAGAACCCCGCCAGCAGCCTCAAGTATGATTTCTACAACCGCATCGCGGCTGCCTATGCGGAGCTGACCGGCAACTACGGCGCGTTCAGCCTGAAAGCGGGCGTGCGCTATGAATACACCTTTCAGAGCTACAAGTCCTCGAAGGAGAGCGGCACTTTCCGCGTCAACTACGGCAACCTCGTGCCCAGCGCAAGTCTGCAGTGGACACTGAGCCCCATGCAGAACATCGGCCTGAGCTACAACATGCGCATCAGCCGCCCCGGCATCTCCTACCTGAACCCGTACGTCGACACCTCCGATCCGACCGCCCGGACCTATGGAAATCCCGACCTGGAAGCGGAACGCGGACACAATGTCTCGCTGGTGTACAACTTCTATTCGCCCAAGGCGATGGTCAATGCCACCCTGCGCTACACCTACGCCGGCAACGGCATCTCGGCATACAGTTTCTATGATCCCGACAACGTGATGAACACGACCTACGGCAACATCGTCCAGAACCAGAACCTCGGCCTGAACATGTTCCTGATGCTGACCCCGACCTCCAAGACCCGCATCATGCTCAACGGCGGATTCGGCTACAGCGACCTGCGCAGCGCCCAGCTGGGTCAGCAGAACGCTGGCTGGAACTACAACGCACTGCTGGGTGTGCAGCAGACGCTGCCCTGGGACCTGCGCCTGAGCGCCAATTTCATTACGTCCGGAAAACAGATCACGCTGCAGGGATGGTCGACCGGCATGTCGATCGGGATGCTGGGCTTGACCAAGACCTTCCTCGACGACCGCCTGAGCCTTTCTGTCAATGGCCTGGTGCCACTGGCCAAGGGCTTCAAGATGACGATGAACTCGCATACGGCCGGCAGCGGCTTCATTTCCGACACGATTACGCGCATTCCGATGAGCGCCATTACCTTCCAGATCAGCTGGAGCTTCGGCAAGCAGGGCAATTATTCCGCCAAGCGCGCCCGCCGTTCCATCGAGAACGAAAGCCAGCTCAACACTTCCACTACCGCCGAGTCGATGGGTTCGGTAATCCTCTAACAGATTCTTCGGATGCCCGGTTCCGGCCGGGCATCTTTTTTACTATCTTTGCAATATGGCCGTGCGCAACAAAAAGAACTATATCATCGACCTCGCCCAGTTGATCGCCTGGGTGGGGTTGCTGTTTTCACCAGCGCTGGTTGACCTGACGGTTACGGGCAAACTGCACTCTTTCGTCATCGTCTTCAAGGGAACCGCGTTTTTCGTGCTCCCGCTCTTCACCCTCTACGCCCTGAATTATTATTACCTGGTTCCTTATTTTCTCCACAGGAAAGGGAAGGCCTGGTGGTTCTTTCTCATCAATGCCGTGATTCTCCTGGCCTGGAACCTGGTTCGTTTCACCCGTCCCGTGAATTTTCCCCAGGAGGTCATCGACCAGTTCGGGCAGCATATCTGGGCCATGTACGTAGGCTCTATCCTTGCAGCGGTTTTCATGCAGGCGCTGGTCATTGCCATCGCCGTCGGCATCCGGCACATCATGCGCAGCAACGAGCAGAAGATGGATGCGGAGGAGCAGCAGCGCAAAAACACCGAGGCGGAGTTGGTCTGGCTCAAGAACCAGCTCAACCCGCATTTCCTCTTCAACACGCTCAACAACATCTCTTCGCTCACGCAGATCGACCCGGACCAGGCCCAGGAGCGCATCGGCCAGCTCAGCGACGCGCTTCGCTATGCGCTCTACGACAGCGAGGCGGGGAAAGTGCCGCTGGCGGGCGAAGTGGCCTTTATGGAGAATTACATCGACCTGATGGCACTGCGCTGCAACGAGAAGACGCAGGTGCAGCGCTCGTTCGTGCTGCCCGATCATGAGGTGATGATTGCGCCGCTGCTTTTCATTTCGCTGATTGAGAATGCTTTCAAGCACGGGGTCAGCGCCCGCGTCGAGACGGTGGTGAAGATCGATCTCCATCCGGAAGGCGCCGATTTATGCTTTGTGTGCGAAAACTCGTTGTTGGAGAAGACGGCGGAGGACCGCAGCGGTTCGGGCATCGGCCTGGCCAATCTCAAACGCCGGCTGGAACTCATCTATCCCGGGAACTATACGTATGAACAGCAGGCTTCCGGCGGAGTGTACCGGGCCGAAGTCCGCATTAATAATTTGTTGTAATGGAGCCGCTGCGTTGTGTCATTGTCGACGACGAGCCGCTGGCCGTCAAGATGCTGGAGAACTTTGTGGCCCGGACGCCCGCTCTTACGCTGGCCGCTTCCTTCACCGATCCGGTTGAGGCAATCTCCCGGCTGGCTGAATTGCAGCCCCATCTGTTGTTTCTCGATATCCAGATGCCCGATCTCGACGGACTCTCGCTCTCGCGCATGGTTCCTGCGCAGACGCGCATCATCTTTACGACCGCATTCAAGCAATACGCTTTCGAGAGTTATGAGGTCTCGGCGCTTGATTTCCTGCTCAAGCCCATTCGCTACCAGAAATTCCTGGAGGCCGTCGGCAAGGCGCAGCAGTGGTTCTCGCTGATGGAAGGGCAGCAGGCGACAGCTACGACGGCGGCGACGGTGGCTGCCGGGTCCTCTCCCGATCGTCAATCTTTCTTCGTGAAGGTCGACGGGAAGATGCGGAAAGTCGACATCGCGGATATCCGCTACGTGGAAGGAATGAAAGACTATGTGCTGCTGCACCTGGCTTCGGAGCCGCAGGCGCTCGTGACCCACAATACGATGAAATCGATGGAAGACCAGCTGCCGGCTGACCGTTTCATGCGGGTCCACCGTTCCTTCATCGTCGCTCTCGACAAGATCGATTCCGTCACCCGCGACGGTGACATCCTCATCGCCGGCCGCCTCATCCCCGTCACTGACACCTACCGCCCCGCCTTCGACGCCTACCTCCAAAAACACAGCCTGCGATAATCGACAGGCTGATTCATAATATTTTCATTTCTTTTACGCGACACAGACAGTTGTGCCGTCTCGTCTGTGTCGCTCGGAGGGGGGCGCTGCAGTCTACGGTTAACATCTGTTCCCCCGGTTTTGACGTTGATCCCGCAAAAGCGAAGCGTCGCGCGAACGCGCGAGGTGTCCGGGGATGTGCCCCGGTAAACATAGGCGGCTTCAGCCGCCAAGTCCCATCATCCACCCACAAAAAAAAGCTCCTCGATCGAGGAGCTTTGGGGTGGATGATGGGACTCGAACCCACGACACTCGGAACCACAATCCGATGCTCTACCAGCTGAACTACATCCACCATCAATGGGACTGCAAAGGTAGTATTTTTTCGATGAAATATCCAAATAAAAAATAATTGCAGTTCGACAATTAAAATTTCCAGCTGAAGCCGAGGAGGATGAGGCGGCGATTGTGGAGGGTTTTCTCCGTCCACGCTTCCTTCTGGTTTTCAGAAATATATTCCGCCTCGACAGGCATGTCAAGCAGATCGCGTCCCTCCAGGGAAATGATGAAGTGCTTGAATTCTTTCTGCGCCTTGGTGTTCAGCACGCAGTATTGCTTAAACAAGGCGAAAAAGGTGGCCACGGCGCTCTGGTACTTGATGTTGGTCGAAAGGGTCCAGCCTTTCGGCAGGTGGCCCGTGACGTCAGCTGTCAGGCGCCAGTCGTTCGATTTCTTGACTTTGTCGTTGTCGCGCCAGGTCCGGATGGTGTGGTTGTATTCCACGCCCAGATTGGCTGTGATCATCTTTCCGCGCCAGCCCACCTTCGGTGAGATATTAAAGGTACGGCTGTCGGCGCCGTTCAACCAGGTAAAGACCTTGTAACTCCGGTTGTCGATCTCCTCCTTGAACCAGGTCTGCTCGATCTCGTCGAGGCGCCGCAGATAGGAGAACGAACTGCTTGCGACGAAGCGCTTGTAGGTGAAGTCATAACTCAGCTTGTTCGTTCGCGTGCGGGTGGAACGGAGCGACTCGGATCCCCGGTACAGCTGTTCGATGTATCCGCCGCTGCGGTCGAACCAGCAGACTTGCAGATAGGTCGGATGTTTGAGGGTGATTTCGTTGGAGAGCGTGAGATGATGACGCGGATTGATTTTCCATTCGATGCGACCGTTCCCCACAGGATGGGGATCCTGCCATTTAAACTGTTGGGTATGGGTCGAATCCGTCAGCCTGCGTGCATAGAGCGACAGCGCATAGTCGACATGGACGCGGAACTTCTTCCAGGAGAGGTCAGCCACCAGATAGGGCTGAAAATCGAGGGAGGCGAAATGGAACCACTCCCGGATCTGCGTGGAGTCGCGCCATACGAGTTCTTCGGCGGTCGTCTTTTCCACGTCCAGGGTAGCGCCGCTGTTGTCATGCAGGGACTTGATGCCCGTAAATCGCAGGCCGGGGTTGACCATCAGCCGCGCTGGACGACCTCTCAGCAGGGAATCGCGATAATGGAGGATTCCTTTGAAGGTGGAGATCCGCGCGTGCGGCGTGATCTTGTAGCAGGTGAGCCATACTTCCTCTTCCTCGCCTTCGCCAGGCTGCGTGCCTAATGTCGTATACACGGTCTCCTGCTTCTTGTCATTCATGTCGAACGAAAACTCGCTGGTCAGGATGCGACGGGGAAGTCCCAGTTCATGGGTGGTACGAAAGCCGGTGGCGGCGGTATGCTCCCAGGTGACGGGGGCCTCCTGTGACAAGCTCTCTTTCAACGATTTCCAACCGGCCCTGTAGGTCAGGTTTTCGCTCGTATGATATTTCAGGTTGTATTTGGCCCAGAACGAAATGTGGTGTCCCGGAGCAGGCCGCCACATGATATCCGAACGATACTGCGCACTGACGGGCAGTTCCTCATTCATCTTCACGATGGCGTTCATGTCTATTCTGTCGAGAATATCGTCCGAATGGGCTTTGTCATCGATTGCAGAAACAGTGATATGGTAGTTGTCAGTCGACTTGTTCTCCACTTTTCCCTCCAGCAGGGAAGTCCACTGGAAGTTGGGGGCGTTGTAATTGACCCGCAGGGTGCTCTGCCCCAGCTCGTGTAGAATGAACTTCGGTAATCCTTCCTCTTCGAAGAGTTCTCCCCGCAAGCTTTTCACGGCACCGAACCCGCCCGTCACATTGACACTCCCCGACCACTACGCCCGCAGGACGGGCGTAGAGAGCAGCGTCAGCAGCAAAACGAGGGACAGGCGGAAGTATCTCATATTTTACAAAGTTAAGAAAAAAGTGACGAAATGTGAAGCCGGCTGTCAGAATGATAATCTCATTTCCTCTGCGCGAAACAGACGGTTGATCTGTCTCGTCTGTGTCGCGCAAAGGGGGACGCCGCTCGAACGCGCGAGGAGCCCGGAGATTACATCGCGGTGAAGCGGACGGCGGCGGAATGGCCGTTCGCATCGAGGACGGTCAGGACGTGGGGACCGGGGGCGGGGACGACTTTGAGCTTGTGTTCGCCGTGGGCGGTCTCGCCCAGATAGTCGCCGTCGAGGTGCCAGTAAAGCGTGGCCTGCGGATCGCTGTGCGCCGCCGAAAATACCACGCCCTGGCTGCGTGCGTCGAGCGCCACAGGCGCGGCCACCGTCATGCCATCCTGCGGATAGATGATCTCCACTGCGCCGGACGAACGGAAGCCCGCATAGTCCGGATGGAAAGGCGGCAGCGGACGATAGTCACTGTGTGTCCGCATGTAGTACCACTCCTGCGCCGGGGGCAGCACGAAACGGGATACATGCTGGATATCGGCCACTGGCCAGCAGTCGCTGTTGACCTGCCAGCGCTCGTCGGGACTCAGATGTACCAGCCGGTGGTAGCGGCAGGGATCCGGACGCTGCGGCGCCCGCGGTGCCCATTCCGGAACCACCCCGTCGACTTCGCAAAGGTCTGTCGCCGGATGTCCGCTCAGACGGCAGCAGACCACCTCCTCCAGCTCGTCGGAAGGCCGCTCGAACCAGCGCGTGGACGGCAACAGGCTGAACAGGTCGAAGAGCACGGGCGCCGCGTAGCCCACGCCCGTGAGCAGCGGCCGTCCTTCGCCATTGCAGTTGCCCACCCAGACGGCCACGACATAGTCGGGCGTCGCGCCCACGGCCCAGGCATCGCGGTTGCCGTAGCTCGTGCCCGTTTTCCAGGCCACCGTCCGGCTCGAGTGGAAACTGTGCCAGTCGCCTTCCTCCTCCGGCCGGCTCACCTCCGTCAGCACGTCGAAAGTGCACCAGACAGCGCCCCGCGAGAGCGGCGAACGGCTTTCTTCGCCGTTGAGGCGGCGTGCCATGCCCGCGTAGGCGTGGGCCAGGTCGCCGAGCTTGATCTCCGCACCACCCAGGATGAGCGAAAGCCCGTAGGTGTCGGCTCCGCGTGTGATGGTGGTGAATCCTGCGCGCTGCAGCAGATCGATGAACTTTTCCACCCCGTATTCGTAAAGCATCCGCACCGACGGCACGTTGAGCGAGCGGCGGATCACGTCGCGCGCCGGCACCGCCCCGTCGAACGTGTGGTTGAAGTTGTTGGGCGTGAAGTCTTTGTAGTGGAAAGGAATGTCGGAGATGAGCATCCCGGGCAGGATCTGCCCCTCGTCGAGCATGGCGCCGTAGAGCAGGGGCTTGAGCGTGCTGCCGCTGCTGCGGGGCGCCTGCACCACGTCGACGTTGTCGCCATGGGCGCGCGATGCGTGCCCGGCGTTACCTATATATACAACGGGCTCGCCTGTGTGGACATCCAGAACCACGGCCGCCAGGTTGTGCACTTCGTTGGTGGCGAAGACTTCATGGTGACGCCGTACGATGGCCTCGGCGCGCTGCTGCAATGCGTAGTCGATCTGGCTCCGGTACAGGCGGTCGCCTTGCTGCTTGCGCAGGGTCTCAAGATAGTGGTAAGCGATTTCAGGCAGGGGATGCGGCTTGTCGGGCAGTGGCTCGTCCTTGGCCAGTTCGCAGGCCAGCGCATCGAGCTCGCCGGCTGCACAGAGCTTGTCGAGCAGAAAGTTGCGCTTGGCCAGCAGCGCGTCGCGGCGGCTGCCCGGGTGGATGAGGGCCGGGGCGTTGGGGAGCACGGCCAGGGTGGCGCTCTCCGCCCAGGAGAGTTCATCGGCGGGTCGGCCGAAATAGCGCCAGGCCGCCGCTTCAATACCCACCACGTTGCCACCGAAGGGCGCATGGGCCGCGTAGAGTGCAAGGATCTCGTCTTTGCTCAGATAGGCCTCGAGCCGCAGTGCGAGCAGGGCCTCCCACACTTTTTCGCGCAGGGTCCGGGGCTGGTCGCCCCGGCTCAGGCGGATGGTCTGCATGGTGAGGGTGCTGGCGCCGCTGCGGACCTCGCCGCTGCGGGCGTTGAGGCGCAGGGCACGGGCCACGGCCAGCGGATCGATGCCGGGATGGCGGTAGAAACGCTTGTCTTCGAACGCGACGATGGCCTTGGCAAATTTCTCAGGCACGGTGTCGGCGGCAGGGAAGCGCCACTGCCCGTCGGCGGCGATGCGGGCACCCAGCAGGTGTCCGTCGCTGCTCTCCAGCACCGCGCAGACCGGATCGTCGAAAAGCCGGCCCGGACGCAGCGCCAGTGCCACGAGTGTCAGCACTGCCACGATCCCGGCCAACAGCAGCAGATTCTTTTTATTCTTGCGAAGCCAATCCAAACAATTATTCCCTATCTTTGCATGAAAGAGCAAAATTAGGCAAAAATTCACTTGAACGATATGAAAAAGATCACCTTTGCCATGATCCTGGTGCTCGCCCTCTTCGGCCTCTGCGCATGCGGCGGCGGAAACGGCAGTGCCCCTGAGAGCGTAGCCGACTACTCCCGGGAAATCCGGGTGGACGACCCGCTGACTGTACGTCTCTTCGACTCTTTCAGCCTGAAAGACAACGACCTGACGGTGGCTGCGGCCAAGAAGGCCATCTCTGTGTCTCCGAAAATCGATTTCGATGTCCAGATCGTCGATCCGCAGACGCTCTGCATCGTGCCGAATCAGCCCCTCGAGTTCAACACCGAGTATAAGGTGACGGCCGACTTCGGCGCCATCGCCGGCAATTCGCAAGGCAAGAAGACCTACACGGTCAAGACCCTCGCCCCGGTGCTGCTGTTCGACTACAGCAAGTTGACCGGCTACCCGGGCGTCGACGACCGCTATCATATCGACCTCGTCGTGACCTCGCCCGAGGTGCTCGACGACAAATACCTGGAGAGCGGCTTCTCCGTGAAAGGTGCCGATGCCCAAGTGACCTGGGTGCATGCCGAAGACGGCCACACCCACACCGTGACGGTGGGCAACATCCCGGCCGGGGATAAGAAAAACATGGTGGAACTGGTCCACAACTGGCCCCGCTACGCCGCAGAAGGCTCCCGTCGCTACGAAGTGCCCGTCAAGGGACAGTTCAACGTAGTGGATTGCGAGATCAAGACCGATCCCTACAGCTTCGAAGTTGCCTTTTCCGCAGCCCTCGATCCCAAACAGGATTTCAAGAGCCTGGTGTCGATGCCGGGTGCCGGGCGCCTCTCCTTCATCGTCAACGAAAATGTGCTGAAGATCTCTCCGGCCGTGAAGGCGGAAGACAAGCAGTTCATCTCCATCAGCAAAGCTATCCGCAGCGCCAAGGGCCAGAAACTCGAAGCGGACTTCGACCGCTGGTTTGCGGTACCCTCCGGCGAGCCCATGGTCAAGTTCCTGTCGCGCGGTTCCGTGCTCCCTTCCTCGGGCGGCATGAACCTCCCTTTCCAGGCCATCAACTATGCGAAGCTGCGTGTGCGCGTGAAACGCATCTATGAAAACAATGTGCTGCAGTTCCTCCAGGAGAACCGTCTCGGCGAGACCTACTGCTACACGGGCAACGTGGCCCGCGTGGTGCTCGACACCACCCTTACGCTGGGCGAGACCAATTCCGCGAAACTGCGCAACCTTAATACCTACGGCCTGAACGTGGCCGACCTGGTGAACGTCCAGCGCGGTGCCATCTACCGCATCGAGATCCGCGGCGTCGAGCCGCTGGCTGAGTTCCAGGACGACCATTATGAGAGCGACTATTACTTCGGCAGTTACAGCGACTACGAGAACCGCGTGCGCAACCTGCTGGTCTCCGACCTCTCGGTCATTGCCAAGGGATCCGAGAAAGGGGAGTACACGGTGTTCGTGACCGACATCATCTCGGCCCAGCCCGTGAGCGGCGCCAAAGTGACACTCTACAACTCCGTGAACCAGGCGATCGCCGAAGGAACCACCGGTTCCGGCGGCCGCTTCTCCTGCACGGTGAAAGACGACGAGGCCCGCACGGCTGTCATCAGCAAGGGCGAAGACAAGAGCTACCTCTCCATGAGCAGCGGCGCAGCCATCTCGATGAGCAGCTTCGAGGTGGACGGCAACGCGTCGCGCCAGGGCCAGAAAGGCTTCATCTTCGGCGAGCGCGGCGTCTGGCGTCCGGGCGAAGACATCCACCTGACCTTCATCTCCATGCTTGACGACGGTGTCCTGCCCGCCGGGCACCCGGTAACGGCCACCCTGAGCAACCCGCAGGGCCAGGTCATCGCCACGCAAGTCAACAACAACGGTTTCGACGGCATGTACGCCTTCTGCTTCACCACCTCGCCCGACGCCCCGACCGGCAACTGGGAAGTGGCGGTGACGGCCGGTGGCCAGACCTGGTACAAGACCGTGAAGATCGAGACGGTCAAGCCCAACAACATCGTCATCGACCTGCAGCTCAACGACAAGCCGGCGGTTCCGGCCAGCAACATCCAGGGCGACATCTTCGCCCGCTGGCTGGTGGGCAATCCTGCCAAGGACCTGGAAACCCGGGTCGAGATGAGCCTGACCCGTGGCCGTACCGCTTTCGACAAATACAAGAACTACGTGTTCGAAGACCGTTCGCGCAGCTTCTACTCCCAGGAGTATGACCTGTTCAAGGGCAAGACCGACGCCAACGGCCATGTGACGTTCCGCGTCGCCGCCGCCGTTTCGAGCAACGAAGTGCCCGGCATGCTGACGGCCCAGTTCACGACCCGCGTCTTCGAGAAGAGCGGTGATTTCAGTGTGGACCGTTATACCACGACCCTCTCGCCGTACAACACCTACATTGGCCTGAACGTGCCGACACAGGAGAGCGAATGGGGCGAGGACTTCCTCGACAAGTCCCGCAGCCAGACCTTCAAGCTGGTCGCCGTGGACTACAAAGGCAACCCGGTGCAGCAGAGCATGAAGGTGAACGTGGAAGTCTACAAGATGGGCTGGAGCTGGTGGTGGAGTTCCTCCGACGGCCTGGCCTCCTATGCGAAAGATTCTTACAATGCGCCGTACAAGGAAATGAGCGTGACCCTGACGGGCGGTTCCGGCGAGTTCCAGATGGACTTCTCGAAAGAGGAGAGCGGCTTCTGGTTCTTCCGCGTCGTCGACCCGAAGGGCGGACATGCCACCTCTTCCGTGGTGATGGTGCGTGAATCCTATGAGACGGCCGGCGAAGGCAGCTCCGACGCCGCCATCCGCCTGCCGATGAGCCTCAATAAAGACAAATTCATTGTGGGTGAGACGGCCCAGCTGGTGATTCCTTCGACGAGCGGCGCCCGTGCCCTGGTCTCCATTGAGAAGGGCGAGCGCGTGCTCAAGTCGTTCTGGGTCGACTGCAAGGGCGAAAAGACCGAGATTGCGATCCCGATCGAGGCTGGCATGGCTCCGAACGTCTATGCGACCGTGACCCTCATCCAGCCGTACAATAATGCTGAAAACGATGCGCCGATCCGCCTCTTCGGCGTGCAGCGCATCCTTGTGGAAGAAGCTTCCACACACCTGCATCCGGTGATCGACATCCCCGCTGAGGTGCAGCCCGAGAAAGAAGTCAGCTTCACGGTGAAGGAGCAGGACGGCCGTCCGATGAGCTACGTGGTGGCCCTGGTCGACGAAGGTCTGCTGAGCCTCACGCGCTACAAGACGCCCGATCCGTGGAAGTCGTTCTATGCCGTTGAGGCCCTGGGTGTCCGTACCTGGGATCTCTACGACCTGATCATCGGTGCCTATGGCGCCCGCATGGAGCAACTCTTCGCCATCGGTGGTGACGGTGAAGGCGAGGCGGCTGTGACGCCCAACAGCAAGGCTGACCGCTTCAAACCCGTTTCGATCTTCCTCGGTCCTTTCACGCTGAAAGCCAAGGGTTCCGACAAGCATACGGTGAAACTTCCGCAGTACATTGGCCAGCTCCGCGCCATGGTCATTGCCACCGACGGCAAGAACATGGGCGCTGCCGAGAAGGGTGTGATGGTCACCAAGCCGGTGATGGTCAAGGCCACGCTGCCGCGCGTGCTCGGCACGGAAGAGCAGGTGGGCTTGCCCGTGACGGTCTTCGCCAACAAGAACGGCGTGGGCCAGGTGACGGTGGAGATCAAGGCTGAAGGCGCCCTCGAGGTGGCTGGCAGCAACACGGCGACGGTGAGCCTGCCGAATGCGGGTGAGAAGCTGGTGTACTTCACGCTGAAGGCTTCCGACGTCCCGGGCATCGGCAAGATCAAGACCGTGGCCAAGGCTTCAGGCGACAGCTCGACCGAAGAACTGGAGATTGACGTGCGTGACCCGAACCCGCGCAGCACCAATTCCATGGTGCAGCTGGTGGAGGGTGGCAAGAGCGTCTCCGTGCCTTTCGCGCTGGTGGGCCGTCCCGGCACCAACGAGGTCAATGTGGAGGCATCCACCATTCCGCCGATCGACCTGGACTACCGTCTCGGCTACCTGATGGGTTACCCGCACGGCTGCCTGGAGCAGACCACGTCGGGTGCGTTCCCGCAGCTCTATCTGGGCGACCTGGTCGAGCTTGACCGCGAGCAGCAGACCCGCACGGGCGAGAACGTGAAAGCGTCCATCAACCGCCTGAGCTCTTTCGCCATCCCGTCGGGCGGCATGACCACCTGGCCGGGCACCTCTTCCTACCTGGGCGCCAATGTGTGGGCGACGATCTATGCCACCCACTTCATGCTGGAGGCCCAGAAGGCAGGCTACTCGGTGCCGGCTTCGCTGAAGAAATCGAACCTCTCTTATATGAAGACCGTGGCTTCGGGCAAGAGCTACAGTGCCGATAGCCGCGCCTACGCGCTCTATGTGCTGGCGCTGGCCGGATCGCCCGACCGCAGCGACATGAACCGCCTGCGCGAAGATGTGGTGAAGTTGCCTGAAGCGGCCAAGATGCTGCTGGCGGGCGCTTATGTGCTCGACGGCAAGAAAGACGTGGCCCGCAACATCCTGCAGAACACCAAGACGGGTACGGAGCGTTACAGCCGCTTCTCCGACAACTACGACAGCGAAGAGCGCCTGCAGGCCATCGCCGCAATGGTTTACAACGCGGTTGGCGACAAGGCGGCAGCCTTCCAGTGTGTGGAACGTCTCTCCAACTGGCTCAACAAGCGCGACTACTACATGAGCACGCAGAGTACGGCCTGGGCGCTGAACGCCGTAGCCGACTACATGAAGGTCAATGCCGTGGACGGCCTGGACGTGACGGTGAAGGCCGGTCGCAGCAGTTCCACGCTCAAGACCTCCAAGGCCATCAAGGAAGGTTCGCTCGATCCGGGCACCGGCACGTCGCTCGATCTCGATATAACGAACAACTCCAAGGCTCCGGTCTACCTGGTGGTCAGTTCCACCGGCATTCCGGAGAAGGGGGAGGAAATGGCGCGCGCCGACGGCCTGCGGCTTGTGGTGACCTACACGCTGCCCGACGGCACGGCGATCGATCCGTCGAGCGTCGAGCAGGGCACGGACTTCGTGGTCAACGCCTATGTGACGAACACGAGTGCGACGACCGACTACACGAACCTGGCACTGACGCAGATTTTCCCGTCCGGCTGGGAAATCCATGTCGACCGCATCGACGGCTTTTACCAGGATTTCCGCGACGACCGCGTGTACTCGTACCTCTACTTGGGCCGCAACTCCACCTCGGTGGTGAAGACCCGTGTCACGGCCACCTACAAGGGCCGCTTCTACCGTCCCGCCACGATTTGCGAGGCCATGTACGACAACACCGTCGGCGCCTCGGTTCCGGGTGGATGGTGCACGGTGAAATA
>CAJODQ010000032.1 GCA_905233345.1 uncultured Bacteroidales bacterium
GCGGCTGTCAAGAAACTCATCCGCGTCAGCTCCCCGGGTCTGCGTACCTACACCGACGTGGAGAACATGCCCCGCGTGCTCAACGGTCTGGGAATCGCCATCCTCTCTACATCCAAAGGTATTATCACCGACAAGGAGGCCAAGACGCTCAATGTCGGCGGTGAAGTGCTTTGCTACGTTTATTAGTAACAATTAAAAATCGAAGAATAATGTCAAGAATCGGTAAATTACCTGTAAACCTGCCCAATGGCGTTGCTGTGAATGTCAGCAATGACCATGTCGTCACGGTGAAAGGCCCGCTCGGAGAACTGTCCCAGAAGATTGATCCGGACATCGAAGTCTCCGTTGATGGGGGTGTTCTTACAGTCAAGCGTCCGACCGACCAGCCTCGCCACCGCTCCATGCACGGCCTCTATCGTGCCCTGATCCACAACATGGTCGTGGGTGTCTCTGAAGGTTATACTGTCAAACAGGAACTCGTCGGTGTCGGTTATCGCGTGGAGGTCAACGGCCAGATCGTTACCTTCAGCCTGGGTTATTCCCACGACATCCAGTTCCAGCTTCCGAAAGAGGTGAAGGCTGAGGCCGAACCTGTCAAGAAGGGTCAAAACCCTGTGTTGGTTATGAAGAGCGCTGACAAACAGCTGCTCGGTATGGTGGCCGCCAAGGTCCGCTCGCTGCGCAAGCCTGAGCCGTACAAGGGCAAGGGTATCAAGTTCGTCGGCGAACAGCTCCGTCGCAAGGCCGGTAAGAGCGCTTCTGCTAAATAATAGGAGATCAAGTTATGGCATTGACTAAAACAGAAAGAAGACAGAGAATTCACTACCGGATCCGCAAGATCGTCAACGGTACCGCCGAGCGGCCCCGTATGGTGGTGTACAGAAGCAATAAACAGATCTATGTCCAGGTCGTGGACGACACCAAGGGCGTGACCCTGGCTTCGGCTTCGTCCAACGACAAGGCGCTCGTCGAGGCCTGCAAGGGCAAGACCGGTGTCGAGGCTGCAGCCATCGTCGGCAAGGCGATCGCTGAGCGCGCCATCGAAAAGGGTATCAACACCGTCGCTTTCGACCGCGGTGGTTACCTCTATCACGGAAGAGTTAAAAGTTTGGCAGACGCCGCTCGTGAGGGTGGCCTTAAATTCTAAGCACTATGGCAGATATCAATGTTAAGAAAGTAAAGACGACGGATCTGGAGCTCAAGGACCGCCTTGTGGCCGTCCAGCGCGTCACGAAGGTCACCAAGGGTGGCCGCCACTTCAGCTTTGCTGCCATCGTGGTGGTCGGCGACGAAAACGGTGTTGTCGGCTACGGTCTTGGTAAAGCCAACGAAGTCACAACCGCTATCTCCAAGGGTATCGAAGATGCCAAGAAGAACCTGGTTCGCATCCCGCTCAGCAAGCAGACCATTCCGCACGAGCAGGCAGCCAAGTTCGGCGGTGCCCGCGTGTTCATGAAACCTGCAGCGCCCGGTACCGGTGTGAAGGCCGGTGGTGCTATGCGTGCCGTCTTCGAGTCGGTGGGTATTCACGACGTGCTGGCCAAGAGCAAGGGCAGCTCGAACCCCCACAACCTGGTGAAAGCCACTGTCGCCGCGCTGACTGAAATGCGCGACGCCTACACCGTGGCCGGTCTCCGTGGTATTCCTATGAGTAAAGTATTTAACGGTTAATGGAGGGTGAAGCAATGGCAAAGGTTAAACTTACGCAGATCAAGAGCAAGAGCGGCGCAACGAAGCGCCAGATTGCCAATCTCACCTCGCTCGGCATCCACAAGATGCACCAGAGCGTCATCGTGGAACTCACTCCGGTCACCGAAGGTATGATCGAGCGTGTTTCCCACCTCGTCACCATCGAACCCGTCAATGAATAGGAGGAATTTACAGATGAAACTGCATAATCTTACACCTGCACAAGGTTCTGTCAAATCTGAGAAACGCGTCGGTCGCGGCCCGGGTTCGGGTCTCGGCAAGACCGCCGGTCGCGGTAGCAACGGTGCCAAATCCCGTTCCGGCTACGCCCGCAAGATCGGTTTCGAAGGCGGCCAGATGCCTATCCAGCGTCGTCTTCCGAAGTTCGGTTTCAAGAACCACAACAGAATTGAATACAAGGCTGTCAACCTCTCTGCCCTGCAGACGATCAGCGAGCGCTTCGGCGTGACCGCTATCGACGTCGACGTGATCCGCAACGCCGGTTTTGCATCCAAGACCGACCTTGTGAAGATCCTCGGCAACGGCGAACTGACTGCCAAACTCGATGTGACCGCCGATGCGTTCTCCGCTTCGGCCATCAAGAAGATTGAAGAGAAAGGCGGAACCGTCACCAAACTCTAAACCCCGGAGGGTCCTATGAAGAGATTTTTTCAAACCATAGTCAACATGTTCAAGATCGAAGATCTCCGGAAACGGCTGATCTACACGTTCTTGCTGATCGTTGTCTACCGTCTCGGCAGCTACGTCGTGATCCCTGGCATCGACGCCACCCAGATCGCGGCCCTGCAGGCCAAGAGCACGGAAGGCCTGGTCGGCTTGTTGAACATGTTCTCCGGCGGTGCGTTCGGTAACGCATCGATCTTCGCTTTGGGTGTGATGCCTTACATCTCCGCATCCATCGTAATCCAGCTCTTGGGCGTCTTCCTTCCGTCCTTCCAGCGCCTCCAGCGCGAAGGCGAAAGCGGCCGCCGCAAGATGAATCAATACACGCGCTACCTCACGATCGTGATCCTGGCTATCCAGGGCCCGGCCTATGTGGCCTCCCTGCGTTCGACCCTGCCGCCCGAGGCGTTCGTCACTACGATGAGCGGCTGGTGGTACGGCGTCTTCGCTACGATCATCCTGATCGGTGGTACGATGTTCGTCATGTGGTTGGGTGAAAGAATTACAGACCGCGGCATTGGTAATGGTATTTCCCTGATCATCATGATCGGTATCATCGCCCGTCTTCCGCAGGCCCTTTGGATCGAGATCACCGATAAGTGGACGACCAGCCTGGGTGGCATGCTTGTGCTTGTCATCGAGCTCGTGATCCTCTTCCTGGTGTTCGTCGGTACGATCGCGCTGGTGCAGGCGGTGCGCAAGATCCCCGTGCAGTATGCCAAACGTATCGTGGGCAACAAACAGTATGGCGGTGTCCGTCAGTACATCCCGTTGAAGCTGAATGCGGCAGGTGTGATGCCGATCATCTTCGCGCAGGCACTGATGCTCTTCCCGCTCATCTTCCAGGGCTTCGACGCTACGAAAGGCCTTGCTGCTGTAATGGGCAACACCAATGGTTTCTGGTACAACTTCGTCTACTTCATCATGGTCATCCTGTTCACGTATTTCTACACCGCTATTACGGTGAACCCGACCAATATGGCTGAAGAGATGAAGAAGAACGGTGGCTTCATCCCGGGCTGCAAGCCTGGCAAGAAGACGGCCGAGTACATTGATACCATCATGTCGCGCATTACGCTTCCCGGTTCCATCCTGCTGGCCTTTGTCGCCATCCTGCCCGCTTTCGCGCGCTTGCTCGGCGTCAACTCCCAGTTCGCTCCCTTCTACGGCGGCACCTCGTTGCTGATCCTCGTGGGTGTGATCCTGGATACCCTCCAGCAGATTGAGAACCACTTGCTCATGCGTCACTACGACGGACTGATGAAGACGGGTCGTCTCAAAGGCCGTTCGGGTATGTAATTTTGATAGATTCTTTCACATGATCAGACTCAAATCCGAACAAGAGATCGACCTGCTGCGCGAGAACGCCCTGATGGTGTCGAAGACACTGGCAGAGGTCGGCCGCCACATCGAGCCGGGTATTACGACCAAGGAGCTCGACGTGATTGCCGAGAAGTACATCCGTTCGCTCGGAGCAGTGCCCGGTTTCCTCGGATACGACGGCTTCCCTGCCACCCTCTGCATGTCGGTCAACGACGTGGTGGTGCACGGCTTCCCTTCCGCCTACAAGCTGAAGGAAGGCGACATCGTCTCGGTTGACTGCGGCACGGTGTACGGAGGCTTCTACGGTGACTCCGCCTATACATTCCCGGTCGGGAAGGTGGACGCCCGCACGCAGCAGCTGCTCGATGCCACCAAGCAGGCGCTTGAACTGGGCATCGCGCAGGCTGTGGCGGGAGGCCGCACGGGCGACATCGGCGAAGCCGTGCAGTCGTATTGCGAAGGTCTCGGATTCTCCGTCGTCAGGGAGCTGGTCGGCCACGGACTCGGTCGCGACATGCACGAGAGCCCGGAGGTCCCCAACTACGGACGGCGCGGCCATGGCGTCAAACTCCGCGAAGGAATGGTCATCTGCATCGAGCCGATGATCAACGCCGGCCGCAAGGAGGTCTATCTCGATGATAACGGATGGGCTGTGCATACCGCCGACGGTGCCAAGTCCGCTCACTTTGAAAAGACGGTCGTCGTCCGGCACGGACAGCCTGAAGTTCTGACAACTTTTGAATTTATTGAAAAAAAGTAACGTTAAACCATACGATCTTAATTTATGCCGAAACAGTCAGCCATAGAAAAAGAAGGTACCATTATCGAAGCCCTGTCGAACGCGATGTTCCGCGTCGAGCTGGACAATGGCCACGTGATCATCGCCCACATCTCGGGCAAGATGCGGATGCACTACATCCGGATCCTCCCGGGCGACAAGGTGCGCGTCGAAATGTCCCCGTATGATTTGACAAAAGGAAGAATATCTTTCAGATATAAATAAAAACTTACAACAATGAAAGTCAAGACATCCATTAAGAAGCGTAGTGAGGATTGCAAGATCGTAAAGCGCAAAGGCCGCTTGTATGTCATTTGCAAGAAGAATCCGAAATTCAAGATGCGCCAGGGATAATCTTATAGTTTGTAAACAATAAAGTAAAAAATAGATTATGGCACGTATAGCCGGAGTAGATTTACCCAACAACAAGCGTGGAGTCATCGGTCTGACCTATATCTACGGTATCGGCCGGAGCTCTTCCGAGAAAATCCTCAAGACGCTCGACATCAATCCCGACATCAAGGTCAAAGATTGGAACGACGAGCAGATTGCGGCAATCCGTACGATGATTGCCAACGAATTCAAGATTGAGGGCGAACTTCGTTCCGCCACTCAGTTGAACATCAAACGACTGATGGATATCGGCTGCTATCGCGGCATCCGTCACCGTCTCGGTCTTCCTGTCCGCGGTCAGAGCACCAAGAACAACGCCCGTACGCGCAAGGGTCGCAAGAAGACTGTGGCCAACAAGAAGAAAGCAACGAAATAAGGTTTAGATTATGGCAAAGAAAACTACTGCAAGCAAGAAAAGAGTTGTCAAGGTTGACGCTTATGGTCAGGCCCATATTTCGTCTACTTTCAACAACGTCATCGTCACGCTGACCAACAGCACGGGTCAGGTGATCAGCTGGTCGAGCGCCGGTAAGATGGGCTTCCGCGGTTCGAAGAAGAACACGCCGTATGCCGCACAGGTCGCCGCCCAGGATTGCGCAAAGGTCGCTTACGACCTCGGTCTGCGCAAGATCAAAGCGTATGTCAAAGGCCCGGGTGCCGGCCGTGAGTCCGCCATCCGTACCCTCCACGGAGCTGGTATCGAGGTCACCGAGATCATTGATGTCACCCCGCTTCCGCACAATGGTTGCCGCCCGAAGGGACGTCGTAGAGTCTAACGTTTAAAAGTATTTGAATTATGGCAAGATACACTGGTCCTAAAACCAAGATAGCCCGTAAGTTCGGTGAGCCGATCTACGGTCCTGACAAGTATTTTGAAAAGAAGAACTACCCTCCGGGACAGCACGGCCTGGCCAAGAAGCGCAAGAAGACCTCCGAGTATGGTATCCAGCTCGCTGAGAAACAGAAAGTGAAATACACCTATGGTGTGCTCGAGCGCCAGTTCCGCAACCTCTACGGCAAAGCCAACCGCATGAAGGGCCGTACGGGTGAAAACCTGCTTATGCTGCTCGAATCCCGCCTGGACAACCTGGTCTACCGCATGGGCATCGCACCTTCGCGCGCCGCTGCCCGCCAGCTCGTCTCCCACTGCCACATCACCGTCGACGGCAATGTCTGCAACATCCCTTCGACCATCGTGAAGACCGGCAGCATCGTGGGTGTCCGCGAGCGCTCCAAGAGCCTGGAAGTCATTCAGGACAGCCTGAACGCCGCCGCCGGCAAGTATCCCTGGTTGGAATGGGATGCCGCCAAGTGCGCCGGCAAGTTCGCCAGCCTGCCTGAACGGAGCGAGATTCCCGAAACCATCAATGAACAGTTGATCGTCGAGTTGTACTCCAAGTAAAAATTGACAGAAATGGCCATTTTAGCATTCCAGAAACCGGACAAGGTGATCATGCTCGACGCGAGCGAGACCTTTGGTCGTTTCGAATTCCGGCCGCTTGAGCCGGGTTACGGAATTACCATCGGCAACGCCCTGCGCCGCATCCTGCTCTCCTCGCTGGAGGGTTTCGCCATCACCTCGATCCGCATCGAGGGTGTCGCACACGAGTTCGACACCATCCCGGGCGTTATCGAGAGCGTCATCGACATCGTGCTGAACCTCAAGCAGGTTCGCTTCAAACGCATGATCGAGGACGTGGACGGCGAGTCCGCCACCATCGAAGTGAGCGGCAAGCAGGAGTTCACCGCTGAAGATATCTCCAAACATCTCTCCTCCTTCAAGGTCCTCAATCCTGAACTGCACATCTGCTCCATGGAGCCTACGGTGAAGCTGAAGATGGATATCCGGATCGGCAAAGGCCGGGGATATGTCCCTGCCGACGAGAACAAAGTCGAGCTCGCTCCCGTCGATACCATCGCCATCGACTCCATCTTCACGCCGATCAAGAATGTGAAGTATACGGTCGAACCCTGGCGTGTCGAACAGAAGACCGACTACGACAAGCTCAACCTTGAGATCACCACGGACGGTTCCATCCATCCGAAGGAAGCCCTCAAGGAGGCAGCCAAGATTCTGATCTACCACTTCATGCTCTTCTCCGACGAGAAGATCACGCCCGAGACGCCGGTCGAGGTCGACAGCAAAGAGCTGGATGAGGAAGCGCTCCGCATGCGTCACCTCCTGCTCAGCAAGCTCTCCGACATGGATCTCTCCGTTCGGGCACTCAACTGCTTGAAGGCGGCCAATATCGATACGTTTGCCGACCTGGTGTCGCACCAGCGCGGTGAGCTGATGAAGTTCCGCAACTTCGGCAAGAAGTCCATGAACGAGATCGAGATGCTCATCGAGAAGGTGAAGCTCAACTTCGGCATGGATGTGACCAAGTATGGCATCGAACCGAAGCAGTCGGCTCCCGAGGACGCCGCTGCGGACAACGAAAAAGAAACAGAAACCACTGAAACAGAATTAGAGAATTATGAGGCATAACAGGGCTATTAATCATTTGGGCCGTCAGAGCGGTCACCGCAAGGCTATGCTGGCCAACATGGCTTCTTCGCTCATCCTCAGCAAGCAGATCGAGACCACGGTTGCCAAAGCCAAGGCACTGCGCATGTATGTGGAGCCCCTCATCACCAAATCGAAGGAAGACACCACGCACTCCCGCCGTATCGTGTTCAGCTACCTGAAGCAGAAAGAGGCTGTCAGCGAGCTGTTCCGCGTTGTCGCGCCGAAGATCGCCGACCGTCCGGGTGGATACACCCGCATCGTCCGCACCGGTTTCCGCGTGGGTGACGCTGCCGACATGGCTATCATCCAGCTGGTTGATTTCGCCGAGGCTGCTGCCGCTCCCGAGAAGGAAGTCAAGAAGACCTCGACCCGCCGCAGTGGCGCCAAGAAGGCTGCCGCCAAGGAAGGTGAAGAAGGCACGACCAACCCGGCCAACAAGAAGAACGTTTCCCGCAAGGCCAACTCCACGAAGGCTGCGAACAAGACGGCTACCAAGGCTGCTCCCGCCGCCCGCAAGGTGCAGGCTCCCCGCAAATCCGGAAACGCCTAAGCGCGTAGCATGTGCATAAAAAACCGGCTCGTTGGAGCCGGTTTTTTTTATGTCATCCCGAGCAAAGTCGAGTGATCTAAAACCTGAACGCCAGGCCGAGGTTCACACAGGTACCGTAGTTCGCATACTGGGGTTCGAAGGAAAGGGCCAGGTTGTCGGTGAAGAAGAAACGGAGGCCCAACAGGCCGCCCCAGGCTAGACCGGGCGTGAACTTGTATTCATTCGGAGTGAATCCCACGCCGATCAGCGCACCGCCGTGAAGCTCCAATTTGGACGAGAGATTCAGGCCATAGGTCGCACGGGCCGTCAGGGAAAGCAGGTTCAATTTGCTGTTCGTCTTGCTGCTGAAAATGGCCCAACTGCCGGGGACCCGACGGTTGATGCCGATCTGGCCGCCGACGGTGAAATGGCCTTTTCCCAGATCTGCCAGCACGTAATCGCCGTACACGGTCGATCCGAAGCCCGGCAGGATACCGCCCTGAATGCCGGCCAGGAAGGATCCTTTCCTGAAAGGATCTTCCACGGCACGGGCCTCCGGGACGGCGAGAACCGCCACCAGTGCGACCAGCATCGTAATACGCAGTCTCTTCATGACGGGCTATTCGGGGCGAGCCGGAATCTCCTCAGGTACGTGTTTGTACTTGAAGCAGATGGCGAAGAGGATGGCGACGACGAGGGCGTAACCGGCGAAGATGAACCAGGCTTTCGGCCAGTTGGCGGGCGTGTTGAACACGTCGCAGGCGTCAATCACCGCGCCGGCGGCCAGCGTGCCCACCGAGGCGCCGAAACCATTGGTCATCATCATGAACAGGCCCTGGGCGCTGGAGCGGATATCCGCGCCGGTGCGCTGCTCCACGTAGAGCGAACCGGAGATATTGAAGAAGTCAAACGCGATACCGTAGACGATGCAGCTGAGGATGAAGAGCAGCACGCCGGGCCAGGCCGGGTTGCCGAGTCCGAAGAAGCCGAAACGGAACACCCAGGCCAGCATGGAGATGAGCATCACCTTCTTGATGCCGAACTTCTTCATGCAGAACGGAATCAACAGGATACAGAGCGTTTCGGAAGCCTGCGAGATGGCGATCAGCGCGTTGGAGTTCTTCACGGCGAAGGTGTTGGCCAGCGCCGGGTCGGCGGCAAACGAACCGAGGAAGGTGTTTGCATAGCCGTTGGTGATCTGCAGGGAGGCGCCCAGCAGCATCGAGAAGATGAAGAACACCGCGAACTGGCTGTCCTTGAACAGTGTGAAGGCCTTCAGGCCGAAAGCATCCACGAAAGATTTCTTCTCCTGCGTGCGGTTGACCGGACACTTCGGCATGGTCAGGGCGTAGACGCAGAGGATGATGGACAGGATACCCGACGACAGGAGCTGTGTGTAGCTGTCCTGCATGGCCACGCCGTCAAACTTCACGAAGTTGGTCGTCAGCATGCTGCAGATGAATCCGATGGTGCCGAAGACGCGGATCGGCGGGAACTCCTTCACGGGATCCATGCCTTCTGAGCGCAGCGCATTGTAGGCCACGGAGTTGGTCAGCGCGATAGTCGGCATGAAGAAGGCCAGGCTGATGCTGTAGAGGATGAACAGCGGGGCGAACGCGACGGCGTCCCCGGCCGACATGCAGTAATAGCCTGCGGCGATCATGAAGATGCCGGCCAGGCCGTGGCAGAGCGAAAGCACTTTCTGCGCCTCCATGCGCCGGTCGGCCACGATGCCCATGACCGTCGGCATGAAGATGGAAACGATGCCCTGCATGGCGAAAAACCACTTGATGTGCGATCCCAGGCCGATGTTGCCGAGGTAGCGTCCCAGCGATGTGAGATAGGCTCCCCAGACGGCAAACTCCAGGAAGTTCATCACGATCAGCCGGAACTTCACGTTGGATTTGCCCTTGTCTTTGGCCTTGGGTTCGGGTTTGGATTGGATTTCGAGTGTGTCCATGGTATGATGTATTGATTTATTTCGGAGCGAGCCTGTAGAGAATCACCGCCACGACGGCGAAAACCAGGTTGGGCAGCCACATGGCCACGACGGCCGGCATGATGTCCTTGAGGACGAACATCGCGCTGAATTTCATGAACAGGATGTAGGTAAAACTGAGCGCCAGGCCGATACCGATGTTCAGGCCCAGGCCGCCGCGCTTCTTGCGCGAAGACAGGGAAACGGCGATGACCGTCAGCACGAAGGCCGAGAATGGCATGGCCAGGCGGTTGTTTTTCTCAATCAGGGCGTACTTGACCATTTTGTCGCCCCGCATATTCTGAACCCGGATCAGTTCGTTCAGGTCTTTGCCAGAGAGCGACTCCACGGAATTCTTGCGCCGGTAGAAATCCGCCAGGGTGAGCTGGAGCACCGTGTCGAGTTGCTTGCCGGTCCGCACCACTTCCGACTCTCCGTAGAAGTCGCGGATGTAATAGTTGCGCAGCCGCCAGCCATTGAAGGTGGTATCCCACGCCGCCGAGTTGGCGGAAAGCTTCGATACGAGCCGGTTGTGTTCGATGCGCTCCAGGGTGAAGCCGTAGGCCGTGTTGCTGGCTGCGCTGAACTGCCCGAAATACACGAACTCGCCCGGCGCGATCTGGTAGTGGATGTTGCGCTGGGTGTTGGCCACGATGTTCTGGGCCTTGATGTATTTGTTCTCGAAGTCGAGGCGTTTCTGGTTGGCGGGCGGGATGATGTAGAGGCCCAGCAGCAGCGACAGGCCGCAGATGACGGCGGCCGAGAACATATACGGCGCCATGAGCCGGCGGAAACTGATGCCGCCCGAGAGCATGGCCACGATCTCACTGTTCTGCGCCAGTTTCGACGTGAAGAAGATGGCGGAGATGAAGACGATCAGCGGGCTGAAGTTGTTGACGATCCAGGGGATGAAGCCGCCGAAGTAGTCGAAGATGATCTCATGGACCGGTACGCTCTTCTCCACGAACTTGTCGATCTTCTCGCTCAGGTCGAAGATGACGACGATGGTTACGCCGATCAGGATCGTAAAGAAGAAAGTTCCGAGGAACTTCTTCACAATATATTTGTCGAGGATCTTGACTTCGGGCAGGTTCATGGGCTATAAGCGGGTGTCAAGCTTCCGGATGGCCTGGTCTTTCCAGCTGGCGAAATCTCCGGCTGCGATGTGTTCGCGCGCCTGTTCGACCAGGTGCAGGTAGAAGGCCAGGTTGTGCTGGCTGGCGATCTGGGCGGCGAGCATTTCACCCGCCACGAACAGGTGCCGCAGGTAAGCTTTGGTGTAGCAGTGGTCTACAAAAGACGTTCCAGCCGGGTCGAGCGGCGAGAAATCGTCGGCCCATTTCTTATTCTTGATGTGGATGATGCCTTCGCTGGTGAAAAGCATGGCGTTGCGCCCGTTGCGGGTGGGCATCACACAGTCGAACATGTCGACGCCGCGGGCGATGCCTTCCAGCAGGTTGGCGGGAGTTCCCACGCCCATCAGGTAGCGGGGCCGGTCCTGCGGCAGCACGGGATGCAGGAGCTCCAGCATTTCGTACATCTTCTCGGTGGGCTCTCCCACGGCCAGGCCGCCGATGGCGTAGCCTTCGCGCTGGAAGGCCATCGCGTGTTCCGCCGCCCGCAGGCGCAGGTCCGGATAGACGCAGCCCTGCACGATGGGGAAGAAGGTCTGGCTGTAGCCGTAGAGAGGCTCGGTCTCGTCGAAATGGCGGATGCAGCGCTCCAGCCAGCGCTGGGTGAGACCCAGCGATTTCTCGGCGTAGCGGTAGTCCGCGTCGCCCGGGCAGCACTCGTCAAGCGCCATCACGATGTCGGCGCCGATGATGCGCTGCGTGTCCACATTGTTTTCCGGCGTGAAGATGTGCCGCGACCCGTCGATGTGCGACTGGAAGATGCAGCCCTCCTCGGTGAGCTTGCGGCTCTGGGCGAGCGAAAACACCTGAAAGCCGCCGCTGTCGGTCAGGATGGGGCGGTCCCACGATGTGAAGGCGTGGAGGCCGCCGGCCTGGCGCAGGATGTCGAGGCCGGGGCGCAGGTAGAGGTGGTAGGTGTTGCCCAGGATGATCTGCGCATGGATGTCTTCCCGTAAATCTTTATGATACACGCCTTTCACCGATCCGACCGTGCCGACCGGCATGAAGATGGGGGTCTCGATGGTGTCGTGGTCGGTGGTGATCCGGCCGCGGCGGGCGCTGGTCTGGGGGTCTGTGGAAAGTACTTCGAATTTCATCGGCTGCGCTAATCAAAGCAAAGATAGGCAAAATTGGTATATTTTTCGTTATCTTTAGTTGCCAAAACCGAGTTTACCATGAAACGATTGCTTTGGACGGTCGCTTTGCTGGCCACTGTTGTTTTTACCATGGATGCACAAACCGCTTATTCGCGCCTCTGGTCCAAGGTCCAGAAGGCGGAGAAGGAAGGCAAGCCCCAGACGGCTGCCGGCTACCTGAAAGAGCTGGAACAAAAGACGATCGCTGCCGGCGATGAGCTGGAGCAGCTGGTTGTCGCCGAACGGCTCTACGATGACCTCTCCAAATACAACTGGAAAGAGGCCAACGCCTATTATCCCACTTACACGGCGCTCAACCGCCGTGTGCTGACGGACAGCCTCGACGCCTACATTGTCAAATACAAGGACCACCCCCGCATCATGATGCTGCTCTACAAGCAGCTGCAAAACCACAAGGCGGCGGTGGACCACCGCTCCCGCAGCGTGGTGCGCGGTGAAGATTACATGGCGATCCGCCGGGAGGCCCAGGAGTTGCTCAAGCACAAGCGCGTGGGTACGTATAAAAAGAATATCGAAGCGCTCATCGTGTCAATGGATTCCCGCTCGCTCGGCACCTCGTCGCATACGACCATGGCGCCTGCCAGCGGCGTGGAATATTCCCTCGACACGCGCAACGTTGACAAGGTCGAAGTGCGGGTCTACCGCATGGATAAAGATGTGGTGTACCTGCCCTACATGGGCGATGCCTCGCTCCAGAACCTTGAGCGGAACGCTACTCTGCTCGAGAGGCACGAAGTGACGGGCTTTGCCAACGAATACAACATCGCCGAGCGGCGGACAACGACCGTGGACTTCCCTACGCCCGGCGTCTACGTGATCCGCTTCGCGACACCCGACGAAAAGGAGATCTCCTACGAAAGCGTCAACGTGAGCAACGTAGTGGGCACCCTGCGCATCCGCGACGGCAAGCCTGAAGTTTACGCAGCCGACTACACCACGGGCAAGCCCATCCCGCAGGGCGATTTCTCCATCTTCAAGAACCTCTTCGACAAGAATACGTCGAGCATCCTGAAGATGAAACCCTGGATGACCGGCCGCTTTGCCGGCCAGGGCTTCTCGGCCATCGATGCCGGCAAGGCGCCCTCCGACCAGAAGAACCGCTACTACCTGCGCCTCGAGGCGGGCGGGGACAGCTACGCCCCGCTGATCGGCGGCCTGCAGGATGATGAATGGTACAACCGCTACAGAGACGATACCCGCTACAGCCGTTCGGTCATCTTCACCGACCGCAACCTCTACAAGCCGGGCGACACCATCTATTTCAAGGTCATCTGCTACAAGGCTTCCGAAACGGCGGGCGAAGTGCTGGCCAATCGCAGCGTGGAACTCGTGCTCCAGCACAGCTCCTCGCCCGACACCGTGGCCCAGGTGAAACTCCTGACCAATGACATGGGGTCCGCCAGCGGCTTCTTCACCCTGCCGGAAGGCAGCAAGAACGGTCGCTACTACATCCGGGAGGGCTACAGCTCGCTCAAGTCCATCCGCGTGGAAGAGTACAAGCGTCCCAACTTCACGGTAACGCTGCAGCCCGTGGCCGACGTGCTCTGCTTCGGCGACGTGGTGCGGCAGGGCGGCTCGCTCAAGAGCTATGCCGGCTTCTCCGTGGCGGGCGGCACTATCGAATATACCATCCACCGCACCTGCATGGTGGCCACCAAGGCAGGCTGGTGGAGCACCTGGTACGAAAAAGTGAGCGAGGGCAGCACCCTCTCCGACAACCAGGGCAACTTCGAGATCCTCTTCCCGGCGGAGCGTCCGGTCTACCAGGGCTCCAATCCCGAGGACATGCAAGACCTCTACAAGGCGAGCTATGACATCCGTGTCCGCGCCGTGGATCCGCAGGGCGAGGTGCACGAAACGCAGATCAACGTGCCGGTGGGCGACATTCCGCTCGACCTCAACATCGAGTTACCGAAAGGCCAGGGGCACGACGGCCGCCTGATCATCGACAAAGACCTGGTGAAGGTGGTGACGGTGAAGGGTACTACCCTCAACGGCACGCCGCACAGCTTCGAAGGCGACTGGACCCTCTGCAACCAGGATCAGCAGGAGGTGGCCAAGGGCCGCTTCACGACCAACGAGCCGCTGGCGATCGACTTCGCCGCCCTGCCGTCCGGCCTCTACGAGATCGCGGCCCGCTCGGAATACCGCGGCCGGGAAATCCGTTCCACGCGCGGAATCATCGTCATGAGCACCGACGACCGGAAACTCCCCTTCACGCAGCGCTACTTCTACTATCCCGTGAAGACCGAGGGCGAGATCGAGTTCCTGCTGGGCACCACGGAGGACGACCTGTACCTCGAGCTGGAAATCTTCGACAACGCCAAGGTCCTCTACCACGAGAGCGTCCACCTGCAGAACGAGCTGCGCAAGTTCCGCATCCCCTACGACCCGGCCTGGCGCAGCGCCGTGAAGATGGTGGTCTTCGGCATCCGCGCGGGCAAGACCGTCAACCACACCTATGAATTCAAGCGTCCGGGCGACGTACGGCTCGACATCGCGATCGAGACCTTCCGCGACAAGACCACGCCCGGCACGCAGGAAGAGATGACCATCCGCGCACCGGAGGGCTCCGAGCTGCTGGTATCGATCTTCGACCAGACCACCGACCGCTACGGTGCCAACAACTTCAACTTCCGCCCGCTGCGGGAATATCCGTCCGTGGACCGGCCCGCCTACCATGTGTCGCTCGACAGCTGGCATGCACTGACCGCCAACCAGATGATCCAGACCATGGGACGCGGGGCTGTGCTGGAAGACCGCATGGTGGCTGAGGCGCCGTTGATGTACAAGAGCGCCGCAGTGGCCGCGGAAGGCGTTTCCAATGACGAAGCAGTCATCGCGGAAGAAGAAGTCCCCGAATTCGAGGGCCGCACCAACTTCAGCGAGTTGATTGCCTTCTATCCGCACATCCGCGCGGAGAAGGGTGGTGTGACGAAAGTGACGTATACAGCAGGCGACCTGCTGACCACCTTCCGCGTGCTGGTGCTGGCGTACGACAAGCGCCTGTACACCGGCGACGCCGAAGCGGCGTTCGTGGTCCAGAAAGAGCTGATGGTCCTGCCGTCCGTGCCGCTCTTCGCCACGCAGGGCGACCGTCTGGTGCTCAAGGCCAAGCTCGTGAACCTGAGCGACCGGGAGCTGAAAGGCACGGCCTATGTGGAAATCCTCGACGACCAGGGCCGCAAGCTGAAACTCAAGGGCACTACCAAACAGAACAAGACCCTGCTGGCCGGTGCCCAGGATGAAGTGGCGTGGGGCATCGAAGTGCCGGGTGGCACCGGGAAACTGACGGTCCGCATCTGGTTCGTCACCCCGAATGGAAGCGATGGCGAGCAGCATGAGATCCAGATCGTACCCAATACCATCACCCTCACCGAAGCCGCCTCGTTCGTCATGGGCCTGGGCAAGGACCACGCCTACTACGAGAAGCAGCTTCGCAAGCAGTTTGGCGCTACCAATCCGAAGATAGAATATGCCGAATACTCCACGCTCGACGCCGTGAAGGAATCGCTCCCCGTGGCTGTCAAGCCCGCGTGCGAGAATGCCATCAACTGGATCAACCAGCTTTACATCAACCAGATGCGCAATTTCGTGTTGCAGGACGATGCGGCGGACTACCAGCCGTTCCGCGATCAGGCCTTCTCCGCGCTCAAGACCTTCCAGGAGAGCGACGGGCACTTCGCCTGGTTCCGCGGCATGCCCGGCAGCGACATGATCACGCTCTACTTCCTCGAGAAGGTGGGACAGCTGCGCCAGGTGGGTGCCATTACGCTGAGCGACAGCGAGCAGCAGATGGTGCGCAAGGCCGCCGCGGCCATTGACGAGCGCGTGGTACTGCGCAAAGCCCAGAGCAAAGAGTTCCATCCTTTCGCCTACATCCGCGACTTTGCCATCCGCAGCCTCTGGTATGACATTCCGCTGAGCGACAAAGCGCTGGAGGTGTTCAAGAAATATGTGGACGAGAGCGGCGAGGGCTGGCAGGATCTCTCGATCCTCGAAAAGGCCCAGCTCTGCAACACGATGCTGCGCGCCGACGGTACGCCGTACGCCGACAAGCGCTTCAACCAGCGGGTGAAGTTGCTGCGCGAATCGCTCAAGGACTACGCCGTGGAGAACCCGACCATCGGCTGCTACTTCCCCAATGCCGTCATGCCGTACCGCGGCCTGATGAACAGCGAGATCTACGCCCACGCCCAGCTCATGGAGCTCTTCGCCTCGCTGAAGGAGCGCCGGATGGTCGACGGCATCGCCCAGTGGCTGCTGCTGCAGAAGCACAACCAGGCCTGGGAGAACACCGTGGCCACGACGGACGCCGTACATGCGCTCATCGCCAGCAAGGCCAAAGACCTGAAGCTCGGCGCCGTGTACTACACCTACACCACGGAGCTCAGCCGGGTGAAGGCCTCTGCCAACGAGATCTCCATCCGGCGCCGCTTCGTACGCAACGGCCAGGAGCCGCTCGCGGACGGCGCGAAGCTCAAGGTGGGCGACAAGATCACCGTCTACTACGACATCGACAACAGCGAGAACCGCAGCTTCGTGCAGATGCGCGCCATGCGGCCCGCCTGCTTCTATCCGGTGGACGAGCGCTCGTACTACACCTGGTGGGGCTACTACCGCGAGGTCAAGCCTTCCGAAACCAACTACTACTGGGAACTCCTGCCCGAAGAGAAGACCACGGTTGTCGAGGAGTTCTACGTGCAGCAGGAAGGCACCTTCAACAGCGGCCTGATCGAAATAGAATGTCTCTATGCCAAGGAATACCGCGGCCACACCAACGCAACAACATTTACTACGAAATAAACCCGTCATGCCGGGCTTGACCCGGCATCTCAAACCTATGAAAAGAACCATCCTTTTACTGACATCTGTCATCCTGGCCACCGCCGCGCTGTGGGGCCAGGATGCCCGCACACTCCTTCGCGAGAACCCCGAGCGTTACGCCAGCATCCACCACAGCTACGAAGCGCCCGAAGCCATCGTCGACACCCCGGCACCGGCCGGCTACGAACCTTTCTACGTCAGTCACTACGGCCGGCACGGCAGCCGCTACATGACTTCGATGAACTCGGTCACCCGCGTGTCGCATCTCTTTGACTCCCTCGATTCCCTCCAACTGCTGACAGCGGAAGGCAAACAGCTGCATGCGGCCCTGAAGGCCCTGGAAGAAAGCCACGAGGGGCAGGCAGGCTACCTGACCCTGCGCGGCGGACGCGAGCACCAGGGCATCGCGCAGCGGCTCTACGACCGCGTGCCGCTGGTATTCAACCAGCCGGACCGCGGCCGCGTCATCGCCGAAGCGAGCTACGTGCAGCGCTGCATCCAGTCGCTGGCCAACTTCACGATGGTACTCAAGTCCAACGCACCGCAGCTGAACTTCGACATCTATGCCGGCGAGCGCTTCATGACGCACATCGCGCCCGGTACCAGCGTCAAGCGCAACCCCTCGCATTACGCCGTCTTCGATTCGGTGCTGAACGCCCGTTTCGATCCGACCCGCGCCATGAACGCCTGGTTTACCGATCCGTGGGACGCTGCCCAGCACCTGGGCAAGTATGACGTTCGCACGTTCATCTACTATGTGTTCTATGCCGGCGGCATCGTCCAGTGCCTGGCCGACGACTATCAGCTGCCCGACATCTATCCATTCTTTACGGAAGACGAGCTCTATGAACTCTGGTATGCCGGCGACATCTCGCACTTCGATTCGATGGCCAACACGATCGAGAACGGCTGCCGCTTCTACGAGACGGGCCGCAAGATGCTGGCCGACTTCATCGAGAAGGCCGATGCGGCCGTGGCGGGCAACGACGTGGCCGCCGACCTGCGCTTCGGCCACGACTCGGGCCTGATGCCGTTGCTGAGCTACCTCCGCGTGGAAGGCTACGAGGACGTGATCTCCATGACGCAGGCGATCGAAAAGGGCTGGTACTGCTTCGAACAGATGCCCATGGGCTCGAACCTGCAGCTGATCTTCTACAAGAACCCGAAAGGCGACGTGCTGGTCAAGCTCCTGCGCAACGAGCGGGAGACCACCATCCCGGCCCTCAAGCCCTGGAAAGGCCCGTACTACCGCTGGAAGGATTTGCGGAATTACTTCGTGAACCTGCCGTAACGGCATCTCGAAAGGTTAAATTCGCAGTATGAAAACGGAGCATCCTTCTATCGTCATCCTCGCCGCGGGCGACTTCCCGCGGGCCGAAGCCCCTTTGCGGGCGCTGCACGAGGCAGACCTGCGCATCTGCTGTGATTCGGCGGCAGAGGCGCTGGTTGATTACGGCATGGAACCCGACTATATCCTCGGCGATCTCGATTCCATCTCGGCTGATTTTAAGGAGCGCTACGCCGACCGCATCACCCATGTTGAAGAACAGGATGACAACGACCTGACCAAGACATTTCATTTCGCACTGACCCTCCATCCGTCGCGCATCACGATCCTGGGGGCGACCGGCAAGCGCGAAGACCATATGCTGGGCAATGTTTCGCTGCTGATCGACTATGTACGCGAAGCGGACTGCCAGGTGAAAATGCTCACGGACTACGGTCGCTTCATCGCCATTCAGGACACGGCAACGTTGTCGTGCACGCCTGGACAGCCCGTCTCGATCTTCGCCTTCGACAACGCCCTGAACATAAAATCGGCCGGGTTGAAATACCCGACCGATCAAGTTCGTTTCGATACACTTTGGAAGGCCACGCTCAACAAGGCGCTTTCAGAGACGTTCACCTTGACGCTCTCACATCCCTGCGGCGTTCTTCTGTTTTTCGCCAATGACTTTTAGCATGTCGTCGACCATCGCGTCAATGTCCCATTCCGGCTTCCAACCCCATTCCTGACGGGCGCAGCTGTCGTCCATCTTGTTGGGCCAGGAGTCGGCGATGGCGGCTTTCACCGGGTCCACCTTGTAGTCGAAGGTCGCATCCGGAATGCGTTTCTTGATGACCTCGAAGAGTTCGCGCGGGCAGAAGCTCATGGCGGCGATGTTGAAGCTGTTACGGTGGACGAGCTTGGTCGGATCGGCTTCCATGACCTCCACGGCGGCGCGCAGGGCGTCGGGCATGTACATCATGTCCATGTAGCTGTCCTCCGGCACTTCGCAGGTGTAGTGATGGCCGGGTTTGAGGATCTCGTAGAAAACTTCCACAGCATAGTCGGTGGTGCCGCCGCCCGGCAGGGCGCCATTGGAGATGATGCCCGGGAAGCGGACACTGCGAGCGTCCACGCCGAAGCGCTGCCAGTGGTAGTCACCCAGCAGTTCACCGGTCACCTTGCAGATGCCGTAGATGGTGTTCGGACGCATGATGGTGTCCTGCGGCGTGTTGTCGTGCGGGGTGTTCGGGCCGAAGGCGCCGATCGAGCTCGGGGTGAAGATCGAGCAGTGGTAAGCCTGCGCGATGTTGAGGGCATTGATCAGGGCCGTGATGTTGAGGTGCCAGGCCACACCGGGCATGTGCTCGCCCTTGGCGCTGAGCAGGGCCACCAGGTTGTAGATGGCGTCGACCTTGTATTTCTTCACGAGTTCTTCGAAACGCTTCGCGTCGAGGACGTCGAGCTTCTCGGCGATGGCGCCCCGGCCCAACTTTTCGACGAGTTCGTCTTTCAAATCTGCGGCAATTACATTATCTTCGCCATAAATATGCTGGAGATAAGGGACAAGCTCGGTACCGATCTGTCCGCCAGCTCCGACAACAAGAATCCGTTTCATATCGTTATTGACAATTTAAAATCGATTTGTCCACAAATTTAATAAAAATCAATTACAGCGCGCATGGTTTCTTGGATTTTGGTGCTGCCAAGGCCGAAAAAATAGAAGCGGAACGGCGTGGAAAATTCGAGGGTTTTCTGGCAGAAGGCCGTCACGGAGGGATGGGCTATCTGGCGCGGAACCTGGAGAAACGTTTCGACCCGACGCAACTGGTGCCGGGCGCCGAGAGCGTGCTGTGTTTCCTGGCACCCTATGGCCAGGCCGGCGGCGGCGTGGCGGGCTTCGCACAGGGAGTGGACTATCACAAGGTTGTCAAAGACCGGCTCTTCGCCGTCATCGCCGAATTACGGGAACAGTTTCCGGCCTTCGAGGGCCGGCCTTTCGTCGACAGCGCGCCGCTGCTTGAGCGCTACTGGGCCGTCCGTGCCGGACTGGGTTTCATCGGTCAGAATAATTTCTTCATCTCGCCCGAATTCGGGCTGCGGACCATCATCGGCGTCGTGGTCTGCAACATCCCCGCC
>CAJODQ010000033.1 GCA_905233345.1 uncultured Bacteroidales bacterium
CTTGTCGATGCAGCCGTAGAAGATGGTCTTGCCATCATCATAGGCCGGGCTCGGGTTTGCAGTCAAAGCTTCGGTATAAGGCATTTCACCATAGAGGTCCAACATATCCATGAAGCCCATGGCGTGGAAGACGTCGGCGGCAGCCATATAGTGGTAGGCACCTTCCGCTTCCGCTGTTTTGTAAAGGTCATTGATGTTGGCGGCGGCACCCACGAACCAAACCTGATAGGAAGTCGTGGTCAAGCCGGCAGCAAGCGCCCAGGTAACACTGGCCGTGTTGACGTTGCCGTTCGTGGAGTAGTAAACACCTGCATGAGCCGCGGTACGGTAGTTCGTCGGGCCACCTGCATACATATAGAATTTCTGGATCCAGGGAAGACGGTTGGAAACCAGCGCGCTCTCATTGTTGGGCGTATCCGGGTCGACGTTGACATTCAGCCAATCATTGCAGGACGTCAAGCCGAGCACCATCAGAGCGCAGACAAGAACATATTTGATCGTTTTCATACGTTTCTTTCTTTTGAGATTAGAAGGTCAGATTCAGACCGAACGACACAGTAGATACAGCAGGGACGCTGCAATAGTCGATGCCGGTTGCACCGGAACCGCCTGTACCGCCAGCCGTGCTGACTTCAGGATCCATGCCTTTGTAGTTGGTCCAGGTCAGGAGATTCGAACCAATGACGGAAGCACTCAGCCGCTTGATCACCGACTGTCCCTTGATCAGGCTGGTGAAGTCGTAGGTGAGAGACACCGAACGGAGTTTCAGCCAGTTGACGGAGGTGATGAAGTTGTAGGAGTTGGAGCAGTAGTTCGACCAATACTTCTGGATCATGGCTTCGCCGCTATAAGGCGTACCGCTGATCATGTAGGTCTCACCAGCTTTGTAGGTGATGGTCTGTTCCGTCCAGTTGCCGTCGGAGCCGGTCACGCCGGTGAAGGTGACGGACTGACGGTCGTTGGCCGTCGTGAGCGGGCTCGTACCATGCGACACCATGTAGTAGGTGGTACCGTCATAGACGTCGCCGCCGAAGCGGAAGTCGAGCAGGAAGGAGAAGGTCAGATTCTTGACACGGATCGTGTTGTTGAGACCACCGATGAAACGAGGTTCACGGTTGCCCAGATACGAATACGTATCGGAAGCCACTTTGTAGAGACCCGTCGTCGGATCGATCACATAGCGACCGGCACCTTCGCCGAGTTCCTCGTATTTGTCCTTGCCGCTTTCATCGACGCCGACCTTAACGGTTTCGCGCTGCATGCGCGTACCGACCAGGCCGAGGAAGTCGCCACCGCCCGGGATAGCGGCAGCCTTGACACCGCCGAACTGAGCGTCCGTCGGGTAGAACATGCCGACACCCTCGAGGAAGTCACCCAGCGTACCGCGGTTGTACGAACCGTTCAGGGTGATGTCCCAGGTAACGTTGCGGTTGTTGACGGGCGTTGCCGTAATGGCGAACTCCATACCTTTATTGATAACGGAACCGGAGTTGATGGAGGTCATGATCGAACCATTGGCGTTGGACAGACGCGGAGAAGCGATCTGGTTGAACGTCTGGCTGTGATAGTAGGTCCAGTCGATGCCGAGCAGGCCGTTGAAGAACTTGAGTTCGGTACCGACTTCCCAAGCACGCTGGATTTCCGGAACCAGATACGGGTTACCGACCACGTAGTTGTTACCGACGAGGGTATAGGAACCATAGGTGTACGGGGAAACCAGATAGGTGTTGGTTGCATACGGGTTGGCGTCTTTACCGACAGAAGCCCAGGATGCGCGGATCTTACCGAAGGTCAGGACATTGTTCTTCGGAAGCAGTTCCGTGAACACGAATGAACCACTCACGGACGGATAGAAATACGAACGGTTTGCGACAGGCAGCGTGGAAGACCAGTCGTTACGGCCGGTAACGGTCAGGTAGGCGATGTTCTTGTAAGCAGCGCGGAACTCACCGTAGACACCGACCAGGCGTTTCAGGGAGTTGGCATCCTTGAAGAACTGGTGGCCCGTTGCGATGTTGCTGAAACTGATGGTACCGGCGGTGATGAAGTCGTAGCCCCAGTGGGTCTGGTTGTGACGCTTCGTATCTTCGGTTGTGGTACCGAGGAGGAGGTTGAAGTCGAAATCACCGAAGGTCTTGTGCATGTTGCTCATCACGTTGGTCGTGAGGTAGCGGTAGTTGTAGTCGCTCTTGTTGAGACGGCCGTTCTGGTACATTTCACGCATGGAAGCACCCGGAGCAATGTACGTGTAGGCATCCGTGGTATAGTTATCATAACCCAGACGGGCCGTGACATCCCACCAGGAAGCAATCTTGAACGAAGCGGTCAAAGCGCCGGTGAAACGGTTCGTGTTATCGTACAGTTCGTTCCGGTTGATGATCCAGTACGGGTTGTCGATATCGTCGGCCAGGGTGAGACGGTCTTCGAACACGCGGTACTTCGAACCGTCTTCATTCTTGTAGTGACGCATATCCATGTTGGCCGGCCACAGGTACAGACCGGTCATGGAGCCGATACCACCACTATCATACAGACCGCCGGAGGTCAGGGTCTTGTCGGTGCGGGCGATGGAGTAGGTCACATTGGCGGCGACGGTCAGTCGGCCGAGTTTCTGCTCACCATTGAAACGGACAGTCGTCTTGTCGTAACCGGTATTCGGAACGACACCCTTCTGGTCGTAGTTGGAAGCGGACAGATAGAACGAATTCATCTTGGTACCGCCCGAAATGCTGACGTTGTTGTCGAGCACCAGGCCGTTGCGGAAGAAGGTGCCGATATTGTCGTAATAGTTACCCTTGATCTTTTCACCCCAGGAGTCGTACGTCAGGTCGTTGAGGACACCGTTGTTGCTATAAACACCATAGCCGAAGGTGTGCTGTGCTTGCGGGACTTTGTTGGCCCAGGACATGCTGGTCTTGCTGGAGACATCCACTTTCACGGAACCTTCAGCACCCTTCTTGGTGGTGATGATGATGGCGCCGTCAGCAGCACGGGAACCGTACAGAGCGGCAGCAGCAGCACCCTTCAGCACGGACATCGACTCGATATCCTCCGGGTTGATATCCATCACACGGTTGGAATAGGTGGTGTTGGAACGCGTCATACCGTCGGTGCCGGAGTTGCCGAGCACGGAAGTCGAGTTATCGTAGATGACACCGTCGACCACGAAGAGCGGCTGGTTGTCGCGGCCTTCGGAGGCGGAATTACCACCACGGATGATGATGGAAGCACCGGAACCGGCAGCACCGGAAGACTGGGTGACGTTGATACCCGGAACCTTACCGGCCAGGGAGTTGATGACGTTGGTCTGCTTGTTGCGGAGGAGTTCTTCCGATTTGACTTCCGTCACGGAATAACCCAGCGCCTTGCGCTCTTTCTTGATACCGAGGGCCGTCACGACAGTCTCTTGCAGCAATTCGGCGTCATCAGCCAGGATGACATCGATGACGGAGCGGCCGGCGACAGCCACTTCCTGCGTCGTGTAGCCGATGCACGTAAACTGAAGGGTACCTCTGGCCGGTACGTTGATGGAATAGGCGCCGTCGGCATTCGTCGAAGTTCCGACGGTCGTTCCCACCACGACCACGTAGGCACCAATGATCGGCTCATTGCTCTTATCGACCACCTTACCGGTGACGGTAATGTTCTGAGCCCACAACGATCCTGCTGTCAGGACCACTGCGCACATAGCCGCGAGGATGCGGCCAAGTTTTTTGGATACGAACATAGATGTGATTTTAGGTTAAAAGATAGTTATATGGTTTGTTCAAATTCTTTTCTCTATGTTCTACGAAAAGGTCCGGCGATCTTTGCGCAGAACACACAAAAGTAAGCATATTTTTGCGATTTTGAACACTTTTTTAACAAAAATGATTAAATTTGTGTGATTATACGCACATAGAAACCAACCAACCAAAAAACTTAATAACCTTAAAACTAACCCTATGTTCGTTCAAACACTGTCAAATCTCAAGAGATTTGTGCTCGCGGCGACTGCGGTACTGCTGGTTTCGGTATCGGCCTATGCCCAGAACGTGACCGTCAAGGGAACAGTGACCGACCTCAATGGCGATCCCGTCATCGGTGCCGGTGTCATTGTTAAAGGTACGAACAATGGTGTGGCCACCGACGCCGATGGCCAGTACACCATCACCGTACCCCGCAACGCGACCCTGCGGTTCACAGGTTTAAACTACAAGGAACAGGAAGTTCCCGTGAACGGACGCGCCATCATCAACGTGATCCTGCAGGATTCGCAGTTGACGCTGGACCAGGCTGTGGTGACAGCCGAGTTCGGTATGAAGCGCGTCGCGCGTTCGGTCGGTTCCGCCGTCCAGAACGTGAAAGCTTCTGAAATTGCCGAGTCCGGTCGTGAGAGCTTCGTCAATGCGCTCCAGGGCCGTGTCTCCGGTATGACCATTACCTCTACCGGTGGTGCTCCGGGTTCTTCGACTTCTGTGATCCTGCGTTCCGCCACCTCTATTTCCGGTAACAACCAGCCGCTGTATGTCGTGGATGGTGTTCCTATCAACAACAACACCCTCAGCACCCAGAGCGACTTCGCTATCGACGACGCTGTGAACAGCTATGGTATGGACTTCTCCTCCCGTGGTAACGATATCAACCCGGAAGACATTGAAAGCATGACCATTCTGAAGGGTGCCGCCGCTGCCGCTCTGTACGGTTCCGATGCTTCGAACGGTGCTATCATCATCACCACGAAGAAAGGTTCCGCCGGCCGTGGCAAAGTGAGCTACAGCAACTCCTTCCGTTGGGATATGCCCTATGGCATCCCTGAGATTCAGACCAAGTATGCCAACGGTGCCTACGGCGCTACCAACTACTACAACACGTCACGTTATGGTGGCCTGTATGCTGAGGGCATGAAGCTGTATGACAACATGGGTGCCCTCCTGCAGACCGGCTTCTCCCAGAACCACAACTTCTCTGTGGAGGGTGGTACCGACAAGGTGACCGTTCGTGGTGCCGCTTCGATCATCAACCAGAAAGGTGTGATCAAGACCACGGACTACCAGCGTATGAACTTCACCCTCTCCGGTCGTGCCGAAGTAACCAAGTGGCTGGCTTTCGATGCTTCCATGCAGTATATGAAGACGGGCAACACCAAAGCTGAAAAAGGTCTGTACGGTGTGCTGTACCGTGCTTCCCGTTGGCCGCTGAACGACGATATGTCCAATTATATCAACGAAGATGGCACGATGAGCCGTCCGGACCTGTATACGGATACCGACCTGCTGAACCCGATGTTCGCCCTCTACAAGAACTACAACCACGACGACGTCGACCGTATGGTGGCTTCGTTCAACGCGAACATCACGCCGACCAAGCATACGTTCATCCGTGCTACTTACGGTATGGACTTCTCTGTCGGTGAATATAAGGTGTACACCCACCCGTACTACGGCAACCCGACCAGTGCCTCTTATGGCAAAGGCTCCCTGAACTTCTCCAAGCCGACTTATCGTGACCAGACCATCGACGTGCTGGCCGGTTACAACAACCAGTGGGGCAAGTTCAACTTCTCGGTCCAAGTGGGTTACCACCAGAAGGAGAACGCCCAGAAGATCCTGGCTGTTTACGGTTCCAATTTCCAGGTGATCGACTTCTACAGCATCGCCAACTGCGACCCCGCCAGTATCCAGACCCGTACGAAGACGACGATGCGCCGCATCCAGGCTATCTCGGCCCAGGCCGAGTTCGGTTGGAACAACATGGCCTTCCTGACGCTCCGTGCCCGTAACGACTGGTCGAGTACCCTGCCGAAAGGAAACAACCACTACTTCTATCCGGCTGTCGAGGCTTCCTTCGTGGCGACGGAACTTCCGTTCATGAAGAACCAGGACGCCATTTCTTACTTGAAGATCCGCGGCGCTATGGCTCAGGTCGGTAAGGATGCGAATCCGCTTTCCGTCTATCCGGCCCTTGAGGCGACCGAAGATTACGGCGGTGGTTTCCGTTATGGTTACTACGGCCCCAACCCGGCCCTGAAACCGGAGATGACCACGTCCTGGGAGGTCGGTTTCGAGGCGCGCCTGCTCAACGACCGCGTCAATACGGACTTCACTTATTTCTGGACCAAATGCGAAAACCAGTACATCACGGCCTTCCGTCTTAGCTACGCCACCGGTTTCGTGCTCAACAACATGAACGTGGGTACCTTTACGACGCACGGCTGGGAATTCCACATCGACGCCGACATTCTCCGTCTGAGCAACGGCCTTCGCTGGAACCTGGGTCTCAACATGGACCACAGCACGTCCAACGTCACCGAACTTCCGGTGGAAGAATACTACAACGCGTATACCTGGGTTTCCGGTAACCTCCGCAACGGTATTTCCGTCGGTCACCCGATCACGACCATGACCGGCCGTGGCTATGAGCGCAACAAGAACGGCGATGTCCTCATCAACCCGAACACCGGTATTCCGTTGGTCAGTTCCGCTTGGACGATCATGGGCGACCGTGAACCGAAACTCAAGTTCGGTCTGACCACCAGCTTGTCCTGGAAGGGCTTCCGTCTCTCGGCTGTGGCATCCGGACGTCTGGGCGCCACCGTCGTGAACGGTACCAAGCGCGATATGATGGGCACCGGTTCTTCCTGGGAGTCCGTGACTGTCCGTGAAGCCGGCCCCATTGTGTTTAAGGGCGTTCTGAAGGATGGCAAACAAGATTCGGACAACCCGACCGTGAACACCATTGCTGTCGACTTCAGCAACTATGGTTCTTCTACTTATACCGGTACGGATGAAGACTGGCTCGAGAAGGGTGTGAATTATCTTCGCCTTTCTGAAGTCCGCCTGTCCTACCAGATTCCGCAGAAATGGCTCAAGACCAGAACGGCCAATTTCATCTCTGCCGCCAGCATCTGGGTGAAAGGTACCGACCTCGTTACCTGGACCAACTACTCCGGTATCGATGTGGTCTGTAACTCCAACTCCGCTTCCCTCGGTGGTTCCGGTGGTGTGGGTATCGACCTCTGGGGTTTCCCGAACCCGCGCGGTGCTTCCTTTGGTGTCAATTTAACCTTCTAATTGAACACGACCATGAAAAAGTTTATATCTTGCATTCTGCTAGCCGCAACCGTGTTCAGTTTCACGGCCTGCGAGAAATATCTGGATGTCAATAAAAATACGGATGCTCCCGATGAGGTGGAGGCGGGCCTGTACCTGGCCGGCATTCTCTCTGCCTATCAGGGTTTCTACTGGGACATCCGTGCGCTGGGCCCGCTATCCCAGATGATGGGCACCAGCAGTTACACAACCTTTGCCAGCAACTACTACTCCGCCGGTAGCGACAACGGTGGTGAAATGTGGCGTATGACCTACTGGCTTCAGGGCATGAACCTGGAGAACATGATCAACCAGGCCATTGAAAACGAGCAATGGACGCTGGCTGGCATCGGCTATGCCTGCAAGGCTTTCTCCTGGGATTGCATTGCCAAATATCACGCCGATGCTCCCGTCCTGCAAGTCTTTGAACCCGGCCGCCTGGTCTTCGATTATGACTACCAGTACACCGTCATGGAGAAGTCCCGCGAATGGGCCGAGACCGCGATCGAATACCTCGAGAGAGAAGATAACAGCAATTATGGCACCTATCTTTCCAAGGGCGATCTCGTTTACCATGGCGACAAGGCCAAATGGCTCAAATTTGCTCACGCTGTGATCGTGAACGACCTGGCCTGCCTTACCAACAAGAAGGATTTCGTGTCGAAATATGCACCTGATCTCCTGAAGCATGCGGCCCTGGCCATCAGCACCAACTCCGAAAACTTCACCGTAGAACGTGGTGGTGGCGGAGCAGACGCCCAGTTCAGCTCCTACAACAATTTCTGGGGCACGTACCGTGGCAACCTGACCAATGGCTACTGGCAGTCTGACTTCATCGTCCAGATCATGACGGGTACCGTCCCGCAGTACGACGAGGAAACCGGCGACAAAGTGAAATCTGAAGTCGCCTCTCCCCGGAGCAAGTGGGAATTGAACCCCAAGCAAATCATTTGCGATACGACCAAAGTCGCCGGACATTACGATCCGCGTGCTGCCGCCAAGCTGAGTACGACCGACGGTCAGTATTACGACAAGATGACGGACAAGGAAGCCATCATGGATTGGATCTACTACGGTTCCGGCTTTACGGGCACATCCGGCCCGAACGGAACGGCGCCGAACCTATACGGCTTCCGTAACGCAACGCCGTCTGCAACCATTGAGGGACAGGGCCGCTGGCTCTTCCGCGACGACGCCCCGTACATCATTCTCACCGCCTCTGAAATTCAGTTCGAAGTGGCCGAGACCTATTGGAAGATGGGAGACAAAGCCAGTGCTTTGGCTGCCTTCAAACAGGGCGTAGCTCTCGATATGGAATTCACCGGCAGCTACCTGAATCCGGGCAAGCCGCAGGAGACCTCTCCGGGCGTCTACGCCGTGGGTGGTGGACAACCGGGCGGCAGCCTGATTGCCAAAGCTACTTACAACGAAATGGCCAACGAATATCTGGCTGGTCCGTATGTGAATGGCATGAAGGCCGATGACCTGACGCTTTCCCATATCATGATGCAGAAGTACGTCGCCCTCTGGCCTTGGGGTGCCCTCGAAGCCTGGACCGACCTCCGGAAATATCATTATGATATTAAATATAGTGGTGAATATCCGACCAAGGGTAACGGCTGGACCATCTCGACCGTAGACCAGAAATGGGATACCGATCCCACGAAGGTCTACAAGGGCTTCTATCTGGCTCCCGCTCAGGTGGAGAACCGCAGAGGATCGTACAATACCAACAATGACGGTGCCCCTTGCTATCGCGTACGTCCCCGTTACAACTCCGAATACATGTGGAACAAGCCTTCGCTGAAAGCGTTGAAACCCATTGCCGGTGATGCTGCCAACTACCATTGTTCCATTCCTTGGTTCGCCTATCCCGGCGAAATGCCAGAGTCTTTATAATGCTTAAAATCAGCAGAATATGAAAAAGTTTACATATATTTTATTCTCTGCGCTTGTTGCATTTGCGCTTGTGGGCTGCGAACAGCATGAACTTTCTTTTGCGCCTTCTGAGGACGCAGAAAACATGGCTGAGTTCCAGATCATCTACGTGGAGCCCCTTGCTGTGAACGCGAACAATGCCATTGATTCCGTCTTTGTGAACGGGGTCCTGGTGGGTGGTTCCACGGGTGCCGGCCAGCTGGCCGTCAACGGAACCTATCCCTACGGTCCTTCCACCGCCACCGGTACGTTCTTCACCACCACGCCGGGTCTGACCAACATCAAGTTTTACCGCAAGGGAAACGAGGTGTACAACACGGATGTGGATTTGAAAGTTGGAAAACAGGAAGTGTTTGTCTATAAATTGACGGAGCGCCCGATCGTATTGGATAATCTGTATCCGTACAAATACAATCCCGAGCGGGCTACCGTCCAGACTTTCAACACGGACTCTGTTGCCCGTATCCGCTTCTATAACTTTGCTTTCAGCGGAAACGCCAACACGCCGTATTCCGGCAAGATCCAGTATCAGTGGTGCCACGACAAATCTGTCGGCGCGACTGGACGCGGTGGTGCCGATGGCAATTGGCACAATATTGGCGAGCCTGTTGGTTTCGGCGAGGCTACTACCTATGAGATTATCCAGGTTTGGAAAGAAACCTTCAATTCTCAGGGTCAGGAGCAGTTATGGTTCCGCGGCATTGACGAGGCCGGCAACGTGGTCATTGCCAATGACTATTGGACGACATTGATCGGCGTTTCCATCAAGCATATCTATAGAGGAGTCAAAGGTGGTTCGCCCAGTGCCGGCATTACCCTGAGCGGTGCTTTGAGATAATTGAAAAAATGAAAAAGCTTGTAATCCTTACAATCTTTGCGCTGTGCGCGCTTCCCCTCTTTGGCCAGAAAATGACCAAAGAGGAGAGAGCCGCGGCCGCGCAGGTTCGTTATGACGCCGCCCTCGAGTCCATCAATTCGAGGACGTTCGTTTTGGTTCCTTCCGAGTGGACGGATCCTGACGGCGAAGTGGTGTCCAACGACAACAACTCCATTTTCCTTTCTGTGGAAGGCGACGACATTTTTGGCCAGGGACGCTGCGTGACGGACAACAACAACGACAACGTGGCTGAAGCGACCAAATATGACGTGACCGTCGACAAGAAAGGCAATGTCAAGCTGACCATGACCGTGTCCGGCCGCATGTGGAAGGGCACCTACAAGATCACCATGCGAAAAGGTGACAACCTGGCCGACGTGATCTTTGATCCGGGTGGAAGTGGCACGACCCGTCGCTTCCATGGCCCCATCGTGCCGTTGGTCGGCGCCAGCTACAACAAGCACTCTCATCCGATGTAATCCGTGAAACGGATCGTCCTTCTGAGTACTCTTTTATTCCTCGCCTTGCCCGCTTTTGCCTGGCAGGGCGAGGATCTCTTTGCCAGTTTTGCACGGCTCTTGTCGCCGGAAAAGGTCTATCTCCAGACCGACCGCGAGGTCTATGCGGTCGGCGATACCGTCTGGTTCAAGGGCTATCTGGAAAACGCGGCCCGGACCGCTGAGTTTCCGGTGGGCAACTACATCTATGTGGAGTTGATCTCCACGATGGTCCAGAAAAACGTGGTGCTGAGCAAGAATGAGGAGACCGAGCAAGTGCGCGTCCGCGTAAAGGTCAAGCGGCGCGACGACGGTTTCTCCGGCTGGCTCGCCATCCCCGACAACCTCAACACCGGCATCGCCACGCTGCGCGCCTATTCCTACTGGATGCTCAACCGCGAGCCGGAATACATGTTCCACAAAGACCTGGAACTGCGCAACCCCATGAAAGACGATTTCGTGGAAACACTCGTCCGCGACAACATCAAGGACGACTACAAGTACCACGACGTGGGCATGCGCAACCCCTTCGACAAACAGCGTCCCCGGAAGGCTGTCCTTGACCTGCAGTTCCTGCCGGAGAGCGGACGCTGGCTCTACGGGCAACAGTCCGTGCTGGGCATCCGGGCCGTCGACCCGGACGGCCATGGCGTGGCACTCAGCGGCGAAATCTTCGCCGACGACCAGCCGGTCGGCCGCTTCGAAACCGACCGCCACGGCCTCGGTCGTGCGCTCGTGCAGCTGGAAGTTCCGCCGAAAAAACTCTATGCGCGCTACGACGACGGCGACCTTTTCGTCGGTGAGACCGACGTGCCGAAGCCGGAACAGGCTGGTGCCAGCATCCGGCTGACCGTGCGCGACGACAGCGTCGAAGCCACGCTGTTCGATCAGGGCCTTTCCCTGCCGGAATCCACGTCCGTCGTGGTGCACGACCGCGACGGGATCTACGTCAAGATTCCTTACACCGAGCAGGCGCATCGCTTGCGCATTCCTTACGCGCTGCTGGCCCCTGGCATCAACAACCTGGCACTGGTCGATGCCGACGGAACGGTTTACGCCCAGCGCGCTTTCTTCGTCTACCCTGAGAAGACCACGGCTGAGTTGGCCTTCGACAAGGTCGAATACGGGCCCCGCGAGCGGGTTGTCGCTTCGGTCGACCTGCCGGAAGGCGACTGGTCCGTTGCCGTAACCGACAACAGCTACGCGCCTTACAGCGGTCAGGGCTACGACCTGGTGTCGTGGTGGTACCTGGGCAGCGAGCTTCCTTCATTCGTGGAAGAGGCACAGCGCCTGTTCAACGAACAGATTCCCCTGGCCGAGCGCATCGCCGACATGGATGCCGTGATGCTGACCCACGGCTGGACCTATTACGAACTGCCCGACATTCTGACCGGTCACACGGAAATGCCCCGCTTCGGCAAAGAGTACACGCAGTCGCTCAGCGGCGTTGTCAAAGGGGCCTTCCGGACCGCGCGCAGGTCGATGGTTTCGTTCGTCGCGCCATCCCTGGGCTTTTCGGCCATCGGCCAGCTCGACACCACGGGCTATTTCGTGCTCAACGGCATCGATTTCCCGGAAGGGACGCAGTTCCTCGTCAGCGCCGAGAGCTTGGGCGGCAACACGCGCCGTTTCACGCCTTACCTTGACGACGATATCTTCGCCCGTTTCCACCACTACCCGGCCTATCTCGGCAAGCCGGACTATTCGCAGGAGTACAAATACGATATCCTGAAGGACTACTACAACGCCGGTGGTGACATCGTTTACTCGCTGCATCCGTCCTATGTGACAGGCATGCCATCTCCCAAGCAGCAGAACATCTCCCCGCTGCCCGACTACGAGTTCAAACCCGGACAATATCGCTCCGAGCAGGATTTGGAACCGTATAAGGCCCTGGATGTGCACACATACATCGTTTCCACCTGTCCGCCGCTCCGCTTCGCTGAAAGCATCGACTCTGTTGACGATAACAACGGTTCCTATCGTTCCATCGTTTGCAGGACGCAGAAAGTCTCCACCCAGATGGGAATCTCCAGTGGCTGGGAAGAGATTATCGTTTACCTGGACGGCATGCGCTCTTCCTGCGAGGATATCGAGGGCCTCAACGTCTCCGACCTGACGGGCTTCGCCTATCTGACCGGCTCGGATGCCAGTCGGTTCAACACGGGCATGGACAATGTGCTGGCCCCGAAGAGCGTCATTCTTCTCAAGTCGCGCATGTATGTCCACGATATTGCTGTCAATGTTTCCAGCGGCAAGCCGCTCGGTTGGCAGCAGCCCAAACGTTTCTACAATCCCCGCTACGAGGATCCGCAGCTTCGCCGGCACGCGCCCGAAACGGTCCGACCTACGCTCTATTGGAATTCCAATTTAATCGCCGATCCCGAAGGCAAGACCCTGTTCGACTTCTACACCTCCGAGCACAAGTCCGACTGCACCGTCATTCTGGAAGGCTTCTCGAAAGAAGGCTATCCCCTGACCGTCAAGGCCACCGTCCGTCGCTAACACCAGATGCCGGATCAAGTCCGGCATGACGAAAGAGAGCCACCCTTCTTCGGGCGGCTCTCTTACTTTATAAGTAATAGTTTTGGAAAAGTCTAAAGTTCTTTGCATTTTTGTAAACTTTTTGAGTTTTGCAAATAGATTATTAAGAATAAACAGCAACCAAACCTAATTTATAACCTAAAAATTCATCTATGTTCGTATCCAAAAAACTTGGCCGCATCCTTGCGGTCGTGTGCGCAGTAATCCTCTCAGCGGGATCGCTGCTGGCTCAGAACATTGCCGTCACCGGTAAGGTGGTCGACAAGAACAATGAGCCGATCATAGGTGCCTACGTGGTCGTTGTGGGATCGACCGCCGGAACCTCTACCAATGTGGACGGCGCTTATTCCATCAACGTACCTGCCAACGGTACACTTCAGTTTACCTGCATCGGCTACAAGACCCAGGAGGTCGCCGTGGCCGGCCGCAGAGTGATCGACATCATCCTGGCCGATGACGCCGAATTCCTCGATGAGACCGTCGTGGTCGGTTACGGCACGCAGCGCCGCGCCAACCTGACGGGCGCCGTCTCCACCGTCGACGTGGCGAAGACCCTCGAGAGCAAATCGACGACCAGCGTGGGCAAGGCCCTCCAGGGCGCTGTCCCCGGTCTGACCGTCTTGAACACCAACGGTGACATCAACGCCGAACCGGAAATCGTGATCCGTGGTATCGGTACCCTCTCCAACAGCGGTACCTCCACTCCGCTCTACGTGGTGGACGGTGTGCCTATTGACAACCTGTCGTACCTCAACCCGCAGGACATCGCGACGATCTCCGTGCTGAAGGATGCCGCCTCCGCTTCCATCTATGGTACACGCGCTGCTTTCGGTGTGGTTCTGATCACCACCAAGAGCGCCCAGACCACGGACCGCGTGCAGGTGAGCTACTCCAACAACTTCGGCTGGAGCCAGGCTACCGACCTTCCGAACTATCCCGACGTCATCACGCAGGCTACGGCCATGACCGAAGCCAACAACCGCGCCGGTGACGCTTCCGAGCTCTTCGGTATGTATCTCGACAGCGACAACTTCATCAGCAAAGCTACGGCTTGGCAGAAACGCCACGGTGGCAAAGCCCCGTACCGCAAGATGGTGTTCGGTGACGACTACGACGAACTCGGCTACTACGCTGACTGGGATGTGGTGAACATCATGTTCAACAAGGCCGCCCCGTCGATGAACCACACCTTCTCCGTCCAGGGTACTTCCGGCAAGACCAATTATTATATGTCCGCCGGTTACAGCCAGGACCAGAGCGTCCTGAACTTCAACCCGGACAAGGTGAAGAAATACAACGCTACGGTCAACGTCTCGACCCAGGCTACTGACTGGCTGATGTTCGGTGCCCGCGTCAACTATTCCGACAAGACCTACAGCTATCCGTACAGCCGTGGTGCCAACTCTTACCAGTACCTCTGGCGCTGGGGTTCCTTCTTCGGCCCTTACGGCTGGTATGAAGCAGAAGACGGCACGCACTACGATGCACGTACGCTGATCGGCGCCCGTATGACCGGTGCTCCGAGCTTCACCCGTACCTCGAACCTGCGTCTGGGTGGCTTTATGCGGATCGACATCGTGAAAGGCCTGTCCTTCAACGCTGACTACACCTTTACCAATAAGGTGGTCCGCTACAAAGGCCCTGGCTTCCCGAGCTACGTCCTCAATACCTGGGGTGTCAACCCGGTGGTCACCAACATCATGAGCACGACCTGGATGGAAACCAGCCGTGACTTCCTCTACAACCACGTGGCCAACGCCTACTTCAATTACAAGCTCGACTTCGCCGGCAACCATCACCTCAACCTGATGGCCGGTGCCAACCTCGACAACTCCGAATACGAGTACCTGTACTACGAGCGCCATGACCTGATGGACATCAACATGCCCGAACTGGCACTGGCTGACTCCGACTACAGCTATTCCCATACCCACAGCCATTGGGGATCGGTCGGCTTCTTCGGCCGCGTGAACTATGACTATGCCGGCAAGTACCTGGCTGAGTTCAACATCCGTCGCGACGGTTCCTCGAAGTTCCCGCCGAAAGACCAGTGGGCAACCTTCCTCTCCGGTTCCATCGGCTACCGCATCTCCGAGGAAGCCTTCTGGGCTCCGATCAAACCGGTCATCAACAATGCCAAGATCCGTGCTTCCTACGGTGAGATCGGTAACCAGGAAGTGGGTGCCAACATGTACCTCGAAACCATGAGCAAGTACACGAACAGTGTGAACTGGCTCGGCAGCGGCAACTCCAAGTATGACTACTTCGGTCTTCCGAAGATGGTCTCTGAGTCCCTGACCTGGGAGAAGATCGCCACCACCAACGTCGGTCTCGACCTGGGCTTCATGAACGGTGACATCAACGTGACCTTCGACTGGTTCCAGCGCAACACGATCGGCATGCTCGCTCCGGGCAAGGCCCTTCCGTCCGTCCTGGGTACCTCTTCGGCTTACGAGAACGCCGGTTCGCTCCGCACCCGCGGCTGGGAACTCACCATTGACTGGCACCACACCTTCGGTCCCGTGGGCGTGTACGCAACCGCCAACCTCTCCGACTATAAGACCAAAGTCACGGAGTGGGACAGCAACAACCTGATCAACAACAACTACACCGGCAAGGAATATGGTGAGATCTGGGGCTTCGAAACCGATCGTTACTTCACCTCCGCTGCCGATGTCGCCGCTTCCCCTTCCCAGACGAAACTGGAATCCGGCAAGTTCAAATATGGCCCTGGTGACATCAAGTTCGTGGACCAGAACGGTGACGGTGTGATCGACTGGGGTAAAGGTACGCCGGAAGATCACGGTGACCTCATCAAGATCGGTAACAGCACGCCGCGTTACCAGTACTCCTTCCGCTTCGGCGGCAACTGGAATGGCTTCGATCTCGACGTCTACCTCCAGGGCGTGGGCAAGCGTGACATGTGGACACAGTCTGCCTTCGTGATGCCGTTCATGCGTGGTGTCGACGCCATTTACACCAACCAGACGAGCTACGTGACCGCTCAGCAGGTTGCTACCGAGAATATCGACCAGAACGCCAAGTTCCCTCCCCTCTTCGGTGGCGGCGCTGGCCAGGGTACGATTTCTTCCAGCATCATCAGCGGTGGTCGTTACAACTTCTATCCGCAGACGAAGTATCTGGTCAACATGGCTTACCTCCGTCTGAAGAACGTCACGTTCGGTTATACCCTCCCGCAGAAGATGACCCGCAAGGCCAAGATCGAGAAGGTCCGCGTCTATGTCGCCGGCACCAACCTGCTTGACCTCATCAACAACAACAAGGGCACCGGCATCGACCCGGAAATCAACACCGGTGTCGGTTCGTATGCCAATGGTGTGTGGGGCCGTACCGAGCCTATCTACCGTACGTATTCCTGCGGTCTGCAGATTACTTTCTAACGTCTAAAGATCTACGAATATGAAAAAAATCACTATCATACTTTCTGCAGTCCTTCTGAGCCTTACGCTTACTTCCTGCATCAAGGAAATCCTGAACGGCGATCCTTTGACCTCGTTCACGAAATCCAACTACTTCACCAGCGAAAAGAACGTGGAGTTGTTTGCCAACTATTTCTACAATGAATGGGCTGGCTACGGCAACAGCGGTTCCTATGGTACCTTCTACTTCCCGACGCTGAACGACAACCAGACCCCGACGGGTTACACGGAGTGGAACTTCACTTCCGTCAGTGCGACCAACAGCACCTGGAATAACTGCTATACCGAAATCCGTCGCGCCAACATTCTGCTGGAAGCCCTTCCGGGCATCGAGAGCATGAGTGCAACGGCCAAGGCCAACTGGGAAGGCGTTGCCCGCCTGTACCGTGCCTGGCAGCACTACTGCCTCGTGCGCACCTTCGGTGACTGCTACTGGGTGGACCACTCCCTCGACGTGAGCGACGAGGACATCCTCTATGGCCCCCGTCAGGACCGTGACGCCGTCATGGACAAAGTTCTGGAAGACCTGAACTATGCCGTGGCAAATATCAGCTTCAACGCCAACTCCCGCACGGCTTTCAACAACGCTGTTGCCCAGGCTATCAAGTCGGAGATCTGCCTCTATGAAGGTACGTTCTGCAAGTACCGCAGCGCCGCCGACGGCCAGAAGGCTGCCGACGAGAGCCGCGCCAACCGCTTCCTCGGTGAGTGCAAGACCGCTTCGCAGGCCATCATCAACAACAGCAACTACGCGCTGAGTTCGGACTACAAAGCTGTCTACAACTCCTTCGACCTGGCCAACTCCGCCGCTACCAAGGAGATGATCATGTACAAGAAGTACGTCCAGGGTGTGCTTTCGCACAGTACGATCGACTACACCTGCGGTTCTACCCAGACCAACGGTATGACCAAGGATGCCTTCGATTCCTATCTGTTCATCGACGGCCAGTGCCTGGCCAACACCAAATGCGACAAGAACGACCATGGCCGTGTCGAGCCTTGGGTGGGTGGCAAGAACCCGTATGCCGATGAGCGTTCGTACAATATTGACATTAGTGAAGTTCTCGCTGTCCGCGACCCGCGTCTGGGCATGCAGATTGACGAGGTGCTCCTCTATCCGGGCATGGGTTACAAACGCTACGGCCTGGGTGCCGAGGCTACTTCCTCTACCGGTTACGGTGTGCAGAAGTTCGATAACCCGGCGTTCACCAACGCTACGCTGCGTAACTCCATCGGTGGCGCCGAGACCGACGCTCCGATCTTCTGGCTGGGCAACGTCATCCTTAACTACGCTGAGGCTTGCGCAGAAACCGGTGACAACAGCAATGCTGTCAGCGCTGTCAATAAGCTTCGCCGTCGCGTGGGCATGCCCGACATGAGCTCCGCTCCGGCTGCTGACCCGAAGAACAACATGGGTGTCAGCAACCTGATTTGGGAAGTTCGTCGTGAGCGCCGTGTTGAGCTGATGTTCGACACCAACGACCGCTACTGGTGCATGATTCGTTGGCACCAGCTCGACAAACTCGACCAGACCAAGTATCCGGACCAGTGCCGTGGTGCATGGGTCGAAGGTTTCGAGCACGGCAAGATGGTGACCGACGCTAATGGTTACATCATCACCCTCAACGGCAAGACCGGCCGTCAGTACAGCGCCAAGCAGTACCTGGCTCCGATCCCGTCGGGCCAGATCGACCTCAACCCGGCTATCGGCCAGAATCCTGGTTGGTAGTAGATAGTTTCCGGATCAAGTCCGGAATGACGAAAGAGCCGCTCGACGAGCGGCTCTTTTTTATATCTTTGCAGCCGTGAAAATCGGAAACATAGAGCTGGGAGAACGGCCGGTGCTGCTGGCCCCGATGGAGGACGTGACGGACCCTTCGTTCCGCTACATCTGCAAGCAGTTCGGGGCCGATATGATGTACACGGAGTTCATCTCGTCGGACGGCCTGATCCGCGATGCGGCCAAGACCATCGCCAAGATGCAGGTGACGGACGAGGAGCGCCCCATCGGCATCCAGATCTACGGCCACATCCCCGACGCCATGGTGGAGGCCGCCGTGCGCGCCGAGGAGGCCCGTCCCGACCTGATCGACATCAATTTCGGCTGCCCCGTCAATAAAATCGCCCGCCGCGGTGCCGGCAGCGGCATGATGCGCTATCCCGACCAGATGGTCGAGATCACGCGCCGCGTGGTCGAGGCCGTGAAACTGCCCGTAACCGTCAAAACGCGCTTGGGCTGGGACGAGGACAGCAAGATCATCGTCGAGCTGGCCGAGCGCCTGCAGGACGCCGGCATCGCCGCACTGACCATTCACGGGCGCACGCGCGCACAATTATACAAGGGGAGTGCCGACTGGACCCTGATCGGCGAGGTGAAGCGCAACCCGCGCATGCACATTCCCATCATCGGCAACGGCGACATCACCACGCCGGAAGGCGCGAAGGAGGCCTTCGACCGCTACGGCGTCGACGGCATCATGATCGGCCGGGCCAGTTTCGGCCACCCGTGGATCTTCCGCGAGGTGAAGCACTACCTGGCCACGGGCGGGCTGCTGCCGCCCATGAGCGTGTGCGAGCGCGTGGACCTGGCCAAGCGACATTTGGCCAAATCGTTGGAATGTAAGGGTGACAGGGTAGGGATCTTCGAGATGCGCCGCCATCTGAGCTGCTATTTCAAGGGTCTGGAGAACTTCAAGGAAACCCGCCTCAAGCTGGTGACTTCGACCGACCCGGCGGAGCTTTACGCGACGCTCGACCATATTGCGGAGGTGTGGGGATGATCCTGAGCCGCGTTTTCCTCTTTCCTTACTGGCTGGCGCTCAAGCTGCGCAATACCGCCTACGACCGCGGCTGGCGCAAAAGCGAGCGGCACCCGGTGCCGGTGATTTCGGTGGGCAATGTTACCGTGGGCGGCACGGGCAAGACCCCCATGGTGGAATATCTCTGCCGGCTGCTGCAGGAAGACCATCGTGTTGCGGTGCTTTCGCGCGGCTATAAACGCAAGAGCCGGGGCTTCCGCCTGGTGGAGCCCGGCGACAAAGTCAGCCTCGTGGGTGACGAGCCCCTGCAGATCAAGCGCAAGTTTCCCGACGTGCTGGTGGCGGTCGACAAAAACCGCAACCGCGGCGTGCGGCAACTCCTGGCCCTGCCGGAAGCACAGCGCCCCGACGTCATCCTGCTCGACGACGGTTTCCAGTACCGCAAGCTGCAGCCCGCTTGCAACCTGCTGCTGGTCGACTACAACCGGCCGGTTTTTGACGACCAGCTGCTGCCCTTCGGCCGCCTGCGCGACCTGCCTGAGCAGTTGCGCCGTGCCGACGCGGTGATCGTGACCAAGACGCCAGGCCTGCTGGACGATGCAGAGCGTGCAGCCATGCGGCAGCGCCTGCACCTGAATCCTTCCCGGCCGCTGCTTTTCACCAGCATCCGCTACGCCGAGCCGCAGCCCGTTTTCCCGGAGGAAGCCGACAAGCGTTACCTCTATTCCCAGGAAGCCTATCTCTTCACCGGCGTGGCCGACGACCGCCCGTTGCGCGTCCAGCTGGTTGACCGCTATGCGCACATCGACCACAAGTGCTACGGCGACCATCACAACTTCTCGCGCGCCGACCAGCGTGCCCTGTTCCACTACGTGCGCCGCCATCCCCGCGCCGTGCTCCTGACCACGGAGAAAGACGCGATGCGGCTGCTGCACTGCACCCATCTTGGCGCCGACGTGCGCACCCGCCTGTTCTGTCTGCCCATTGAACAGGTCTTCCAAAGTCCTGAGGAAGAAGCCATTTTCGCAAAATTAATTTGCCGGACTGAAAATAATTCGTAAATTTGCAGCCCCCAAAAAAGCGGGGAATCGCAACAAATTTACAGTATTAACCTAAAAATCAACAAAGTGGACACTTTAAGCTACAAGACCANNNNTCAAGAAAGAATGGTACGTTATTGATGCGACCGATCAGGTGCTGGGTCGTCTCGCTTCCCGCGTTGCCCTTGTCCTCCGTGGCAAGAACAAACCGGACTATACGCCGCACGTGGACTGTGGTGACAACGTCATCATCGTCAACGCCGACAAAATCCGCCTCACGGGCAAGAAGCTGACGGACAAAGTGTACGTTCGCCACACCGGTTATCCGGGAGGCCAGCGTTTCGCTACGCCCAAGGATATGTTCGATCGCAAGCCGACCTTTGTCGTGGAGCATGCCATCAAGGGAATGCTTCCGAAGACCCGCCTCGGTGCTGAACTGTTCCGCAACCTCTATGTGTATGCAGGTCCGGAGCATCCGCACGAAGCTCAGCAACCCAAACCCCTCACGTTAAACGAAATTTAAGACAGAGTAATGGAAGTAATCAACGCCCTTGGAAGACGTAAATCAGCAGTTGCTCGCGTCTATATGAACGCCGGTTCGGGCAATATCACCATCAACGACCGTCCCCTCGATGAATACTTCAAGGAAGACACGTTGAGGTATATTGTCAACCAGCCGCTCGCCCTGACCAACACCCTCGGCCAGTTCGATCTGAAGATCAACGTCGACGGTGGCGGTATCAAGGGTCAGGCTGAGGCCATCCGTCTCGGTATCGCCCGTGCTCTCTGCAAGGTCGACGCCGAAGCTTACCGCCCCGTCCTGAAGTCGAACGGTTTCATGACCCGTGACGCCCGTGAAGTCGAGCGTAAGAAACCGGGCCAGCCTGGTGCTCGCAGACGCTTCCAGTTCAGCAAACGTTAGTCACTTGACACTGATTTACATTTGCACAGCCTGAATTCAAAACGAAGGGATCCACACTGGCTACCCACCGTTTGTTCAGCTGCGGAAAATCCAGGAGACCGGCACAGCCGCTACTCCGGATTGAAGAAAAGAGAAAAACAAAAAAATTAAAAAAACAAACAATGTCTAGAACCAATTTCCAAGACTTACTCGATGCAGGTGTCCACTTCGGTCACTTGAAGCGGAAATGGAATCCCAAAATGGCTCCGTATATCTTCATGGAGAAAAACGGGATCCACATCATCGACCTGCATAAAACTGTCGTCAAGATAGACGAGGCAGCGAACGTGATGAAGCAGCTTGCCCATGCAGGCCGCAAGATCCTGTTCGTGGCCACCAAGAAACAGGCCAAGGATATCGTCGCGGAGTGCGCACAGAAGGTCAACATGCCGTATGTGACCGAGCGCTGGGCCGGTGGCATGCTCACCAACTTCCCCACCATCCGCAAAGCCGTCAAGAAGATGAACACCATCGACAAGATGATGACCGACGGTACCTTTGAGACCCTGGCCAAACGCGAGCGTCTCCAGATCTCGCGCCAGCGTGCGAAACTCGAGAAGAACCTCGGTTCCATCGCCGACCTCAACCGCCTTCCTTCCGCTATCTTCGTCGTGGACGTCCAGAAAGAGATCAACGCCGTCCGCGAAGCCAATCGTCTGAACATTCCCGTTATCGCAATGGTTGATACATGTTGCGACCCGACCACGATTGATTATGTGATTCCGGCCAATGACGATGCGGCTAAATCCATCCAGCTCATCACCGAGACCCTGTGCAACGCCGTTGCCGAAGGTCTGGAAGATCGTCGGATCGAGAAGGAAAAAGAGAAAGATGAGGCTCCTGCCGCCAAGGAAGAGGCCGCCCCGGTTGCCAAGCGTCCCCGCAAGGCCGCTGCCCCGAAGGCTGAAGCCGCTCCCGAAGCTGCTGAAACCAAGAGCGAAGAGTAACCCTTAACCCACGCACACCATGGAAATCAAAGCATTAGATGTCGCTAAACTGCGCAAGATGACCGGTGCCGGCATGATGGATTGCAAGAAAGCCCTCGTTGAGGCTGAAGGCGATTTCGAACGTGCACAGGAAATTATCCGTGAGAAAGGCAAGCTCGTGGCCGCCAAACGCGCTGACCGCGAGACCACCGAAGGTGCCGTGAAGGCCCGCGTGACCAATGGCAAGGGTATCCTCGTCTGCCTCGGCTGCGAGACCGACTTCGTGTCGCAAAATGCCGAATTCCAGGCCCTGGCCGACGCCATCGCTGACGCTGCCATCGCTGCCTGCCCGGCTGACCTCGAAGCCCTCAAGGCCTGCAAGCTCGCCAACGGCGAGACCGTGGAAGACGCCATCTCCCAGCAGACCGGCAAGAGCGGTGAGAAGCACTCCCTCGCTTTCTACGGCAAGCTCGAAGCTCCCTACGTGGCTTCCTATATTCACTCCACCAACGGCAAGCTCGGCGCCATCGTGGCTTTCAACAAGCCCATCGACGAGGAACTCGCCAAAGGTATCGCCATCCAGGTTGTGACCATGAACCCGGTGTCGGTCTCCGCTGATGACTGCCCGGCAGATGTCGTCGAGAAAGAGCGCCAGGTCGCCATCGAGAAGACCAAGGAAGAGCAGGTGCGCAAGGCTGTGGAGAACGCCCTCAAGAAGGCTGGCATCAACCCGGCTCACTGTGACAGCGAAGACCACATCGAAAGCAACACCGCCAAGGGTTGGCTGACGCCGGAAATGGCGCAGAAAGCCCGCGAGATCATTGCCCAGGTGTCGGCCGAGAAGGCTGCCAACCTGCCCGAGCAGATGATCCAGAACATCGCCGCCGGCCGCGTCCAGAAGTTCTTCAAGGAGAGCACCCTGGAGCAGCAGGAATACCAGATGGGCGATGGCAAGACCCCTGTGAAGGACGTGCTTGCCGCCGCCGACAAGGATGCGAAGATCCTTGCCTTCTACCGCTTCTCCCTTACCGACGAGTAATCGAAAGAGAGACAATAAAAAAGCCGGCCTCGTGGCCGGCTTTTTTTATTTGATCACCCCAAGTTCTTTGCCGATCTTGGTGAAGGCCTCGACACATTTGTCGAGGTGTTCTTTTTCGTGGCCGGCCGAGACCTGGACGCGGATGCGGGCCTGGCCCTTCGGGACCACCGGATAGTAGAAACCGGTGACGTAGATGCCCTCTTCCTGGAGGCGGGCCGCCATCTTCTGCGAGAGCGGTGCGTCGTAGAGCATCACGGCGCAGATGGCCGACTGCGTGGGCTTGATGTCGAAGCCGGCGGCCTTCATGCGGCCGATGAAATATTCGGTGTTGGCGTGGAGCTTGTCCTGGAGCTTGTTGGTGGCGCTCATCATCTCGAACATCTTGATGCCGGCCGCTGCAATCATCGGCGGAATCGAGTTGGAGAACAGATACGGGCGCGAACGCTGGCGCAGCATGGCGATGATCTCCTTCTTGCCGGTGGTGAAACCGCCTACGGCGCCGCCGAAGCTCTTGCCCAGGGTGCCGGTGAGGATCTCGATCTTGCCGCGCAGGTTGAACTGCTCGGTGGTGCCGCGGCCCGTCCGGCCGACCACGCCGGCGGAGTGGCTCTCATCGACCATGACCATGGCGTTGTATTTGGTGGCCAGGGCGTAGATCTGGTCGAGCGGCGCGACATTGCCGTCCATCGAGAACACGCCGTCGGTCACGATGAGGCGGTGGCGCTGGGCCTGGGCCGTCTTGAGGCAGTTCTCCAGTTCTTCCATGTTGGCGTTGGCGTAGCGGTAGCGCTGGGCCTTGCACAGGCGCACGCCGTCGATGATGGAGGCGTGGTTCAGGGCGTCGGAGATGATGGCGTCGTGCTCGTCGAGCAGGGGCTCGAACACACCGCCGTTGGCATCGAAGCAGGAGGCGTAGAGGATGGCGTCTTCCGTGCCGAAGAACTCGGAGATCTTCTTCTCGAGCTCCTTGTGCAGGTCACCGGTGCCGCAGATGAAGCGGACGGACGACATGCCGTAGCCGTGGGTGTCGAGGGCTTCCTTGGCTGCTTCCACGAGTTCTTTGCTGTTGGCGAGCCCGAGGTAGTTGTTGGCGCAGAAATTCAGGACGTCTTTCCCGGGGGCTACCTTGATGGCTGCCTGCTGGGCGGAGGTGATGACACGCTCTTCCTTGTACAAGCCGGCTTCGCGGATGGACTGAAGCTCGGCTTCCAGATACTTTTGAAAATCGTTATACATGGTGGATTGTTTTCAGTATGACAAATATATGAAAATTTGGGTTTTTCCGCAAAAATTACTTACTTTGCCGAATATACTATAACCAAAACGTTTTATTATGGAAGATATTGCTTCGAAAGTCATCTCGATCATTGTCTATAAATTGGGCGCTGAAGAGTCGGAGGTGACCCCTACCGCCAGCTTCAAGAATGACCTGGGCGCCGATTCGCTCGATACTGTCGAGCTGATCATGGAGTTCGAGAAGGAGTTCAACATCACCATCCCCGACGACGTCGCCGAGAAGATCTCGACCGTCCAGGATGCCATCGACTACATCCAGTCCAACGTTCAGTAAGACGGGGTGAAGCGGGTTGTCATTACCGGCATCGGCACGATCAATCCTCTGGGCAAGAGCGTCCCGGAGTATTTCCACAATCTGGACCTGGGCGTCAGTGGCGCCCGCCTGATCAGCCGTTTCGACACAACCAACTTCAAAACAAAATTCGCCTGTGAAATTCCGGATTTCAATCCGGAAGGATTCCCCGAGGTCTACGATCGCAAAGAAGCGCGCCGGACCGATCCTTTCACACAATATGCGATGATTGCCGCTGCCGAGGCGGTCAAGGACAGTCAACTCGACCTGGACAAGACCGACCTCCGGCGGATCGGCGTAGTCGTCGGCTCCGGTGTCGGCGGCATCGTCACTTTCACCGATGAGATGGAGGGCTTTTTTGAAAACGACTATCCGCGTTTCAGCCCCTTCCTGGTTCCCAAGTTCATCACCAACATCGCATCGGGCCACATCGCCCTGAAATTCGGCTTCCGTGGCCCCAATTTCGGCGTGTCTTCGGCCTGCGCCACTTCGGCCCATGCCATCCTGACCGCCGCTTCCCAGATTCAGCTGGGCCGCGCCGACATCATGGTTTCAGGCGGTACCGAGGCCCCGATCGCCATCCCCGGCATCGGCGGTTTCAATGCGGCCCACGCCCTTTCCACCAACAACGACGAATACAGCACCGCCTCGCGCCCGTTCGACGGCACGCGTGACGGCTTTGTGATGGGAGAGGGGGCTGCCATCCTCATCGTCGAGGAATACGAACACGCCCTGCGCCGCGGCGCGCACATCTATTGCGAGATCGCGGGCTTCGGCATGACTTGCGACGCCTGGCACATCACCGCACCGCGCGAGGACGGCGAGAGTGCGGGCGATGCCATGGAACTCGCGCTCCGCGAAGCGGGCCTGACCCCGGTCGACGTGGATTACATCAACGCCCACGGCACTTCCACGCCGCTGGGCGACCTGGCCGAACTTCGGGCCATCCAGCGCGTCTTCGGCGACGCGGCTTACCGGGTGAACATCAGTTCCACCAAGTCCATGACCGGGCACATGATGGGTGCAGCGGGCGCTGTGGAAGCCCTGGCCTGCATCCATGCCATCCAGGACGGCGTGATTCCGCCGACCATCAATTTCCGGCACGAAGACCCGCAGATCGACTACCGGCTCAACCTCACGCTCAACGAGCGCCAGGAACGCAAAGTCCGGGTTGCGCTCAGCAACAACTTCGGTTTCGGCGGGCAGAACGCCTGCCTGGCTTTCCAGGCGCTGTAAAAATCAGAATTATTTCAGGATTGCGTACGTCAGCTTGAGCACAGGGTGACGCGCTTCGGCCGTGCCGTTGAGTTGGCTCAGCGTGTAGTAGCGGTAGTCCGCGTAGTAGTAGGTTGCCGACGTATAGGAGTTGTAGACGCTGACGGTCGGCATGATCCAGAGGTCGTCTTCGCTCGTGATACAGTTCGCATCGCAGCTGATGAGATCCTGGAGATACAGGCTGATGTTGATCGTGTAGTTGAGGTTGGAACGGTCGATATCGCCCGATTCGAAGGAGTCGTCCTCGATCTCATCGATGGGCTCATAGCGGGTGAGGTTCGTGCTGCTGTTTTTCACGCGCTGGCACGCATAGAGCGTCGGCGCGTAATAGTCGAACTGCCGGGCGTTGCCGAAGTACTCGAAGGGGAAGACAAGGATGGCCTTGGCGATGAGCACCCGGTCGAGGGGCACGCCGATGGTTTCCATGGCAGCGAAATCCTCCATGATTTTGCGGAGCGCGGCAGCACGGATATACGGCTTGATGCCGCAGGTACCTTCCATGAAGAGGGCGTCGGCGGCCAGGGACTGTTCCAGTTCGCGGGCTCCGGACGAGCAGATGTTGACGCTGTAGTACTCGCCCAGCATGAAATTGTTGGAAGTGATGCGGCGGTTGCCATCTTCGTCATCATAGGCATACGAGATGTTGATGTATGAGGAGGACAAGTCGAAGGTGTTGAGGCGTCCGCCTTCCGTGCCTTCCACCGGGTCGTCGCAACGGAGATACAGGCCCTTGAATTTCTCCATGAAGGCTTCGTCGTCGTTCATCGTTTCCATCGGAATCTTCAGGAGCTCCTCGCCCAGTTCCGGATTGAGTTCCACGGTGTAGGAGCCACTGCCGTTGTACACCAGGCCGCCCACCGAAAGGAGTTCCGGATCGTAGTCGGCGGCCGTGAGGCTGTTGTTGAAGATCATCGTGGAATCGAGCACGACATTCAGGCGGTGCACATAGATGTTCTGCGGAATGTGGCGATCGCTGGGCTTGACGACCATGGCGGTGTCACCGACGAGGTACAGGGTTATGTGCTCGACGGTGGGATTCTTGCCCCAGTCGATGGAGTCCACGGCGGCGGTCACCGCCATGGCGGCGTCGCTGCGGTAGAGCCCGTACAGATCGGTGCGAATGGTGCCGACCGTGGCGCTCTGGCTGACGGCCGTCTGCAGGCTGTCGGCCATCTTAAGTCCGACAGGGACGGCGAAGGTGGCGGTGTGGATACTGATATCCTGGTTGGCGGGCACCAGGGCGGAGCCCATCGTATAGTCTTTGGTAATGCAGGAAACGAGGCAGGACATAGTCAGCAGCGCTGCCAGTCCGAAGGAAACCCCTGTTTTTTTCATCTCTTATCGCTTATCTTTTTAACAGGTCGTCGTAAAATTGGTTGTAAGCCTGGACGTAGGGTCCGCCCTCTTTGCTGACGGGCACGTAGGACAGGACGGGAAGGCCCTGTTTCCGGGCGGCCTCCATCAGGCGCGGATCGACTTCCGGAACACCGGCGATCACGCCGTCGGCATACTGGATGGCCAACTTCGCAAGATTTATGCCAGCAGGGTCGGCCAGTACGGCCACATCGTCCGCCACAAGGCTGCCGGTGGCCACCTTGTCGACGACATTGTCGCTCAGGCGGGTGTCGAGCATCTCGTTGTAGAGCGAGAGCACCACCTTGGCGTCGGTGAAGATGGGGTCGTCGTGGTAGACCTTCTTCAGGTACACGGGCAGGAAGTGGGAGATCCAGCCCTGACAATGCACGATGTCGGGTTTCCAGCGGAGTTTCTTGACGGTCTCGAGCACGCCCCGCGCGAAGAAGATGGCCCGTTCGTCGTTGTCTTTGAAATCTTTGCCTTCTGCGTCCTGGTAGATGAATTTGCGATGGAAGTAGTCTTCGTTGTCGATGAAGTAGACCTGCATCCGGGCGGATGAGATGGAGGAAACCTTGATGACCAGCGGACGGTCGGCATTGTTGATGATGAGATTCATGCCGGAGAGGCGGATGACCTCATGCAGCTGGTTGCGGCGTTCGTTGATCGTGCCGAAGCGCGGCATGAAGGAGCGTATCTCCTTGCCGCCCTCCTGGATCCCCTGCGGAAGATATCTTCCGAGCACAGATATGTCTGTTTCAGGCATATAGGGGAAGATCTCGGAGTTCACGAACAGTACTCTTACGGGTTCTTCCATCTTCAAAGTCGGTTTAAGGCAAATTCGATACAAAGGTAACAAAAAAAATTGATTATCTTTGCAACCTGTCCTGAAAATGGTAGCCAAGGGTAAAAATATAGTACACAAGCGGTTGATCCGTTCCTACATCACCTCGGTCATCAGCATTTCGCTGGTGCTCGTCCTGATGGCGACCGCCGCGGTTTTCGCCGTGAATGCAGGGGGTCTGGCCCGCTGGTTCAAAGAGAACATGGCGGTGTCGGTCATGCTGAAGCAGTCGACCACTGAAAAGGAAGGCCGCGCCCTGGCCGAAGACCTGGCTACCCGTCCCTATGTGAAGGAAAGCCGCTTCATCTCGAAGGAGGAGGGCGCCGAGGAAATGAAAAGCCTGCTGGGCGACGATTTCCTCTCGGTCTTCAACAGCTCGCCCATCCCCATCTCGATCGACCTGAAACTCAACGGCGACTACATCACCAAAGACTCGCTGGAGTGGGTGAAGGCAAAATTGCTCGAAAACCGGCACGTGGAGGAGGTGGTCTACCAGGAGACCCTGGTGGATCGGCTCAACACCAACCTGCGCAGCATCAGCGTGGTGCTGGGCGTGGTGATCGTGCTGCTGCTGGTCATCTCCTTCGCCTTGATCAACAATACCGTGCGGCTCAACCTTTACGCGCGTCGCTTCACCATCTACACCATGAGCCTGGTGGGCGCCAAGCGCTCTTTCATCGCGCGGCCCTTCCTCAGGCAGGCGGTGGCCCAGGGCGCCGTGGCGGGCATGATTGCCGCCGGCATCCTCTACGGGGTGATCCGCTACCTGAGCCGGGACTCCGAACTGCTCAACATGATCCTGGACATGCGGCTCGTGTGGGCGGTGCTGGCCGGAACGGTCGTGGTGGGTATCCTGATCTGCGTGATCTCGACCCTGCTGGTGGTCAACCGTGTGGCTTTCAGCAGCAAAGACGATTTATATTATTAGCTTTATACGAATTTCCATGGCAAATTTTTCCATGCCTTCCAAAAATGTGCGCCTGATCGGCATCGGTCTGCTGGTGATGGTGCTCGGTTTCGTGCTGATGCTCGGCGGCGGCTCGTCCGACCCGAACGTCTTTAATCCTGACATGTTCAACGCCCGCCGCATCGTGCTGGCTCCGATCGTCATCTGCATCGGCATCGCGGTGATCATCGTGGGCATCATGCGCAAACCCAAGAACGAAGAAGAGCAATAATGAGCTGGATTGAAGCCATCATCCTGGGTCTCATCCAGGGACTGACGGAGTTCCTGCCCGTGAGCAGCAGTGGCCATCTGGCCATTGGCAAGGCTCTCTTCGGCATCGAGACCGCCGACCTGAGTTTCGAGGTGGCGGTGCATGCCGCCACGGTGCTGGCCACGATCGTCGTCTTCTGGAAAGACATCGTCAAGCTGCTGCAGGGGCTCTTCAAGTTTCAGCTGAATGCAGAGACCCGTTACATCCTGCTGATCCTGCTGTCGATGGTGCCCGTGTTCATCGTGGGCATGTTCTTCAAAGATCGCGTGGAGGCGCTCTTTGGCAGTGGCCTGCTCGTCGTGGGCTTTGCCCTCCTCGTGACGGCGATGCTGCTCTTCCTCTCTGAGACCCTGGCCGCCCGCCGGGGCGGCGAAGGTGGCAAGGTGACCTGGAAATCCGCACTCTGGATGGGTGTGGCGCAGGCGGTCGCGGTCGTTCCGGGCCTCTCGCGCAGCGGCTCGACCATTGCCACGGGCCTGCTCTGCGGCGTGAAGAAAGAAGAAGTCACGCGCTTCTCGTTCCTGATGGTGCTGATCCCGATCCTGGGAGAGGCCTTCCTCGACGTGGTGGGCGGTGACTTCGGTCAGAGCAGCGTGGGTATGCTGCCTCTGCTGTTGGGCTTCGCTGCCGCGTTCGTATCGGGACTCTTTGCGTGCAAGTTCATGATTGCCATCGTCAAGAAGGCGAAACTCCGCTGGTTCGCGCTGTACTGCGCACTGGTAGGCCTGGCCTGCATCATCTCTACCCTCTAAGCCTTGCAGCCGCCTCATGGCCGATACCGGAAAATACTATTTTGTCTGCGACCTGCACCTGGGCCGGCCCGATTCGGACGGGAAGAAGGAGCGCCTGTTCGTGGACTTTCTCAAGGGGATTCCGGCCGATGCGAAGGGGCTTTTCCTGTTGGGCGACATCTTCGATTTTTGGGTGGACTACAAAGACGTGGTGCCCCGGGGCAACGTGCGCGCGCTGGCGGCCATTGCCGAGGTGGCGGAGCGAATGGACGTGTGGTATTTCCGCGGCAACCACGACTGGTGGCTGACCGATTATTTCGAGAAAGAACTCGACGTGCAGGTCGTCCGAGAGCCATATCGGGTGATGGAACTGGGCGGAGAGCAGGTCTGCATCGGCCACGGCGACACCCTGGGCTGCCGCGATGCCAAATCCTGGATCGTGTTCCACTTGTTCCGCAACCGCGCGCTGATCGCCCTGTTGCGGGCTGTGCATCCGCGCTGGGTCTTCAAGCTGGCCCACGCCTGGTCGGCCCAGAGCAAGAAACACCATCCCGACCGCGGCATCAAGGTTGACAAGGAATCCGGCATCTATCAGTTTGCCAATGAGTTCGGCAAGACCCGGCACATCGACCGCTACATCTTCGGCCACTGGCATTCGCCCGCCCACCTGGAAGTAGAGAGCGGCGGCGTGCTCGACGTCATCGGTGATTGGTCGGAAGGGGTAAACTACTTTACCCTCTGACCTTATTGTTGTTCCACCAACCTAGTTTTTTGGCGAGGAAGATGAGCAGGGTGGACAGCACCAGGCAGCCCAGCATGAGCCAGAGGCCGGCGCCGGCGGCAAAGAGAATGGGGACGAAGGTGATGAGCAGGATTTCAACCGGCGCGCAGGGCAGGTAAGCCAGCGCGTAATCGTCCATGGCCTTGCTCTCCATCTTCGGGTCGACGATGCGCAGCAGGGCGATGCCCATGGCCATGGTGCCCGTCCACCAGCCCCAGGCGAAGATCGATTTCTCGAACCAGTCCTTGCGGTTGAGCCGGCGTCCGAACCAGAACACCGTAAAGATGGTCAGCACGATGCCGACGACCGTCAGTACGATCAGCGGCAGCGCATATTTGACCACGACCCCCAGCTTGATGGAGGCCACGCCGCAGGTCACCAGCAGGTCGGTCGCCGAGCTGCTGATGCCCACCGTCGTCTTCGGATCGATGTAGCGGGCAGCACCCACGCGGTTGAACACACCCTTGAAGAGGATGCCGACCACGAAAGCGCAGCTGAACACCGGCAGCTCCAGCGCGGGCCACAGCAGTTTCACGCCCCGGCTCAGCATATAGCCGCCGAAGGCAGCCACGATCACCAGTGATAGATGGAAAACATGGGAGTCGATGGAGATGGGAGAAGTGGTGCCGATGGCCGTGGGTTCGCGCTTATCCTCAGGCAGCAGGCCGCTGCGGTATTCGTCGGGCAGCGCGTTGAAATCGGCCAGGTAAGAGGTCTGGCCGCGCCGGGTGGCCATCTTGATGAAGAGCAGGCCGCCCAGGATGGCCACGATCACGCCGATGGTGGCGGTAGTCATGCCCAGGCTCGCAGCTTCATCCCAGCCCAGGCCGTCAAAGGCCGTGCCGATGGCCGCCGCCGTGCCGTGTCCGCCATAGAAGCCCGTCGGCAGCATCACGCCGAAAGCCGGGTTGAGCTCCGGCCAGATGAGCCGCAGCACCAGCAGGCCGAAGAGGCCCATCACCGCCCACTGGAACAGCATGCCGAACTGCGAGTAGGCCCACATCGGGCCCACCCGCCGGGCCACATCTTTCACCTTGAAGCGCGGTGAGGAGAAGGGCAGCGCAGCGAACACAATGGCGATGAGGATGGCTGAATAGGTGCCCACGTTGCTGGAGAGCGGCAGCCAGCCCAGCCCGTTGGGGCCGAAGGTCAGGCCCAGGAGACCGGCCAGCAGGCTCGGCGGAATGAAGAGCTTCTGAATAAGCCGAATTTTCACCCGGAGCAACTTCCCGATGAGCAGCAGTCCGCAGATGATCCCGGCATCGGTGAAAAACACCCACGGCGTGAAATTTGTAAGGTCGAACATCACTTTTTCGGATTAATCCGTAAATTTACACAATTTTCGATGAAAAACCTAGTCCGGATCCTGCCGCTTCTTTTGCTGGCGGCCCTGTTCTCCCCTTCGCTCTCCGCCCAGGACAACCGGCGGGAAGTCAAGGTGATGGAGTATTATGTCAACGGGCAGGACACCATTTTCATCGACGAACTTCCGCCCGCCGTCATCCACCCGCGCCAGACCATGAACAAGCGCGACTGGGTGAAATACTACAAGCGCGTGCACAATTTCAGCAAGGCCTATCCCTACGCCCTGATGATCAGCCAGATCATCAACGAGACCGACAGCACCATTGCGGCGGAAAACTTCACGCGGCGCCAGCGGGAAAAGTTCCTCAACAGGAAAAAAGAGGAACTGCTCAAGGATTTCGATCCGGTCTTCCGCAAGCTGACCCTCAAGCAGGGCCTGATGATGATCCGGCTTATCGACCGGGAGTGCGGCATGACGCCCTACTACATCCTGAAAAACTATCTGGGCGGCGCCACGGCCAGTTTCTGGCAGGGTGTGGCCAAACTCTTCAAAGGCAACCTCAAACAGCCTTACGACCGCTATGGGGAAGACAAAGACCTGGAAGAGTTGGTGGGATACTGGCAGCGCGGCGAATTCGACAGCCTCTACTACATGATCTTCGGGAAGCCGCGTCCCGAGATCCTTGTCCCGGAACGTTATCGCTAACATATTTTTCGCCCAATTGCCGCAAGAAGATAGGCGTTTCACGGTCTTTTGACGAGGTTTAGGTTGCGCCAAGGGCCGAAATCGGGGCTTGCAGCAAAGGAGAATGCCGCACAAGGGTTTCTGAGGCCATAATTATTGCGCCAGTTTGGCGAAAACCAAAGTTCTGCGTATCTTTGATGATATGAAACGATTTATCCGATGGGTGCCGGCATTGATGATTATCACGGCACTGGGCTTCACCGCGCAGACCGACGATGACGCAGCGCTGCAGAAGCGCGCACAGCGACTGCACAACCGCATCATTTCCATTGATACACATACAGACACGGCGCTGGAACTGATCAAGGCCGACGTCGATCTGGACAAGGTGCAGGCCTCTTTCCCGCGTTTGCGTGAAGGGCGGGTGGACTGCTGTTTCTATCCCATCTTCACGGGGCAAGGCCCGCTGGATGAGGCTTCCGAAGAGGCGGCTTTCGAGAAGGCCCGCGGTCAGATGGAGGCCATCCGCGCCTACATCGCCGCCCGTCCGAAGGAGGCGGCTGTCGCCCTGACGGTCAAGGATATCGAGCGCAACAAGAAGCGTCACAGGCTCAGCCTGGTGATGGGCCTGGAGAACGCCTATCCCATCGGGCGGGACCTCAGCCGGCTGCAGGACTTCTACGACTTAGGCACGCGCATTATCACCCTTTGCCATAACTACGACAACGACGTGTGCGACGCCTCGCGCTACCCCGAAAAGACCTGGGGCGGTCTCTCGCCCTTCGGCCGGGAACTCGTCCGCGAGATGAACCGCCTGGGCATCATCGTGGACTGCTCGCACGCCTCCACGCAGACGCTCTACGACTGCCTGGAAATCAGCACGACACCTGTTATCTGCTCGCACTCGTGCGTGTACGCGATCAAAGACCATCCGCGCAACCTGACCGACGACGAGATCCGCGCCATTGCTGCGAAGGGCGGCGTGATCCAGGTAACCACGGGCCGCTGGGCGCTCTCTTGGCTGCCGCACGCCGAGGTGAACGTCGGCACGTTCTGCGACCACGTGGAGTACATCCGCAACCTTGTGGGCGTGGAATACGTGGGCATCGGCACCGATTTCGACGGGGGCGGCGGTATGAACGGGCTGGAAGACGCCTCGAAGATGAAGGACATCACGGTCGAACTCCTGCGCCGCGGCTGGACCGACCGGGAGCTCGAGCTCTTCTGGGGCGGCAATTTCCTCCGCGTGATGCGGGCGGTTGAAAAAGCGCGAGGCCAGTCGCCCAAGACGCTGGTTTCCGTCCTCCGCGAAAGGCATTGCTCGACCGACGAGATGATCTCCGAGTTGTTCCGGGAGTACGGCGCTATGATGGATACGGCAGCGCTGGCCCGGCACGTCAGCCTGGTGCAGCGTCTGGGCCGTCCCTGCCGCTTCGTGGCGGTGCGCTACCGGACCGTCGGCCCCGACGGGACTCCCGTTGACGCTTCGGGACTGATCGCCTATCCGGAGCGGGGCTCCTTCAAGGGTGTCGTGGAAGTGACGCCCGTATGCAAAGAAAAGTCGATGGCGGGCACCCACTGGCTGTTCTCCACCGAGGCGGCCGCGCCGGCCACGATGGGGTATGTGGCGCTGATTCCGGATACATACGGATATGGAATCACCGAAGACCTCCCGGTCTGCTACCTGATGAACGAGATGGTGGCGCGCCAGAGCGCCGACCTGCGGAAGGCGGCGGCCGAATATTTCGCCTGCATCGGGCGGGAATTGCCTCGGAAAAGCGTCGTGTTCGGGTATTCGCTGGGCGCGTCGGGCGCCCTGTCGCTGGCCAGCCTCTATGTGAAGCATCCCGAGTTCGGGGTGCGGCCCCGGGCCCTTTTTCTCGGAAGCGGCCCGTATTATCCGCGGGAAGCCCTGGAGGCATCTTTGCGAACGGGAGAGATGGATTATATGATCTATCCGGGCATCGTGCGAAGCCTGAATGCTTATTGTGACGGCCGGCTTGACCCTGCGCAGCTGTTCCGTCCGGAGCTGCTGTCGCATTGGGAGGAGGTCTCTTCCGGAGAGGAGAGCCCCAATCTCCTGGCTGCGCGTTACGGCGTGGATCTCCACGGCTATCTGCATCCGGACTTTTTCCGGGAAGGATACAACGCCGACATCCAGCGCCTGTTCTCGCTGCTGTCCTTTTTGTCGAACGACGTGTCGGACGTCCGCCTGCCCGGCAGCCTGCTGGTCTGGATGCGGCATTCCGCTGAAGACAAGATCGTTTCCGTCGCCTGCTCCGACCGCTTGTATTCGCAACTGAAAGGCTCCTTCCCCCAGAAGCGCTATCTCCGTTCCCGCGACGGGTCGCACTACGACGAAGCGGGGCACATCTTCCTCGACCTGCTGCTCTATTTGTTCTCTAGTTAGCAGTTTTTCCGTGCGGTCGAAAACGCACGGGAACGATTCCTTTTCACTTCACGTAACGTCCTGTTTTGTCAGGAAGTTAAGTACCAAAAATTTTTGTCGAAAAATTCGAAAAAGTTTTTGGTATTTGATTTTTTTGTGTACCTTTGCAACCCTGTGTCTTATGCCCGAAGTATGCTAAGACATTGACAATTAGAAGTTTAAGGTATAATTAAAGTAATAAGGCTATGTTACAACCTAAGAAAACCAAGTTCAGAAGACAGCAGAAAGGCCGCATGAAAGGTATCGCCCAGCGTGGCAACCAGTTGGCCTTCGGTTCCTTCGGCATCAAGACCATGGAGAGCTGCTGGCTCACCGGTCAGCAGATCGAAGCTGCCCGTCAGGCTGTCGTCCGTTACATGAAACGTGAAGGTAAGATCTGGATCCGCGTATTCCCGGATAAGCCCTATACCAAGAAGCCGGCTGAGGTCCGTATGGGTAAGGGTAAAGGTAATCCCGAAGGTTTCGTGGCGCCCATCACTCCGGGCCGCATGATCATCGAAGCCGAAGGCGTTCCGATGGAGGTCGCTAAGGAAGCACTCCGCCTCGGTGCCCAGAAGCTCCCGATCACCACCAAGTTCGTCGTTCGTCGCGACTATGTTGAATAATCTTTTAGCAGAGCAGATTATGAAAAGAAAAGAAATCGAAGAGATGGCAGTGAAAGACCTGCGCGAGCGTCTCGAAGTTGAGAAGCAGAATCTCAACAAAATGAAGATGAACCACGTGATCTCTCCGCTGGAAGACACCTCCGTCATCAAGAAAGCCAAAGCTGACGTGGCCCGCATGATGACTGTCCTCGCAGAAAAAGAGAAACAGAACTAAAATAGAAATTGTCCCATGGAAAGAAATCTTCGTAAAGAAAGAATCGGCATCGTGGTCAGCAACAAGATGGATAAGTCTATTGTAGTTGCTGTCAAGACGAAAGAGAAACATCCGATCTACGGCAAATTCGTGAACAAAACCACGAAGTTCGTCGCCCAGGATGACAAGAACGAGTGCAGCGAAGGCGATACCGTGCGCATCATGGAAACCCGCCCGCTGAGCAAGACCAAACGTTGGAGATTAGTAGAAATCGTAGAAAAAGTCAAATAACATGATACAGCAAGAATCACGTTTGTTGGTGGCTGACAACTCGGGTGCGAAAGAGGTTCTCTGCATCCGCGTCCTCGGTGGTACCCGCCACCGTTATGCCACTGTCGGCGACAAGATTGTCGTCGCCGTCAAGAGCGCCATTCCGGGCGGCAACGCCAAGAAGGGCTCTGTTTCCAATGCAGTCGTCGTCCGCACCAAGAAGGAAATCCGTCGCGCCGACGGTTCCTATATCCGTTTCGACGACAACGCTTGCGTGCTCCTGACCAAGCAGGATGAGGTCGTCGGTACCCGTATCTTCGGCCCCGTGGCCCGCGAGCTTCGCGAAAACTATATGAAAATTGTTTCACTGGCCCCTGAGGTATTATAAGGAGGT
>CAJODQ010000034.1 GCA_905233345.1 uncultured Bacteroidales bacterium
GAAGAAAGTTACAGCAAGAGCCTCAGCCGTATCAACGAAAATGAGGTCGTGGAAGGTACTGTTACCTCCATCAACAAGCGCGAAGTAATCGTCAACATCGGTTACAAGAGCGAAGGTGTCATCAGCATCAACGAATTCCGCTACAACCCGGACCTCGCCGTCGGCGATACCGTGGAAGTGTACGTGGAGAACGCTGAGGACAAGAAAGGCCAGCTGATCCTCTCCCACAAGCGCGCCCGCGCCGTCAAGTCCTGGGACCGTGTCAACGAAGCCTTCGAGAAAGACGAAATCGTCAAAGGTTACATCAAATGCCGCACGAAGGGTGGCATGATCGTCGATGTGTTCGGCATCGAGGCCTTCCTCCCGGGCAGCCAGATCGACGTGAAGCCCATCCGCGACTACGATGTGTATGTCAACAAGACCATGGAATTCAAGATCGTCAAGATCAACCAGGAATTCCGCAACGTGGTCGTTTCCCACAAAGCCCTCATCGAGGCTGAGATCGAGGCCCAGAAGGCCGACATCATCGGCAAGCTCGAGAAAGGCCAGGTGCTGGAAGGCACGGTCAAGAACATCACTTCCTACGGTGTGTTCGTCGACCTGGGCGGTGTGGACGGTCTGATCCACATCACCGACCTGAGCTGGGGCCGCATCAACCATCCGGAAGAAGTGGTTTCCCTCGACCAGAAGATCAACGTGGTGATCCTCGACTTCGACGACACGAAGAAGCGCATCGCCCTCGGTCTGAAGCAGCTCAACCCGCACCCTTGGGACGCCCTCGACCCGAACCTCAAGGTGGGCGACAAGGTGAAAGGCAAAGTGGTGGTCATCGCCGACTACGGTGCATTCGTCGAAGTGCAGCCGGGCGTCGAAGGTCTGATCCACGTCTCCGAAATGAGCTGGAGCCTGCACCTGCGCAGCGCACAGGATTTCCTCAAGGTGGGCGAAGAGGTGGAGGCCGTGATCCTCACCCTCGACCGCGAGGAGCGCAAGATGAGCCTCGGTATCAAACAGCTGAAACCGGATCCGTGGGCTACCATCACCGAGAAATATCCCATCAACTCGAAGCATACCGCTACGGTCCGCAACTTCACCAACTTCGGTGTGTTCGTGGAACTGGAAGAAGGTGTTGACGGTCTGGTCCACATCAGCGACCTGAGCTGGACCAAGAAGATCAAACACCCGTCCGAGTTCACCTCCATCGGTGAGCCGATCGAGGTCGTGGTCCTCGAAGTCGACCAGGAGAACCGTCGTCTGAGCCTCGGCCACAAGCAGCTCGAAGAGAACCCCTGGAACGAGTACGAGAACACCTACTCCGTGGGTTCCGTCCACGAGGGTACCGTGACCGCTATTGTTGACAAGGGCGCTACCATCACCCTCGCCGACGGCGTGACGGGCTTCTGCTCGAACCGCAACCTGGTCAAGGAAGACGGCACCACCGCCAAGGAAGGCGAGAAGCTCCCGTTCAAGGTGACCGAGTTCAACAAGGGCAGCAAGAAGATCACCCTCTCGCACACCCGTACGTTCGAAGAGGCCAAACGCGAAGAGGCCAAGAAGGAAGCCCGCGAGAAAGACGCTGAGGCCAACTCCACGCAGAAGGCCGTCCGCAAGCTCAAGGACAACCTGGAGAAGACCACCCTCGGTGACATCTCCGACCTGGCTGACCTCAAGAGCCGCCTCGAAGCCGAAGAAAAAGCGAGCAAGTAGTGAATTTCACGCTCACAACCCTTGGCACGGCATCCGCACGGCCGATGGTTGACCAACACCAAAGCGCCCACGTATTCAACCTGCATGGGCGCTTGTTTTTGGTCGACTGCGGTGAGAATGCCCAGGTGCAGCTCAAGCGCTACAAGATTTCGAAAGCACGGCTCGACAATATCCTGATCTCCCACCTCCACGGTGACCATATTTTCGGGATCTTCGGGATGCTTTCGACCATGGCGCTAGACGGCCGCACGGCACCGCTCTACATCTACGCCCCGCGGGATTTTGGCTCCATCCTTCACTTCTTCCTCGGTCATTTCGGGGAAGGGGTGAAGTATGAGATCCACCATATTCCGCTCACAATGAAAGAGCCGGAGCGCATCATCGCGCTGCGCAACTGCGAGGTCTGGGCCTTCCCGCTGCAGCACCGCATCGACTGCTTCGGTTACCGCATCGTCTGGCTGAAGACCGGCCAGTCGGCGGCGTACTGCAGCGATACGGCGGTGTTTCCGGAAGAGGCTGAATGGCTGAAGGGAACCGACCTGATCTACCACGAAGCCACTTTTGCCGACGAACACGTCGATTTGGCACACAAAATGTTCCATTCAACGGCGCGCGAAGCGGCACAGGTCGCTGCGGATGCGGGCGCGAAGAAACTGGTCCTCGGCCATTTCTCCTCCCGCTACCAGGACCTGAACCTGCTGCTTTCGCAGGCCCGCGAGGTTTTCCCCGAGACCTGGCTCGCCGAAGAAGGAAAAATATTTGAAGTATGAAACGTCTCTGTATCATCGCCTTGCTGCTTCTCTGCCAGTTGCCCCTGCAGGCGCAGATCTCTTCCATGCGCCGCAATGCCGAGAAGATTGCCAGCGCCCTTTTCTACATCCAGACCCGCTATGTCGATACCGTCGATTTCGACAAGGCCGTCGATGCCATGATGATGGGGCTGATGGAACAACTCGATCCGCATTCCACCTATATCCCGGCCTCGAAAGTCAGTGCGGCCAATGAACAGCTGGAAGGCTCGTTCGAAGGCGTGGGTATCGAATACGTGATGCTTTACGATACGCTGACCATCCAGGCGGTGGTTGTGGGTGGGCCGTCTGAAGCAGTGGGCCTCAGGCCCGGCGACAAGATCGTAGCCATCGACGGCGAGACGGTGGCCGGTGTCGGCCTTCCTGCCGAGGAGATGAAGCCGCGCCTGCGCGGTCCCAAGGGTAGTTATGTGACTGTGACGGCCCTGCGTGACGGCCAGGAACGGGAATACGTGATCCGCCGCGACACGATTCCGCTGGAGAGTATCGATGCAGCCTATATGTCTGAGCCGGGAGTGGTCTACATCAAGCTCAGCCGTTTTGCCCAGAACTCGGCCGAAGAGTTCCTGGATGCACTGCGCAACACCTCCGAAAAGCTTCCCAAGGGGATCATCATCGACCTGCGCGGGAATGGCGGCGGCTTCATGCATATTGCCACCATCCTGGCCAACCTGTTCCTGAAAGACGGGCAGGAGATTGTTCGCATGGAGGGGAATGGCGTGGATCGGGTGGAACGTGCGCGCGCTGACGGTGTCTATGTGGAAGGTCCGTTGGTCGTGCTCGTCGACGAAGACAGCGCCAGTGCCAGTGAAATCCTGGCCGGCGCCCTGCAGGATTGGGACAGGGCGGTGATTGTCGGACGCCGTACCTTCGGCAAGGGTTTGGTGCAACAGTCCTATCGTTTGTCCGACGGCTCGGAGATGCGTTTGACTGTGGCGCGCTACCACACGCCCAGCGGCCGCGTGGTGCAATCGCCCTATGAGAAGGGCAAGCGACAGGATTATTACCAACAGGCCCGCGAGCGCTATGCGCACGGCGAGTCGTTCAGCGCTGACAGCATTTCGTTCCCCGATTCCCTGAAATACAAAACGCTGCGACTGGGCCGAACGGTCTATGGCGGTGGTGGCATCATGCCCGACGTTTTCGTGCCCTACGACACGACAGGCATCAATCGCTATGTCCTGCGCGCCATCAATGCCGGTTTGTTGTCGGAATTTTTCTATGACTATGCCGACAAGCACCGTGATGCGCTGGCATCGAAGGATATCTCCGATTTTGACGGCAAGTGGCAAACCATGGAGCCGGCCGTCTTCGACGAAATGATCGCCTTTTTCAAGACGAAAGGCCTGGAACCGGAGAGTGACGAGGAATTGCAGGTGGCGACGCCCCTGCTCAAGCTTCGCCTGAAAGCCCTGCTGGCCCGCAGCGCGCTGGGCACGCCGGCCTACTGGCAGGTGATCAACCGGGAGGACGCGGCGTTCCAGGAAGCCCTGAAGATCGTCAATAACTGGTCTGGGGATTTCCCCGTGCTGCCTTAGCCCGCATTTCTGCACTGAGTGCCCGCTGGTAACGGCGGGCATTTTCATTGTGTGCCGACAATGTCTTGGCGAAGACATGCTGGCCGTCGAAACTGTCCTTGGCGCAGAAATAGAGATAGTCGTGGTGCTCGTAGTTCAGCACGGCGTCGATGGCGGCCACGGGCGGCATGGTGATGGGCCCCGGAGGAAGGCCGGCGTATTTGTAGGTGTTGTACGGGGAATCGATCTCCAGGTGCTTGTTGAGCACGCGCTTGAGCGTCGGGTCGCCCACGGCAAAGATGACGGTGGGGTCGGCCTGCAGCGGCATGTCCTTGTTGAGGCGGTTGACGTAGACGCCGGCGATGCGGGGCAGTTCCGGCTCGTATTTGCTCTCTTCGATCACGATGGAGGCCAGGGTACTGACTTCCTGCCGTGTCAGGCCCATGGCAGCGGCCTTGGCGTCGCGTTCGGGCGTCCAGAACTTCAGGTATTCCTGGTGCATGCGCTCCAGGAAGTCGTCGGGCGTGACGGTCCACCATACTTCATAGGTATTGGGGATGAACATCCCGATGAAGGTTTCGGGCGTGAAGCCGTAGCGGGCGGCGTTCTGCGGATCGCTCAAGGCTGCCTGGAAGTCGTCTGCGGAAGCTTCCAGCTGCTCACCCAGGAAGTCCGCGAAGCGGTCGAGGCTGCGGAAGTAACCTGGGATCACCAGCCGCACCGGCGTCTGCCAACCCTTCTGCAGTGTGCGCACGATGGCCTTGTTGCCCAAGCCGGGCTTGAAGCGGTAGAGACCGGGCCGGAACCGGTCTTTGAGTTTCATGAAGCGGGCGGCCCGCTGGAAGGTCTTGGGGTTGTCGATGGCACCGCTCTGCAGCACGGCATCCATCAGCTGGTCGAAGCTGAAATCGCGGGGAATCTGGATCTCCGGCTGTTTCTCCAGCTTTGCGACATTGTTGTAATAGAACGTGCCGTAGAAGTTGAGGGCGGCCAGGATGCCCACGGCGATGAGGGCAAGCGTGATCCACAGGGCGTTTCGGGTCGAAGCTTTCATCTGGGTTTGCGAAGGAGAAGGATGGTGCCGGGTTCCGGCTCGGAGCCCGGGCGCAGGTTGTTGTACTGGTAAAGTTTCTTCATTTTCACCGCATAGCGCTGGGCCAGCTGGTGCATGGTCTCGCCCTGTTCCACGACATGCTTGTCGAGGTTCGGGGCGCTTTCGCGCTTTTTGGCTTCGAGATACACGACTTCCCCTTCCTGCAGGGCAGTTTTGCGGCTGCTGCGGTCATTGAAGCTGAGGAGCTCGCGGGTGAACAGGTTGTATTCCTTGGCCAGGCCGGCGTAGGTGTCGCCCTGGCGGGCGCGGATATACGGCACGCCGTTGGTCGTGCGGATCTCGCGGGAGAGGGATACGGCGTAGAGCTTATGGCCGGGGAGGGGCTTGAACTTGGCGCTGGTCTCAGCCTGCATCGGGGGGGGCGGGAGCTCCTGCCGGGCGACGGGGTCGAGCTGGTCGTAGCGCCAGAGTTCGTTCTCTTCAATGATCTGGATGAGTCTGTTGGCATAGGTCGGGTCCGTGGCGTAGCCAGCTTTTTTCAGGCCGTAGGCCCATCCCTTGTAGTCGGTGGGCTCCAGTTCGAAGAGGAAAGCGTAGCGGTCGCGGTAGCGCAGGAAATCACTGTGGTCGCGGAACGAGGCGTCGGCGCTGGGGTAGCTGCGGAAGCATTCATTCCGGGCGTCGTCGTCCTGGTGGTAGGTCTTGCCTTTCCAGTTGTTGTGGCACTTGATGCCGAAATGGTTGTTGGCCTGGGTGGCCAGGGTGCTGTTGCCGTTGCCCGACTCCAGACAGCCCTGTGCCAGCGTGATGCTGGCCGGAATGCCCGTTGCCTTCATCTCGCGCACTGCTGTCGCGGCATATTTTTCAATATACTGCGCCCGCGTCATCTTCTGCCCCCAGGCCGTTGTGACGCAGAGCAGCAGGGCCGATACAACTGTCAGGAAACGTTTCATCCTTATTGTCCGAAGCCGCCCAGCGCTGAGTACAGATCGACCAGAGACACGACGAGGTCATATTGGTTGCTGACCTGCTCGAGTTGTGCCGCCAGCAGGGATTCCTGCGCCGTGAGCACTTCCAAATAGGTGGTAGAGCCATGATTCATCAGCTCGCTCGTCGCGTGGAAAGCTTCCTGGAGCGCGTTCACACGGGTGTCGAGATGCACGGATTTCTCCTCGGCCGTCCGGCAGGCGTGCAGGTAGAGATAGGCTTCGTTGCCCGCATCGATCAGCGTCTGGACGAATTCCAACTGTGCTTTTTCCTGTTCAGCCTTGGCGTTCTTCAGTTGTGCATTGAGTTTTCCGCCGGCAAAGACAGGCTGCGCCAGCGAAGCCACCGCCTGGCCCAGCATCAGGGCCGGATTGACGGAACCCAGGCCGAAGAGGCCGTCAATGCTGATGCTGGGGAAAAAGGCCTGACGGGCCTGTTGGGTGCCGTAATAGGCGATCTCCATGTTGTGTTCGGCCATCCGGACATCGGGGCGGGCGGCGAGCAGGCGGATCGGAAGCCCGACGTGGATCTGCTCGGGGACCTGGAAAGAGGCGAGTGCGGACCGCTCAATGCGATGGGGCGGTTCGGCCAGCAGCTGGCAGAGCGAGGCTTCCGTCAGCAGGATGCTGTAGCGCAAATCAACGATTTCGGTGCGGATGCTGGCCAGCGAGGCCTCCATCTGATAGACGGCAGGACTCTGGAAAATGCCGGCCTCATACAGGGAGCGGGCGGTGTTGAGCGATTCTGTCCACAGGATTTCCGTCTGCTCGGCAATCTCGAGCTGGCGGTCCAGCATGGCCAGGGTGTAATAGAGATCGGCGACATGGGCGGCCAGGTTCACCTGGACGGCCTGTTTGTAGTCTTCGGCGTAGGCTTGTTGTGCTTTGGCCTTTCGGATCTTACTTCGGGTCTGCCCGAAAATACCCAACTGCCAGCTTGCGGAAACGGGAAGCGTAACATTCAGGCTGTTTTGTCCTCCCAAAGATTGATAGGTAGCCTGCGGTGTCAGCGCCAGCGTGGGGGCATAGCCCCATCGGGCGGCCTTGACTTCGTTCTGGACCTGTTCGATGGAAAGCTGCGCCGTACGCATGTCGGTATTGTTGGCCAGTGCCTTCTCGATCAGCTGCTGCAGCAGGGGATCCTGGAACAGATCATGCCAGTCCATGCTGGCGACAGATACCGTATCCCGCAGATCGACGATATCGCCCATCACCTGATCCGGAACGGTGGCGCTGGATTCATATTTCTGATAGATGGAGCAGCACGGGAGCAGCAGGATTCCGGCCCAAAGTATGATATGATAGAACTTTTTCATGGAAATACTTTTTTATCGGGTCACTCAACTTCCTTATCCGGGGTTAATCGCTCATGCACTTTCTGGAAGAAAATATACAGGGCCGGTGTGACGAACAGGATGGCCAAGATGCCCACGGCCATACCGCCCACCACACAGATGGACAACGACTTGTTGCCCACAGCGCCAGCCCCGCCTTCGATGATGAGCGGGATCATGCCGATGAACATCGTCAGGACGGTCATCAGGATCGGACGCAGACGGTCGTTGCAGGCGCCGACGGCCGCATCATAGACCGACCGTTTCTGCACGGCAAACTCGGTGATCAGGATGGCCGTCTTGGCGACCAGGCCCATCAGCATGATCACACCCGTCTGCACATAGACGTTGACGCCCACGCCCATCAGGGATTCCAGCGGACGGACCACCAGATAGGCGCCGAAGATGCCGAACGGGATCGAGAGCAGCACGGCAAACGGGATGAACAGGGAGTTGTAGAGACAGGCGAGGATGAGGTAGATCAGCAGCACGGCGATGCCATAGATGATGGCGGTGTCATTCGACTGGGCGTTGACAGCCTCCTCGCGTGCCATGCCGCCGTACTCATAGCCATAGCCTTCCGGAAAGACTTCTTCCATCAGTTCGGCGATGGCCGTACGTACGTGCGACGTGGTATAACCGGTGGCCGGCATAACGTTCATATTGTAGCAGGGGAACAGGTTGAACCGGCGTTCCTGGGCGGGACCCATGGTTTTGGTAAGGGTGACGAACTCCGATACCGGCGTCATCTTATCGCCCACCTGCACATAGATGCCGTTGAGTACGCTCGGCTCCATCCGATAGTCGGCGCCCGCTTCGACGAGCACCTGATAGACCTTCCCGAACTGGATGTAGTTGCCGATATAGGTTCCGGCCAGGTTGATGCCGATCGTCGAGATGACGGTCTGCGGAGAGACGCCCTTGCGTTTGCAGGCGGCCACGTCGATGTCGAGTTTGTATTTCGGGTAATCGGCAGCATAGGAAGCCAGGGCGAAGGAGACCTCGGGACGCTGCTGCAGCTTCTGGGCAAATTCGCTGCACAGGGCGATGAAGGTCGCGTTGTCGTCCGTTCCGGAACGGTCCTGGATATTCAGCTCCATCATGGAACCGGAGCCGTATCCCGGAATCTGCGGCATCTGGTAGGGCGTGACATCCGCTTCCGGCATGTTCACCATGGCCCAGACGGCGATTTTTTGCTGCACATCCAGGATACTGTAGAATTTACGCTCATCCCAGTTTTTCAGGCGTACCATCAGGGTGGCATAGTTGGTACCGCCACCGCCGTTCATCATGGAGTAGCCGGTGATACCGCCCACCAGTTCCGTGTCGTCCAGCGTGCGGACAAAATCCTCCAGTTTTTCGACCGCCGCCTCCGTCTCGTTCAGATATGTGCCGGAGGCCAGCGTGACGTCGACCATCAGGAAGCCCTGGTCTTCCTGCGGCACCAGGTCTTTCTGCGCCGTTTTCATCAGCCATGCCATGCCGATGCAGAAGATGATCAGCAGGATCCAGGACAAGACAGGGCGTTTGATGAAGCGGCTGACGCCCTTGACATATTTGCCCAACAATGCGTTGTAAACCGCATCATAGCCTTTCTTGACATAATAGTTAAGACCTTTGCGGTTCTTTTCTTTTTCCGTTTTGGGCTTGAGCAGAATGGCGCAGAGGGCCGGGCAGATGGTCAGTGCCGACAGGGTGGAGAGGCACACCGAAGCGGACATGATGGTACCGAACTGCTTGAAGAAGGTACCTGCCGTTCCGGACAGGAAGGTCACGGGGATGAACACCGCAATAAACACGAGGGTGGTCGAGATACAGGCCGCCGTCACCTCGCCGAGTGCCGCCGAGGTGGCGGATGCCGCCGATTTGTATTCTCCGCTCTCCAGTTTCGCCATCACGGCCTCCACGACCACGATGGCGTCGTCCACAACGGTACCGATAGCAAGCACCAAAGCGAATAGTGTCAACAAGTTGAGGGAGAAGCCCGCTGCCTTCACCATGGCGAAGGTGCCGATCAGCGAGACGATGATGGAAACGGAAGGGATCAGCGTCGCCTTGAAATCCTGCAGGAAAAGATATACGATGAAGATCACCAGCAGGATGGCGATGATGAGCGTTTCGACCACGCTCGACATGGAGGCGTAGAGGAAGTCGTCGGAGGTCTCGAGCAGTTTGAATTCCAGCCCGGCCGGCAGCGATTTCGAGATATCGTCGATCACCCGGTTGATTTCGGCATTGACCTGGGTCGCATTGGCGCCCGGCGCCTGGTTGACGATGAACAACACGCCCGGATGGCCGTCGATGTTGGAACGAAACTCGTACGACCGGGTTCCCAGTTCCACGTCGGCCACATCTTTCAAATAGAGGATTTCCCCGTTCGGCATGGCGCGCACGATAATGCGCTCGAACTCGCTCATATCGTTGAGCAGTCCCTGGAATTCGACGTCGATCGCATTGACGGCACTCTCGAACCGGCCGATCGGCGATACGAAGTTCTGTTCGTTGACCGCGTTGATGATTTCATTCGGCGTGAGGCCATACATGGCCAGCACATCCGGCTTGAGCCAGATACGCACGCCGTATTTGTCACCGATGAGCAGGGTCCGGCCTACGCCCGTGATACGGCTGACGGCCGGTACCACGTTGATGTCCAGATAATTGGAGATAAACTTCTGATCAAACCTGTCGTCCGTGCTCTCCAGGCTGATAATCTGCAGGATGGAGTTGACACTCTTGGTCACCGTGACTCCTTGTGTCCGGACATCGGCAGGCAACAGGCCCATCGCCTGGTTCACACGGTTCTGCACGTTCACGGTCGCCTGGTCGGCGTCGGCACCTTGCTTGAAATAGACAGATATTTCGGCGGAACCGTTGGAAAGTGCCGTCGAAGAGACATACATCATATCTTCCACGCCGTTGATCTGTTCTTCGAGCGGCATGATGACAGATTTCATCACGGTGTTGGCGTCGGCACCGCTGTAGGAAGCGCGCACCGACACCATCGGGGGTGCGATATTCGGATACTGCTCAATCGGCAGGGAAGAGAGTCCCACGAGGCCGATCAGGCAAATCAGCACGGCCACCGCCAGGGCGGCGACCCAGTGACTGACGAAAAACTTTTGTTTCTGGACCTTCTCCATGTTATCTTACGCTGACACCGTTAGACAATTTGCGGACACCGTTGGTGACAATCTCGTCACCGGGGTTCAGGCCGTCGATGATGTAGTATTCCGTACCATCGTTGGAGGAGATGACCTGGCAGATCACGCCTTCGACGGTTCCGTCTTCCTTGACGCGATAGAACATCATCTGGTCCTGCAGGCGGACGGCAGCCGTCTGGGGCGCGCAGAGCACGTTGTCCTCATAAGGAATCACCACCTTGGCCGACAGACCGGAACGGAGGATGCCGTCGGGATTGGGGAATGCCGCTTTGCAGGTTACGGTTCCCGTAGAGGAATTGACAATGGCGTCGATCTTGTTCAGCGTGCCGTCATGCTCATATGTGGAGCCGTCCTTGAGCAGCAGCTTCACGGGCGGGAACACATCGCCGATCTGTCTGCCCTTGGGCCCTTCCAGGCCTTTCTCCGTCACGCGCAGGCCGTATTCCTTGACCATCTCCAGCAACTGGGTCTCGGTGATGGAGAACTTGGCCTTGACGATGCTGTTGTCACTGACCGTACACAGGGCAACGCCGCGGTAGGCCAGGTCGCCTTCTTCCACTTCCTTATCTGCAACGAAACCGGTGATCGGGGAAGTGACGGTGCAATAGCCGAGGTTGGTTTTCGCGATATTGAGCTGGGCTTCCGCCTGGGAAACGGCAGCCTTGGCTACTTCATAGGCGTTCAGGCTGGTCTGGAGCACGTAGTCACTGATAATTTTCTTCTCGGCGAGCGTCCGGTTCGATTCGTACTGGAGCCGCGTGGTCTCCATCTGGGCCTGTGCCGCGCTCAGGTTGGCCTGTGCTGACTGGACGCTCAGACGGAATTCCGTCGGGTCAATGACGAAAAGGGTCTGGCCTTTTTTGACCTTGATACCGGAACTGCAGTTGCACACCTTGATAATTCCTTCCACCTGGGGATAGATGCTGATTTCCGTATCGCCTGACAGCGTGGCGGGGAAAGTCAGATGGTAAACCCGCGATTCGGGCTGCAGCATTTTCGTTTCATATTTTACTTGCAGCGCTGCCGCGGCGTTGCCTTGGCTTCCGCCTTTACAGGAAAACAACAGGCAGCCAGCCACGGCCAAAGCTGCACACATCAAGAGAAATGATCGCTTCATCATCAACATATGTTTTTTTGTTTTTAATCGACGGGATACAATAACATACAAAGATACGATAACTATGTACGATAACAAAAAGATTCATTTGTCATTTTTTGTGTATCTTTGTAAGATAACCTGCAAATCGTAGATCATGGAGAAGAAGACATTGACCATTCCCTACGAGGAATATGCCTCCATCAACGAATTGAATGCGGATGACCGCGCGCTGCTCGAGGCGGCCATCGACGCCATGAAAGGGTCGTATGCGCCGTACTCCCATTTCAACGTGGGCGCGGCGGTGCGGCTGGCCGACGGGACGGTCGTGAAAGGAGCCAACCAGGAGAACGCGGCTTATCCGTCGGGGCTGTGCGCCGAGCGGACGGCCATGTTCGCGGCCAGCGCCCAGCATCCCGGCGTGGCCTTCGAGGCCATCGCCGTGGTCTGTTCCCGCGACGGCTCGCTGATGCTCAATCCGGGATCGCCCTGCGGTGCCTGCCGGCAGGTGATGGCGCAGTACGAGCGCCTGGCCATGAAACCCCTGCGCATCATCCTCGGCAGCGGGGGACCGATCCTCGCCTTCGACGGTGTTGCATCACTGATGCCTCTGATTTTTAACGATTTGTAAGGAAATGAAGACCTTCGCGTCGGGGCACGAAAAAAGGGTAAGCTTGATATATCGCACCGCTACAACCACCTACCCTTGCTGCCTTCCGACCCTGGGGGAGTTCAGTGGGAGCTGGTCGTATACGACTTACCCCGGCACAAAGGTAAACATTTTTTTGAATAAATGAACAGGAAACCCAAGATCTGCATCGGCCTTTCAGGCGGCGTCGACTCCAGCGTGGCCGCGCTGCTGTTGAAACAGCGGGGCTGCGACGTGTTTGCGCTCTTCATGCAGAATTGGCACGACACCACCGGCACCCTGCACGGGGAATGCGAGTGGGAGGAAGACCGCGCCGTGGCCGAGATGGTGGCCCGCAAGATCGGCATCCCCTTCCACTTTGTGGATCTGAGCGACGAATACCGGCAGCGGGTGGTGGACTACATGTTCAGTGAATATGAGAAGGGCCGTACGCCCAACCCCGACGTGCTGTGCAACCGCGAGATCAAGTTCGATGCCTTCTGGAAGGCGGCCCAGGCGCTGGGCGCGGACTACGTGGCCACGGGGCACTACTGCCGCAAGGACAGCTTCACGGCGCCGGATGGCAGCACGGTCTACCGCATCCTGGCGGGCAGCGATCCCAACAAGGACCAGAGCTACTTCCTCTGCCAGCTTTCGCAGGAACAGCTCGCCACAGCACTTTTCCCCATCGGGGATATCACCAAGCCCGAGGTGCGGCGCATCGCCCGCGAAGCGGAACTCCCCAGCGCCGAAAAGAAAGACAGCCAGGGCATCTGTTTCGTGGGAAAAGTGGACCTGCCGGTGTTCCTGCAGCAGAAACTGCAGTCGCATGAAGGCGACATCGTGGAGATCCCCCGCAGCTTCTACGCGGGCAGGCCGGAGCCGCAGACGCTCGAAGAGATGGCCGCGCCCATCCGCTACCGGCGGGAAGACGGAGGTCATCGGCAAGCACATCGGCGCGCAATACTACACCATCGGCCAGCGGAAGGGACTGGGCATCGGCGGCCACGCCGAATCCTGTTTCCTGATCGCCAATGACATCGACCGGAACCTCATTTTCGTCGGCGAGGGCGACAGTCATCCCGGCCTTTGGCGCCGGGCCCTGCACATCCGCCCCGAAGAGATTCACTGGATCCGCCCCGACCTCGCGCTGACGCCGGGACAGACCCTGCGCTGCCAGGTACGCATCCGCTACCGGCAGCCCCTGCAAGGTGCCGTGCTGCATCGGCACGACGACGGCATGTATATCTTGTTTGACCAGCCGCAGCGCGGCATTACACCCGGCCAGTTCGCCGTCTGGTACGCGGACGACGGGGAAATGCTGGGCAGCGGGGTCATCGACCAATAAATAATCATGGGTACGAAACAAAAACTGTTTTCCGCGTGGCTGACTGCCTGGGCCGTGCTTTGGGCCTTGACTGCCTGCGGAACGCTCGAACCCGAGCCCCAGCCGGAGCCCGAATTGAGCGACAAAGCATCACTCCAGCACTTTGCCTTTATCATGAGTGATAATCCGGGACTCAGTACCAGTTCCACGGCTGTGCTGGTCAACGATTATTACTGTATCACTGTGCCGGAAGGTACGGACCTTTCCCGTCTGGTGCCCAGCATCACCGTCTCGGAGGGAGCCAAGGTCTTTCTGGACAGCCAGCCCTTCGAGAAGGGGCAGGTCTGCGATTTCTCGGGCAACGTGCAATACCTCAGGGTCGTCTCCGAATCCGGCAACCGCACCAACAACTACAGGATTCTTGTCAAGTTGGGCGACCCGTACATCGACAACCAGGTGTACCAGTTCATGAGCGACTTCAGTATCCCGGGCGTCTCGATCTCGATCATGCAGGGCACGGAGATGAAATATTCCTGTGGCTACGGCTTCGCCGACAAGGGCGCCCAGGTGCGCGTGACGCCCGACCATCTCTTCCGGATGGCCAGCATCTCCAAGCAGTTCTGCACCCTGTGCATCATGCGGCTCAAGGAGCAGGGGAGGCTCGAACTCGACCAGCAGGTTTTCGGGGAGAAAGGCATTCTCAAGGGCATCTACCAAAACATCACCTCCTACCACGAAGCCATTACCATACGGCATCTGCTCAGCCACAGCAGCGGCATCTGCAAAGGCCTGAGTGACCCGGCCTTCACCTGGTCTTACCGCATGTATTCCAACGGCACGCCGGTTCCCACCGACACGCTGATCCAGCGCACGATCAACGACCGACAGTATGCCTATCCCGGCTGGAGTCCCGGAGAAGCCTACAACTACAGCAACGTGGGCTTCTGCATCCTGCACCGCATCGTGGAAGTCATCAGCGGCAAGGACTACGAGAGTTTCCTGAAAGAAGACGTGCTCGAGCCGATGGGCATCACCGACACCCACATCGGCGGTTACCAGAATGAGCGGCGCCCCAATGAATGTATCTATTATTCACAGAATGGTTCTGATGGCTATTCAAACGCACTGCGCCAACTGGCCGGTGCGGCCGGCATCATCACGTCCACCAACCAGATGATGCGCCTGCTCACCTATATTGACGGGGACGATTCCGTGCCGGATGCTTTCAGCCACGAGACACTCGACGAAATGTACACGCCATACCAGTATTCCGGCAGTGATTACAAGAATTACAGGCGCTACGGGTTAGGCTGGCGCATGAACCATTCCATCTATTTCCCGGGCGCTCACTACCACGGCGGCAACATCGCCGGAACGGCGACCCTATGGGTGGGCAACACTGATGAGCACATGAACGCCGCGTTTGTGTGCAACTCGCGCGCCTACAATACCAACTCCTCAGGCGACATCGATGACAACATGTACATCCTGCTCAACCGGTTCATGCAGTATTTCCAAGAGTGATGCGTGACGCCCTGGCCATCGTAGGCGGCGGTCCCGCCGGCATGATGGCGGCCATCCGGGCCGCCGAGGTGCTCGGCGACGGCCGCCGCGTGGTCCTCTTCGATAAGAACGAGCGGCTCGGGCGGAAGATCTACCTGACGGGCAAGGGGCGCTGCAACCTGACCAACCGGCGCGGCTGGGAAGAATTTGCGCCGCACATCCATCCCAACCAGGGCTTTCTGAAAAATGCCTTCCGGGCTTTCTCGAATGAAGATGTGATCCGTTTCTTCGAAGAGGAGCTGGGCGTGTCGACGGTCACGCAGCAGGGGCAGCGGGTCTATCCGGCCTCCCTGGTGGCGGGCGACGTGGCACGAGCCCTGGAGCGGCGGGTGCAGGAGTTGGGTGTAGATGTGCGCCGCGGCGTGACGGTCGCTTCGCTGGCAGAGCTTTCCTACTTCGGTGCGGTGATCATCGCCACGGGCGGGAAATCCTATCCGGTGACGGGTTCGACGGGTGACGGCTACCGCTTTGCCGAGGAGGCGGGACACACCGTGACGCCGGTCTTCCCAAGCGAGACGGCGCTGCTGCCGGTGGGCTATGATCCGGACCTGCCGGGACAGGAGATGAAAAACGTCGGCCTCCATCTTTTCATAGACAAGACCCTGGTGGAGAGTGACCAGGGCGACTTCAACTTCACGGACGACGGCATGGAAAGCGGCATCGCCTACCACCTGAGCCGTCGTGCCGTCTGGGCCCTCTACAACGGCCAGCGTGTCGACATCGTTCTCGATCTCAAGCCGGCGCTTTCGGAGGAACAAATAGTAAATCGTATGCAACGGGAGGAGCATCCCCGTCATGCCGGACTTGATCCGGCATCTCTCCGCAGCTTCCTGCCTCAGTCTCTCGTCGCGCCCTTTCTGCGCGCCAACCCCGACCTGACTGTCAAAAACCTTCCCAAGCGACTGAAAGCCTGGCCCTTCCGCATTATCGACTACAAAGGCTTCGACCGCGCCGTCGTCACAGCCGGCGGCGTCAGCCTCAAAGAGATCGTCCCGAAGACCATGGCCTCGCGCCTGCGTCCGGGCCTCTATTTCTGCGGCGAAGTCCTCGACCTTGACGGCGACACCGGCGGCTACAACCTCCAAATCGCCTTCTCCACCGGCTCCCTCGCCGGCACCAGCGCCGCGAAATATCTGCTATAAGATTCCCATCTCCGTCGCCTGGTGGATCATGTCCGTCACATTCCGGACTTCCATCTTGGAATAGATGCGCTGGCGATGGGTATTGACGGTGTGGACGCTTAAAAACAAGCGTTCGGCAATCTGGGCGGCCGTCAGGCCTTCCGCGCTGAGACGGATGATCTGGATTTCGCGCGCGGAAAGTCCGATGTCTGCGATTTTCCGGCTTCGCTCAATCAGGAGATCACCGACGTATTGTGCGACGTCCGTGTTGATTTCCTGCGCATTGCGCGCCAGCTCCTGGCACTTCTTCCGGATCTCTTCCGGCGGAAGCGTCGCGGCACTGGACGAAAGCCCGGCAATCTTGCCGGCCATGGTGTTGGCCGGATTCTTCAGATCTTTGGACAGGACTTCGATGATTTGTTCCTTGGCATCGCTCAGGCGCTGCAGTTCCGCGCTGCGGCGGCGGGCTTTGCGAAGGTAGATGGCCACGATGGCGATGATGGCCCCGGCCAACAGCAGGGCCAGGACCAGCAAACCGATCTGGTAGCCCCGGCGCTCGATTTCCCGTTCTTTCTCCTGCACTTCGAAGCGGGTTTCCATCTCCTGCAGCGTTTCGTCGGCTTTCTGCTGCATATACAGCTGCATCTGATAAACATAATCGTCGTGGGCATTCTGGGCGCTTTCAAAATCGCCCAGACGGCCATACAGGCGAACCAGCCGGTCGTCCAGGCTGGCGGCCGTGAGGTGGTCCGTCTCCTTCAGTCCGGCACGCACCTGCGTAAAATACAGGACAGCTTCTTCATTGCGGTCGCCCTGCTGGAACCAGCGGGAGCGGAACAGGATGCCGTTCCTGCGAAGCCGCGGAATGTCATAAGTCTCGGCCAGCGCCTGTCCTTTGTCCAGGTATTCTCCCGCCGTCTGATAGATTCGGGGATCGATGGGGTCATTCCAGCGATTCTTATTGATGTAGAGCGATGCAATCACGTAGCAGGCTTCGCATTGCCGTTCATGATCACTGGTTTCTTCCGCCAGAGAAAGCGCTTCGAAGGCATATTCCAGGCCTTCGTCGTTTCTCCCGGTCTCGGGCGAAATCTCCGCATAGGAGCAGAGTTTTGCTTTTGAAATCAGGATGCCCGAGAGTTCCTCCTTGAATCCGTTGACCCGTGCCAGCGTCTCCGCTTCGAGTGCCTTTTCCCATGCATCGGCATCCCGGCTGGTCATGATGTCTATGCCAATGATACAGTCCAGCGCCTGAACCTTGAGCAGCGGGGCATTCGCCGCGTCGGCGATGGCCAGTGCCTCCAACGCCTTTTCCATCGCCGCATCAAAATGCTGTGCCGAGACATCCTCTCCGGCCTTCTCGAGCAAAGCGGACACTTTCTCGGTTTCAGCATTGGGCAGCCCGTTGTCTGCTTGCCGACAAGAAGGCAAAAGCAGTAACAGGATGAGGAAAAACAGGGGTAAAAACGCTTTTTTCACAGTTTTTCAGTAGCTTCAATGCCCAAAATTACTGAAAAATCATTAATCCGAAGTCGTTGCCAGCGCCTAATTTTGCACAACCAAACGACACAACGATGAAACGATTTCAAATGATTGCCGCAATGCTGGTGACGGTTGTCATCGCACTGAGCGCGGGCATGGCCCCTTACGAAAAGAAATTTGATGTGGATTACTCCAAAGCCCGCCACACGGAATGGAATTATACCTCGGGTGGTGCGACCGTGGAAGCCGACCTGGCCTACTGGATGAAGCGGCTGGCGGAATCGCTGGATGCGGAAGATCCGGAGCGGATAGACTACGAGGCGGCCTTTCGCCTGAACACTGGCAAGCCCAGCTTTGACTTCCTCGACAAGACCTATCATCTGTGGGATGGCGAGAAACTCACCGACTATGAAGCGGAGCAATGGCAGTTCGAACGGAAAGAAGTGTTGAAGCGCATGCAGCAGATCGAGGCCATCGGCCTCCCCGAAAGCCCCGACTACAGCGGTGACGACAAGGAGACCAAAGCCCGCAAACTGGGTCAGTACATGGTGACCAAGGCCAACGCCCAGCTGGCCCGTGCGCTGAAGAGCGACAACCCCGCCACGCGCATGTTCCACTTCTACCGTGCTTTCGGCAGCCTTTCGACCGGTGTCACGATGAAGTGGACGAACGGCTCGGAAGAGGGATTCTCCGACATGGCCGGCAATATGCAGCAACTTTATAGCGAACTTCCGGAAGGATACAAGGCCGACTTCCCGGCTTCCTATGATATCGCTGCTCTGCAGGCCTTTGACGCAGAACGCAAGGCGGCTGCCAAGGAAAAGAAGCCCAATGCTGAAATCCTGAAGATGAAGAAAGGCGCCCTGCTGACGCAATATCGTACCACCAAGGAAAAAGGGGACAAACACGAGAACTTCACGGGCCACGTGGCCTGGCTGGAACAGGCTGTCAAGGACAACTGCCCGGAGTGGGGGACTCCCAAGGCATCCCGGGTCTTCTCGGACTACAAGGTGGAAGTGAATGCGCTGGGCGTTCCTGTTTACCGCACGTTCACCGCAGAGGTGATCTGTGAAGACCAGGGCTTCACGGTCTGCCACGAGGTGTTTCTGAAACAGGATTACGCCGGTGGCAAGTACGGCGCCAGCGAAGTCCGTCCCGGCGGCCTCAAATGGAACGACCGCTGCACGATCGTCAACCTGTAGCCCCTCTTTCCGCTGCAACGGAAACGCCTGAAAGGCAGATAGTAACGGGAAGTCCTCCCCTCTGTTGAAAAGGGGAGGACTATTCATAATATGCTGAGTAGCTGCAGTGTACATTGCAGCGAAAAATCCCTATATATGGGGATGGACGGGCATTGTAATTCGCAGTACCTTTGCTGTTGATATGGAACACGAGCATCATCATCACCATCACCATCACCATGCGGAGACGGCACAGGACGTAGCTTCGCTGCGGGGTATCTATTGGATCTCCATTGCCTTGAACCTTGCCTTCGTGCTGGTGGAGGCAGGTGTCGGCCTGTGGAAGGGCTCACTGGGCCTGCTGTCCGATGCCGGCCATAACCTGAGCGATGTCTTTTCGCTGGTGCTGGCGCTGATTGCTTTCCGGTTGGCAGCCTCGCACAGTACCGAAAAGTTCACGTATGGCTACAAGAAGGGATCGATTCTGATCTCGCTGCTCAACGCCGTCATCCTCCTGGTGGCTGTGGGCGCCATTATTGTCGAAAGTATTCATAAGTTGCGCAATCCGGTCGCCATCGACGGCGGCGCCGTGGCCTGGACGGCGGGCGTAGGCATCGTGATCAACGGCCTGACGGCTTGGCTGTTGATGCGCCACCAGAAAAACGATATCAACACGCGCGGCGCCTTTCTCCATATGGCCGCCGACACGCTGGTGTCTGTGGGCGTGGTCATTTCAGGTATCGTTATCTCGCTGACCGGCTGGACTTTTATCGATCCCCTTATCGGCATCGTCATCGCCGTTGTCATCCTTGTGAGCACCTGGCAGTTGCTGGCGGAAAGCGTCCGCATGAGCATGGATGCCGTCCCCGAGGGCATCCATCCCGACGAGATCCGGCAGCAGATGGAAGCCAAGGAAGGTGTCCGCAGCGTACACCATCTTCACATCTGGCCCATCAGCACCACCGAAACGGCGTTGACGGCCCATCTGGTCATCGCTCCGGAAAGCGATGCCGAAGCTATTGTACACGACGTCAAGCACGCCCTACGCGAGGCTGGCATCCGCCATGCCACCCTCGAAACCGAGCAGGAAGGCCACCCTTGCGCCGATGAATCTCCCTGCAACTAAAAGCAAATAACTACCAGCGGTCGTAGTGGATATTGTCGGGATTCCACTTGTCTTTCGGGGCGGGGGTTTCGGCGGGATAGCCGACGGGGACGATGGCCAGCGGGGTTACGTCCGCGGGGATGCCGAGATAGGCTCGGATGCGGTCGACGATGCGTTCGGACGGGTAGCAGGAGAGCCAGACGGCGCCCAGGTCGAGGGCCGTGGCGGCCAGCAGCAGGTTCTCGGTGGCAGCGGAGCAGTCTTCGAACCAGTATTTGTTGGGCCGTTCGACCGGCTCGGTATCGTCCGGCGCGTCGTGGGGCTTGACCATGCGGGTGGTCTCGCCGCAGACGACGATCACGGCGCCGGCCGTGGTGACCATCTTCTTGTGGACTTCGCCCTGATACAGGCCGGCCTTGATCTCGTCGTCGGTGATGACGATAAAACGCCAAGGGCGGACGTCGACGGCCGTCGGCGCAGCCATTGCCGCATCCAGCAGCGTATGGATCTGCTGTTCGGTGAGTTTTTCACCCGTGAAACTCCGGATGCTCGTCCGGGCCTTGATGACTTCCAGGGCGCTTTTATCCTTCGGCGCTTCGTTCTTGCAGCAGGCGGTCATCAGGACCAGCAGGGCTGCGCACAGGCAAAATAGCTGCTTCATGGCTTTGTTGCTTCTTCTTGTTTTTTATTAGGGAGGATGATATTCAACAGGATGGCGATCAGCGCGGCCGGGACGATACCGGCGCCGCCGAAAAGATAAGTGAGCCAGACCGGCATGGCAGCATGTACGGAAGTGGTGACGCTGAGACCGTAGCCGACGCCCAGGGCGACGGCCACGATGGTGGTGTTACGGGCGTCCAGCGGCTCTTTAGTGATCAGTTGGATACCCGAGAGCACGATGCTGGCAAACATAATGAGGGCCGCGCCACCCAGGACCGACTGCGGCATGATAGAGATGATGGCGCCCAGTTTCGGGAAGAGGCCGGCGAGCACGAGAATACCGGCACCCGTCGCAATGGCGAAGCGGTTGACCACCTTGGTCATGCTGACCAGACCGACATTTTCGCTGAACGAAGTGTTGGGCATTACGCCGAACAGCGTAGCCAGGGATGAACCGAAGCCGTCGGCGATGACGGCACCGGCCATTTCCTTGTCCGTCGCCTCCCGGCCCAGACCGCCCTCTGCAACGCCTGAGGTGTCGCCCACCGTTTCGATGGCGGTGACAATGAAAAGGATGCACATCGGAATAATGGCCTTGGCGTTGAAATGCAATTCAACGGGGAGGAGACTTGGAATGGCGAACCACGGGGCCTCGTGCACCTGCGACCATTGCGTGACGTAAGCATAATACTGGGTGTTGCCGGCGGCATCCACGAAGGTGCTGGGCAATACGAGGCCCATCACCAGCGAGGTGATATAACCCACGATGATGCCGAGGAGTACCGACGCGATGGAGGGAAAGCCTTTGAATGCGAATTGGAAAAACAGGATGGAAGCTAGGGTGATGAAGCCCAGCAGCAGGTTCGGGCCGCTGCCGTAATCGGCCGCATCACTGCCACCGCCAAAGAAGCCGACACCCACCGGAATGAGGCTGAACCCGATGACCATCACGACCGTCCCCGTGACTACCGGAGGGAAGAACTTGCGGAGTCGTTTGATGCAGAAACCGAGTCCCATCTCAAACACGCCGCCGATGAGGCAGGCTCCCATGATGGCGCCGTAGGCATAGATGCCCGCCAGCGCATCGGTGGTGATGACCCCAGCCGCTACGCCCGCCATCATGCTGGTGGCCATGGTGCTGGAGATACCAATGAAGCCCGAGGAAGTACCCATCACAATCGGCAGACGGCTGCCGATGGGGCCGATCGGATAGAGTTGGATGAAGGTCACCAAGCCGGAAACAATCATCGCGTTCTGCAACAGCGTCAGGCGCAGCGTGCCCAACCCTTCGCCTGCGGTGATGCCGCAGATGCCCATGATCATGAGCAGGGGCGACAGGTTGCCGACAAACATGGCCAGCACGTGCTGCAAGCCCAGCGGCACTGCCGTACTGAACGGCAAACGACCGTCCAGACTGTACGGCGAAGAATATTGCTTTTCTTTCTTCATGGCCATACCCGGACTGTTATTTTAATTCAGACCAGGGGACCGGGATGGTAATGATGCCGAAGGCATAGGGGGCAAGGTCGTAGGGCTGGTAGTAGAAGGTGAGGCCTTCCTTGTTGACGGAGAACCAGGGGCTGGGCTCGACGGTTTCAGAGAAGAAGATGTCCGTTTCGTCGATGCCTTCCTCATCGCCGATCATGTCCTGCAGATCGTCCATGCGGTGCTGGCGCAGCAGTTCGGACATCCGGGCTACGGAAACGCCCGGGGCCAGTTCCTGCCACTCAACGCGCTCTCCGGTCTTCGTGTCAAAGACCAGCGGCGTGTTGACACTCATGCCGTGGGCACCGCCCAGATACTCGTACTGGTCGATGAAGTAATTGACATACTGTTTGTAGGCTTCGCCGAAGCCACCTCTGTATTCATAGCCCCAGTTGAGGAAAGGTGCGTCTTGTTCCTCCATCTCCATCTCCTCGAGCATGGCCGTGTTGGTCGTGACATAGTCGTCGGCGATGGCATCGCGCCAGGACTGTGCCAAATCTTGCAGCGAACCGGTAAAATCGGCATAGTTGTCGCCGAGCGTCTGGGTGCGGATGGTCCGGCGGACTTCCTCAAGGGCCTCTTTCGGGAAGCCGGCGGTCGGAAAGTCGATGTCAAGGTTGAGGTCCAGGTGGTTGACACTGCCTTCGTGGAGGGGAATATCTTCGTCCAGCTTGAGGTTTTCCGTCTTGATTTCCTGGGTGCACGATGTCAGGGCGAACAGGGCCGCCGCGACAAGAAGAAGGATGCGTTTCATTATTTTAAAGTATTGATTACCTGTTGATTGATTTCGCGGATGCGGGGAATGTCAACCTTGTCGACGCGGCGGTCGTAGGTCATCAGGCCGTTGACTTCGATCTCGACGTCGGTGGTCTGGGTGTAGATGGCGGCGGAGAAGCCGCGGGCCACCATGTCTTTCAGCTGGCGCGCGTATTTCACGTATTCGTCGGTGACTTCAGCGGGGCTGGCGAACTTGATGTAGCCCCAGTTGCGGTCGGGCGTCCAGAGATGCCCTTCCACCGGCATGCCGATGCCGCCGTATTCACCCAGCACGTTCACACGCTTGGTGTCGTAGAGGTACATGTCGGGCTGCGGATAGTTGTGCACGTCGAGGATGTCGCCGGCTTTCAGGAAATGGTTGCCGCCGCTGGCGGAGTTGACCAGGCGCGACGGGTCGTATTGCTTGGTCCAGTCCGTGATCTCGACGGTCTTGAACTGGCCCCAACCTTCATTGAAAGGCACCCACACCACCACGCAGGGATGGCTGTACAGGTAGTCCATGATCTCTTTCCACTCTTTGCGGTAGCAGGCCTCGGAGGCAGCGCTGCGCACGAATTCCGTGCCTTCGTACAGGCGGGTCATCTGCCAGCTGCCGTGGAGGTCGCCGCTGGGCATGTCCTGCCACACGAGGATGCCGAGGCGATCGCAGTGCCAGTACCAGCGGTCCGGCTCCACCTTCACGTGCTTGCGGATGAGGTTGAAGCCCCAGTCCTTGGTTTTCTGCACGTCGAAAGCCAGTGCTTCGTCGGTCGGGGCGGTGTAGAGGCCGTCGGGCCACCAGCCCTGGTCGAGCGGGCCATACATGAAGATGGGCTTGCCGTTGAGGGTCATGCGGAGGATGCCGTCGGGACCCGCTGCCATGCCGACCTGGCGCATCGCGCAGTAACTGCGGACCTTGTCGACGGGCTTGCCGCCCACGAACAGGCTTACTTCCAGATCATAGAGGAACGGATCGTCGGGCGTCCAGCAGTGTGCGTTGGGGACGGCGACTTCGGCTTCGCTGCCGGCCAGGGAACGGGCCGAGGCCACGGACTTACCGTCCGCCAGCAGGTGGACTTCCACAAGGCCGTTTTCCGCACCTTCGGCGAGCACGCGGATGCAGCCGTGGTCGAGGTCGGGTGTGATGCGCAGGCCTGCGATATGCTGCTGCGGCACTGGCTCCAGCCAAACCGTCTGCCAGATGCCCGTGACGGAGGTGTACCAGATGCCGCTGGGCTTGCGCACTTGCTTGCCGCGCGGCTGGAAGCCCGTGTCGGTGCCGTCCCAGACGCGGACGGTAAGGGTGTTCTCACCGGCTTGCAGCGCGTCGGTAATATCCAGGCTGAAAGGTATATAGCCGCCCGTATGTGAACCGGTCTTCACACCGTTGACCCAGATGTCGGCCCGCCAGTCCACCGCACCGAAATGCAGCAGCACGCGCTGTCCCTTCCAGGCCTTGGGAACGTTGAAACGGCGCTGGTACCAAAGGTTTTCATCGGTTCCGACTGTCCGTCCCACGCCGGAGAGGCTCGACTCGATGCAGAAAGGCACAAGGATCTGACCGTCGGCTTTTTCAAACGTAGCATCGAGGGGAAGCACCGCGTAGTCCCACAGGCCGTTGAGGTTCATCCAGGCGTCGCGCTGCAGTTGCGGACGGGGATATTCGGGGAGGGGATCCGTGGGATTGACCTGGTCGGCCCAGGGGGTGCGGATGTGGTCGCCCGCCGGCTGCCAGGGCTGGGCCAATGCGGGGGAGACAAAGAAAAATACCGTTACGAGAAGGAGGAATACCGATTTTTTCATACCTTTGAAATTATCTATCAAAATTAGCGATAATATGAGGATAATCAAAATATTTTGCGCCTCCTTCCTGTTTGCGAGCCTGCTGTTCGGATGTCGTAAGCCGGTGGAAGATAGCACTTTCACTATCCGCAACGAGAACGGGATGAGCGCCACCTTCACCTCCTTTGGCGCCCGCCTGCTGCGACTGGACGTACCGGCGAAAGACGGCTCCCTGAAAAACGTAGTGTGGGGCTGCGCCGACCCGACGGAAGCCCACGCAGACAAGGACTACCGTCAGCCCATCGTGGGCCGTTATGGCAACCGCATTGCCAAAGGCCGTTTCGATCTCGACGGCTTTACGTACCAGCTGTCGCAGAACGAGGGCGAAAACCATCTGCACGGCGGCACAAACGGTTTTGACAAGCAGGAATGGACCCTGCAGCCGCTCTCGGACAACACGCTGCTGATGACGCGCGTCTCGCCCGATGGCGAAGAAGGCTATCCGGGAACCCTGCAGATCTCGGTGCTCTGCTCGCTGACCGACAAGAATGAGCTCGTGCTGCAGTACAGCGCCGTCACCGACAAGCCGACCATCCTCAATCCCACGCTCCATGCCTGGTTCAACCTGCACGGGAACGGGGAGGGCCTCACGACCTCGCACCTTCTGAAAATCAACGCGGACCACTATACCCCGGTCGATGCGGAACTCATTCCGACGGGCGAGATTGCCCCGGTTGAGGGCACATCCTTCGACTTCCGCAACGGCAAGCCGGTGACGCCCGAATTCGACCACAATTTCGTCCTGCGCGGCGCCCCTGGCGAACCGGCGCTCGAACTCTGGGAGCCCGCCACGGGCATCCTGTTGAAGGTGTACACCGACCAGCCCGGCCTGCAGATGTACAGCGGCAAGCCCGACTGCGGCCTGGTGCTCGAAACGCAGCATTTCCCCGATTCACCCAACCATCCGGACTTCCCGACCACGGTGCTCCGCCCGGGTGAAAACTATACGCAGAACACGATCTACCGCTTTGAAATCAAATAAGTTATCGATATGGAAAACAACAAGATGAACCGTCGCGAAGCGATCCGCGCCTTGATGCTCGCCGGAGCGGGCCTGGCCGCCGGATCTTCGCTCGCCGCCGCCCCGCTGCGCGCTGCCGGCGTCCTGCCCCAGAACTGGAAATTCACCGAACCCGCCAAGGGCGACCAGGTCATCCACCGCACCTGGAAATCGCTGGGCGGCGAAAGCATCAGCCTCCTCGGCATGGGCTGCATGCGCTTCCCGCGCAAGCCCGGCGGCGGCCGTCGCGCCCCGCTCGACCAGGAAGCCATCAATATGATGATCGACTATGCGCTCGAGCACGGTATCAACTACTTTGACACAGCGCCGGCCTACGGTGACTCGGAGCGCGCCACGGGCGAAGCCCTCAGCCGTCACGACCGCAAGAGCTATCTGATTGCGACCAAGATGTCGAATTTCTCCAATGCGGAGTTGGGCGCCTGCAAGGACATGTTTGCCAATTCGCTGAAGAACTTGCGTACCAACTATGTGGACTACTTCCTGCTCCACTCCATCGGCAGCGTGGAGGACTTCAACAAGCGTTTCAAGGACAATGGGCTGTTGCCCTGGCTGCAGGATCTCCGCAAGAAGGGAACGATCCGGCACCTGGGCTTCTCTTTCCATGGCTCCAACGCCGCGCTGAAGGAGTTGCTGGCGATGCCCTACAACTGGGAGTTCGTGCAGATCCAGCTGAACTACGTGGACTGGAAAGACATGCCGCTGGAAGACAGCGATGAGGCCTGCGACGCCGAGACCCTCTACAAGATGCTGGAAGCCAAAGGGATTCCGGTGGTTGTGATGGAACCCATCCGCGGCGGTGCCCTGGCCAATGTGCCAGCGGCCCTGAAGGACAAGCTGGCACAGCGTTTCCCCACGCTCTCGCCGGCCGGCGTGGCCCTGACCTTCGCCTCGACGCCGAAGGCCGTGATGTGTACGCTCAGCGGCATGAGCAACATGCAGCAGCTGATGGAGAATGTCTATACCTTCAGCCACTTCAAGCCCTGCACCGAAGCGGACAACGAATACCTGATGGAGATGGCGCGGCTCTATAACGCCAATCCGCACATACCCTGCACGGCCTGCCGCTATTGCATGCCCTGCCCGCGCGGCGTGGACATCCCGGGCGTCTTCGCAGTCTACAACGGCGCGAGCGACGAGCTGATGCTGCCCGACCCGAACAACAAGAAAGACAAGGACTTCAAGGAGAAAAAGAAATCCTTCCTGAAGCGCTATGCGACCCTGGCATCCGGCACCGATGCCTCCGCCTGCGTCATGTGCAATGCCTGCCTGCCGAAGTGCCCGCAGCGCATCCGCATCCCTGACCAGATGCGCATGATCCACAAGCTGGTCAAGGATCTGGGCTAAAAAAGAAAGGTCCCTGCCGCGGCAGGGACCTTTGCTTAATAAAGGCTTGCGAGATCTTATTTGATGGCGATGTGCTTGATCGCTTCGACCTTCGGCATCTTCTCCTTCTTCGGGAGATGGATGTTCAGGACACCCTTTTCGACCTTCGCCTCGATCTTCTCGGCGTCCACGTCGTCGGGGAGCAGCAGCGTCTGCTGGAATTTCTCGTAGGAGAATTCGCGGCGCAGGAAGCGGCCGTGACGCTTTTCTTCCTTGTTCTCGCTCTTCTTTTCCATCTCGATATGCAGGTTGTTGTCGGCATCGACATGGACTTTGAAGTCATCCTTGTCCAAACCCGGAGCGGCAAGCTCCACATCGTATTCTTTCTCGTTTTCCATCACATTGATGGCCGGGGCCGTATACATCGGCCGTTCCATCCAGCTGTTGTCGAAAAAGTCATTGAAAATGTCCGGCATCCAGCTGTCACTAGTCTTTCTGATAATCGGTAACATAGCTCAAAAACTTTAAATGATTAATCGGTTTCTGACCGGACTGTGGCAAAGCCCGGGCCATGCCCGAAAACCAGGTCAATATGGCGCATTCTCCGCCAGAATGTCCATTGTTTGGTGACAAAATGATCATTATGCGTATAATTTTACGAAATTTTGTCACGATTGCCAGTATTTCGCGCCAGTGAGTATGTTCACCGACAAATACGACTGTAATTGTTTTATCGGGAAACATAGATGCTATTCGCCGATATTTATTCGGTGAATAGCTTGTTTTTTTACCGAATATACCCTATATTTGCGACCATAGATACAAGAATTATGTACCTGCATCAAAGAAATAACTGGTGGGAGTTCCGCTATGATATGGAAGCCGTGATGAATAAACTTGGCCCCGTCAGGGCTAAGCAGGGCCTTATGCTTGGCCGCCTTTCCTCACTGGGCTTCGACTTTCAGGAAGATGCCATGCTCACTACCATGTCCCTGGAACTTGTCCGTTCCTGCGAGATCGAGGGCGAGGTTCTTAATCTCACTGAAGTACGTTCTTCTATCGCCCGACGTCTGGGAATCAATTCAGCAGGCCTGGTGCCTGCCTCCCGTTATGTGGAAGGAATAGTGGAAATGCTTCTGGACGCCACGCAGCACTATGACAGGCCTCTTACTGATGAGCGCATTTTCGGTTGGCACAACGTCCTGTTTCCCACCGGGCGCAGCGGACTGTATACCATTGAGGTTGGTAAGTACCGCGGCGGAGAGATGCATGTGGTTTCCGGACCGATGGGGCACGAGAAGGTCCATTACGAAGCCCCCGGGCCGGAGCGTATTCCGGAAGAAATGCATCGTTTCCTCAATTGGGTCAACACGGATGACCGCACCGATCCTGTGGTCAAGGCTGGCATCGCACACCTCTGGTTTGTAGCCATCCACCCTATGGACGACGGCAACGGCCGCATCACCCGCGCCATTACGGATATGCTTCTGGCCCGGAGTGAGCATTCCTCCAAGCGTTTCTACAGTATGTCCAATGAGATGAAGATACTCCAGGAGGAGTATTATGATGTTTTGGAGAAGACGCAGAAGGGAGATGGAGATATAACAGCGTGGCTTCTGTGGTTTCTGGATTGTTTCGACCGAGCTCTTTCTTCCACGGAAGAGACGCTCTCATCCGTATTGGCCAAGACCCGTTTCTGGGAGGCCCACAGAAATATGCAGGTAAATGAGCGCCAACGCAAGATCATAAACATGCAGTTTGACGGTTTCTTCGGAAAACTGACTACCGGCAAATGGGCAAAGATTGGAAAATGCTCCACGGACACGGCCCTTAACGATATCCGGGACCTTGTAGAAAAGGGCGTCTTGAAAAAGAATGAAGAAGGCGGACGTAGCACCAATTATTCTCTAGTGACAGAATAGAGGACAGTTTTTATCAAAAAGTGGGCGGAAAGTGGAGTGAAAAAAATAACCCGCTGAAAATCAGCGGGTTGCTGTGGTGCTGGGAAGTCCATTTATAAGGAAAAGCGGGGTTTAATGCGGTTATATAACTAACTGAAATAGAATAATATAGTTAATTAGATGAAATCGAAGTTTATTTGGATATTTGCCTAATTATGCGTAATTTTGTGCGTAAATGATAAACGCACGGAGCCTGCGCCGGTAAAGAAGGCCAGGAAGTTCACCTTCTTCCAGATGCTTGATGAATTCGTGCAGGAGCAGGGTGCCGTGCAGCAGTGGGCCTATGCCACCAATCAGTGCTGGCTTACCTTCCGCCATCATATGGAGAATTTCAAGAAGGATGTTACGTTCGAGTTCTTCGAC
>CAJODQ010000035.1 GCA_905233345.1 uncultured Bacteroidales bacterium
GCAAAGTATTTTTACGCTGTCCGTTTCCCGAATGACTTTCTTGACAAGGGAAGTCTTTCCCCAGCGTCTGGGGGATATAATGAAAGTATTAATCCCTCCCGCGAAGTTCGCCGCCAGTCGAGCAGATTCTTTCTCCCTGTCTGTGAACGCATTATCATCTACGGGCTTACCGAAAACAAACACTTGATCCGTCATGGTGAAATAGTTTTCTGCAAATGTAAGTATTTATTTAGTAAAAAACAACTTACTAAGCGATTACTTACTAAGTAACTACTTACATTCGTTCGGCGAAAACGAAGAAATCGTATCTTTGCGCTGTCAATGCGGAATCGGGTATGGCCAAGGAAAATCTAGCGGGACATTTGGCGGTCGGAGGTGCGTATGTCATCTTCGGGCTGAACCTGGTGTTTTGCAAGGATATCGCCAACAGTGCGCTCGTGTCGCCGATCGTTCTCTTTGCCTTCCGGGCGATGGGGGCGACGGCGCTGTTCTGGCTGCTGTCCCTCTTCCTGCCGAAGGAGAAGATTGACCGGGGAGACTTTGGGAAGATCGCACTGGCGTCGCTGCTGGGGCTTTTCTTGACGCAAATCACCTTCCTGAAAGGCATCACCATGGCCAGTGCCATCGACGCGGCCATCCTGGGCACGCTGGGCCCCATCTTTACGATGATCTTCGCTTTCCTGTTCCTGAAGGAACCTATCACGGGCATGAAAGCCGGGGGTGTGGCCCTGAGCTTCGGCGGCATCCTCTACCTGATCCTGCACTCGGCCCACAACGGCGGTGCCAGCGCCACCAGTCCGGCCGGCATCGTGCTTCTGCTGCTCAACAGCCTCTGTTTCGCCCTCTACCTGGCTTTGTTCCGTCCTGTCATCTCCAAATACAACGTGGTCACGTTCATGAAGTGGATGTTTCTCTTCTCGCTGCTGATGTGCCTGCCATTCGCGGCCAAGGGACTCCTGACCACCGACTATGCTGCCATCACGCCGAAAGTGGGACTGGAGATCGGCTACCTTGTCTTCTTCGCCACCTTCGTGGCCTACTTCCTGATTCCGTACGGGCAGAAGCGCATCCGCCCCACACTGGTCAGCATGTACTCCTATTTCCAGCCCGTCCTGGCCACGGCCCTGAGCATCATCCTGGGCGTGGATGCCCTCACCTGGCAGAAGGTCCTGGCCACCGTCTTGGTCGTTGGTGGTGTGGTCCTTGTCAGCAAGAGCAAGCGCCGCGCGATTTGAACCACTATGAACTTGATCGCCCGCAGGCGTTTTCCTATCTTTGTACCAGTATGGACCAGAAGAAACCGATTCCGGAGTTGCATTACCTGCTGGTGCAGGTGGAGAAAAGATATGGCCGCCGGGTGGCGACCTCGACCGACTTCGAAGCGCTGTCGGTGTTTATCGAGCATGAGACCGGCGAACTGATCTCGGCGTCGACGCTCAAGCGGCTTTGGGGCTATGTCTCCAGCCATCCCACGCCGCGCAAGGACCCCCTCGACATTCTCTGCCGTTTCATCGGTCACCGCGATTTCCGCGTCTTCTGCGACAGCCTCAAGTCGACAGACGCTTTCGCCTCGAATTTCCTGACGGACAACGTGATCTGCAGCGACGAACTGGCGGAGGGAACGATGGTAACCATCGGCTGGAGCCCCAACCGCATCGTCACCCTGAAAAGCCTGGGCAATTCGACCTTCGAGGTACTCTCCAGCGAGAATTCCAAGTTGCTGCCGGGTGACCGCTTCGAGGTCCTGCATCTGATGAAGGGCTATCCGCTCTTCATTCCGCGCATCCTGCGGGGCAGCGCGTTTACGCCCGCCTACATCGCTGGTTATGACGATGGATTAACGCTCCTGCGCGTCGAGGATCTGGCGTGAAACTTCTTCGAAGATGTCGTCGATTTCTTCCGGATTGGCCGGGGCGGGGGCCGCTGCCGGCTCTTCGGCACGCTTGAATTTCCCGCCATGTTCGAACAGCCAGCCGCCGACCAGCACCGAGGCCACGAGGACCAGTGCGGCCAGTGTCCACCATAGCCCCTTCCGGCTCTTGTGCCGCAGCAGGGCCTCCCTCACTTCGTCGGCCGAGGCGTAGCGCTTCTCCGGCCGCTGTTCCATGCACCGCAGCGCGATACCCGTGTAGCGGTCCGACACTTCAAATAGGATGCGTCCCAGCGAATAGATGTCGCTGCGGGCGTCGGCGGGATCGCCGCGCAGCACTTCGGGCGCGGCATAGACCACCGTGCCGGCCGATTCCTTGTGAGTGGCGTGCGTGTCTGTGTCGGAGAGGCCGAAATCGATGAGTTTGATGTGCGAACCCTTGTGCGTGACCAGGATGTTCTCGGGCTTCAGGTCGCGGTGGAACACTTGTTTGCGGTGGATGTACGACAGGATGTCGCAGAGTTCCGTGAAGAGTTGCCGCTCCAGATCCCGGTCCACGGGACCGCGCGCGTACAGTTCCTCCAGCGTGCAGCCATCCACCCATTCCATTTCGATGCAGGGGCCCAACTCTTCCACTTCCCTGAAATCAAGCGTCTTGCAGATGCCGGTGTGGTCGAGTTCCCAGCCGATCTCGAACTCCTTGCGCAACAGGCCCCGGTAGAACGGGTCGTCGCGATATTTTTCCTTCAGTGCTTTGAGCACGCGGAATTTCCCCTCCCGCGACACGCGGTAAAGCACGCTGGGACCGCTTTCGGAGCGGTAGATGCATTCGCGTCCGCTCGTGGAAGTTGTCGCGTTTTCAGGCTCGGTGAGGAAAATAGAGGGTTCGCCCATAACAGAAAACGAAGGTAGCGATTTTTTGCGTAAAGTTGAAAAATGATGCGACGTTTGCTTCTGTCGGGATTCCTGCTGCTGGCTTTTCTCTGTTTCGGAGGACAGGCCTCGGCCCAAACGCGCGCGCAGCGCGACAGCCTGGGTTGGGAGCAGGTGCTGCAGGCCTACCAGCAGTTCTGCGACCTGGCCGTTTCAGCGCGTGCCGGCGACCGCAATGCGGCGGCGAAACTGCGCCCGCAGGCCGATGCGATCGCCACATTGTTGCAGCAGGTCAAGGGAAGCAGCATGTCCCCCTTGCAGCAGCAGCGCTTCGAGCGGATGAAGCAGCGCTATGCCGACGTGGTGACACTGCCCGACTTTTCGGTGACGCCCGCAACTACGGTCGTGCAGGTGATTCCCGGGCAGACCGTAATCATCCGCGACACAATGGTCGTGTTGCGCGAGGTGCAGCAGACCGATACGGTCCGGATCGTGGAACAGATCGAAAAAGTGGTGGAAGTGCCGGTGGAAAAGGTGGTGGAGGTCCCTGTTGAGGTACCCGTCGTTGCGCCTGCTCCCGCCCAAGCGCCCTCGTTGCACTACTTGCTGCTGGCCCAGGCCGTCGTGCCGGATTTCGCCTATGGCCTCATGGCGGGGGTACTGCGTGAAGCGGGTTTCTATGTCCGCTTCGACAGCAATTTCCGCTTCCTGAAATCCGATTACAGCTGCACGTCCGACGGACAGGCTCCGTATGGCCAGATCTGGACCACCGGGCGCACGCAACGCAGCCGTCTTTCACATCGACCGTTTCGCGCTTTCTGTCGGCGTCACCACCCTCTCTTTCCGGCGCTTCGACTGCGTCGTCGGACTCGGATGGTACTTCTAGCTTAGTCAATGTAGTGGCACCAGCCGTGGGTGTCTTCGATTTCGCCGAACTGGATGCCGGTGATCTGTTTGTAGAGCTTCTGGCAGGTGGCGCCGACGCTGCCGTCGGGGCCGTAGCGGAAGCTGCGGGTGACGGTGTCTTCTTCCAGCACGGGCTTCACGTCGATGTGCGAGATGGGCGTGATGACCACGGCCGTGCCGCAGCCCGCCGCCTCTTCGAACGTCGCCAGCTCCTCGAAGGGCACCGGGCGCTGCTCGACCTTCATGCCCATGTCGGCCGCCACTTCGCGCAGCGTCTTGTTGGTGATGGAGGGCAGCACGCTGTCGGACAGCGGCGTGACGTAGGTATTGTCCTTGATGCCGAAGAAGTTGGAGGAGCCGAACTCGTCGACATATTCCCGTGTGGCGGAGTTGAGGTACAGGAGTTCCGTGTAGCCCTGGGCGTGGGCGCGCTGGTAGGGCACAAAGGTCGTCGCGTAGTTGCTGCTGATCTTGTAGGAACCGGAACCCTTGGGTGCCGCGCGGTCGTAGTTGCCCGGGATCACGGCGGCGCAGGACTTCAGGTAGTCGCCGTAATACGAGCCCACGGGCGCGCACATCACGGCGAAGATGGCCTCCGGATAGGGCACCAGCTGCATCTGCGGGTGCACGGCGAAGAGCAGCGGACGGATGTACATGGAGGCGCCGTAGCCATAGGGCGGCAGGAACTCCATGTTGCCCTTGACACACATGCGGCTCATCTCGAGGAAGAGTTCCTCGGGCGGCTCGGGCATGCCGAGATACTTGGCGGAGCGGACCATTCGGGCGGCGTTCTGGTCGGCGCGGAACATGGCGATGCGGCCGTCCTTCTGCCGGAAGGTCTTGAAGCCCTCGAAGACGGAGATGGCGTAGTGCAGGCACTGCGCATAGGGTTCGAGTGTGAAGGAGAAGTTTTCCGTGGTCGTGGCGGGCGACCATTGGCCATCTTTGTAATAGGACAGGGCGATGGTCCGTGTGCGGTAGGCGTCAAAGCCCAGGGTTTTCCAGTCTATCATAGCAGTACGTTTATTTGTTGTCATTGATGAATTGTGCGATCCAGTCGCCGACTTCGGCGGTTGAGCTGGCTTTCCCGCCGTCGGCGAGGTCTTCGGTCACGACGCCCGCGTCGAGCGAGGCGGCGACAGCCTGCCGGATGGCTTTCCCCTCGGCACCCAGGCCGAAGGCGTATTCGAAGAGCATGGCTGCCGACAGGATGGCTGCCAGCGGGTTGGCGATGCCTTTGCCGGCTGCCTGCGGCCAGGAGCCGTGGATGGGCTCGAAGAGGGAGGTGTGGGCGCCCACGGAGGCGGAGGCCAGCAGGCCCATCGAGCCGGTGATGCAGCTGGCCTCGTCGGTGAGGATGTCGCCGAAAGTGTTTTCGGTGACCAGCACGTCGAAGGCCTTCGGATCGCGGATCAGCTGCATGGCGGCGTTGTCCACGTACATGTAGTCGACCTGCACGTCGGGATGCTGCGGTGCCATCTCCTGGGCGACCTGGCGCCACAGGCGCGAGGTTTCCAGCACGTTGGCCTTGTCCACGACGGTCAGGTGGCCGCGGCGGCGGGCGGCGTAGGTGAAGGCCAGTTCCAGGATGCGCTCCACTTCCGAACGGGAGTATATGCAGGTGTCGTAGGCGGTGTCCCCGCTGTCGCGGCGGCCTTTCTCGCCGAAATACATGCCGCCGGTCAGCTCGCGGATGCACAGGAAGTCAGCGCCTTCCACCCGCTCGCGCTTCAGCGGCGACTTGTCGGCCAGCGCGGCGAAGGTTTCCACGGGTCGCAGGTTGGCGTAGAGTCCGAGCTGCTTGCGCATGGCCAGCAGGCCCTGCTCCGGGCGCACCTTTGCCGTGGGGTCGTTGTCGTAACGGGGGTCGCCCACCGCGCCGAAGAGTACGGCGTCGCTTTCCATGCAGAGGGCGTGGGTTTCAGCGGGATAGGGATTGCCGCAGCGGTCGATGGCGCAGGCGCCGACCCAGCCCGTCGTGTAGCGGACCGTGTGGCCGAAACGCGCGCAGACCGCATCCACGGCCTTGACGGCTTCCCGAATGACTTCCGGACCGATGCCGTCGCCCGGCAGGAGTGCAATGTTATAGTGCATGGTTTCTCGTTTTTTCGTAGGTTTCAGTCTGGTCTTTCTGCATCACGAGATAGTCGATATCGTCGAGTGCGTTCATCAGACAGTATTTCTTGTAGGCGTTCAGTTCGAAGCTTTCGCTGCGGCCGGTGGCCAGGTTGGATACGGTCTGGGCCGGCACGTCGACCCGCACCTTGGCCGAAGGGTCGGCCGCAATGGTGGCAAAGAGTTCCTGCAGGAAGTCCTCCGACACGACGACGGGCAGCACGAAATTGTTGAGTTCGTTCTGCTTGTGGATATCGGCGAAGAAGCTGGAGATCACGACTTTGAAGCCGTATCCAGCGAGCGCCCACGCGGCGTGTTCGCGGCTCGATCCGGAGCCAAAGTTGCGCCCGGCCACCAGGATATCGCCGTGGTAGCGCGGGTCGTTGAGCACGAAGCCGGGTTCCGGCGATCCGTCGGGACGGAAGCGCCAGTCGCGGAACAGGTTTTCGCCGAAGTATCGCTCGTCGCGGGTCGTGGCTTTCAGGAAGCGCGCCGGGATGATCTGGTCGGTGTCGACATTCTCCAGGGGAAGGGGCACGCAGCTGCTTTCTATGATGTGGAATTTTTGTTTCATAAGCTACGGGGATCGGTGATGACGCCGGTGACGGCGGCGGCGGCCACGGTGAGGGGGCTGGCGAGCAGGGTGCGGGCGCCGGGACCCTGCCGGCCTTCGAAATTGCGGTTGCTGGTCGCCAGGCAATATTTCCCGGCGGGGACTTTGTCGTCGTTCATGCCCAGGCAGGCCGAGCAGCCCGGCTGGCGGATTGCGAAGCCGGCTTCGGCGAGCACCCGGTCGAGCCCTTCGGCCACGATCTGCCGCTGCACTTCCCACGAACCGGGGACGAGCCAGGCCACCACGCCGGGCGCTTTCTTCCGGCCCTGGACCACGGAGGCGAAGGCCCGGAAATCTTCGATGCGCCCGTTGGTGCAGGCGCCCAGGAATACATAGTCCACTGGCTTGCCGAGCAGGCGCTCGCCGGGCTGGAAGCCCATGTACTGCAGCGATTTGGGTGCCGCATCGGCCGGCACTGTGCCGTCGATGGGCATGCCCATGCCGGGGTTTGTGCCATAGGTGATCATCGGGGCGATGTCGGCCGCGTCGAAGCTGACTTCCCGGTCGAAAATGGCGTCGTCGCCGCTGCGCAGCGTACGCCAATAGGCCACCGCCCGGTCCCAGGCTTCGCCTTTCGGGGCGAACTCCTTGTCTTTCAGGTAGGCAAAGGTCACTTCGTCGGGGGCGACAAAGCCGCCGCGCGCCCCCATCTCGATGGAGAGGTTGCAGAGCGTGAGCCGGCCTTCCATCGACAGCCCGCGAACCGCACTGCCGGCATATTCCACGAAATGGCCCGTGGCACCGGAGGTCGTGAGCTGCTGCATGAGGTAGAGCGCCAGGTCCTTGGCTGTGACGCCAGGCCCGGGCGTGCCTTCGATGCGGATGCGCATGGAACGGGGCTTGGGCTGTAGGATGCACTGCGAAGCCATCACCATCTCCACTTCGCTGGTGCCGATGCCGAAGGCGATGGCGCCCACGGCGCCGTGCGTGGAGGTGTGCGAGTCGCCGCACACGATGGTCATCCCGGGCAGCGACAGGCCGCGCTCCGGGCCTACGACGTGGATGATGCCGTTGCGCGGGTCCATCATCCCGTAGTGCGTCAGGCCGAATTCCGCGGCGTTGGCGGCCAGGGTTTCCACCTGTTTGCGCGACACCGGATCTTCAATGGGCTTGTCCTGGTCGTGGGTGGGGGTGTTGTGGTCGGGCATGCAGACGATCCGTTCGGGGCGGAAGCAGCGGAGGCCGCGGGCGCGCAGCCCGTCGAAGGCCTGGGGGCTCGTCACCTCGTGGCAGTAGAGCCGGTCCACGTAGAGCTGGTCGGGGCCGTCCTTCACGTGCTGCACCACGTGCGCATCCCACATTTTATCGAACAGCGTGTTCATCTATTTCGCGAATTTGTTGATACAGTCGATATAGGCTTCCACGGACGCCGCCACGATGTCGGTGTTGGCGCTGAAGCCGTAGTACACCTTGCCCTCGTGCTCCACCTGCATGTGGACCTTGCCTACGTCGTTCGAGCCCTTGGTGATGTTCTGGATGGTAAATTCCTTGAGGATCATCGGGCGCTTGATGATTTCTTTCAGGGCGTTGATGGCGGCGTCCACCGGGCCGTTGCCTACGGCTGCCGCCTCGAATTTCTCGCCGGCGATGTCCAGCCCGATGCTGGCCACGGGACGCACGCCCACGCCGCTGGTCACCTGCAGGAACTCGAGCTTCACGTGATGGTCTTCGCGGCGATCGATGCCCGTGAGCACCAGCAGGTCTTCGTCGCCGATGTCCTTCTTCTTGTCGGCCAGGCGCAGAAACTCCTGATACGTCTTGTCAAGTTTCTCGTCCGACAGCTTGACGCCGAGGGTCTCGAGGCGGGTGCGGAGGGCGGCGCGGCCGCTGCGGGCCGTCAGCACAATGGAGTTGCCGTCGAGGCCGATGTCTTTGGGATCGATGATCTCGTAGGTGCTCATGTCCTTGATGACGCCGTCCTGGTGGATGCCCGACGAATGGGCGAAGGCGTTGCGGCCCACGATGGCCTTGTTGGCCTGGACAGGCATGTTCATCAGGCTCGACACGGTTCGGCTGAGCGGATAGATCTTCTTGGTGTTGATGTTGGTCTCCAGGGGGATTTCCTTGTGGCTCTTGAGGATCATGGCGATCTCCTCGAGGGCGGTGTTGCCGGCTCGCTCGCCGACCCCGTTGATGGTGACTTCGCACTGGCGCGCGCCGTTGAGCAAGGCTGCCATCGTATTGGCGGTTGCCATGCCCAGGTCGTTGTGGCAATGGGTCGAAATGATGGCTTTGTGGATGCCGTCCACGTGTTCCATCAGGTAGCGGATCTTGGCTCCGTATTCATCGGGCAGGCAGTAGCCCGTCGTGTCGGGAATGTTGACCACCGTGGCCCCGGCCTTGATCACGGCTTCGACCACACGGGCGAGGTATTCGTTCTCGGTGCGGCCGGCATCTTCGGCATAGAACTCCACGTCCTCCACGTAGCGCTTGGCATATTTGACGGCCCGGACGGCCCGCTCGATGATCTCCTCGCGGTTGGAGTTGAACTTGTAGCGGATGTGGCTGTCGGAGGTGCCGATGCCGGTGTGGATGCGTTTGTGCTTGGCGTACTGCAGGGCCTCCACCGCCACGTCGATGTCTTTCTCCACGGCACGGGTCAGGCCGCAGATGGTGGGCCAGGTCACGGCCTTGGAGATTTCCACCACGGAGTTGAAATCACCGGGGCTCGAAATGGGAAATCCGGCCTCGATGATATCGACGCCCAGCTCTTCCAGCGATTTGGCAATCTGGATTTTTTCAATGGTGTTGAGCTGGCAGCCGGGGACCTGTTCCCCGTCGCGGAGCGTCGTGTCGAAGATGTAAACTCTTTCCATTTTATACAATTTCCAATCGAAATCATAAAAAAACCTTCCCGAAGCGGCTCGGGAAGGTTTCAATTTATCATAAATCGTAGTACCAAATCTTTCCCGGCCGCGTTAAAAACTAACGAGGAGCAGCAGCAGGGACAGGGACAGGGCGAAAAACGATTGCATGCCTAGTGCTTTTTCACCAGCAAAGTAACAAATTATAACTTAGAAAAACAAATTTTTATTTCACCGGTTCCATGTGGACGATGAGATGAGAATCCGGGCCGAAGCGCTCGTGGAAGCGACGCTCCACTTCGGTGGCCTTCTCGTGGGCTTCGGCGAGGGTCATGTTGCCGTCGAGGCGGATATGGACCTCGGCTGCGACGCGGTTGCCGATCTGGCGCGTGCGGAGCTTGTGCGGGTCGCTCACGCCGCCGACGCTCTGGATGATCTCGAGCATCTCTTTCTCCGTCTTCTCGGGCAGGGACTGGTCGGTCAGCTGGCCGAAACTCGGGCCGAGCAGGTCCCACGCCACCTTCACCAGCATGGCACCCACCACGATCGAGGCCAGCGGATCGAGCACCGTCCAGCGGTTGCCCAGCAGGATGGCGCCGCCGATGCCTATCGCGGCACCGATCGACGACAACGCGTCGGAACGGTGGTGCCAGGCATTGGCCCGGAGCGCCGGGGAGTTCAGTTTCTCTGATGCGCGTATATTGATAGAGGGCTTCCTTGACGACGATGGAGATGAGTGCCGCCCAGAGGGCCAGCTTCCCGGGGGCAGGCAGGTCCTCACCCTGGATCCAGGCCGCCAGCTTGGTGGCGCCGGAGACGACGATGCCGATGGCGGCTGCGGCCAGCGCCAGGCCGATGAAGAGCGTCGCCACGGTTTCGTATTTGCCATGGCCGTAGTCATGGTCTTTGTCTTCGGGACGGCCGCTGATGCGCACGAAAACCAGCACTACGATATCGGTCACGAAGTCCGACACCGAGTGCACGGCGTCTGAGATCATGGCGGCACTGTGTCCCACGATGCCGGCCACAAATTTCAGGCACACCAGCAGCAGGTTGACCACACTGCCCGCCAGGGTCACGCGCGCAATTTCTTTTTCCCGATTCATTTCTCAAAGATACGCAAGAATTCCCGAAAAACATTATCTTTACGGCTTCAAAATCTTGCAGCACTATGAGCATCGACCGCACCGATCTGGTGAGGAAGGCTTTCGGAAAGAAGGCGCCCGCCGTAGAAATCCCCGAGGAAAAAATCTCTGAATATTTCGCAGCGCGCGTGTTTGACCGCGCCAAGATGCGGAAGTATCTCGCTCCGAAGACTTTACAGGCACTCTTCGAGTGCATCGACGAAGGCAGGCCGCTCGACCGTGCGACGGCCGACGGCGTGGCCCGCGGTATGAAGGAATGGGCCCTCGAGAACCATGTGACGCACGTCACGCACTGGTTCCAGCCCCTGACCGAAGGCACCGCCGAGAAGCACGATTCGCTGATCGAACTGGACGGCCATGGCGGCGTCATCGAGGACTTCGACGGCAAGGCGCTCGCACAGCAGGAACCGGACGCTTCGTCGTTCCCCAACGGCGGCATCCGCGCCACTTTCGAGGCGCGTGGCTACACGGCCTGGGACCCGACTTCGCCCGTGTTCATTCAGGGCGACACGCTCTGCATCCCCACGGTGTTCATCGCCTATACTGGTGAGGCCCTCGACTACAAGACTCCGCTCAAGCGCTCCCTCAAGGCCGTCAGCGACGCCGCCGTGCCCATCTGCCGGCTCTTCGATCCGAAAGTCAACAAGGTGAAGTGCTTCCTGGGCTGGGAGCAGGAATATTTCCTGGTGGACGAGGAACTCTTCGCGGCCCGCTCCGACCTGATGATCACGGGCCGGACGCTGATGGGCCACATGTCCTCGAAGAACCAGCAGCTCGGCGACCACTATTTCGGCGCAATTCCCGCCCGCGTGGCCGCGTTCATGCGCGAGCTGGAGGTGGAGGCGCTCCGCCTCGGCATTCCGCTCAAGACCCGCCACAACGAGGTGGCCCCCAACCAGTTCGAGATGGCCCCGATCTTCGGTGAAGCCAACCTCTCGAACGACCAGAACCAACTGGTGATGAACGTGATGCACGCTGTCGCCCGCCGGCACGGCTTCGTGGTGCTGCTCCACGAGAAGCCCTTCGACGGCATCAACGGCTCGGGCAAGCACAACAACTGGTCGCTGGGCACGGACACGGGCCGCATGCTGCTCGCGCCCGGCAAGGACGCCGAGGGCAACCTGCTCTTCCTGACCTTCTTCGTCAATGTGCTGGCCGCCGTGCAGCGCCACAATGGCGTGCTGAAAGCCAGCATCGCCAGCGCCACCAACGCCCATCGCCTGGGCGGCCACGAGGCGCCGCCGGCCATCATCTCGGCCTTCCTCGGCCGGACCATGACCGCCGTGCTCCGCAAGATCCTCGAAGTGCCCTCCGACACCCCGATCGAAATCGCAGGTAAGAAGGGCCGCAGCGTGGGCCTGATCGAAATCCCCGAAATCTTCGTCGACAATACCGACCGCAACCGCACCTCGCCGTTCGCCTTCACCGGCAACCGCTTCGAGTTCCGCGCCGTGGGATCCAGCGCCAACTGTGCCGGTGCCCTGACCGTCCTCAATGCCGCCGTGGCCGAGCAACTGCTTGACTTCAAGGTCGCGCTTGATAAAGAACTGGCCGCAGGCAAGACCCTTCAGGTGGCCGTGATGGACACCCTCAAGCCCATCATCGCCTCGATCATCGACGTGGTCTGCTTCGACGGCAACGGCTACTCCGAAGAGTGGCAGCAGGAAGCGCAGCGCCGTGGCCTCGACACGGAGACCCGTGTGCCCGAGATGTTCAAGGCCTTCACCCGTCCCGACTCCGTGGCTATGTTCACCCGCACGGGCGTCTACACCGAGAAGGAGCTCCTGGCCCGCAACGAAGTGAAATGGGACACTTATACGAAGAAGGTGCAGATCGAAAGCCGCGTGATGGCCCGCATGGCCGTCAACCACATCATCCCCGCCGCGCTGGAATACAAGACGCGCCTGCTCAAGGAAGTGGCGCTCAACCAGCAGGTGCTGGGCTCGCAGGAAGGCTGCAGCACGGAACTCGACCTGATCCGCCGCATCAGTGCCTACATCGAGGAGGTCAGCGACAAGGCAGAGGCCATGCGCCAGAACCGTAAGAAAGCCAACGCCATCGAGGGCGAATACGACAAAGCCGTGGCCTACTACGGCATCGCCCAGGAGATCATCGCCCTGCGCCGGCCCATCGACAAACTCGAAGAACTCGTCGACAACCAGCTCTGGCCGTTGCCGAAGTACAGGGAGTTATTGTTTATTAGCTAGGAGATTCCGGGTCAAGCCCGGAATGAGGGCCCGAGTCAAGCCTGATATTCATCCCACGCTTTTACCGGGAGTTCCTCCAGGGGGAGGCGGCAGAAGGCACGGATGTAGGCGGTAGCCAGGCGGCTGTCGGTGATCAACGGAACGTTGAAATCGATGGCCGCCCGCCGTATCTGGTAGCCGGTGGTCAGCTCGCCGTGCGTGAAGTCGCGGGGGATGTTGATCACCAGGTCGACCTGGTGGTCGCGGATGAGCTCGAGGGCGGCGCTGCCGTCGCGGGCGGGGATGCCGTTCTCTTCGAGGAAGCGGCGCGTACCTTCCGTCGCATAGATCACATAACCATGCGCATGCAGCAGCTGGCAGGCCGGCAGCAGGTCGGCTTTCTGGATGGCGTTGCCCGCCGAGATCAGCACGGCCTTTTCCGGAATCCGGTGTCCCACCGAGAGCATGGCCTTGAGCAGCGCTTCGTTGAAGCTGTCGCCGATGCAGGCCACTTCGCCGGTCGATGACATGTCGACGCCGAGCACGGGGTCGGCCTGGTTGAGGCGCGAGAAGGAAAACTGCGAAGCCTTGACGCCCACGTAAGGGAGCTCGAAGGCATCCAGCTGCACGGGGTCTGGTTTCAGCCCGAGCATGCAGCGGGTCGCCAGGTCGATAAAATTGATTTTCAGTACTTTCGATACGAACGGGAAGCTGCGCGAGGCCCGTAGGTTGCACTCGATGACCTTCACGCCGCTCTCGTCGGCGAGGAACTGGATGTTGAAGGGGCCGGTGATGCGGAGCTCCGCGGCGATGGCGGCGGCGATGCGCCGGATACGGGCGGCAGTCACGCCATAGAGTTTTTGCGGCGGGAATTGGATGGTGGCGTCGCCGGAGTGCACGCCCGCGAACTCGACATGCTCTGAGATGGCCGAGACGAGGATGCGTCCGCCGTCGGCCACGGCGTCGAACTCGAGCTCGTGGCAACGCTGCAGGAAGCGGCTGATGACCACGGGATGCTCTTCCGAAATCTCCACGGCCAGCTCCAGGAAAGTGTGCAGGTCGGCGTCGCTGTAGCAGACGTTCATGGCTGCGCCCGACAGCACGTAGGAGGGTCGCACGAGCACCGGATAGCCCACTTCCGCGATGAAGGCGCCGATGTCCTCCATCGTAGTGAGCTCTCGCCAGCGCGGCTGGGCGATGCCCAGGCGGTCCACCACCTGCGAGAACTTGTTGCGGTCCTCGGCACGGTCGATGTCGAGCGCGTCGGTGCCCAGGATGGGCACGCCGGCTTCCCGCAGCGGCAACGCCAGGTTGTTCGGGATCTGGCCGCCCACGCTCACGATGACGCCGTAGGGGCGCTCCAGCGCACAGATCTCCAGCACGGTCTCGAGACTGAGCTCGTCGAAATAGAGCCGGTCGCAACTGTCGTAGTCGGTCGACACAGTTTCGGGATTGTAGTTCACCATGACGGCCTGCCAGCCCTCCTTCCGGAGCGTGGCCACGGCATTGACGCCGCACCAGTCGAATTCCACGCTGCTGCCGATGCGATAGGCCCCGGAGCCCAGCACAATGACGGTGCGGGCGCCGAAGGCAGGCGTGAAGTCGTTCTTTTCTCCGTTGTAAGTCAGGTAGAGGTAGTTGGTGTCGGAAGGAAATTCGGCGGCCAGTGTGTCGATCTGCTTGACGCAGGGATGCAGGCCCAGTGCCAGGCGCCGCTGCCGCACTTCGGCTTCCGGCCGGTGGAACACCCGCCCGATCTGGATGTCGGAGAAGCCCTGCCGCTTGGCCTGCAGGAAGAGTTCGCGCCCCACCGCCTCGAGCAACGGGCAGGCCTCCAGGGCCCGGTAGGTGGTCTCCAGGTTGTCGAGTTTGTCGAGGAACCACTTGTCGATGTGCGTCAGTTTGTGAATGCGGTCGACGCCGTAGCCCGACTCGAAGGCCGCGGCGATGGCGAAGATGCGGGTGTCGGTGGGATGTTCCAGCGCCCAGTCGAGATCCTCCACCTTGTAGGGCTTGTTGCAGACAAAGCCGTTGGCGCCCTGCCCGATCATGCGGAGCCCTTTCTGGATGGCCTCTTCGAAGGTCCGGCCGATGGCCATCACCTCGCCCACGCTCTTCATGCTTGAGCCGATCTCGCGCGAGACGCCCTTGAACTTGGCGAGGTCCCAGCGCGGGATCTTGCAAACCACATAGTCGAGGGCGGGCTCGAAGAAGGCAGGCGTGGTCTTGGTCACGGAATTCTTCAGCTCGAAGAGCCCGTAGCCGAGGCCCAGCTTGGCGGCCACGAAGGCCAGCGGATAGCCCGTGGCCTTGGAAGCCAGGGCGGAGGAGCGGCTGAGCCGGGCATTGACCTCGATCACGCGGTAGTCTTCGCCATCGGGGCTGAAGGCGTACTGTACGTTGCATTCGCCTACGACGCCCAGGTGCCGCACGATGTCGATGGCCTTCTTCCGCAGGAAATGGAATTCGTCGTTGGTCAGGGTCTGCGACGGGGCCACGACGATACTTTCGCCGGTATGGATGCCCAGCGGGTCGAAGTTCTCCATGTTACAGACCGTGATGCAGTTGTCGTAGCGGTCGCGCACCACTTCGTACTCGATCTCCTTCCAGCCCTTGAGCGACTTCTCGACCAGCACCTGCGGCGCGAAGGAGAAGGCTTTGGCTGCGACGGAGTCGAGTTCGGCCTCGTTGTCGCAGAAGCCCGAGCCGAGTCCGCCGAGTGCGAAGGCGGCCCGCACGATCACGGGATAGCCCACCTGGGCGGCGGCAGCCCGCGCTTCCTCCAGCGAGGCGGCGGCGTGCGAGCGGATGGTCTTCACCCCGATCTCGTCGAGGCGGCGCACGAAGCGGTCGCGGTCTTCCGTGTCGATGATGGTCTGGACCGGTGTGCCGAGCACCTGCACGCCGTGGCTTTCCAGGAAGCCGCTGCGGTGAAGTTCGATGCCGCAGTTGAGGGCGGTCTGTCCGCCGAATGCGAGCAGGATGCCCTGGGGCTTTTCCTTCTCGATGACCTTCTCCACGAAGGCCGGGGTCACCGGCAGGAGATAGAGCCGGTCGGCGATGCCCTCGGAGGTCTGGACGGTGGCGATGTTGGGGTTGATGAGCACCGTCTCGATGCCTTCTTCCCGCAGGGCCTTGAGGGCCTGCGAGCCGCTGTAGTCGAACTCGCCCGCCTGCCCGATCTTCAGGGCGCCGGAGCCCAGCAGGAGCACTTTCCGTATGGTTTTGTCAAACATGGCTTACAAATGGACGATGAATTCGTCGAAGAGGAATTCGGTGTCGACGGGGCCGCTGGAGGCCTCCGGATGGAACTGCGCGGAGAAGAAGGGTTTGCTTTTGTGCCGGATGCCCTCGTTGGTGCCGTCGTTCATGTTGAGGAAGAGCGGCTCCCAGTCCGGGTCGAGGGTGTCAGTGTCGATGGCGAAGCCGTGGTTCTGCGAGGTGATGAAGCAGTGCTCGGTGCCGCACATGCGCACGGGCTGGTTGTGGCTGCGGTGCCCGTACTTGAGCTTGTAGGTGCGGGCGCCGGCCGCCCGGCCGAGGAGCTGGTTGCCCATGCAGATGCCGAAGATGGGGCGGTTGCCCTTCAGGGCTTCCTGCAGGTGTGCGACGGTGGCAGCGCAGAGTTCGGGGTTGCCCGGGCCGTTCGACACGAAGATGCCGTCGGCGTCGATCCGGTTGAAATCGCAGTCCCAGGGCACGCGCACCACCTCGATGCCGCGGTTCAGGAGGCAGCGTATGATCTGGTGCTTCACGCCGCAGTCCACCAGTACCACGCGCTTCGTGCCCTGGCCGTAGCGGACGATGTCGCGGCAGCTGACTTGCGCCACCTGGTTCTCCAGGTTCGGGTCGGCGATGACTGCAGGTGCCGGCGCGCCTTCCGGCACGATGGCGCCGAGTTTCGCGCCCTCATCGCGCAGCAGCTGCACCAGGGCGCGGGTGTCGATGCCGCAGATGCCGGGCACCTTTTGCTCCTTCAGCCATTGGTCGAGGCTCTTGACAGCGTCCCAGTGGCTGTATTTTTCGCTGTAGTCGGAAATCACGAGCCCGCGCACGTGGATGCGCTCCGATTCGAAGCGCGTGCAGAGGCCTTGGGCGTCGCGCTCCTCCTCGGGGATGCCGTAGTTGCCTACGAGCGGGAAGCTGACGCAGAGGATCTGGCCGCTGTACGAGGGGTCTGTCAGGCTTTCGGGATAGCCCACCATGGCGGTCGAGAACACGATCTCGCCCTGCGACGGGCCGTCGTAGCCGAAGCTCCAGCCGGGGAAGGCCCGGCCGTCCTGCAAGAGGAGGGTGGCTTTTGGGCGCTGCATGTCCTTACCAGGCCGCTGCCTGGTCCATGAGGGTCGCGACAGCGTCGTTGCAGAGGTTTCCGATGCTGCCGATGTGGGTATGTCCCAGGTCGGAGACCTTGAGCGTGGCGGGGGCGGGTCCGCTGTAGTGGAAGCGGCCTTCGTTCACTTCGATGCCGACCTGTCGGTAGGCATCGCGGAAGGGCGTTCCTGCGAGCGCCCGCCGGTTGACTTCTTCCACGGTGAAGAGGGTCTCGTACTGGGGGTTCTCAAAAATGTGGGTGTTCACGTCGATGTGCTGCAGCATGTAGTCGCTCATCTGCAGGCAGTCGTGCAGGCGTTCCAGGGCGGGGAAGAGGATGTCTTTGAGCAACTGGAAGTCGCGGTGGTAGCCGTGGGGCAGGTTGCCGGCGAGGAGGGCGATCTCGTTGGGGGTCGCCAGGATCTGGTTGCAGCGCCCGCGCACGATTTCCCACACGTCGGGGTTCTTCTTGTGGGGCATGATGCTGCTGCCGGTGGTCAGTTCGTCGGGGAAGTGGATGAAGCCGAAGTTGGGGCTCATGTAGAGGGCGCAGTCAGCGGCCAGCTTGTTGAGGGTCAGGGCGATGCTGCCGAGCGCAGAGGCGACGGCCAGTTCGCATTTGCCGCGACCCAGCTGGGCGGCGATACTGTTGTAGACGGGGGTGTCGAAGCCGAGCAGTTGCGTGGTCATGGCGCGGTCGAGCGGGAAGGAACTGCCATAGCCGGCGGCGGAGCCGAGGGGGTTGCGGTTGACAACGTGGTAGGCGGCGCCGAGCTGTTGCATGTCGTCGGTCAGGGCTTCGGCGTAGGCGCCGAACCAGAGGCCGAAGGAAGAGGGCATGGCGAGTTGGCCGTGGGTATAGCCGGGCAGGAGCAAGTCCTTGTGCTGTTCGCTCAGTGTCTGGAGCGTCCGGAAGAGGGTGAGTGTCTCTTCACGGATTTGCCGGAGTTCGTCGCGCAGGAAGAGTTTGAGGTCCACGAGGACCTGGTCGTTGCGGGAACGGCCGGCGTGGATTTTCTTGCCGAGGTCGCCAAGACTGCGGGTCAGGAGGAGCTCGACTTGGGAGTGGATGTCTTCGACGTCGTCTTCGACTTCGAAGTTGCCGGCCTTCACAGAGACGGCGATGCCGTCAAGGCCGTCGAGCAGCTTCTCGAGTTCGTCGGCGGTCAGCAGGCCGATGCTTTCGAGCATCCGGATATGGGCCTTGGAGCCTTCGATGTCGTAGGCGGCCAGGCGCAGATCTAGCTGCCGGTCGTTGCCGACGGTAAAGCGCTCAACGGATTCGGTGGCGGCGGTGCCTTTATTCCATAATGTTGCCATGATCAAACCAGGGCATTGATGAATTGGATGTATTTGTCGATGGCGTCGTTGATCTCATTGACGAGGATGTATTCGTCTGCGTGGTGGCTGCGGGCGGAGTCGCCGGGGCCCATCTTGACGGCATCGCAGGAGAGGATGGTCCAGTCGGAGGTGGTGGGCGACGAATAGGTCTCGAGCTCGAGGGCGGCGATGGCCTTGCGCAGGGGTGAGTGCAAGGGCGTCGCCGACGCTTTGTTGCGGAGTCCGCGCGGCAGGATGCGGCTCTGGCAGAGGGCCTGCAGCTCGTCGACAATCTCCTGCGGCGTGTAACACTCGTTGGGCCGCACGTCGACCACGAAACGGCAGCGGTCGGGGATGACGTTGTGCGCCGTTCCCGCGCTGATCTGTGTGGCGTTGAGGCGTACCGGCCCCATTTCGGGCGACACCTGCGCGAAATGATGGTTGCGCAACTTCGCGATGTCGTCGAGCGCAATGTAGAGCGCATTGACGCCTTCGCCGCGCGCGGCATGACCGCTCACGCCGATAGCCTCGCAGTCGAGCACCACCAGGCCGCGTTCGCTGGTCGCCGCCTTCATGCCGGTCGGCTCACCCACGATCGCCCAGTCGGGCGTCGGAAGCCAGCCCTCGGAACCCGGCGCCAGCGAGAACGGCCCATGGGGGCCGAAGAGCCAGCTGATGCCGTCGGGACCGCCGCACTCCTCTTCGCGCACCAGCATCAGCACGAGATTGAAGGGCAGCTGGTGCTGACAGAAGTAGCGGAAAGTGGCCAGCATGGCGACCACGCTGCCGCCATCGTCGTTGGATCCCAGGCCCCAGACGATATCGGGCGAGGAGCCCGGATCGTACGGGTCGCGCGTATAGCCCTTCGCCGGGGGCACCGTGTCGAGATGCGCCACGAGCGCCAGGGTTTTCTTGGCCGGGTCGGGCGTCGGGACGGTAGCCACGATATTGCCCTGCGGCATGGTGTAAGACAGTCCGTTCTGGTCGAGCCACCAGGCGACCCAGGCTGCGACCGCCTCTTCGTTGAACGATTCGGAAGGGGCGTGGACCAGTTTCCGCAGCAGATCGATACAGTCGTTGTTATTCATCGAAAGGAAGTTCTTCAGGGTGATTGCCATAATAAACCCGCAGGGGGTTGGACAGCAGCTTGATGAAGCCCTTGGCCTCCTCGGCTGTCCAGCCTTTCTGCGTCTCTCCGTATTCGCCGAGCTTCGATTTCACGAGGTCGCCCGGAGCGTCGACGCCCACGGTCGCGAAGCAGCAGGGCCGCAGTTCCAGCGTCACCGTGCCGGTCACGTTGCGCTGGCTGCTCTCGAGCATTGCCTCAATGTCGCGCATCACAGGCTCCAGGTACTGGCTCTCGTGGAGGAACATGCCGTACCAGGTGCCCACCTGGTCTTTCCAGTACTGCTGCCACTTGGAGAGCGTGAATTTCTCAAGGTACTTGTGCGCGCCGATGATCAGCATCGGGGCGGCGGCTTCGAAGCCTACGCGGCCCTTGATGCCGATGATGGTGTCGCCCACGTGGTTGTCGCGGCCGATGCCCCAGGCGCTGCCGATGGACTCCACGGCCTGGATGGCCGCGACCTTGTCGGCATAGGCTTTGCCGTTGACGCTGCAGATCTCGCCCTGCTTGAAGCCGATCTGCAGAAGTTCCGTGCCGCTCTTCGACACCTGTTTCAGGTAGGCCGATTCGGGCAGGCCCTGCTTCGAGTCTAGGATCTCGCCGCCGCAGACCGAGGTGCCCCAGAGGCCCACGTTGTAGGAATATTTCATCTTGGCAAAGTCGGCGGGGAAGCCGTGGGCGTTGAGGTAGTCCACCTCTTCCTGCCGGGCGAGGTTGCCGTCGCGCGTGAGGGTGATGATTTCCACGCCGGGACACATCACCAGGAAGACCATGTCGAAGCGAACCTGGTCGTTGCCGGCGCCGGTGGAACCGTGGGCGATGGCGTCCGCCCCGATCTGCTTGGCGTAGCGGGCCACGGCCATCGCCTGGAACAGGCGCTCCGACGATACGGAGATGGGGTAGGTCCCGTTGCGCAGCACGTTGCCGAAGATCATGTATTTCAGGCTCTTGGCGTAGTATTCCTGTGTAATGTCGATGGCCGCGAACTGCGTGGCGCCCAGCTTGTAGGCGTTCTGTTCGTTGGTTTTCAGCTGTTCGGCGCTGAAGCCGCCGGTATCGGCGCAGACCGCATGCACCTCATAGCCCTTCTCGTGGGCGAGGTACATTACGGTATAGGAGGTGTCGAGTCCGCCGCTGTAGGCCACCACGACTTTCTTTTTCTTTTCCATAGTCTATTCTCCAGGATGATGGATTTCCAAATGCTCTTCCGGGTCATACAGCAGCCCCGTGCAAATGCAGACCCGGTATTTCTGCTCCTGCAGCACAGGGAAGTTCCGGCAGCCCTCGCAGCCTTTCCAGAACTCCACGTCGTCGGTGAGGTCATCGTAGGTCACAGGCCGGAAGCCGAATTCATAGTTCATCTTCATCACCGCCGCAGAGGTGGTCATCGAGAAAATCTTGGCCTTCGGGAAAAGCTTCCGTGAAAGGATGAAGGTCTGCTCCTTGATGCGCCGGGCAATGCCCATCGCCCGGAACTTTTCGGGAACGATGAGGCCGGAGTTCGCGACAAAGCACTTGCCGCCCCACGATTCGATATAAGAAAAGCCGGCGAATTCGCCGTCGTCGGTCAGGGCGATCACCGCCTTGCCGGCCAGGATCTTGTCCTGGATGTATTCCGGCGTACGCTGGGCGATACCGATTTTGTCGCCCAGCGAGGAGAGGTAGAGTTCGTGGCACACGTCCTCTGCATAAGGAAGGTGGCTTTTGTCGGCCACCAGTACGTTCACGTTCATTGCAGCAGTCTTATTCCATCAACTTGTTACTGATACCCGGAATGAAACCCTCGAGGAAGGCCGTCAGCCCCGCTGCGGCAGCGTTCTCGCGCAGGATCAGCAGCAGCGTGTCGTCGCCCGCGATCGTGCCCATCAGGGCGGGGTGCGTGTGTTCGTCGACCAGCGCGCCGACCATGTTGGCGCAGCCCGGCAGGGTCTTGACCACCCCCATCTGTCCCGAGAAGCAGAGGCTCAGGATGCTTTCGGCGGCACGGTTGTGCGTTGCCTGACCAGGCAGTACGTAGTAGGAGGAGCCCTTCGCGTCGTGCTGCTTGGTGATCTGGAGTTTCCGAAGGTCGCGCGAGAGGGTGGCCTGCGTGGTCTGTACGCCCTGCGCTGCCAGCAGCGCCGCGAGTTCCTCCTGGCTGCGGACTTTCTTGGTCTGGATGATTTGCTGGATGATCAGGATTCGATTATTCATAAATTATGCAGATTATTCGGTATTTATGCGTTTCTGGGGGCAAATGTACGAATAATTATTCAACTTGCAAGAAAATAATGCATTTTTTCCTTACGCCGGGCATGACCCGAACCCTCATCCCGGACTTGACCCGGAATCTTGAATCCAATTTTTTGTTATCTTTGTAAATTAGGTAATAATAAAAGCGTGTTTTGAAAAAGAGCGAGACGGGAAGACGGGGCGAGGAGCTGGCGCTCAACTGGTTGCTGGCGCACGGATTGACGCTGCGCGACCGCAACTGGCGCGGCGGACACAAGGAACTCGACCTGGTGATGGAGAGTGCGGAGCGGGTGCATGTGGTGGAAGTCAAGACCCTGACGCCGCCCCTGCAGCACCAGCCCTTCGAGAAGGTGGACGCCGCCAAGCAGGCACGGCTCGCCGCTGCGGCGCGCCAGTACATCGCCCAGCGGCAGGTGCGCAAGGAAGTGCAGTTCGACATCGTATCGGTGGTGCTCGACGATGCGGACCCCACCATCGAATACATCCCGGAAGCTTTTTATCCGATACGAAGCAAATATTAACAGAGATCCTGTATGAACCATAATCATTATTGTATCATCATGGCGGGCGGCATCGGCAGCCGCTTCTGGCCCATGAGCCGCCAGTCCCGTCCCAAACAGTTCATCGACATCCTGGGCATCGGCAAGACCTTCCTGCAGATGACTTTCGAGCGCTACGCGCAGATTGTCCCGGCCGAGAACATCCTGATTGTCACGGCCGAGCGCTACCGCGACCTGGTCAAGGAACAACTGCCCTCCATGCCCGACGAGAACATCCTGCTCGAACCGTACAAGCGCAACACGGCCCCCTGCGTGGCCTACGCGACCTATAAACTGTATAAGAAAAATCCGAAGGCCACGGTCATCGTGGCCCCGGCCGACCACTTGATCCTCGGCGACGCCCAGTTCAACGACACGATGCGCGCCGCGCTCAAAGCCGCCGAGCAGAGCGACCGCCTCTACACCATCGGCATCGAGCCCACGCGCCCCGAGACCAACTACGGTTACATCCAGATCAACAAGGCCTTCTCCGAGAAGGTGGGCACGCATTCTTCCTTCCAGGTGAAAACCTTCACCGAAAAGCCGAACGCCGAGCTGGCCAAGGTCTTCCTCGAGACCGGCGAGTTCTTCTGGAACTCCGGCATGTTCATCTGGAAACTGCAGTCCATCAAGGATGAGCTCGAGCGCTGCCTGCCCGAAGTGACCACGCTGTTCCACGGCGGCGAAGACTTCTATTATACGAACGGCGAGGCCGCGTTCATCCGCCGCGTATACGAAGACTGCCCGGCCATTTCCATCGACTACGGTGTGATGGAAAAGACGCAGAAGGCCTGGGTGTTCCTCTCCGATTTCGGTTGGACCGACCTCGGGACCTGGGAATCGGTCTACGAGCAGGTGCCCAAGGACGATGCTGCCAATGTAGTGAGCGCCGAAGTGCGCATGGTCGACGAAGTGGAGGGCTCCGTGGTCCTGGAAACCAACCCCGGCAAGCTGGTGGTGGCCCGCGGCTTCGAAAAGATGATGGTGGTCGACATGCCCGACGTGCTGCTGGTCTGCCGCCGCGACGACAAGACCATCAAAGATATCGTCACCGACCTGACGGTGAAGGACAAAATCGACCGCTATCTCTAGTGCCATGAAGAAATCCCTGCTGAAGATCGACGTCCAGTCCGAGATTGGCGCGTTGAATGCCGTGCTGTTGCACACTCCGGGCGCCGAAGTGGAGAACATGACGCCGCGCATGGCGCAGCGTGCGCTTTACAGCGACATCCTGAACCTGTCGATCGCCCGCAAAGAATATGAACAGATCGAAGGCGTGCTCTCGAAGGTGGCGAAGGTCTACCAGGTGCGCGAGCTGCTGGCCAAGGTGCTCGACAAGCCGGAGGCCCGGCGCGACCTGATCTCCCGCATCTGCATCGCCGAACAGGCGGGCAGCTGTTTCGACACGCTGATGGCCCTGCCCACGCCGAAGCTGGTGACGGCCCTCATCGAAGGCCTGCCGGCCCGGATCGACACGCTCACGGCCTTTCTCAATGAAGACTACTATTCGCTGTTCCCGCTCTACAACTTTTATTTTACGCGCGACTCTTCGGTCACCATCGGCAACAATGCGCTGATCTGCCGGATGGCCAACCAGGTCCGTGCCCGCGAGGCCATGATCATGGATGCCATCTACCGCTGCAGCGGGGCCTTCGACTGCGGCACTATCGACCTGTCGAACGTGGTCCCGGCCCGCGGCAAGCTCTTCATCGAGGGTGGCGACGTGCTCGTGGTGCGCGACGACGTGCTGGTCATCGGCAACGGCATGCGTACCAGCGCCGCCGGCATCGACGCGCTTGTGGCACGCCTGGGTGACCTCTGCCCGCAGGGCGTCAAGCACGTCATCGTACAGCAGCTTCCTTCCGAGCCGGAGTCGTTCATCCACCTCGACATGGTCTTCACGATGCTCGACCGCGACCAGTGCATGGTCTTCGAGCCGCTCATCCTGCGCAACCGCTCCTACAAGACGGTCCACATCACGCTGGAGGACGGCCATGTGCGCAGCATCAGCGAAGTGGCGGGCATCCTGCCGGCGCTCCGTAAGCTCGGGCTCGCACTGGAGCCCATCGCCTGCGGCGGCACCACCGACAGCTGGGTGCAGGAACGCGAGCAGTGGCACAGCGGTTCGAACCTCTTCGCCATCGCCCCGGGCAAGGTGTTGTGCTACGCGCGCAATGAGGCCACGCTCCGGGAGCTCGACAAGCACGGTTTCGCGGTGCTCAACGCGCGCGACGTGATCGTCGGCAAGAAGAACGTGGCGGACTATGCGAAGTGTTGCATCACCATCCAGGGTTCGGAGCTGCCGCGCGGTGGTGGCGGCGCGCGCTGCATGACGATGCCGCTTTCGCGAAAGGCGGTTGAATGGTAGCGGATAATCATTATCTTTGCGCTCATAATTTTTGAAAGTGTCATGGCAATATCCAACGAGAAGATCGAACAGATGATGGCCTCCATCCAGGAGCTGAAGGCGGCCAAGGAACAGGAAATCGAAGAGTTGCGCGTGAAATGGCTTGGCCGCAAGGGCGAGATCACGCAGTTGTTCGACGAGTTCCGGACGGTGGACAAGGAGCAGAAGCGTGAATTCGGACAGCGGCTCAACGCGCTGAAGAATGCGGCTACGGCGAAGATCGAAGAGCTGCGCAACACGCTCGAGGAGATGGCTGGCCCTGCCGCCGCTTCCTTCGACCTCACGAAGCCGGGTGACCTGCAGGAACTGGGTGTCCGTCACCCCATCTCGGTCACGCGCGAGGAGATCATCTCCATCTTCAGCAAGTTTGGATACAGTGTGGCGGAGGGCCCGGAGATCGAGGACGACTGGCACGTGTTCAGTGCGCTGAACTTCCCGCCGGAGCATCCTGCCCGCGACATGCAGGACACCTTCTTCGTGCAGCCGGAGGGGGACAACCCGATCCTGCTCCGCACACACACCTCCTCCGTGCAGGTCCGCACCATGGAGCGCATGAAGCCGCCCATCCGCGTCATCTGCCCGGGCCGTGTGTTCCGCAACGAGGCGATCTCCGCGCGCGCGCATTGTATCTTCCATCAGGTGGAGGGTCTTTACATCGACAAGAACGTTTCGTTCGCCGATATGAAGCAGGCAATTCTGCTCTTCGCGCAGGAGATGTTCGGTGCCGATACGCAGATCCGCATGCGGCCGTCGTACTTCCCGTTCACGGAGCCGAGCGCTGAGGTGGACGTGAGCTGCAACATCTGCAAGGGCAAGGGCTGCAATGTCTGCAAGGGCACGGGCTGGCTCGAGATTCTGGGCTGCGGCATGGTCGACCCCAACGTTCTCCGCGCCTCGGGCATCGATCCCGAAGTCTACAGCGGTTTCGCCTTTGGCATGGGCATCGAGCGCATCGCCATGCTCAAGTGGCAGGTCAAAGACCTCCGCAACTACTTCGAAAACGACATCCGCTTCCTCCGCCAGTTCGAAGCAGCGATCTAAGCCGGTTTTCATCCATCATGCCGGACTTGATCCGGCATCTTATCCGTCGCCATCCTCACCAGAGCCGGTATTTGAGGATGGCGGCCGTTTTTTTCGCCCTTCATCCTCACTGGAGGCCGCTGGTGAGGACGGAAAGCGTAAGATTCCGTATTATTGTCCCAAATAACCGCATTTTTCATAAGTGTCGGGTAAATGATTCTGGCGAACTTTGCATCAGAAAACAGATCGCCACGATGAGAACCTTTATTTTCAAGTCATTATTGCTGTCCAGCCTGCTCTTTGCCGGGCTGTCTGCCCTTCCCGATGTTCAACAACCGGACGCACAGCGTCGAGGCGCAGCCGTTTGCCGACCTTTCCCAGCGGATCTGGGACCTTATGGCCGACAAAAATGCCGATGCGTTGAAGGAGATCTTCCACCCCAATGCCATGTTTGTCCATATGGGCGGGTACTGGGACTGTGCCCAGGAACTCGCCACTATCGGCGCTGGGCGGAGGTGACAACATCGTCACGACGCCTTTTTTCGTGACCCAGACCTTTACCCGGGAAGACGGGAAATGGTGGCTCACCGCCATGGTCT
>CAJODQ010000036.1 GCA_905233345.1 uncultured Bacteroidales bacterium
GTCGACGAAAACGAGGTGCCGCTGCCCAACGTGGTCGTGGAATCCCTCAAGGGAGCCGGCGTGCTGGGGCAGGGCGTGATGTTCTACGTCGGCAACGCGATGGTGGCCACAGGCAAGACGCCGCAGCAGATCGCCGAAGCGGTGTCTGACGGCTCGCTGGACCTGACGAAAGTCCCCGTCTCCGACAAAAAGAAGGTGGACGCCGCCCTGCAGCCCGTCATCACGAGCTCGATCGAGCGCATCCGCCAACGTCGTAATCGGCGCGAGCAATATCTCAAAACCCTGGGAGAAGGTTCGAAACCCTACCTCTATATTATTGTGGCGACAGGCAACATCTATGAGGACGTCGTCCAGGCAGAGGCCGGCGCCCGCCAGGGTGCCGACGTGATCGCGGTGATTCGCACCACGGGCCAGTCGCTGCTCGACTACGTGCCGTACGGCGCCACGACGGAAGGTTTCGGCGGCACCTTCGCCACCCAGGAGAACTTCCGCATCATGGACAAGGTCGGGGAGGAGGTGGGCCGCTACATCCGCCTGTGCAACTACTGCTCGGGCCTCTGCATGCCGGAAATCGCCATCATGGGCGCGTTCGAAGGCCTCGACGTGATGCTCAACGACGCCCTCTACGGCATCCTCTTCCGCGACATCAACATGCAGCGCACGCTGGTCGACCAGTATTTCTCGCGCGTGATCAACGGCTTCGCCGGCGTGATCATCAATACGGGAGAGGACAACTACCTGACCACCGCCGATGCGGTGGAGGCCGCCCACACGGTGCTGGCTTCTGATATCATCAACGAGCAGCTTGCCCTGCTGGCCGGCCTGCCCGAGGAGCAGATGGGCCTGGGCCATGCCTTCGAGATGGACCCGATGCTCACCAACGGTTTCCTCTATGAACTCGCGCAGGCGCAGATGACCCGCGAGATCTTCCCGAAGGCCACCCTGAAGTACATGCCGCCGACGAAGTTCATGACCGGCAACATCTTCCGGGGCCACATCCAGGACGCCCTGTTCAACATCATCGGCATCTGGACCCACCAGGGTATCCAGCTGCTGGGCATGCCCACCGAGGCCATCCACACCCCGTTCATGAGCGACCGCTACCTCTCCATTGAGAACGCCCGCTACATTTTCAACAACCTGAAGGACATTGGCGAGGAAGTGGAGTTCAAGGAGGGCGGCATCATCCGCCAGCGGGCTGCGCTGGTGCTCGACAACGCCGTGGCGCTGCTTGAGGAGCTGGTGAAGGAAGGCCTGTTCAACGCGCTGGAAAAAGGCAAGTTCGGCGACGTGAAGCGCCCGAAGAACGGCGGCAAGGGCCTCGACGGCGTGGTCGCCAAGGGCGAGCAGTATTTCAATCCGTTTATTGACCTGATGAAAGGGAGGAGATAAAAGATGAGCGGCGGACTTTATTCAATGGATGCCAAGGATTTCGACAAGACCTTGGACCTGACCAAAGTAAAACCCTACGGGGATACCATGAACGACGGCAAGGTGCAGCTGAGTTTCACGCTGCCCGTGCCCTGCGGGCCCGAAGCCGTGGAAGCGGCCAAACAGCTGCTCAAGGAAATGGGCTTCAACAATCCGCTGGTCGTCTTCTACCAGGAGCTGACCCCAGGCTATACCTTCTTCAACTGCTACGGCAGCACCGTCCACACGGTGGACTACACGTCGATCTATGTGCCGAAAGTGGAATCGACCGTGATGGAGATGAAGGAGACCGACGAGTACATCCGGCAGAACATCGGCCGGAAGCTCGTGGTGGTGGGCGCCTCCACGGGCACCGACGCCCATACGGTGGGCATCGACGCTATCATGAACATGAAGGGCTACGCCGGTCACTACGGCATCGAGCGCTACGACATGTTCGAGGCTTACAACCTGGGTAGCCAGGTGCCGAACGAAGAGTTCATCGCCAAGGGGCTGGAACTCCACGCCGACGCGCTGCTGGTCTCCCAGACGGTGACCCAGAAGGACGTGCACATCAAGAACATGACGGAACTCATCGAGCTGTTGGAGGCCGAAGGGCTCCGCGACAAGCTGATCGTAGTTTGCGGTGGTCCGCGCATCTCGCACGAACTGGCCAAGGAGCTTGGCTTCGACGCCGGCTTCGGCGCCGGCACTTATGCCGACGACGTGGCTTCGTTCGTGGCCCAGGAATTCGTCAAACGAATGAATACCAAGAAATAACAATATCAAATCTACTGTATTATGGACAAAGCTCAAATCAGAGAAACGATTGCACGCCGGGCCGCCCTGGAACTCAAGGACGGCGACGTGGTGAATCTCGGCATCGGTCTTCCGACCGCCATTCCGAACTATCTTCCCGAAGGTGTGAACGTGACGCTCCAGTCCGAGAACGGCCTGGTGGGCATGGGTCCCGCACCGGAACCGGGCAAGGAAGACAAGGACTACGTGAATGCAGGCGGCGCCTACATCACGGCCTATCCGGGCGCTTACGCCTGCTCTTCCGCCGACTCGTTCCTGATCATCCGCGGCGGCCACGTGGACTGCACCTTCCTGGGCGCCATGCAGGTCGATGAGAAAGGCAACCTCGCCAACTGGATGATCCCGGGCAAGCTGACGCCGGGCATGGGTGGCGCCATGGACCTCGTGGTCGGTGCCAAACGCGTGATCGTGGCCATGGAACATACCCAGAAGGGCAACCACAAGATCATGAAGGAGTGCAACCTGCCGCTGACGGCCGCCCACCAGGTGAACATGATTATCACCGAGATGGGTGTGATGGATGTGACCCCCGAGGGCCTCGTGCTCCGCGAGATCAATCCGGAATTCACCGTGGAACAGGTGCAGGAAGCCACCGAGGCCAAGCTCATCATTGCCAAGGACCTCAAGCCGATGGCCCAGTAAAGCGTGCGAGCGATGGACTATCAGTTTCTGAAAGTGGCGGAAGCGCCGCAGGGTGTCGTTCGGCTGACCATCAACTCCCCGGCTACGCTCAATGCGCTCAACACGACGCTGCTGCGTGAGCTGGAAGCGTTTGTGGACGCCATCGACGTGGACCATACGCGCGTGCTCGTCATCACGGGCGAGGGGAAGGCCTTCGTGGCCGGCGCCGACATCTCCGAGATGGCGCACCTCAGCGAAGCGGAAGGCCTGGCCTTCGGACAGCGCGGCTCCCGCGTGTTCAAGAAGATCGAGGATCTGCCGTTTCCGGTGATCGCCGCGGTCAACGGCTTCGCCCTCGGCGGCGGCTGTGAACTGGCCCTGGCTTGCGACATCCGCATCGCCTCGATGAAGGCCCGCTTCGGCCAGCCCGAAGTGAAACTGGGCATCATTCCCGGCTTCAATGGCACCTACCGGCTTCCCAAGCTGGTCGGGCAGGGTGTGGCCAAGGAACTCATCTACACCGCACGGATGATCGACGCCGACGAGGCGCTGCGCATCGGCCTGGTCAACAGCGTCGTGGCGCCCGAGGAACTTGCCGGTGCCGTCGACGCCCTGGTGGCGCTCATTCTGCAGAATGCGCCCATTGCGGTGAGTTTCGCCAAGACCTGCATCAACGAAAACTACGATCTGGACATCGACGAGTCGATCGCCCTGGAGAACCAGTATTTCGCCAAGTGTTTCGCCACGGCCGACCAGAAGGAGGGTATGGACGCCTTCCTGAATAAACGGCCTGCCGCGTTCAAGAAAGAATAGATCATACAATTTTTAATTTAACAACGATATGAAAATCTGCGTTATTGGAACCGGTACGATGGCCAAGGGCATCGTGAAGGCTTTTGCCGCCAAGATGCCCGTCGTCATGAAAAGCCGCACCCAGGCCAGCCTTGACAAGGCCATGGCTTCCATTTCGAAGGGCTACAGCAAGCTCGTCGAGAAGGAAAAGATCACCCAGGAGAAGATGGACGCCATCCTGGCGAACATCACGACCACCACGGATTACGCAACCTTCGCCGATGCCGACCTCGTGATCGAGGCCGCCGTCGAGGACATGCAGCTCAAGAAGGGCGTGTTCACCGAGCTGGATGGCATCTGCAAGCCCGAGACAATCTTCGCCACCAACAGCAGCTCGCTGAGTATCACCGAGATCGCTGCCTGCACGAAGCGTCCCGCCCAGTTCATCGGCATGCACTTCTTCAATCCCGCCGACCGTATGGCCCTCGTCGAGGTGATCCGCGGCCAGCTGACCAGCGATGAAGTGTGCAAGTGCGTCATCGACCTGGCCACTTCCATCGGCAAGCAGCCCGTCGAGGTCAAGGAAGCCCCGGGCTTCGTGGTCAACCGCATCCTCATCCCGATGATCAACGAGGCAGTCGGCATCCTGGCCGACGGCATCGCCACCGCCGAGGATATCGACAAGTGCATGATGCTCGGCGCCAACCATCCGATGGGACCGCTGGCGCTCGCCGACCTGATCGGCAACGACGTCAACCTGGCCATCATGGAGGTGCTGTACCAGGAATTCGGCGATCCGAAGTATCGCCCGCACCCGCTGCTCCGCAAGATGGTGCGCGCCGGCCTGCTCGGCCGCAAGACCGGAGAAGGTTTCTATAAGTATTAACAGAAGAACCCCGAACAAACCATGAATTTCAATCTTACCAAAACGCAGGAGCTGTTCCGCCAGATGATCCGCGAGTTCGCCGAGAAGGAGGTCAAACCGCTGGCCGCCGAGATCGACGAGCAGGAACGCTTCCCCCAGGAGACGGTCGACAAGATGGCCAAGCTGGGCATCTTCGGCATTCCCGTCCCCAAACAGTACGGTGGTGCCGGTGGCGACAACATCATGTATTCCATTGCGGTCGAGGAGCTGTCGCGCTGCTGCGCCACGACGGGTGTCGTGGTTTCCGCCCACACCTCGCTCTGCATGTCTCCGATCCTCCAGTTCGGTACGGAGGAACAGAAGATGAAATATGTTCCCAAGCTTGCTTCCGGCGAGTGGATCGGCGCCTTCGGCCTGACCGAGCCCAACGCCGGTACGGATGCCGCCGGTCAGCAGACCACGGCCGTCCTCGACGGTGAAGAGTGGGTGATCAACGGCAACAAGATCTTCATCACCAACGCCGGCCACGCGAACGTGTACATCGTCATCGCCATGACCGACAAGTCGTTGGGCACGAAGGGCATCTCGGCTTTCATCGTCGAGGCCACGACGCCCGGTTTCTCCATCGGCAAGAAAGAGCTGAAGATGGGTATCCGCGGCAGCGCCACGGCTGAGCTGATCTTCAACAACGTCCGCATCCCGAAGGAGAACCTGCTCGGCAAGGTGGGCGAGGGCTTCAAGATCGCCATGATGACGCTCGACGGCGGCCGTATCGGCATCGCCTCGCAGGCCCTCGGCATCGCCCAGGGCGCGCTCGACGAGACCGTCAAGTACACCAAGGAGCGCAAGCAGTTCGGCAAGAAGATCGCCCAGTTCCAGAACACGCAGTTCCAGATGGCCGACCTCAAGACCAAGATCGAGGCCGCGCGCCTGCTGGTGCGCAGCGCAGCCTTCCGGGAGGACGAGCACAACGCCAATCCGCGTGTGAACTACTCGGCCGACGCCGCCATGGCGAAACTCTTCGCCGCCGAGACGGCGATGGAAGTCACCACCAAGTGCGTCCAGTACCACGGTGGTTACGGCTACACCCGTGAGTATCCGGTGGAGCGCATGATGCGCGATGCCAAGATCACGGAAATCTATGAAGGTACCTCCGAGGTCCAGCGCATGGTCATCGCAGGTAAATTGTTCGGTAAAATCAAGTAGGAGGGCCCCCAGATGAAAATTTTAGTCTGTATCAAGCAAGTTCCCGATACGACCGAGATCAAGATCGATCCGGTCACCAAGACCCTCGTCCGCGAAGGCGTTCCCGCCATCATGAACCCGGACGACAAAGGCGGTCTTGAATTCGCACTCCAGCTCAAGGACCAGTACGGCGCCGAGGTAACCGTCGTCACGATGGGTATCCCCGCCGCGGAAATCATTCTCCGCGAGGCCTTTGCCATGGGTGCCGACCGCGCCATCCTGCTGACCGACCGCAAGCTCGGCGGCGCCGACACGCTGGCCACCTCCAAGGCTTTGGCCGGTGTGGCCCGCCAACTCGACTGGGACCTGATCATCGCCGGCCGCCAGGCCATCGACGGTGACACCGCACAGGTGGGTCCGGAGATTTCCGAGCACCTGGGTATCCCGCAGATCTCCTATGTCGCCGGTCTGGAATACGATCCGGCTTCGAAGAAGTTCACGGTGACCAAGGAAACCGAGGACGGCTGTCAGATCCTGGAATTCCAGGGCAAGGCCCTGCTGACCTGCCTGGCCTCCGCCGTGAAGCCGCGCTACATGAGCGTGGGCGGCATTGTGGATGCCTACGGCAAGGAAGTCGAGGTGTGGGGCGCCGACCGCATCGACGTGCCCGAGACCGAACTCGGCCTCAAAGGCTCGCCGACCAAGGTGGTCAAGTCGTTCACCAAGGAACTCAAGGAACCCGGCCAGATCCACGAAGTCGACCCCGAAGCCGCCGTGGAGCTGATCGTGGCCAAACTCAAGGAGAAACACATCATCTAACCGTCTAAAACTGTATCGCTATGGATTTTTCTGATTATAAAGACATCTATGTATTTGCAGAGCAGCGTGACGGTGAGATCCAGCCGGTGGCCCTTGAGCTGATCGGCAAGGCCCGTGACCTCTCGCAGGTAACCAACGAGAAAGTGGTCGCCATCCTGGCCGGCTGCGGCATCGCCGACAAGGCGCAGACGCTGGTGGCCTATGGCGCTGACAAGGTGGTCGTCATCGACGAACCCGAACTCAAGGACTATGTGACCGAGCAGTATACGCAGGCTGTTTTCCAGGCTGTCAATGCCTTCAAGCCGTCTATCCTGATGTACGGCGCCACGACCATCGGCCGTGACCTCGCACCGCGTATCGCCGCCCGCTTGGGCACCGGCCTGACCGCCGACTGCACCAAGCTGACCATCAACGAAGAGACCAAGGAATTCGAGATGACGCGTCCGGCCTTCGGCGGCAACCTGATGGCCACCATCAAGTGCCCCGAGCACCGTCCGCAGATGTCGACCGTGCGTCCCGGCGTGATGCCCAAAGCTACGCCCGATTTCGGCCGCAAGGGCGAGATCGTCACGTTCAAACCCAAGTTTGACGCCAGCAAGTTCGTGGTCAAGCTGGTCAAGACCGTGAAGGCCCAGAAAGCTTCCGTCGACATCGCCGACGCGAAGATCCTGGTTTCCGGCGGCCGCGGCGTCGGCTGCAAGGAAGGCTTCGACATGTTGCAGGGCCTGGCCAAGGTCCTGGGTGGGGAAGTGTCCTCGTCCCGTGCCATGGTCGACGCCGGCGTGATGCCGCACGACCGTCAGGTGGGCCAGACCGGCAAGACGGTCCGTCCCGCCGTGTATTTCGCCCTCGGTATCTCCGGCGCCATCCAGCACCTGGCCGGCATGGAGGAATCCGAGACCATCATCGCGGTCAACAAAGACAAGTTCGCCCCGATTTTCAGCGTTGCTGACCTGGGCATCGTGTGCGACCTCAACAAGGTCGTGCCCCTGCTCACCGAACGCCTCAAGAAGGAGCTGGCCGAATAAATGGTCTTTGCCGACCTTTTCTTCCTCTATGCCTTCCTGCCGGCTTTTGCGCTGTGCTACCTGCTGGCCTCGCTGGCGGAAGGCAACAGGGTGAAGAATGCGGTACTGGTCGTCTTCTCGCTCATCTTCTATGCGTGGGGAGAACCGGTGTACGTTTTCCTGCTGATCTTCTGCGCCCTGCTCAACTGGCTCATCGGCCTGGGAGTGGGGCGCAAAGGGCGCGGGAAGACGTTCTGGCTTATTGTCGGCCTGGTCCTCGACCTGGCCATCCTGGGCATCTTCAAATATCTGGGCCGTTTCCCGCTGCCCATCGGCATCAGTTTCTACACCTTCCAGTCCATCTCTTACCTGATCGACGTCTACCGGGGCGAAAGCCCGGCCCAGAAGCGTTTCGGCGGGCTGCTGCTCTACATCGCCATGTTCCCGCAGCTGATTGCGGGCCCCATCGTGCGCTATGGCACCATCGCCCGGGAGATCCACCAGCGCAAGGTGACGGCGCGTGACTTCGCAGACGGCAGTTTCCGCTTCCTGGTGGGCCTGGGCAAGAAGGTGATCCTGGCCAACCAGCTCTCGGAAGTGTCCGACCTGTTCCTGGCCGGTTCGCTCACGGACCTCACCACAGCCGGCGCATGGGTGGGCCTGCTCGCGTTCAGCCTGCAGATTTATTTCGATTTCTCCGGTTACTCAGACATGGCCATCGGTATCGGCCGCTGCCTCGGTTTCCATTTCCGCGAGAACTTCGAGCATCCGTACTGCTGCAACTCCATCACGGATTTCTGGCGGCGCTGGCACATCTCCCTCGGCAGTTTCTTCCGGGACTATCTCTATATTCCCCTGGGCGGCAACCGGCGGCATCAGTTCTTCAACATTCTGGTAGTCTGGGCGTTAACGGGCATCTGGCACGGTGCCAGCTGGAACTTCATGATCTGGGGCCTGTATTTCGGCCTGATCGTGGCGCTGGAGAAATATACCATCCTGCGCTGGAAAGTGCCGGCCTGGCTGCTGCACGCCTACAGCCTGCTGCTCGTGGTGCTGGGCTGGGGCATTTTCTATTTCGTGGATTTCAGCCGCATGGCGGAATTCTTCCCGCTGCTCTTCGGAAAAGCCGAGGCTTTTACCGACTTCACGGTGCGCAGCGCCATCCTCTCGCGCTTCTGGCTCTGGATTGCGGCCATCGTGTGCTGCCTGCCGCTGGGACGCTGGATCAGCCGCCTCTTCGGCGATGGGAAGCGCGCTTTCGGCTATGATGTGCTGATGCTGGGCAAGCTGGCCCTGTCGCTGGCCCTGCTCGCGGTCTGCACCTGCCTGCTGGTGGGCGCCACCAACAATCCATTCATTTACACGCGGTTCTGACATGAGAAAGGGGATTCTGTACGTTGCGGTCGTTTCGCTGGCCTATCTCGTGCTCGCCGCGGGTTTCAACCTGTTGCCGCGCAGCCGTGTCTCGATGCTGGAGAAGCGGGATCTGCGGCATTTTCCGTCCTTTACGCTCGATTCGCTCGCGGATGGCACGTATGCCGCCGCCATCTCGTCGTGGTACAGCGACACGGAACCGTACCGTGATTCGCTGATGGAACTCAGCATGCAGTTCCGGCACTTGGAAGGCCTGCGCCTGGGCGAGCAGCATATCGAATTCGTGGCGGGAGACCAGCCGCTCGACACGCAGCCCGGCCTGGTGGAGGGGACCACTTCGGAAGAACCTGAAAATCAGGAAGAAAAACAAGATACCGTCAAGGCTGTCAAGGCCTTCGACTATGCCGACGTGGAAGGCACTGCCGATGACATCGCGAAGGTCGGCAGCACGGGCATCATCCTGGTGGGCAGCGGCGAGAATGTCCGGGCCCTGATGGGCTTTTTCGGCACGGAGGCCGGCGGTGAGAAATATGCCGCCGCAGTCAATCTCTATGGCACTGCGTTTGGCGGCAGCGTGAACGTATGGTGCATGCCCATCCCCACGTCGACCGAGTTCTACTGCCCGGAGGAAGCGGCCAAGTTTACAAAGCGGCAGTGGCCGGTCTTCAACAGCATCTTCTCGCACCTGGGCGACGGCGTGCGGCCTGTCGACGTCTATTCTGTGCTCGCCGAACACACCGACGAGCCTATCTACCTGCGCACGGACCACCACTGGTCGCCGCTGGGTGCTTATTATGCCGCCCGGGAATTCGCCCGCGTGGCTGGCGTGCCGTTCCGCGACCTGTCTGCCTATCAGGCTGATACGGTCCATCGCTTTGTGGGCAGCATGTATGGCTACACGCAGAATGCCTCCCTCAAGCGTGCCCCGGAAGACTTCGTGTACTATGTGCCGACAGAGGTGGAGTACACGACCACCCACATCAATTACGAGCTGGACGAGGAATTCCACGTGATCAGCGAGACGCATCCGTTCAAGGGCAAGTATTTCTTCTCGTTCAAGGACGGCAGCGGCGCGGCCTACACCACCTTCATGGGCGGCGACATCAAGCAGGTGAAAGTGGAGACCTCCACAAAGAACGGGCGCCGGCTGCTGGTCATCAAGGACAGCTTCGGCAACGCCATCCCGGGCTATCTCTTCTATTCGTTCGAAGAGATCCATGTGGCTGATTTCCGCTACTTTACCAAGAATGTCGTGGACTTTGTGGACGAAAATCACATCACCGACATCCTCTTTGCCAACAACATCACGAACACCTGCGTGCCTTATACCTACAGCCGTTTCCGCAAGATGCTCAAGCAGACAGCGCCGGAACGCTCGGGCTTCAGCGCCGATACCATTTCCGCCGCCGTAAAAGCGCGGATGCTGGGCAAGTCGTATCCGGAAGAGGGTGCACAGATCGACTGGTCGGACCTGCGCTACCTCAAACTGCAGTACTACGACTTCAACGGTCGGTCCCGGAAAGGGGAGATGGTCTGCAACAAGGCCATCGCGAACGACCTGCTCTATATTTTCAAGGAACTCTATAAAGCGAAATACGAGATTGCGAGCATCCGGCTTATCGACGATTTTGACGGCGATGATACCCGCTCGATGGAAGCCAACAACAGCTCTTGCTTCAACTACCGGACAAAGACTTCGGGGGCTTCGCTCTCGGCCCATGCCCGGGGTATGGCAGTGGATATCAACCCCTTGCAGAATCCGTACGTGAAAGGGGAGGTGGTGGAGCCGCCCGGCGCGGCGGAATACGCCGACCGGAGCGCGGACTTCCCGCACAAGATCACGGCCGACGACCTGTGCTGCAAACTGTTCCGGGAGCGCGGCTTCCAGTGGGGCGGCGCCTGGAACTCAATGAAAGATTATCAACATTTTGAAAAGAAATAAATGGAAGAACCCAAAGAAATCCCGGTCCTGTTGTTGACCGGCTATCTCGGGAGCGGGAAGACCACCCTGGTCAACCAGATCCTGAACAACCGAAAAGGAATACGTTTTGCGGTGATCGTCAATGACTTGGGAGAAGTCAACATCGACGCGGACCTCATCCAGAAAGGGGGCGTGGTGGGGAAGAAGGACGACAGCCTGGTGGCCCTCCAGAATGGCTGCATCTGCTGCACGCTGAAGGCCGACCTGATCGACCAGCTCTGCGACATCACTTCGCGCCAGATTTTCGACTATATCGTGATTGAGGCGAGCGGCATCTGCGAGCCGGAGCCCATCGCCCAGACCATCTGCTCGATCCCGGCCCTGGGCTACGCTTACGTGAAAAACGGCATTCCCGTGCTGGACTGCATCGTCACCGTGGTCGACGCACTTCGCATGCGCGATGAGTTCGCCGAAGGCGCCGCCCTGCAGAAAGCCCATCTTGAAGAGGACGACATCGAGAACCTGGTGATCCAGCAGATTGAATTCTGCAATATCGTGCTGCTCAACAAGGTATCTGAGGTGACGCCCGAAGAGCTGGGCCGTATCCGCGCCATCGTGCGCACCCTGCAGCCCAAAGCCCGCATCATCGAATGTGACTACTGCCAGATCGATCTGGAAGAGATCCTCGACACGGGCCTGTTCCAGTTCGACGAGGTAGCCGCTTCCGCTGCCTGGATCCAGGAAGTCGAGCATCACGACGACGATGATGATGATGATGATGACCACGATCACGATGAGCACGAGCATGAAGAACATGGCCATCACCACCATCACCATGACCATGAAGAAGGGGAGGCCGAGGAATACGGCATCGGCACCTATGTCTACTATGCCCGCAGGCCCTTCGACCTCAACGCTTTCGATAATTTCGTGGCCAAGAAATGGCCCAAAAACGTGATCCGCGCCAAGGGCATCTGCTATTTCAGCGAGGAATTCGACAACTGCTACCTCTTCGAGCAGGCGGGCCGCCAGTTTGTGCTCCGCAACGTGGGACAGTGGTTCGCCACCATGCCCGAAGATGAACTCATCGAGAAGCTGCGCGAGGAACCTGCGCTGCTGCACGACTGGGACAAGACCTACGGCGACCGCATGCAGAAGCTGGTGTTCATCGGCCAGCACCTCGATGCGGACTTCCTCCGTACGGAATTGGACAAATGCCTGTTTGAATGATGCTTTTTTCTTCGTATCTTTGTACTAAGAACCTCAATACCACAAAGACATGGCAAAGTATGTATGCGACATCTGCGGGTACGAATACGACCCGGCAGTCGGTGATCCGGACAACGGCGTAGCCCCCGGCACCGCTTTCGAGAACCTTCCCGCCGACTGGGTGTGCCCGCTCTGCGGCGTGGGCAAAGATGATTTCAGCCCGGCCAAATAGATGAAACATCTGTTCAGAATAACCCTGCTGGTGCTGGTGCTGCTGGCAGGGTTTTCTTGCAAAAAGACGCAGGAAGCTGTCGCCGTCCCGCCGCATGTCGAGACGGGCGACCTGCTCTTTGTCGGTATTCCTATGAACTATGGGGATGAAGGTATGGCACAGGCGATTGCGGACGCTACCTCAAACGGTGATACAACCAATTACATCCATGCCGCCATCCTGGAAGTCGATGAGAACGATGCCATCTGGGTGATTGATGCGACCCTGGCGCACGGGGTCGACCGCCATCCGCTCGACACGCTGTTCGCAGACTTTACGCTGCACCGGGGCGGCACTGCGACCTTCGAGGTCATGCGCCTGAAGGACAATCGCAACGCGGCGGTCTATGTGGAGCAGGCCAAGGTCTTTCTCGGCGAACCCTACGACAGTTATTTCCGGACGTTCAACGGCCGGCATTATTGCACGGAACTGATCGAGGACGCTTATGTCGACGCCGACGGCCACCGCTGGTTCGAAGCCGCGCCGATGAATTTCAAAAATCAGGAAGGGGAGTTCCCGTCTTATTGGGTGCGACTCTTCGACAGCCTTGGCGAGCCCATCCCGCAGGGCGAACTGGGCACCAATCCGCAGGACATGCACGCCTCGCCGGCGTTGGTGCATGTGATGTACTTAAATGAATAATTTTCATTTTTTTTGAGCTAGCATTTGCAGGATTCAAAAAAATCCGTACATTTGCACTCAGAAATGGGGTATTAGCTCAGTTGGTAGAGCGTTTGAATGGCATTCAAAAGGTCAGGAGTCCGATTCTCCTATACTCCACAAAAAGAAGCAGGCAAGGCCTGCTTTTTTTGTAGACTTTCGTCTATGAGCGATGCAGGAAATAGCTACAAACGAACGCGGAACTCTCTGAAAAACAGTTCTGTGGCTTTCGTGCTGCAGCTCGTCGCGATTTTCATCGGCTTCTTCGCCCGCAGGATCTTCATCCAGCGGCTGGGCGTGGAAATCATGGGCCTCAATTCCACCGCGGCCAGTATCCTCCACATGCTCAATCTGGCAGAATTGGGCATCGGTACCGCAGTTTCGGTGACGCTCTATAAGCCGCTGTACGCCAACGATCGCCTGGCCATTCGCGAAATCATCGCCCTGCAGGGATGGTTCTACCGCATGATCGGCCTCTTCGTCCTGCTGGGGAGTGTCGTTGTCCTGTGCTTCTTCCCGCGGATCTTCGGCAATTCCGGCCTGCCGCTGTCGTATAGCTACGCTACGTATATTGTTCTCCTGTATTCGTCGCTGCTCTGGTATTTCTTCAACTACAAGAAAAACCTGCTGTACGCCGACCAGAAGAACTACAAGGTGTTGCTGAGCACGAATCTGGTAGGCCTGGTGAAGCAGCTGCTGCAGATCTGGGCTGTCCTCAAGCTGGACCATCCATATCTTTGGTGGCTGGCCTTGGAGGGATTTTCGGCCACGGTGAGTACGCTGATCGTGCGCTGGGTGATCGATCGTTCTTATCCCTTCCTTCGCGAAAAGGTACATGTTGACGCGTCCCTTCGGAAACGATATCCCGAAATCTTGTCGCGCAGCAAGTTTGTTGCTTTTCACCGGTTTGGCAGCTATGCTGTCTCGCAATTAAGCCCCATTTTCATCTATGCCTTCGTGTCGTTGGGCGTTGTGGGCATGTATGCCAATTACCAGTTGCTGACCACCAATCTGGCGGCACTGCTGACGGCGTTGTATGCCGGTGTGACAGCCAGCGTCGGCGACATGGTGGCAGAGGGTAACAAGTCATTGATGATGAAGGTGTTTCGGGAACTGTTGTCTTCCCGTATCCTGATTGTCGGCGTCTGTTGTATCTGTCTGTGGTTCCTGACGGAACCGTTCGTAAGCTTGTGGCTGGGGCCGGAATACCTGTTGGGAGAGGTGACGCTGGCATTGATGATCGCACAGTTCTTCTTGTGGAATACCCGGTCTGTTGTGGATGATTATCTGGTGGCCCATGGCGCTTTCCAGGATATCTGGGCACCGATTGCAGAAGCCGTGCTCAATGTGGGTCTGTCGTGGCTGCTAGGCCGCAGCTATGGCATGAACGGTGTGCTGGCTGGCGTACTGATTTCACAGCTGCTCATCGTTTTCACCTGGAAACCGATCTTCCTTTTCCGCTGGTCGCTGAAAACGCCTGTCCGCTGGTATGCCTGGTTGTATCTCCGTTGCCTGTTGCCCGTGGCGTTGGGCTGGGGCGCCTGCTACCTGCTGGTGCAGGTACTGCCGATCGAGCCGCTGCGATCCTTCTGGTCGCTGCTGCTCTATGCCCTCTGCCTCGGCAGCGTGGCGCTGGGCGTCTCGTTCGGCGTGATGGTATTCACGGAAAGCGGCATCCGTGGCTTCTGGCAACGCTTGTCGATTATATATCGGTTCTACAGGAAGTCTTGACGACCCGGTTGTGCTTGTTCCTGAGCTTTTTGGGGAATAGGCCCGCGATGGCCCGAACGATACGGGAATGATTCACTGCGCGCCGGCCGAAAAGAATGATGTAATCCTTGATATCTCTGACAATCCGCCTTTTGTGCTTCAAACGGTATACTTCCCGGTAGTAGATGCCGTCTCCCTTGGGATTGATCGTATAACGGGTGCCAAAGTGGATCAGGAAGGCTTTCGTGTTCGGCTTGCCGGATCCGTCTGTCCAGATGTATTTCAAGGTTCCCCTGCGGATGTTCACGGCGTAGCATTTGGCTTCCGGATAGTAGGCAAACACGTCAAACCAATTGTCGACCGGACGCATGTGGTGCACCGCAAGGGCCAGGCAAAGGATAGTCTCGTCTTCGAGGAGATTCTCGAAAATGGAGAAATGATAGTCCAGGTAATGTTCGGCTATATACCTGCAGGTTTCCTTGATGGCGGGGAGGTCTTTGCCATTGTTGCGGATGTAATACACACCGCCCTGGCAGGTAATCTTGTAATCCACCTTGTTTCTCAAAGCGCCCAGGTTTTCCTCTTTCCACCACCCGTAGTCGGAATCCTTTGGCGCGGTGCGTCCGAGCAAACCAATGTCGGGGCTGTCTTTAAAAACAGCCCATAATCCGTTCAGGTCCTTGTAAGCCAGTGAATCCGCATCGATAAAGATGGTTTGGTCAAAGGGGGAAAGGTCCAGGATGCGCAGTTTGTCGATATAGGAGTACGCGGGATTCTCGATGATGACCACTTTATCGAAATCTGCCGTCCATTCGTTTTGCCGGTCACAGAGGATGGCGAAGGGCATCGGTTCTCGGGAATGGTAACGGTAGGAAAGCAACAGGTTGTGGGCGATGATATAATAAATATCCTTACCTGTTGCCACCGTAATGAAACCTTTCATACTCCGTTGTTTATTGGATGTAGCAAAGGTAGAAAAAACTGAATATTCGTGAAAATATTTTATCTTTGCATGATGATTATCAAGTTGACATTGGGCCAGACAGAACGCTGTCTGCAGCGCCTGCATCAGTACCTGGACGCACATGGTCCGTGGGAAGATGCGGGTTTTCTGGATCTGGCCGGTATCAAGAAAATCGGGTTAATGGACATTTTGGGTGATAAAATCCGTGTAATAGGTTGATGTCCTTATATTTGCGGAGATTATCACTGATATGCTAAAAAAAATGCTTTTTC
>CAJODQ010000037.1 GCA_905233345.1 uncultured Bacteroidales bacterium
CCTGGGCGGCAAAGCTCAGGCTCAAGAGGGCTACGAGAGAGATCAGCAGTTTTTTCATGGTATTCTGTTTCTTGCTTATTCTACGTTGGTTACCAGGTTGCGGTCGCCGTAGCCGTTGTCGACGCGGCTGACCGCCGGCCAGAGCTTCTTCTCGTGAATCCATGCAAGCGGGAAGGCGGCCTGGGTGCGGGAGTACGGGTGCGACCAGGTGTCGGCGCACACTTCCGCTTCGGTATGCGGCGCCATGCGCACCGGGTTGTCTTCGGCGTCGAGCTGGCCGGCCTTGATGGCTTCGCACTCGGCGACGATGGTCTTGAGGGCCTCCACGAAGCGGTCCAGCTCGCTGAGCGGTTCGCTTTCGGTGGGCTCGATCATCAGGGTCTCGTGGACCGGGAAGGAGAGCGTCGGGGCATGGAAGCCAAAGTCCATGAGGCGCTTGGCGATGTCGGTGGCGTCGACGCCGTATTCCGCCTTGAAGTGGCGCAGGTCGATGATGCATTCATGGGCGACCCGTCCCGTGGCGCCCGTGTAGAGGGTGCCCAGTTCGGGCAGCAGCTTGGCCGACATGTAGTTGGCGTTGAGGATGGCGATCTGTGTGACTTTGCGGAGGCCTTCCGCGCCCAGCATCTTGATGTAGGCGTGGGTGATGGGCAGGAGCAGCGGGCTGCCGTAGGGAGCGGCGCTGACCGCGTCCATGCCGGCGCCGCCACATTCGGCGACCACGGGATGGCCCGGGAGATAGGGCTTGAGGGCTGCGGTGCAGCAGATGGGGCCGACGCCCGGACCGCCGCCGCCGTGCGGCATGGCGAAGGTCTTGTGGAGGTTGAGGTGGCACACGTCCGCGCCGATGTAGCCCGGATTGGTAAGGCCCACCTGGGCGTTCATGTTGGCGCCGTCCATGTAGAGGAGGCCGCCGTGACGGTGGATGATGTCGACGATCTCGCGGATGCGGACCTCGAACACGCCGTGGGTGGACGGGTAGGTAATCATCATGCCGGCCAGGGTGTCGCCTGCTTCGGCGGCCTTGGCGGCGAGTTCTTCCACGTCGATGTTGCCGTGCTCGTCGCAGCCGACCAGGACGATGTCGAAGCCGGCCATCGCGGCGGAGGCGGGGTTCGTGCCGTGGGCGGAGGTCGGAATGATCATCACGCGGCGGGCCGAGCCTCCATGGGCGTTGAGGTAGCGGCGGATGGTCATCAGGCCCGCATATTCGCCGGCGGCGCCGCTGTTGGGCTGCAGGGAGCAGCCGTCGAAGCCCGTGATCACGGCCAGGTCGTGCTCGAGCTCCCGGATGAGTTGCAGGGTACCTTCCGCCTGGTCGGCCGGGGCGTAGGGATGCAGGTTGGCGAATTCACTCCAGCTCAGCGGCAGCATCTCGGCGGCGGCGTTGAGCTTCATGGTGCAGCTGCCCAGCGGAATCATCGAATGGGCGAGCGAGATGTCCTTGCGCTCGAGCATTTTGATGTAGCGCATCATCTCGGTTTCGGAATGATAGGTATTGAAAACGGCCTGGGTCAGGATCGGCGTTTCACGGCGCATGAACACCGGGCTGGAGGGAGGGCAGCCGAAAACCTGGCAGATGGCGCGGGCTTCGTCGCGGTCGGAGAGCTCGTCGAACGAGATCTGGACCGTGCGGGCATCCGGATAGTAGAAGTTGAAGCCCAGGGCGAGGGCCTTCTCGCGGATGGCGGCGGCATCGACGTCGCAGACGCGGATCGTGTCGAAGAAGTGTTCGGCGGCCAGTTTGTAGCCGGCTTCCTTGAGCTTGGCAGCCACCACGTGCGCGTAGCCGTAGGCGTTCATCGCGATCTCGGTGATGCCCTGCGGGCCGTGCCACACGGCGAACATGCCGGTCATGGTGGCCATCAGGGCCGTGGCGGTGCAGATATTAGAGGTGGCTTTCTCGCGTTTGATGTGCTGCTCGCGGGTCTGGAGGGCCAGACGGACGGCGCGTTCGCCGAGCCGGCCTACGGAGATGCCGATGATGCGGCCCGGCAGGTTGCGTTTGTATTTGTCGGCGCAGGCCATCCATCCGGCGGTCGGACCGCCGAAGCCCATGGGAAGGCCGAAGCGCTGGGCGGTACCGCAGGCGATGTCGGCACCCCAGGCGGCCGGTTCCTTGAGCAGGGCCAGGGCGAGCAGGTCGCACCAGGCGGCTACCAGACAGCCGGCAGCGTGGGCCTTGGCGCAGAAGTCCGTGTAGTCGCGGACCTCACCGTCAGCGGCGGGATACTGCACGAGCGCGCCGTAGCACTTGTCTTCGAACACGTAATCGGCGGCTTTGCCCACATGGATCTCAATGCCCAGTCCGCTGGCGCGGGTCTTGAGCACCGACAGGACGTTGGGGAAGATGTTCTCGTCGACGAAGATCACGTTCTTGCCAGCTTTGACCGCATCGCGGGAGCGGAGCTCGAACATCATGCGCATGGCCTCGGCGGCTGCCGTGGCGTCGTCGAGCATCGAGCAGTTGGCCAGCGAGAAGCCGGTGAGCGAGGAGATCATCGTCTGGAAATTGATGAGTGCCTCGAGTCGGCCCTGCGAAATCTCGGCCTGGTACGGTGTGTAGGAGGTGTACCAGCACGGGTTTTCGAACACATTGCGGGTGATCACGGCCGGGGAGGCGGTGCCGTAGAAGCCCAGTCCGATGAGCGAGCGGAGATTGCGGTTCTTCGCAGCAATGGCCTTCAGGCGGGCCAGGTATTCGTGCTCGCTGAGCGCGGGGTCGAGCTTCAGGGGCTCTTTCAACAGGATATCTTGCGGAACGGTCTGGCCGATCAGCTCGTCGAGCGTCGAGACGCCCAGGACTTCGAGCATCTGCTTCTCTTGGGAAGGCCTCGGTCCATTGTGTCGGTTGGCAAAATTGAGGGGCATAAGTATAATGTTAAAGGATGTGTGAATTCGCAATCAATCTACAAATTTAATCAAAATATCTATTGATATAGCTTTTGGTCGAGATCGAGCCGAAGGTAGATGAACAACAGGATGGTGAAGGCCCACAGCGAGGACCCGCCGTAACTGATCATGGGCAGCGGGATGCCGATGACGGGCATCAACCCGATGGTCATGCAGATGTTGATGACCACGTGCATCAACAGGCAGGACGCCACGCACCAGCCGTAGATGCGCGCGAAATGGTCTTTTTGTTTCTCCGCAGAGGAGATCAGGCGCAGGATGAGCGTCAGGTAAGCCCCCAGTACGGCCAGCGTGCCGATCAGGCCCCATTCCTCCCCGATGGTGCAGAAGATGAAATCGGTGCTCTGCTCCGGCACGAAGTCGAAGCGGGTCTGCGTGCCGCCCAAGAAACCCTTGCCGGTGAGGCCGCCCGAACCGATGGCCACCAGCGACTGGTGTACGTTGTAGCCCACGCCCATGGGATCTTCCTTGATGCCCAGCAGCACTTCGATGCGGGCGCGCTGGTGGTCCTTGAGGACCTTGGTAAACACCATTTCCACCGAGAAGATCATCAGCAGGCCCAACAGGAAGCCCAGCATCAGGTTGCGCAGCTGCTTCTGGCGGCGGAACCAGAAGACCAGCGCAAGCACCAGCGCCGCCGTGCCGGACAGCAGGGCCAGCCACTCCGCAGCGTCAAAGCGGTTCAGGAAGGACAGGGATTCCAGCTGCAGCAGCCGGGGCAGGAAGGCCAACAGGGCTATGGACGCCGCGGTGATGAGCCCGCCCATCAGCGGCTTCCGGACGAAGAAGCCGAAGGATACACCCGTGAGGGCCAGCAGCACCAGCTCCGCGACAAAGGGCGAGAAGACCAGCGTGAGGATGAAAAACAGGATGGCCAGCAGGCCCACGATCAGGATCCAGCCGGTCATGCCCTCGCGGTAGCAGACCAGCAGATAACCCAGGTAGACCAGCGCGGAGCCCGTCTCCTTTTCCAGCAGGATGGCCAGCATGGGCAGTGCCAGCACGATGGCCACGCGCGCAGCGTCGCGGAACTTGCTGAAGCTGAAGCCATATTTGCTCATGACCTGGGCCAGCAGCAAGGCCGTGGCGATCTTCGAGAACTCAGCTGGCTGGAGGCGGAAAGGCCCGAGGGCGAACCAGGATTTCGAGCCGTTGACTTCCACGCCAATGAAGGCGACAGCCACCAGCAGCACGACCATCAGGACATAGAAGGGCAGGGCGATGGGCGGATAGATCCGGGAAGGAATCACGAAGAGGATCAGGATGCCCAGCGTCAGGGCCGTGGCCACCCAGATCAGATCCATGATGTATTTTTCTTTCAGACTGAAGCGGAAGCCATCTTCCGACACGGACGAAGCGTAGATGTTCATCCAGCCGAAGACCACCAGCAGCAGCCAGATGCCGGCGATGACCCAGTCGATTTTCTTATGGAGGGCTTCCGGCATAGGCTAGCGTTTCACTTTGACTTTATGGAGGAGGTTGCCGTCGAACACGCGCTGCTCGAGCGCCTTGCGTTCCGGTGCGATCTCCCCGTTGAGGTATTTCTCCACCAGCAGCGAAGCGATGGGCGCCGCCCAGGTCGCGCCGAAACCGCCGTTCTCCACGTAGGCCACCACGGCGATCTTCGGGTTGTCTTTCGGGGCAAAAGTGATGAAGACGGAGTGGTCGTCGCCGTGCGGGTTCTGTGCCGTGCCGGTCTTGCCGCAGGCGATGACGCCGGGAACGCGGGCGATGGTGGCGGTGGCCCCGCCGCCCGTATAGTTGATGGCCATTTCCATACCCTTGACGATGTCTTGGAAGTGGGTGGTGTCGACCATCGTGTAGTGCCGCTCCTTGAAGCGCTCGTCGATGGGGCACGCCGGCGTGTCTTTCTGCAGGTGCGGCGTGTAGAACCAGCCCCGGTTGGCGATGGTGGCGGCCAGGTTGGCCAGGTGCAGCGGCGTGCAGCCGATTTCGCCCTGTCCGATCGACAGCGAGATGATGGAGAGGGACCGCCAGCGGTCCTTGCCGTGAATGCGGTCGTAGCGTTCCGCGGAAGGCATGGTGCCGGCCTTTTCGCCCGGGATGTCGCTGCCGAGTTTCTGTCCGAAGCCGAAGCTGGCGGTGTATTCCTTCCACTTCTCGAAACCCGCGCGGACCGAACCGTATTTCGGGTTGTCGAGGATGGAGCGGAACACATAGCAGTAGTAGGCGTTGCATGACATCATGATGGACTGGTACAGGTCGATGGGGCTCGGGTGCCCGTGGCAGCCCACCCGCAGGTTGCCCACCACATAGCCGCGGTTGCAGCCGTAGAGGGTGTTCGGGGTGAGGACCCCTTCCTGCAGGCCGATCAGGCCGTTGACCAGCTTGAAGACGCTGCCCGGCGGCTGGGGCGACTGGACAGCCCGGTTGAACATCGGTTTGTACGGATCGTTGACGATGTCCTTGTAGTGCTTGTTGATGTCGGCCAGCTGGCTGACGTCGATGCCCGGGCTCGACACCATGGTGAGGATTTCGCCCGTGGCCGGTTCGATGGCCACCAGCGAACCCACCTTGTTTTTCATCAGCTGTTCCCCGTAGGCCTGCAGCACGCCGTCAATGGTGGTGGTGACGTCGGTGCCGGCCACGGCCTCCTTGTCGTAGGCGCCGTCTTCGTAGTGCTGCTTGATGCGGCCATGGGCATCACGCAGGTAAATGATGTAGCCCTTCTCGCCGCGCAGCAGTTCCTCATAGGACTCTTCCATGCCGGTCTTGCCTACGTAGTCGCCGCTCCGGTATTCGGGGTGATCCTTCAGGTAGGCCGGATCGACTTCCGAAATGTAGCCGTAGAGGTTTCCGCCTCCGGCGTGGGGATAGGAACGGGACGTGCGCCGGACTCCCGAAAAGCCGGGGAACTGGTAGTTCTTCTCCATGAACATGTTGTACTGCTCGCTGGTCACCTGCCGGCAGAATACCAGGCTCTGGTAGCCGATGCGGCGGCGGTAACGGCGGTATTCCCGGAACTTTTCGTGGACGGAGGCCGTGTCCAGGTCGAAAATGCGGCAGAAGGCGAGGGTGTCGAACGGGGTCACATCGTGGGGTGTGACCATGATGTCGTAGGTGAGCTTGTTGTCCACGAGAACGTTGCCGTTCCGGTCGAGGATGCGGCCCCGGGCCGGATAGAGGGTTTCGTATTTGAGGGCGTTGTTCTCGGCCGTGACACGGTATTCCTTGTCGAGAATCTGGACCTGGAACAGCCGGAAGGCAATCACCGCAAAGACGATGATGATGGCGATGACCAGAATGCCGCGGCGGTTCTTGTAGACGTCCATGACTCAGCTCCTGCGTTGGAAGGCAAAGGCCAGCAGCAGGCCCAGCAAGGTGCTGACAAGGGTGCTGGCGACAAATTTGACCAGGATGAACCAGAAAGGACGGACGCTCATGCAGTCGAGCAGGATGAATGCGGCCAGGTAGATGGCGGTCAGGATGAGCAGGTATTTGAGATACTTGTCAATGCCGGCGGTCCGAATGAGCGGAATCCAGGTGGAATCCTGTTCGTCGTTGATGAGCAGGCGATAGAGTATCCGACGCGGAGCGGCGGCCATGACGGCGGCGAAGGCGTTGAGTCCCAGCACGCCGGCGGAAAGCCAGTCTAGCAGCAGACCCAGCCCGAAGGCGGCCAGCATCACCACATGGGGCGAGCGTTGCAGGGGGATCTGTACGATCAGGAAGGGAATCAGGCTGATCGTGATCCAGGGTCCCAGGTTCAGGTAGTTGGAAATGGCCAGCTGAAGCAGGAACACCAGAATGAAGAAGAGGATACTACGGAGCCTGCTCATACAACGCTTCAATTTCGGGTTGTTGGTTGTTCCGGACCACGTAAACACTGTGCAGGGCCCGGAAATCTTCAAACAGCGCAATGGCCAGTTCCTTGGAAGCGCCCTGGCTGACCTGCGTGGAGACAACACTGCCGAGCGGAATGTCGGGCGGATAGATGATGGAATACCCGCTGGTCACCACGGTGTCGCCGGGGTTGACCTGGATGTGCACGGGAATCTCCCGGAGGATCATGCGGTCGGGACGCGTACCCGGCCAGGTCATGGGGCCGAAGGCCCCGCTTTCGGCCAGTTTGGCGCTGACGGTCTGCCCAGCGCCCAGGATGGAGATGACGTAGGCGTAATGGTCTCCCACCGCGTCGACGATGCCGATTACGCCGCGCCCGGTCACCACGCCCAAGCCCGGCTCAATGCCGTCTTTGCGGCCGCGGTCGATGATCAGGTGGTTGTGCTGGCGGTCCACGGTATTCTTGATGATGTTGGCGCTCAGGTAAGAGAAGTCGGGCTCCACGCGGACAGCCACGCTGTCAAGCAGACGGTCTGCGGTCTGGTAGCGAGCGAGCTGTTGCTGGAGCTGCAGGTTCTCCTCCACCAGCCGCTGATTCTCCGTACGGTAGTGGAAGAAAGTACGGATATTGTCGGTCCGGGTCCAGCCCCAGGCCTGCAGGTCGCGTGCGGTCCCCAGCAGCCTGAACCGTTGCACAGCACCGTTGTTCACCACCAGCACGATGGAGAAAGCGGCGAGTACGAGGAACAGGAGGATGGCGGAGAGCGTCGAGAGGAGACCGCTGCGGTTGTTCATCGCATCAGGAAAGGATAACTCGGGTTCTTCAGGGCGATGCGGGTACCCCGGGCCACGGCGCGGAGCGGGTCTTCCGCCACGTGGAAGGGGATGTTGATCTTCTTGGAAAGGCGAACGTCGAGGCCGCGCAGCAGGGCGCCGCCGCCCGTCAGGTGGATGCCGTTGCGGACGATGTCACTGTAGAGCTCGGGCGGAGTGTTTTCCAGCACGCTGAGTACGGCGGCTTCAATCTTGGCAATCGACTTGTCGAGGCAGTGTGCCACTTCCTGGTAGGTGACAGGTGCCTCAACCGGGTGCACGGTCATGAGGTTCGGTCCCTTGACGACGAAGGGCTGGGGTTCCTCTTCCAGCTCGGAGATGGCAGAGCCGACATGGATCTTGATCTGCTCGGCGGTAGGTTCGCCGATGCGGATGTTGTATTGCTGGCGCATGTACTGCTGGATCTCACTGGTGAACACGTCGCCGGCGGTCTTGATGCTCTCGTCGGCCACGATGCCGCCCAGGGAGATGACGGCTACCTCGGTGGTGCCGCCGCCGATGTCAACGATCATGTTACCGGCCGGGGCGATCACGTCGAGGCCGATGCCGAGGGCTGCAGCCATCGGCTCGAAGATCATCTGCACGTCACGGCCGCCGGAGTGCTCGGCGGCGTCGCGGACGGCGCGTTTCTCCACTTCTGTGGAACCGGAGGGGATGCCGATCACCATGCGCAGGCTGGGCGCAAAGAGGGAGCGCTTCGGATTGATCATCTTGATGAACTCACGGATCATCATTTCGGAGGCGTCGAAGTCGGCGATCACGCCGTCCTTGAGCGGGCGGACGGTCCGGATGTTCTGGTTTTCTTTTCCCTGCATGGCCTTGGCACGGTTGCCGACTGCCATGCATCTGCCGGTTAGTTTGTCAATGGCGACAATGGAGGGTTCATCGATCACTTTCTTGTCGTTCATGAAAATGACGGTGTTGGCCGTTCCCAGGTCAATGGCGAGCTCCTGCTGCAAGAATGAAAATCCCATATTGTGAAAATGCTTTAATCAGGTTATTCAGAAAGCAAAAATAGGAATAATCTCACGATTATTCGCTACTTTTGTATAGCATTTATTAACGACTTTTACACATGAAGAGATACGCAGTCTTCGTCGCTGGCGGACAGGGTGTCCGGATGGGAGCAGACCGGCCGAAACAGTTTCTGGAAATCGACGGAAAACCCATTCTACGCCACACCATCGAGCGTTTTCTGGCTTTCGACCCGAAAGTCGATGTCATCCTTGTGCTGCCGGAGGCACAGAAAGGCTGGTGGCGGGATTACTGCAGGCAAAACAGCTTCCTGGATCGCTATACCATGGTCTCAGGCGGCATCACCCGCTTCCATTCGGTCCGGAATGCCTTGCAGTATGTGAAGGAAGACGGCGTGGTGGCCATCCACGACGGTGTCCGGCCGCTTCTCTCGGGCAGCCTGCTGCAACGTTTGTATGAGGCGGCCGAGACCTATCCTGCCGTGATTCCGGGCCTTCCGGTCGTGGAATCCGTCCGGCGGGTGGACGGAGAAGAATCCGTGCCCGTCAGTCGCGACGGGCTGGTGCTGGTGCAGACGCCCCAGCTTTTTGATGTCCGTTTGTTGAAGGAAGCTTACCGGCAGCCGTTCTCACCGGCTTTCACCGATGATGCGTCGGTTTTCGAGGCTGCAGGCGGGAAGGTGCACATCGTGCCCGGCGACCGGATCAACCTGAAGATCACGACGCCGGACGATATGGATTATGCAGCGGCGCTGCTGTCTATTTCTTCTTTTGCACCGGTTGTGCCGGAGCCTTGACGTAGTTGTAGTCCTTGACCCAAACCTGCCGTTCGATGGCCTGGTCGAGAGAGACCAGCGTCTCGGTCTTGCCGATGCCCGGAATGTTCTGGATGGTGTCGATGAGGATCTTCATCAGGTGATCCTGGTCGAAGCAGTAGAGCTTCAGGAGCAGCGAGTGCTGACCGGTTACGAAATGACACTCCACCACCTCGGGGATTTTCCGGAGCGCTTCGATCACCTTGGGATAGGCGTTGGCTTCCGCCAGCGAAACGCAGATAAAGACACAAACATTGAGGCCGAGGGCTTCGGGTTTGACGAGGAGACGGGAACCGGTGATGACACCGGCATTCTCCATCTTCTTAACCCGCTGATGGATAGCAGCTCCGGATACGCCGCACTCGCGGGCGATCTCGAGGAACGGCATCCTTGCGTTCTTGACAAGAAAGGCCAGTATCTTCTGGTCGATCTCGTCTACTTGAAAATCGATCTTTGACATAACGACTGCAAAAATAGCATATTATATCTTTGCAGACAAGGAAAAACGAAAAAAATTGAAAAGAAACTTACAAACTGTAAGCACTACTTCTTGCGCGCCTTGGCGATCAGGGCTTGGCAGGCCTCTTCCGTGAGGGTCGCAGGGTCGGTCTTCCGGGGTATCTTATAGTTTTCTTTACCCTGTTTGAGATAGGGACCGTAGCGGCCGTTGAGGATCTGGATGCCCGAACCGGGGAACTCGGCGATCACTTTCTTCTCTTCCTGCTCTTTTTTGCCTTCGATCAGGGCGATGGCCTGTTCTTCCGTAATCGTGTAGGGATCCTGTCCCTTGGCCAGCGACACGAATTTGCCGTTGTATTTCACGTAAGGGCCGAAGCGGCCGATAGCGGCGGTGATTTCGGCGTCGCCGTAGTGACCGACGACGCGCGGCAGGGCGAAGAGTTGCAGGGCATCTTCCAGGGTCACCGACTCAATGAGCTGGCCTTTCTTCAGGCTGACGAACTGTTTGTCCGGATCGTCGTTGGCGCCTTTCTGGAGCAGCGGACCGAAGCGGCCGATACGGGCCGTGATGGGCTTGCCGGTAGCGGGATCGTTGCCGATGAAGCGCTCGGCGTGCGTATGCTCGCGGTCCTGCAGGCTGCCGTCTACCTCCTGGTGGAACGGGCCGTAGAAGTCGCTGATGACCTTGTTCCAGGCGAGCTGGCCTTTGGCCACTTTGTCGAACGACTCTTCCACTTTGGCGGTGAAGCCGTAGTTGAGGATGTCGGCGAAATTGGCGGCCAGGAAATCGGTCACCACCATGCCGATGTTTTCGGGCAGAAGCTTCTTTTTCTCGGCGCCGATCATTTCGCGCTTGAAGCTGTGGGTAATGGTCCCGTCCTTGAGTGTCAGGACGGCCAGGTCGCGTTCAATGCCGGGTTTGTCGCCCTTGATGATATAACCGCGGGTGGTGATGGTGCTCACGGTCGAAGCATAGGTGGACGGACGGCCGATGCCGAGTTCCTCGAGCTTCTTGACCAGGCTGGCCTCGCTGTAGCGCGGCGGGTGCGGCGTATATTTCTCCTGGGCGGTGATGCTGTCGCAACGGAGAGCCTGTCCCTCTTCGAGACGCGGCAGCACAGCCTGCACTTCTTCCTCTTCATCGTCGCGTCCTTCGATATATACTTTCAGGAAACCGTCGAAGAGGATCTGTTCGCCGGAAACGAGGAAACGCTCTTCAAAGCGGTCGCCCCGGATGCTCACGTCGGTCTTCTCGACGCGGGCGTCGGCCATCTGGCAGGCGACGGTCCGCTTCCAGATGAGGTTGTAGAGTTTCTTCTCCGTGGCGGTGCCTTCGATATCGAGGTTGCTGACATAGGTCGGGCGGATGGCTTCGTGGGCCTCCTGGGCACCCTTGACGCGGGTGTGATAGTTGCGCGTCTTGGAATATTCAGCGCCGTAGAGTTTGGTGACGGTCTCTTTGGTGGTGCCGATGGCCAGTGAAGAGAGGTTCATGGAGTCGGTACGCATGTAGGTGATCAGACCGGCCTCGTAGAGGCGCTGGGCGATCGACATGGTCTGGCTGACGGAGAACCCGAGCTTGCGGGCAGCTTCCTGCTGCAGGGTGGAAGTGGTGAAAGGCGGAGCCGGGGAACGGTGCGCTTCTTTCTTTTCGATGGTATCGATTTGGAACTGGGCGCCTTTGCAGCGTTCCAGGAACGCGCGGGCCTGCTCCTCGTTGTCGAATTTGCGGTCGAGGGTGGCGTGGATGGGCTTCTTGGAACCTTCGGGCAGGAAGGTGCCTTCCACGCGGAAGAAAGGCTTGCTGTCGAAGGCGGCGATTTCGCGCTCGCGGTCGACGATGAGTTTCAGGGCCACCGACTGGACGCGGCCGGCCGAGAGCTTCGGCTGGATCTTCTTCCAAAGGATGGGGGAGAGTTCGAAACCGACGAGTCGGTCGAGCACGCGGCGGGCCTGCTGGGCCTTGACCAGGTTCATGTCGATGTCGCGCGGGTTGTCGATAGCTTCGAGGATGGCCGGCTTGGTAATCTCGTGGAAGACGATGCGGCGGGTCTTTTCGACCGGCAGGTCGAGGGTTTCAGCCAGGTGCCAGGCAATGGCCTCTCCTTCGCGGTCTTCATCGGAAGCCAGCCAGATCGTATCCGCTTTTGCGGCGGCGGCGCTCAATTCGGATACCGTCTTCTTCTTGTCGGAAGAAATTTCGTACTGGGGTTCGAAACCGTTTTGGATGTCGATACCCAGACCGTTTTTCTTCAGATCGCGGATGTGTCCGAAGCTGGATTTGACTGTATAACCTTTCCCGAGAAACTTTTCAATCGTCTTGGCCTTGGCCGGAGACTCCACAATGACTAAATTCTCACCCATCTCGTGCAATTTTGTTTTGGGAGTGCAAAGTAACGGATAATCGCGCGAACTTTCCAAATCTTTTTTCCTAAATTTGCACGATTGTTGAAGCGCTTGGCAGGCTTTAACGAAGTTAAAAAAAATGAACGCATCCCTGCAGAAAAAAATAACCAAGTGGTTCTGGATTTTGATCACCATTCCGATCGTCTGCCTGATCGTCGCGCTGCTGCTGGTGGCGCTTTTCGCGAAGATTCCTTCCTTCGAGCAGATTGAAAATCCGGACAGCAACCTGGCCACCCTGCTGATCTCCGAAGACGGCAAGGTGCTCAATACCTATCATATAGAAAACCGCAGCTACGTGAGCTACGACGAGATTCCGCGCCACCTCATCAACGCGGCCGTCGCCACCGAGGATGCGCGTTTCTACCGCCATTCGGGCATCGACTTCCGCGGCCTGGGCCGCGTGGCTGTCAAGACCCTGCTTCTGGGCGACTCGTCCCAGGGCGGTGGCAGCACCATCACCCAGCAGCTGGCCAAGACCCTCTATCCCCGCCAGGACGTGAGCAGCAAGATCCCCGGCGGCCGCCAGCTCAAGATGATCGGTATCAAATTGAAAGAGTGGATCACCGCCGTCAAGATCGAGCGCAACTATACCAAGGACGAGATCGTGACCATGTATCTCAACCAGATCTTCTTTGGCGGCAACGCTTATGGCATCAAGGCGGCATCCAACACCTTCTTCGCCAAGGATCCCTGCGACCTGACGGTCGAGGAGGGCGCCTGCCTGGTGGGCATGGTCAACAAGCCTACGCGCTACAATCCCGCCATCAATCCCGAGCAGTCGCTCGCGCGCCGCAACCACGTGCTGAAGCAGATGGAGAAATACGACTATCTCACCAAGCACGACCTGGATTCCATCGTCCAGATTCCCATCGTGGTGACCTACCGCCAGCAGGACCACAACTCGGGTTACGGGCCGTACTTCCGCGATATGCTCCGCCGCTTCATGAATGCGACCGAGCCCAAGCGCTCCTCCTATGCACAGGTGGAGGACTTCCGCGCCGACTCTCTGGCCTGGAAGGAAAACCCGCTCTACGGCTGGCTCAACAAAAACCGCAAGCCCGACGGCACGCAGTACGACCTCGACCGCGACGGCCTGCGCATCTACACCACCCTCGATTCGCGCATGCAGAAATATGCCGAGCAGGCCGTGGCGCAGCACCTGGGCAAAGAACTCCAGAAAACGCTCAACAACGAGCTCAAATACCGCACCCACTTCCCCTTCTCCAATGATGTGTCGAAAGAAGATGTTGACCGTCTCATGCGCAACGGACGCCGCTGGAGCGACCGCTACCGGGAGATGAAGGAAGCCGGCTGCTCCGATGCCGAGATCGCCAAGGCGTTTGATGAACCAGTGCCGATGCGGGTCTTCGCCTGGAACCAGAAAGGCTATGTCGACACCACCATGACGCCCAACGACTCCATCCGCTACTACAAGTCTTTCCTGCGGGCGGCGCTGGTGGCCATCGAGCCGAACACGGGCAACGTGAAAGCCTATGTCGGCGGGCCGGACTACCATTATTTCAAATACGACAACGTGGGGCAGGGCAAGCGCCAGGTCGGTTCGACCTTCAAGCCTTTCCTCTACACCCTGGCCATGCAAGAGGGCTACACGCCCTGCGACAAGGTGGCCAATACGACCTATACCATCGACGTGAACGGCACCGACTGGGCGCCGAAGAGCGAGGTGGACGACCGCATCGTGACCCTCAAGTGGGGCTTGACCAACAGCCGCAACAATATCTCGGCCTACCTCATGAAGCAGTTCGGGCCTTTCGCGCTGGTGGACCTCTGCCGCAAGATGGGCATCAGCAGTTACCTCGATCCCGTGGTCTCGCTTTGCGTGGGTTCGTGCGACCTCTCCGTGATGGAGATGGTGGCGGCCTACAACACCTATCCGGGACGCGGTGTGTACTGCTATCCGAACTTCGTCACCCGCATCGAAGACAATACGGGCAACGTGCTGGCCACGTTCTCGACGCGCAAGCGCGAGGCCATCAGCGAGATCACGGCCTACAAGATGATCAACATGATGCAGGGTGTGGTCAACGATGGTACGGCGGGCCGCATTCGCTGGCGCTACAACATCCAGGGTGACATTGCGGGCAAGACCGGTACGACCAACGACAACTCCGACGGCTGGTTCATCGGCTACACGCCGAAGCTGACGACGGGTGTCTGGGTCGGCGCCGAGGACCGTCAGGTGCACTTCACGAGCACGGCGCTCGGTGGCGGCAACAACATGGCACTGCCCATCTGGGCCATCTTCATGCAGAAGGTCTATGCCGACCAGACCATCCCGATGGGTCCGGAAGACGTGTTTGTGGCCCCGCTGGGCTGGACGGCCAATCAGTTGTGCGACGGCTCAGCCGACGATGCGACGGACGCCTCCGCGGCTGCTTCCAACGACTACTTTAATTAGTCATTTGTCATTCTGAGCGAAGTCGAAGAATCTTATTATGAAAAAAATAGCATTGATTTACGGCGGTGATTCCTCTGAGTGGGGCATCTCCGTCCTGAGCGGCAAGTTTGTGGCCAGTTGTCTCGATCCGAAGCGCTACGCGGTGACGGAGTTGTTGCTGCGCGGCGGTCAGTGGTCCGTCTGCGATCCGGCGGTGAAAGACGTGGCAGTTCCGGTCAAGCCCTTCATCCCTTCCGAATTGAAGAATTTCGACGTGGCGATGATCATGATCCACGGCACGCCGGGCGAAAACGGTATCCTGCAGGCTGAACTGGAGAAGCACCAGGTCCCCTTTACGACCTGCTCTTCCCGGGTGGCGGCCCTGACCTTCGACAAGCATGCCTGCAAGAAGGGTTTGCAGGGGCTGGGTATTCCGTTGGCGCCGGAATTATTCCTGCACAAGGGAGAAGCCTTCAATCCGGAGGAGGTCGTGGAGAAGCTGGGTCTGCCGGTGTTCGTGAAGCCGAACGATGGCGGCAGTTCTTTCGGTGTAACGAAGGTCAAACGCCAGGAAGATCTGGCGGCGGCTGTGGCCAACGCGTTCTCGGAGAGCGACGATGTACTGATTGAAAGTTATATTCCGGGCCGTGAACTCACGGAGGGTGTATTCAACCGCAACGGGGAGATCATCCCGCTGCCGGTGACGGAGATCATCTCGCACAATGAATATTTCGACTATGAGGCGAAGTATCTGGGCAAGAGTGACGAGGTGTGCCCGGCGCAGATCACGCCGGAGCAGGCGCACGTGGTCCGGGAGCAGACGCGGCGCATCTACCAGCATTTCGGTTGCCGGGGTCTGATCCGCTGCGACTATATCATGACGGAGTCGGGCAAGGTCTATTTTCTGGAGATCAATCCGGTGCCGGGCATGACGAAGATGTCGCTGGTTCCAGCGCAGATCCGCCAGGCGGGCCTGACAGTCGAAGACGTCCTCGATTGCCTGATCAACGAAGCGCTGGATACATCGTCATTCCGGGCTTGACCCGGAATC
>CAJODQ010000038.1:0-15096 GCA_905233345.1 uncultured Bacteroidales bacterium
GCCGGCGGCTTCGCCCTGGGTTACGCCATGAACGCCTCGGGCCTGGCCTCGCTCGTCGTCAAGAGCATTCCGTTCGATTCGTTCTCGCCGGTGCTGATCATGATCCTTTCCGGCCTGCTCTGCTACGCCCTGTCGAACTTCATTTCGAACTCGGCTACGGCCGCTCTGCTCATGCCGATCCTTGCGGTCGTCTGCACAGCCATGGGCGACAAACTCGATCCCATCGGTGGCACGGCCATCGTGCTGATCGGTGTGGCCATTGCTGCCAGCAGCGCCATGGTGCTGCCCATCTCCACGCCGCCGAACGCCCTGGCCTTCGCCACGAACCTCGTGAAGCAGAAGGATATGGCCAAGATCGGCCTGATCGTCGGTATCATCAGCATGGTACTCGGATATCTCTTCCTCTACGGCTTCGGAACCCTCCGGCTGCTGTAGAGGCTTTATCTCATTATAGTGTGTGCCGGCCCCGCGACTTCTGCCAGTCGCGGGGCCAGTTTGTTTTCAGGAGAAGGTCGTCGTTATTACGGTTAACGGACGTCCGTAAGCCAGGTAAAATTTTCTATTCCGGCGCCGATCTCGAAGTGGCATTTTACAATGCCCAGGTCGATGGTCGTATATCCCCACGGTGAGAAGAAGGTCTTGGTTCCGACCTTTCCGTCAGCCTGGAGGATGAACTTGAACTTCTGCTGGTTGACGGCAGTGGGTGCCAGCAACGCGGCATCCAGACCTGTCCGGAACCAATCGGGGACCGATCCTGTAGCCTCATAGAACTTTTCGGCCGGCTTCATCGGATGCTGTTTACCCTGGTTTTCTCCGTAGCCCAGGGCGATCTCACAGTGGATGATGTCGCCTTCCCGCAGGTGGAATGCATCGGGAACCTTCTTGTAGGTCAGGCCGACCCAGCAGGTGTTGAGCCCGAGGGTCTGGGCCAGGAGGACAAGCTGTTCTCCGTAGTAGCCGATCTTTTCCTCCCATTCCTTTCCTTTCGGGGCGGCCATCACCAGGTAATTCCGAACACCGGAGAACTGGCCGTAAGTGGAAATGAACAATCCGTTGAAGGCTTTGGGCTCATTCAGGACGAGTTGGATGTTCAGCCCGCTTTCGTCGTTGCAGCGTTCGATGGCGCCGCGGAGCGCAGCGACCTTGTTGGGCTCAATGGGCTGCTCCTTGTATTTTCTCACAGAGTGGCGCAGCCGGATGGCTTCCATCAGTTCCATCACTACAAAAGGCTTTGAATCTGTTCCTCCAGTTCTTCGGGCTTGACAACCGGTTCGAAACGGGCCACGACATGACCTTTGCGATCAATGAGGAACTTGGTGAAATTCCATTTGATATCCGGATTGGATGCGTAGTCGGGATTCGCCTTGGCGAGCATTCCGTCCATGAATTTGCCGGTGTCACTGTCCCCGAAGCCGGCGAAGGGCTTTTCAGTGTACAGCCACTTGAAGATGGGGTTGGCGTTCTCGCCGTTCACGTCGGATTTGGCCATCAGCGGGAAGGTGACGCCGTAATTGGCGCGGCAAAAATCCGCAATTTCCGCATCGCTGCCGGGCTCCTGGTGGCCAAACTGGTCGCAGGGGAAGCCCATGACCACGAGCCCCTGGTCTTTGTATTTCTGATAGAGGGCTTCCAGGCCATCGTACTGCGGGGTGAATCCGCATTTGGATGCCGTGTTGACGACGAGCAGGACCTTGCCTTTGTAATCGGCGAAGTTCACTTCCTGACCGTCATTGGCCTCGGCTTTGAAAGCGTAAATCGTGTTTGTGTCGCGGGTGCAACTGAGGGCGCACAATGCGGCTAAAATGATAAGGATCTTTTTCATAAGGCATTATTTATTATTGGCTATCCAGTCCTGCAATGTCTTCTTGGAAGCGCCGTTCAGCAGTTTGCCGGGTTTCCAGTGGATGGCGGGATACTGGGCGTGGAACTGCTTGTCAGCACCCGTGATGTCGCTGCCGCCGGAGGTGGCAAAGAAAATGACCGTCTTTCCATCGAAGCCATAGGTTTCAATGAACGTGTTGATAATCGTGGGGGCCGTGTACCACCAAATGGGGAAGCCGATGTAGACGACATTGTAGCTGTCGGCGTCTTTCAAGTCCTTGACGATGGCCGGGCGGGATTGTTTGTCCTGCATTTCCAGCGTGCTGCGGGAAGTCTTGTCGCGCCAGTCGAGGTCGGCGGCGGTGTATTTGACTTCAGGCTTGATCTCATAGAGGGTGGCTCCGGTTGCCTGGGCCAGGTCTTTGGCCACGGCTTCGGTCGTGCCGGTGGCGGAAAAATAAGCGACGAGGGTTTTCATGTCATGTTTGTTGTTTTGTCCGCAGGCAGTCAGCGTCAGGAGCATGACCGTGGCGGCGATGAGGATGCGTTTCATATCGTTTTTTAGCTATTCTGCTTGAGTTTGTTGATGATGTCATCCAGCATTTCGAAGAGACTGGGGACAGTCTCGGGGGTGACGCTTTCGCAGAGGACAGCGCTGCCGACGGTTTCCGGAACGTCCATGAGCTTTTCCTGCAGGTCGCGACCCTTTTTCGTGAGTTTCACGATCATCTGGCGGGCGTCCTTCGTGCCCTGACTGCGCGTCACGATGCCTTCGGCCTCCATGCGCTTCAGGAGCGGCGTCACCGTATTGGTCTCCAGCAGCAGTCGCTTGGCAATGTCGTTGACCGGCTGCGCGTCTTTTTCCCACAAGACCAGCAGCACCAGATACTGGGGGTAGGTGAGTCCGTATTCCCCCAGTAGCGGGTGATAGGCCTGCGTGATCAGGCGCGAAGCGGTATAGAGCCTGAAGCAGAGTTGGTTATCCAGTTTGAAACGTCCGTCCATTACAGCATGCCCTGAATATCCTTTTCCATCTTGGCAGGGGTCACGGTCGGAGCATAGCGCTTGATGACTGTGCCGTCGCGGTTGATTAGGAATTTTGTGAAGTTCCACTTGATGGCACTGCCGAAGGTCCCCTTGGCTGCCGACTTGAGGTATTTGTAGATAGGATGGGCGTTCTCACCATTGACGTCGATCTTCTTCATCAGCGGGAAGGTGACGCCGTGGTTGATGCGGCAGAATTCGGCAATCTCCTCGTCGGAACCGGGCTCTTGGTGGGCGAACTGGTCGCAGGGGAAGCCGATGATGACAAGACCCTGCTCCTTGTATTTCTGATAGAGTTCTTCCAGACCGTCGTACTGCGGGGTGAAACCGCATTTGGACGCGGTATTGACAATCAGGAGCACCTTGCCTTCGTATTGTGCGAAGTCTACCTCGGTCCCTCTGTTCGAGAGGGCCTTGAAATCGTAAATCTTTGCCATCTTACATCTGTTTTACGAGCCAGTTCTGATAACCGATCTTTTCAATGAGGTCGAGCTGCTCCTCATCCCAGTACTGGTCTTCCTCTTCGTCCAGCAGGTAGGCCTTGGTAATATCATAGGTGGTCGGGTCAGTGGCGAGGGCGGGCATCACTTTGTAGAGCGTTTCGACACCTTCTTTCTGGAGCTTGAGGTCGGCTTCGAGATAGGCTTTGGGGTCCTCGATGAGCGTGGTTTCGTTGCAGACCTTCACTTGAGGAACGCAGCCGAGGTCGAGCATACGCTCGGTGTATTTCTCCACCCAACCCATTTCTTCGGTGTAGTGGTCTAGGTATTTTTGGCCCAGTTTCGTGAAGCCCTGGGATTTGAAGAGATGGCCCTGCTGTTTGTGCACGAAAGCACTGCCGGTCAATTCGTTGATGATCATTTGAGAGATCTGGAGCGTGGTAGTAAAGTCCATGATTTGCTTATTAAAAGGTTATTTATATCGTTCACGATGCAAATATACGACAATATTTTTATATCGCAAGCGATATTTTAATTTTTTTGCAAAAAAATCACCCGCAAGTGGATGCGGGTAATCTCTTTGTCTACCTGAACACAGGGTAGTTCAGTTGCTCCCCAAGGTCGGCTGTTTCATTGATGAGGTTGCCTAATTCGGCGCAACCATCCGCGGAATAGCGGAAAACACCATAGACAGTGTCGGGTAGCAGATATGCGATACCCAGCAGGTCTGTGGCCGGAATCACTTCGGAAAGGTGATTCTTGACCGTCAGTTTGTTGCTGATGAGCGAACTGTTGACCACTGCTTCCTGACAGGACGCATCGAATGACTTCAGCGCTGCCAGCGTATTTTCAGAAGGGAGCAGTGCTCCTTTCTCTTGCAACTCCTGCGCACTCTTCTCGTCGCCATTCAAGGCGGCGGTCATTCGCTGGTAGTCCACCCATTCGTCGCGGACAAAGAGGAGTCGGTCGCTGCCCTGTGTTTTCTTCAGATAGTCGTCGGTCGTGGCAATAAAGCGGTCGGCCAGGGAATTCTGCTGCTGGAGTTTGACATAGGCCAGCGATGCGTGGATAGCACCCTGCGTCAAATCTTGCGAATTCTCACCGGACAGGTTGTCATCCAAGTCGTTGCGCAGATCGCCCAGAATGGCGCATACATTGTCGACCATCGGACGCGCGGCATTCATATCTTTCAGGACATCCGCGAATTCCGGAATGTCGCCCGCCACTTCATTCGACATGTCCACGAGGGCGGAGAACTGTTCCGCACGTGTATGCATCACCAGATTGGCGGCCATGAAGCTGTTCCTGTAGGCTTCGTCGTTCTGGAGCAACTCTGTCATATTGTCGATTTTCTCTTCGGCGCTCTTGCGCGAGAAGTGCGAAGATTTGGCGATATCCCCTTTACTGTTATTACGATCGACGGGCCAGTCGAAATAATAGGAGAGAAGCAGCCCCAATACGCATACCACTGCGATGGAGGCAAGGATGATAATGGTTTTCTTTTTCATGACGTAAATATACAAAAAAGATTCGTCAAAAGTACTCCGCCCACTCCACGAAAAAAGGGACCTCGCGGGTCCCTTTTTTCGTGGAGATGGGCGGAGTCGAACCGCCGTCCGAATAAAGCGCCAAGGGGCTTTCTACATGCTTATCCTGCCTTTACTTGTCGGAGACCGGCTGCCGGCCGGCGGGCCATCGGTCTCTTAGCTTCTGAAACTTGAGGCGCTGTAGAAGCGTCGGCGCCCGCATCCTTCCTGGATGATACCCCATATGCCGGAGAGGGAGGGCCAGGAACCCCGGCGGGATACTCGTCGCTACGGACCTGGTCCGCGCGATTAAGCTAATTTGCTTGGCAAATTAGGCAGCGAGTGCATAGTTGTAGTTGCCAGTTATGGCTTGCAGTCTGAGATTTACGAGCGGGGCTACGACGCTCGGCATGCTTACCGCCCGACATCATTTACCGTCAAAACCAGTACATCCCCAGTATTGGTACAGCCTGTCACGGCGGCTTTACTCCGCAAAGATGCAAATAATGTACGAGATGTTGCGTTTTTCCCGTCAAAAAATTGTAATTTTATGAGTTGAACCGTGAAAAACCATGAAACGTCGCACCTTTCTCAAAAGCGCCGCGGCGGCAGGAGCCGCTGCCATGTTGCCTTCCAGCGTCCTTTCCCTGGCCTCAGGCTGCACGTCCGAAAACACGCCGGGCTGGAATTTCGATGAGGTCCTCGACCGGACAGGCACCTGGAGCATCAAGTACCGCCGGGCGGAAGGTGGCAAGCTGGCGATGTGGATCGCCGACATGGATTTCAAGACCGATCCGGTGGTAAGCCAGGCACTGCGGGAGCGCTTGGAAAAGGATGTTTTCGGCTACACCTACGGACCCGATGCGTTTTTTGAGGCCATTGCCGGCTGGGAAAAGGCGCAACATGGTTTCGACGTCCCCATAGAATGGGTGGAATATGCACCCGGTGTCATCGCCTCGCTCTGCCAGATTTATCTGACCTTCACGGAACCCGGCGACAAGGTCGTTGTCCAGACGCCGGTGTATGATCCGTTTTTCGACTATGCCAGGCGGCTCGGAAGGATCGCAGTGGAAAACCCGCTCCTCTGGAAGGACGGGCGCTATGAAATGGACTTCGAGGGCCTTGACCGCCTCTATGACAAGCGGGTGAAGGTGCTGGTACTCTGCAATCCGCACAATCCCGTGGGAATCATCTGGCCGGAAGAGACCCTCTCCAGGCTTGCGCGCTGGTGTGCGGAGCACGACATACTGGTGGTCTCCGATGAGATTCACGCCGACCTCTCGCTCTACGGGAGACAGCATATCCCTTTCTGCAGTGTCGATGAAACAGCGGCCCGCATTGGAATCCAGCTCTGTAGTCCGACCAAAGCCTTCAATTTTCCGGGAATCACGGGGTCGGCATACGCCATCATCCCCGATCCGGTGAAACGGCGGCGTTTCCACGAGACCCTGGACAACGCCAAGCTCCGGGAAGCCTCCATTCCCACCCTGGTCGCGACCATTGCCGCTTATACGCATGAGCCTGTGTGGCTGGAGGCCGTCAAGCGATACATTGAAGGGAACATCGCCTGTGTCGAGGATTTCTTTTCACGGCACGCATGCGGCATCCGTCCTGTGCGTCCTGAAGCCTCGTTCCTGATCTGGCTGGACTGCCGTGCGCTGGAGCTTCCGCAGGCTGAGTTGATGGACCTTTTCAACGAAAAGGCCGGCGTCGTGATGAACAATGGGGCCGGATACGGCACGGGCGGGGAAGGATTCGTCCGCTTGAACGTCGGCTGCCCGCGCAGCGTCGTGGAGGAAGCGCTCCGCCGCATCGAGGCGGCTTTGCAGCAGTAAGAAACGTGCGGCGAGAGTATATCATTGACAGCAACAAAGGAGAATACGATATGATCGATAAACAGACCCGAGAGCGCATCCTGGCGCTGATCCACAAGGAAGTGGTACCGGCCATCGGCTGTACCGAACCCATGGCCGTGGCCCTCTGCACGGCCCGTGCCACCGAACAGCTGGGCTGCAAGCCGGAAAAAGTCGAGGCGCTGCTGAGCGCGAATATCTTGAAAAACGCCATGGGCGTAGGCATTCCCGGTACGGGGATGACGGGCCTGCCGATTGCCATCGCGCTGGGCGCGCTCATCGGCAAAAGCGATTATCAGCTGGAGGTGCTGCGCGACCTGACGCCCGAAGCGCTGGAAAAAGGGAAGCGTTTCGTAGCGGAAGATCGTATCGGCATCCAGCTCAAGAAAGGGATTTCCGAGAAACTTTATATCGAAATCATCGTGACGGCAGGGGAGAAGCAGGCTACCGCCGTGATTGCGGGCTGCCACACTCGTTTCGTGCACGTGGCAGAGGGCCGGATGGACGATACCACCTTGTCCGGCGTGTTGCCGACTACAGCCGGAATGTGTGCTGACGACGAGGATATCGCGCTGAATCTCAGGCTGGTTTATGATTTTGCCACCTCTGCGCCGCTCGATGAGATCCGTTTTATCCTCGAGACGAAAGAATACAATATGAATGCCGCACGGGAAGCGCTCAAGGGCAATTACGGGCATAACCTGGGCAAGAGCATCGACCGCCCGCTGGCGAAAGGTATCCTGGGCGACAGCATCTATTCCCGTATTATCGCGCGGACGGCCGCGGCCTGCGACGCCCGGATGGGCGGGGCGATGATTCCCGTGATGAGCAACTCGGGCAGCGGCAATCAGGGCATCTGCGCCACCAATCCGGTGTGCGTCTATGCCGAGATGAACGAGAATACGGAGGAGGAACTGATCCGGGGCCTGACGCTCAGCCATTTGACGGCTATCTACATCAAACAGTCGCTCGGAAAGCTCTCCGCCCTTTGTGGATGTGTGGTGGCCAGTACGGGCAGCAGCGTGGGTATCGTCTACCTGATGGGCGGTGATTACGACCGTTGCTGCGCGGCCGTAAAGAATATGGTAGCCAACCTGACCGGTATGATCTGTGACGGCGCAAAGCCGTCCTGTTCCCTGAAACTTACCTCTGGTGTTTCGACCGCCATCCTTTCGGCGCTGCTTGCCATGGAAGGCAAGTGCGTCACCTCGCAGGAGGGCATTGTCGACGACGATATCGACCGTTCGATCCACAACCTGACCGCCATCGGCGCCGATGCCATGTGCATCACCGATGAAATGGTCTTGAACATCATGACTACGAAAGGCTGCTGATCCTCTTATGCGTTCCGTCCGATTCCCGCTGCTTTTGCCGCTTATGCTGGTCCTGGCGCTGCTGAGTGCCTGCCAGCGTCCGGCCAGGCTGGACAGTTCCACGCGGCGTCTGCTCGGTGAACTGGACGGCTATGTGGCCGCCCGGGATGTTTACGTGGCCCGAAAGCTTGACCAGATGGATGCGCTGCGGAAACTCGTTGCAGCCACGCCTGACCCTGTCATGCGTTTTGAAACCGAAATGAACGTGGCTTCGGAGTACTTCTCTTTCAGTTTCGATTCGACGCAGCATTATCTCAAACATTGCCAGGAGCTGGCCAGGAACGAGTTGCACGACCGCGACCGCTACAACCTGGCTTCCATCCGGCTGGGACATCTCTACGCCAAGGCGGGCAGTTACATGGAAGCGTACAACCTGCTGTACCAGCAGATCGATACGACGCAGTTGTCTGAAGCCATGATGACGGAATACCTGCAGGTCCTGTATGATTTCAGCATGGACCTGGCCGGAAATTCCGGCATGGTCGAACGCTTGAATATTGCGAATGCGGCTTCCTTCCGTCCGGCCCTTTATGAAAGGCTCACCCGGGATTCGGATGCCTGGCGGGGCATTCTGCGGGACGACCTGATGGCGCAGGAGCGCTATGCCCAGGCCGACAGTGTCGGACGCCTGCTGCTGGCCGGTACCCGCCCCGAAGAGCATGCCTATGCCATCTATGCTTTTTATTTGTCGGAGATCGCTGAACGGCAAGGCCGCCAGACCGAGCGCATGGCCTGGTTGATCCGCTCGGCCGAGAGTGATATGATCAATGCCGTCAAGGACTATGCTTCGTTGACGATGGTGGCACAGAACATCCTGCCGGCCGATGTGGACCGGTCCTTCCGCTATCTGCGCATCGCCCAGGAAGACGCCTTGTTCTATAACGCAAAACTCCGCCCCTGGCAGATTTCCCGTTTCCTGATCGAAGTGCAGGATGCGTACTCGGCGCGCCAGATCCGCATGAAAAAATGGGCGGATGCGGCCTCCATCCTGATGGCGGTGCTGGTATTGGCGCTTTCGGTGTTCAGCTGGTTTTATGTGACCCGATCCCGGAAACTGGCGGCGATGCAGAAACAACTGGAGCTGAGCAATGCACGCCTGACCGCCGCCAATGCAGCACTCAATGGCTTGAACGCGCAGATATCCGATGCGGACAGGGTGAAAGAGCAGTTCATCGTTTCTTTTTTGGAGAGTTTCTCCAATCAGATTCATTTGTTCCGGAGCGAGGACAACCGCCTGCGCAACCTGGTGAAACGGGGCAGGGCGGACCTGCTGCTCAAGGATGCCGCTTTTTCCAAGCGCTCGGAGAAGGCCCGCGAAGAATTCTACCGGACCTTCGATACGACTTTCCTGGCCATGCACCCTTCGTTCGTGGAACAGTTCAATGCGCTGCTGCAGGAGGATGCCCGGGTGTATCCGCCGCGCGGACAGCTGAATACCGAGCTCCGGGTGTTCGCCTTGATCCGGCTGGGCGTGGAGGATTCCAAGCAGATTGCGTCAATGCTGGACTACTCCCTGAGCACCATCTATAATTATAAGGTCACCGTCAAGAACAAGGCCCTCGGTGATCGTGACAGCTTTGAAGAACGCGTGAAACAGATTGGAAAGTAGTACTCTTTTGCTCCTTAAATACTACTTTTCCAACTATATCGAATAAGACGAATCGGCTGAATATCAGTCGATTCGTTTTTCTTGTTTCACTACTTTTTTATTCTTGCCCGCGCCGGGGCTTACATTTCTGCTTATTTTTGTATTGGCCAAGAGCCAAAAAGTATGATTTCAAACAGATTCATTTAACATTTTTAATCAAAAAACGCCCATTTAAACCTAAAAGCGTATGAAAAAACTAGCTGCAATGATCCTTGTATTAGGATTGAGCGTGGCCGCTTTTGCGCAGAATATCACTGTTTCCGGTGTTGTTCTCGACGCAGCGCGCCAGCCGATTATCGGCGCTTTCGTGGTCGAACAGGGTACCAGCAACGGCACGTCCGCCAGCCTGGATGGTGAATTCTCCATCAAGGTGAAACCGGGCGCCGTTCTGGAAGTTTCCTGCATCGGCTATGTGACCCGTACGGTAACGGTCTCGAATGAACAGCGACTGGAGATCATCCTTGAAGATGATAACGAGATGCTGGAAGAGACTGTCGTGGTCGGTTACGGTGTCCAGAAGAAGAGCGTTGTGACCGCTTCGATTTCCAAAGTCGACGGCGATGCATTGAATAAGGTGCGCGCTTCGACCGTCAACGACGCCATCAAAGGCAAAGTCTCCGGTGTGCAGATCACCCAGGCTTCCGGTCAGCCCGGTTCCGGTTCCCAGATCAAGATCCGCGGTATCGGTTCCGTCAACAATTCCGATCCGCTTTATATCGTGGACGGAATGGCAGTGGACGGTGGCATCGATTACCTGAACCCCAACGACATCCAGTCGGTGGAGATTCTGAAGGATGCGGCTTCCGCAGCGATCTACGGTGCGCGTGCCGCCAACGGCGTGGTCCTTGTGACCACCCGCAATGGCGAAAAAGGCAAAGCATCCCTCACCTATAACGGCAGCTACGGCTGGCAGAATCCCTGGCGCAAAAAAGAAGTCCTCAATGCCACGGAATACATGGTGATCATGAACGAGGCCCGCATCAACGACGGCGGCGCCCCGCTCTATTCCGCCGCGGAGATCGCAGCGGCCGGCAAAGGCACCGACTGGCAGGATGAGACCTTCAATTATAACGCGCCCATCACGCAGCACCAGCTGTCAGTGAGCGGCGGTACCGACAAAGCGATGTATTTCGTTTCGCTCGGTTACTTCAAACAGGACGGTATCGTCGGCGGCAACTATGGCAAGTCCAACTATGACCGCCTTTCTGTCCGTTCCAACAATACCTATATTCCTTTCGAGTCGAAAGAACGCAATTTCCTCAACAAATTGACGCTGACGGCCAACATTGCGTATTCCAACATCAATTCGACGGGTATTACGACGAACTCCGAGTTCGGCTCCGTGCTGGGCTCCGCCGTCGGCTTCAACCCCTCGATTCCGGTGTTCGCCTCCGACGCTGAAGCGGCCCGTATCCTGGCCGAGCATCCGACTGCCATTGTGGCCGCCGACGGCCGCGTGTACTCGCTTCCTCCGACGGGTTACCAGGAACTCACCAACCCGGTGGCCAACCTAGACACCCCGTCGAACACTTATTACAAGACCCATAAGATCGTGGCCAACTTCGCCGCGGAACTCGACATCCTCCCCGGCCTCAAGTTCAAGACCAGTTTCGGCACCGACCTGGCCTTCTGGCGCAACCGCGGCTATGGCTTTGAGCAGTACAAGAGCTCGATGAACCAGACGCTGACCAGCTGGGTGAACATGGGCATGAACGAAGGACTCCGCTGGCAGGTGGAGAATTACTTCTCGTACAACCGGCAGTTCGGCAAACACGCCATCGCCGCCGTGCTCGGCCAGTCTGCGATGAGCTACTCCTATATTTATGTGTCGGGCACCGACTACAACCTCAAGGAAACCAATCCGGCCATGGCTTATATCGATTCGGCCATCGGCAGCACGGATGACGAACGCACGAGCGGCGGTACCGGCGGCTACGACCACCAGCGCCTGGCTTCGTACTTCTTCCGTTTCGACTACAACTTCGACGAGCGCTACATGCTCGAGTTCACGCTTCGCCGCGACGGTTCCTCGCGCTTCGGCCCGGGCCACAAGTGGGCTACTTTCCCCGCTGTCTCCGCCGGTTGGAACATGACCAATGAACCCTGGTTCCGCGAAGGTCGTCCCGACTGGATCAACCAGCTCAAGCTCCGCGCCAGCTGGGGCCGCAACGGTAACGAGAACATCGGTAACTTCCGTTACGCTTCGTTGATGGATACCGGCCAGGAGTATTACTTCGGTATCGGCGCCACCCCCTATGGCAACATGTATTCGGGTGCTTCTCCGGCTGCGCTGGCGAACCCGACCATCCGCTGGGAGGAATCCGAACAGGTCGACGTCGGTTTTGACGCGCGTCTCTTCGGCGACCGCCTGAGCTTCGGCTACGACTTCTACAACAAGCGTACGAAAGGCATGCTCATGGACAAGCCGATTCCGGCTTATGTGGGCCAGGGCGCGCCGATGTCCAACCTCGGCGACATGCGCAACTGGGGTCACGAATTTGAGATCAGCTGGCAGCACCAGGTAGGAGATTTCCACTACTCGGTCAGCGCCAATGCCTCCCTGCTCCGCAACCGCCTGATCAATCTCGGCAACGAGTCGGGAGAGGCCGTGTACCAGAGCAACGGCGCTTCCGGTATCGGTGACTACGTGAAAGGTTCCAACGGTATGGTCTGGCCGTATTTCTACGGTATGAAGACCAACGGCATCTTCCAGAACTGGGCGGAGGTCGAAAGCTACAGGGATCGCGACGGTAATCTGATGCAGCCCAGCGCTCAGCCGGGTGACGTGCGTTTCGTCGACGTCAACGGCGACGGCTATGTGAACGACAACGACCGTACGATGATTGGAAAGGGCATGCCCGACTGGACCGCCGGCCTGACGATGAGCGCCGACTGGAAGGGAATCGACTTGACTTTGTTCTTCCAGGGCTCCTTCGGCAACGATGTCTTCGACTACTGCATGCGTGGTGATATTCCGGCACAGAACCGTCCGGGCTGGGTGCTCGACCGCTGGATCGGCGAAGGCACCTCCAACAGAATTCCGCGCATGACCAACGCGAACCCGAACCAGAACTGGCGCTCTTCCGACCTGTGGGTCAAGGACGGCTCCTATGTCCGCCTGAAGACCGCCCAACTTGGCTACACCTTCCCCGCCAAATGGATGAAGGTCGTCTTCATCAAGAACTTCCGCGTGTATGTGGCCGGTGAAAACCTCCTGACCTTCACGAAGTACGAAGGTTTCGACCCGGAGATGGCATCCGACGGCTATACGACCATCGGCGTGGACCGTGGCATCTATCCGCAGTCCCGCACCATCACCCTCGGCGCTTCCATCACCTTCTAATCAATATTGCAGACGATTATGAAACTCTATAAATTTATTGCAGTTGTCGCTTTCGCAGGCCTGGTGCTGACCAGCTGCGGCGAGGAATTCCTCACGGCCCACACGACCCATCAGGGCGCGGCCGGTGCGGAAGCTACCGAAAATGCGATTCTGTCCTACCTGACGGCGACCTACCAGCCGCTGCTGATGGACTCTTACGCAAACTACAACTACAACCATATCCTGCTGCTCTCCGACCTTCGCTCCGATGACATCTACAAAGGTGGCGGCGACGCCGGCGACCAGTCCTGGATGTATCATATGTCCCTCTTCCAGATTCCCGCCTCGGAGAGTCCGACCGGCATCTGGAGCCTGTACTACACGGCGATTGCACGTGCCAACAACACGCTGATGGCCATCGACAACGCTGTCGGTTTCGACAGTGACGCCGCCAAACGCAAGCTGGCCGGTTACAAGGCCGAGGCCCTGTTCCTGCGTGCCTACTACCTGCACCACCTCTGGAAACTCTACGGCAACATTCCTTTCTTCACCGAACCGCTCGAAGATCCGTTCATGTCTCCGCAGAAGACTGCCGACCAGATTTACAACGACATCATGGCGGACATCGCCGAAGCCGAGCGGGCTGCTGCCGAGGCTGGCGACGAGTTCCCGATGTACACCAACGGCACCATGAAGCAGGCGCGGGCCAACCTGGCCGCCCTCTACATGCTGAAGGCCCGCGTGGTGATGTACCAGAACGACCAGTCCAAATACGGTGAAGTGGCTTCCAACATGGCTGCCATCATCTCCAGCGGCCGCTACGGCCTCATCGCTTTCGACGCCCTCTGGACGGGTGCCGACGAGAACGACTTCACGCCGGAATCCATCTTCGAAAGCAACCAGATCTCCGACGGCAAGCGTGACTGGGGAAGCGCCTGGACCGGCTGCGGCACCAACCTGCCGGCCTATATCTCGCCGAACGAACTTTCCGACCCCGTGTTCTGCGGTGGCTGGGGCTTCGGCCCGGTGCGTCAGGCTACCTGGGACATGTATGAACCGGGTGACGTGCGTCGCGAAGCTTCCATCAACAAATTTGCCGACGGTACCTACGGTCCGCGTTTCCAGAACACCGGCCTCTTCCAGAAGAAGTATGCCGCCCGTACGGCGCTCCGTTCGCCGATCGGCACCGTGGACCTCAACTAAACAACCTGATCCTGTTCCGTTACGCTGAGACGCTGCTCAACTATGCCGAGCTCGTCGGTGTGCAGGGCGCCGCACCTGCCGGCGGGGTTTCCGCACAGGACTGCCTCGACCAGATCCGTACGCGCGCTGGTCTGAGCCCCATTCCCTTGACCCTTGAGAACATCAAGTCCGAGCGCCGCAAGGAATTCGTGGGCGAGGGCATGCGTTTCTGGGACCTCATCCGCTGGGGTGACGCCGCCAGCGTGCTGACTGAGAACGAAGTCGCGTTCCAGAGTGTCCGTACGTTCAATCCTTCCAAGGACAAGTACCTCCCGATTCCGCAGAGTGAAATGAGCCGTACCGCCGGTACCGGCGAGTTCGAACTCCAGCAGAACCCCGGTTATTAATGGTCAAACCCAATCTGTCAACCGAAATGAAAAATATTTTCAAAGTCAGCCTGATCCTTGCCATTGCGGGTGCTTTCCTTTTCTCCTGCGCGCCGATGGACAAGGATGCCTATAAGCTCGGAGATCCCGTCAGCGAGAGCCAGCTCTCCTTCACGGCTTCACCCTCCGCAGCTACGCCGAACATCATTGTTCTGAAGAACACCTCCTCGACGCCGGGTGTCGCCTTGTGGGACCTGGGCAACGGCACCACCGCCAAAGGTGACGAAGTGAGCGTTTCCTATCCGTTCAAGGGCGACTACACGGTCGCAATGTCCCTCTATACGCAGGGCGGCAGTGCCACGATCTCGAAAGTGGTCTCCATCTCCGACGACGACTACGGCCTGCTCGACACCCCGGGCTTCAATGCCCTGACCGGTGGCGCTGATGCCACTGAAGGAAAGACCTGGGTCTTCGCCCGCTACACCCGCGGCCACTTCGGCG
>CAJODQ010000038.1:15224-16651 GCA_905233345.1 uncultured Bacteroidales bacterium
AAGCTCATCTGGGAGAACCAGGGCTACATCTACACCAATGAGAACGGCATGAACCACCTGGGTATTCCCGGTACGCCCAATCCGCTTGTCGGAGACTTCGACGTGCCTTATACACCTGCCGGCAACCTGACCTTCTCGCTTGATGAAGAAAACATGACGCTGACACTCGGCGGCAATGCCTTCCTGGGCTTCTATACCGGCGTGAGCGTATATCACATCATTCGCCTGACCGAGCATGAGCTCTATGTCTGGTGCGGCAGTGAAGCTGAGCCCGGCAACGCCTGGTATTTCATTTTCGTCCCGAAAGACGAGCTGAAGGAACCCGATCCGGAACCGGTCATCCCGCCGGATCCGAAACCCGAACCGGAAGAGGCCTGGTTCCGTCCGAACGCCGAGACCAACCTGCTCCGTACCACTTTCGACTACGAGCAATGGTTCAGCGGCGCTGACTGGGGCGGTGGCCTGGAGCCGGGCATTTCCATCAAGAACAACATTACCATCGTCGTGCCCGAGGGCATCGGTGGCAGTGAGTGGATGGGACAGTTCAAGATCCGCACGCACGTCCCTGCTGCGTCCCGCGAACGCTTCGACTTCAGCTGCAACATTGCTGCTTCGAATCCGGGTACTGCGACGGTCAAGATGACGGCGGATGACGATCCGGGAGACGATGATTTCTTCTACAATGGCAATGTGGCCGTCGATGGATCCACGCTCTTCGAATCGGCTGACCACATGCTCAACAAGGATACGGAAAGCATCCTGTTGGTCTTCGACTTCGGCCGTTTCCCGGCCGGAACGGTGATCACCCTGTCTGACCTCTGCCTCCAGAAACACATTCCGCTCAGCGATAAGCCCGAGGTAGTGAACCTGTGGCCTGCCGCTGCCGTGACCACGACCCAGTGGTTCAGCGGTCCTGACTGGGCGGGCGGCCTGACAGCCGACTTCAAGATGCTCGAAGGCAACGGATTCGAACTGACGGTTCCCGACGGTATCGGCGGCAGCGAATGGATGGGCCAGTTTGCCCTGCATACCGATATCCCGTTGCTGGCATCCCACGAATATGAGTTCATCTGCACGGTGACGGCTACCAATGCCTCGCAGTTCACGATGAAGCTGACGAACGATCCGGAAGATGACAGCAAGGTCTGCTTCTACGACAACGCCCTCAATATGAAGGAGGGTGCGGTGACAATCCGCAAAGTCGCGGTCAAGCCCGCGTCTGCAGATGCTGAAGCGGCCATGCTGATCTTCGACTTCGGCCGTACGCCGGCAGGCACGAAGATTGTCGTGACGGACATCGTCCTTCAGGAGTACATTCAGTAATGGACAGGATGCTGCACATACTGACACTTCTTTTTCTGCTGGTTTCCTGCAATCCGGTTCCGACCCCGGAACCGGAGCGGGAACCGGAGATCACTTTTTCGTCG
>CAJODQ010000039.1 GCA_905233345.1 uncultured Bacteroidales bacterium
AGTTCTTCCTCCTTGGCACAGATGATTCCCTGCTGACGGAGCGCCTTGTTGTGGGCGATCTCCCCATCGGGGAACTTGCCGTCTTTCTTCACCAGGATGGTGACAGCCAGGCCGGCGACAGCGAGCACCAGCAACAGGACGGCCAGGAGGAACACTTTCATCGTACTCAGAGCTGTTTGAACGGCGGTACGATGGGATGGTCGCCTACGGTAAGCACGGGCGGGATCTGCAGGGCCTTGAAAGCGGCACCGCGTTTGAGCCGCACGATGCGGTCCACCAGGGCCTTGTCGGTGCCGCGGGCCACGACTTCTTCGGGCGTAAGCTCCTCTTCGCATAGGGCGTGGAGCACCGGGTCGAGCGCTTCGTAGGCCGGCAGCGAGTCGGTGTCCTTCTGGTTGGGACGCAGCTCGGCGGACGGGGCCTTCGTCAGGATGGCCTGCGGGATCACATCTTTCCCGTGGAGGCGGTTCTCGTAGTGCGAGAGCTCGTAGACCTGCACCTTATAAAGGTCGGCGATCACCATGATCGCGCCGCAGAGGTCGCCGTAGAGCGTGCCGTAGCCCGTGAACAACTCACTCTTGTTCGAGGTGTTGAGCAAGAGTGCGTCGAAGCGGTTCGACCAGGTCATGAGGATAGTGCCACGGAGGCGTGCCTGCAGGTTTTCCTGCGCCACGCTCCACTGGCCGTCTGCGAAGAACGCCGCCATGGCGTCCATGGCCTGGTCGTAGACGGGTCCGATGGGGACGATGTCGTAGCTGATGCCCAGGTTCCGGGCGAGGGCTACGGAGTCCGCGACCGAGCCCTCGGTCGAGAAGGCCGAGGGCATCAGGATGCCATGCACGTTCTCGGCACCGAGGGCGTCGACCGCCAGAGCGGCCACGATGGCCGAATCGATGCCGCCGGACAGGCCCAGCACGGCGCGGGTCTTGCCCGCGCCCGCAAAGTAGCTGCGGATTTTGGCGACAAGCCGTTCGTGGACGGCCTCAATCGTGATACCGGGTTCGAGAAGCATGACTTAACTGCGGATGAACAGGTCGCTGACCGGCTCGTTGTGGTAAATGCGGTCGATCACGTCGGCGAAGAGGCCGGTCATCGACAGGACGGTGAACTTCGAGTTGTCCTTGTCCGCCTTGAGGGGTACGGTGTCGGCGACGAGGAATTCCTGGATGGGGGAGGCGTTGATGCGGTCGTAGGCCGGGCCCGAGAGGATCGGGTGGGTGCAGACCGCCCGGACACTTGCCGCACCGCGTTCCATCAGGACATCGGCGCATTTGGTGATGGTGCCGGCGGTGTCGACCATATCGTCGACGATCACCACGTTGCGGCCCTCAATCTCACCGATGGCAGTCATGCTGCCGATCACGTTGGCTTTTGAACGGTCCTTGTGGCAGATAATCAGCGGGGCGTTGAGGTGCTTGGCATAGACATTGGCCTTCTTGGCACCGCCCATGTCCGGCGAAGCGATCGACAGGTTGTCGAGGTTCATCGCCTGGATATGCGGGATGAAAATGGAAGTAGCCCACAGGTGGTCGACAGGGATGTCAAAGAAGCCCTGGATCTGGGCGGCGTGCAGCTCGCAGGTCATCACGCGGTCGCAGCCGGCGGCCGTCAGCATGTTGGCCACGAGCTTGGAGGCGATGGAGACGCGCGGACGGTCTTTGCGGTCCTGGCGGGCCCAGCCGAAATAGGGGATCACGGCGATCACCTTGTAGGCGGAGGCACGGCGGGCTGCGTCGATCATCAGCAGGAGTTCGAAGAGATTATCGGCCGGCGGGTTGGTGCTCTGGACGATGAACACCGTGGCGCCGCGCACGCTCTCGATATACTGCGGCTGGAATTCACCGTCGCTGAAGACGGTCAGTTCGGAGTCGCCGAGTTTCGTGTTGAGTTTCTTCGCGATCTGCTCTGCGAATGTCTGGGAATTCTTGCAGGCGAAGATCTTCAGTTTGTGATCGTATTCTTCCATGGGGGTCGGATATGGTAAATAGTTATAGTTGTTTGAGGATGGATTCGATGTAGTCCAGGATCTCTTCCGTGCCCTGCCCGGTCTCGGCGGAGCTGCAGAAGGTGGGCGGGAGCTCTTCCCAGGTCTCGCGCAGCACTTCCGCATTGCGCTCCACCTGCGCCTTGAGCGCGTTGACGCCCAGTTTGTCGCACTTGGTGTAGATCAGGGCGAAGGGGATGCCCTCCGCACCGAGCTCGGTGATGAAGTCGTGGTCGATCTGCTGCATGTCGTGCCGAGCGTCGAGCAGGACGAAGAGCAGCACCATCTCCTCGCTGTGGAGGATGTAGTCGCTGATGATGTCCTGCAGTTTCTCGCGGCCTTTCTTGCCCATGCGCGCATAGCCGTAACCGGGCAGGTCGACGAGGTACCAGGAATCGTTGATCAGGAAATGGTTGACAAGCTGGGTTTTGCCGGGGGTGGAAGAGGTGTGCGCCAGGCCGTTGACTCCGCAGAGGCGGTTGATCAGCGACGATTTTCCGACGTTGCTCCGTCCGATGAAGGCGAATTCCGGATGGCGGATTTTCGGCTTCTGGTCCGTGCGCTGGCTGCTTCCGGCAAAGAGGGCCTGCTTGATGATCATGGATGCGGAAAATTGGATTTGCAAAAGTACGAAATTTTGCGGAATTATTTTGTATATTTGTGAACATGGAAACGAACAATCCGGTGGGCCTGCTTGCTTTGCAAGAGCAAGTGAAAAACCGGCTCGAAGAGACCTTCTTCGAGTCGGTCTGGCTGCACGCGGAGATCAGCGAGATCAAGCAGCATCCCTCGGGCCATTGCTACCTGACCCTCGTGGAGAAAGACCCCGGTTCCAACGCCCTTCTGGCCAAAGCTTCCGCCGTGGTCTGGGCGTCCTCTTGGCGGATGATCAAGCCGTTTTTCGAGGCGCAGACCGGACGTTCGCTGGACGTGGGCATGTCGGTGTCGGTCCGGGTGCAAGTGAATTATTCTGTGCTCTATGGCCTGTCGCTGGTGGTCTATGACATCGACCCTTCATTCACAGTCGGCGAACTGGAACTGGCCCGGCAGCGGACCATCGCCCGGCTGGAGGCAGAAGGAATGTTCGGCATGAACGCCCAACTCGAGTTGCCGGCACTGCCCCGCCGCCTGGCAGTTATCACCAGCGAAACGGCGGCGGGCTGGCGCGATTTCCAGCGGCAGCTCTCCGGCAATGAGTATGGCTTCCGTTTCCAGTTGCGGCTTTATCCGGCCCTGATGCAGGGCGATGCCGCGCCTGCGAGCATCATCGCGGCGCTCGACGCTGTGGCGGCGGAGGAAGACGCCTTCGACGCCGTGCTTATCCTGCGGGGTGGCGGTGGCGCGATGGACCTGGTGTGTTTCGATGACTACGAGCTCGCCGCCAACGTGGCGCAATTCCCGCTGCCCGTCCTGACGGCCATCGGGCACGATCACGACTACCACATTATCGACCGGGTGGCCCACACGCATTTGAAAACCCCGACGGCCCTGGCCGACTGGTTGCTCGACCGCTTCGCCGCTGAAGCCTGGCAGCTGGATACATTGTTGCAGCGATTGCATCTGGCTGTTCGGACGCACGCGATGGCGCAGACCCATGTGCTGGACGTGCTGAAACAGCGGATCGAGCATGCGGTTTTCGACCGGCACGCCGAAGCCCAGCACCGCCTCGACCTGCTCGAACGGCGCCTGGATGCCGTCAATCCCGAGCGGGCGCTGGAGCGCGGTTTCCTGATTGCCCTGAAAAATGGCCGTCGCACGGCCAGTGCTGCGGCATTTGCACCCGGCGACCGCCTCGCCGTCATGTTTTCCGACGGCATTGTCGATGCCGAAGTCAAAACTGTCAAGAAATCATGAAAATAGAAGAGAAAAAGTACGAAGAAGTCTTCGCTGAGCTGGAAGCGCTGGTGAAGAAGATCGAGGACCCGGAGCGGGATCTGACCGCGATCGGGGAGGATGTGAAAAAGGCCATGGCGCTGATCAAATGGTGCCGGGCCTATGTGCAGGGAAACCAGGAAGAAGTTGAAAAATTAATGAAAGAAGAATAATATGAAAATCTACGAGAAAGACCCGTGGCTTGCGCCTTTCAAGAACGCTGTGGATGGACGCAACCAGCAGATCCTGCGCGTGAAAGAAGCCATCGCCGGCAAAGGAAAACCCCTGAAGAAAGCCATCAACGGCAGCCTGTATTATTGCCTCCACCGCGAGAACGGGGAATGGGTGTTCCGCGAGTGGGCGCCCAATGCGTCCAAGATCTTCCTGACCGGCGATTTCAACGGCTGGCGCCGGAGCGAGGAATGGGCCCTGAAGCCGACAGGCGGCGGCAACTGGGAGTTGCGTGTACCTGGCGACAAAGTGGCCCACGGCGACCGCTACAAATGGTTCGTCGAATGGCCCGGCGGCGGCGGAGAGCGTATCCCCGCCTATGCCACCCGCTGCATCCAGGATCCCGAAACCAAGGCCTTCTGCGCCCAGGTCTGGGAGCCTGCCAAGCCGTACCGCTGGCGCAAAAAACGTGGCCCGAAGATCGACAACCCGCTCATCTATGAGACCCATATCGGCATGAGCACCGAGGAACAGAAAGTGGGATCTTTCACGGAGTTCCGCGAGAAAGTGCTTCCGCGCGTCATTGAGACAGGTTACAACACGCTGCAGATCATGGCATTGCAGGAGCATCCCTACTACGGCAGCTTCGGCTATCAGGTGTCCAGTTTCTTTGCCCTGAGCAGCCGCTTCGGCACGCCCGAGGAGTTCAAGGCGCTGGTCGACGCCGCGCACCGGGCCGGCATTGCCGTGATCATGGACGTGGTCCACAGCCATGCCGTGAGCAACGAAGTGGAGGGCCTCAGCCGTCTCGACGGCTCGTATACCACCTACTTCCACGACGGTCCCCGCGGCCAGCATCCCGCCTGGGGCTCGCGCTGCTTCGACTATGGCAAGGGCCAGACCATCCACTTCCTGCTCTCGAACCTCAAGTACTGGATGGAGGAATACTGCCTCGACGGCTTCCGCTTCGACGGCGTCACCAGCATGCTCTACTACGACCATGGCCTGGAACGTGACTTTACCTCCTACGACTGCTATTTCGACGGTGGGCAGGACGGCGACGCGATCACCTACCTGGGTCTGGCCAATATCCTTGTCAAAGAGCTGAACCCCAATGCTTTTACTATAGCAGAAGATATGTCGGGCATGCCCGGTCTGGCGGCCCCCATCGCCGAGGGCGGCATCGGCTTCGACTACCGCATGAGCATGGGCATCGCCGACCATTGGATCAAGTGGATCAAAGAGCGCGGCGACTGGGACTGGAGCATGGGCGAGATCTGGCACGAACTCTCGGGCAAGCGTCCCGACGAGCGCACCATCAGCTATGCTGAATGCCACGACCAGGCGCTGGTGGGCGACAAGACCATCATCTTCCGTCTCATCGACCAGGAGATGTATTGGAGCATGAACATCGGCTCTCAAAATCTGACCATCGACCGCGGCATCGCCCTCCACAAGATGATCCGGCTCGTGACCCTGGCGACGGCCGGTGACGGCTACCTGACCTTCATGGGCAACGAATTCGGCCATCCCGAATGGATCGATTTCCCGCGCGAGGGCAACAACTGGTCGTTCTTCTACGCCCGCCGGCAGTGGTCGCTCGTCGACAACCCGGCCCTGCGTTATCACGGGCTCTGGTGCTTCGAGCAGGCCATGCTGGAACTGGCCCGCGCCAGCGCACTGCTGGGCGTTCCGCCCACCTGCCTGCGTTGCGACGAGGAAAAGAAAGTGCTGCTGCTGGAGCGCGCCGGACTCGTGTTCGCCTTCAATTTCAACCCGGAATTCTCCTTCGACAACTACGGCTTCAACGTGCCGGGCGGCCAGTATGCGCTGGTGCTCGACAGCGATGCCCCGCAGTTCGGCGGCTTCTCCCGCAACGACCCGCAAGTGCGGCACCAGACTGTCCGGGAAGGGGACAGGGACACGCTCTATCTCTACCTCCCGAGCCGCACCGTTCAAGTGCTGAAGAAGATAGAAGATTAATATAAGAGATTTAATTAAGGTAAATACCGATCTTTTTTGTACCTTTGCGCGATTAAATACCTGTGAGACCATGGCTTATTTGCAATTCAACAAAGCGGAGCTCGTGAATCTCGAATACTCCCTGAAGCGGGAGCTGCTGGCCACCAACCGCGCCGGCGGCTACTGCAACACGACCATCGTGGGGTGCAACACCCGGAAGTATCACGGTTTGCTGGCCGTTCCGATCGACCGTTTCGGCGGGCACCGCTACATGCTCCTGTCGGCGCTGGACGAGACACTGCTGCAGCACGGCATGCCCTTTAACCTGGGCATTCACTGCTACGGAGACATCTACGAACCCCGCGGACACAAATACATCGTCGATTTCGAGATGGACCCCTATCCGGTGATCACCTACCGGGTGGGCGGCATGCTGTTCAAGAAAGAAATCCTTTTCGTGGTGGGATCCGGCCAACTGCTGATCCGCTACACCCTGCTGGACGCACATTCCCACACCGTGCTGCGCCTGAAGCCGTACCTGGCCTTCCGCAGCATCCACGCGCTGACCGTGGCCAATCCGGATGCCGATACGCACTACCGGCCCGAGGAGGGCGGCGTGTCGTTCTGCCTCTACAAGGGTTTCCCGCGGCTGCATCTCCAGATTTCCAAGAAAAGCGACTATGTCCACGCACCGGACTGGTACAAGAATATCGTCTACAAGGAGGAATACCGCCGCGGTTTCGACTGCCAGGAAGACCTGCTTGTGCCGGGCTTCTTCGAACTGCCGCTGGAGAAAGGGGAGAGCATCGTCTTCTCCGCTTCCACCGAGCCGGTCTCACACCGCAACCTCAAGGCCCAGTTCACGCGCGAGGCTAAGCGCCGCATGCCGCGCGACAACTATGACAACTGCCTGAAGGCCGCCGCCGAACAACTGTTCGCGGAAGAAGGGCCGCTCTCCCGCATCTGCACCGGTTTCTCCTGGCATGAGATCGGCGGCATGCGCGAGACCTGCATCGCCCTGCCGGGCCTGACGCTCTACAACAACGGCGATGTCAAGCGCTTCGAGAAGATCCTCTCCGACCTGATCTCGGAGCAGAAGAAGCCGTTCCTCAAGGGCAGTGACCAGGTCGAATCGCCACTGCGCCTCACCGAGGCCGTGCAGCAGCTGGTGCAGTTCACCGGTGACGCTGAAGATGCCTGGAAGAAATACGGCAAGTTCCTCAAACAGGTGGTCGAAAGCTACCTGAACGGTCGGCCGGAAGTCAAACTGCACGACAATGGCCTGCTCTGGGCCGAAAAACCGGGCGTCGCCCTGAGCTGGATGAACGCCTACATCGACGGCAAGCCCGTAACAGAGCGCCGCGGCTACCAGGTGGAAACCAATTGCCTGTGGTACAATGCCGTCTGCTTTGCTCTCGAGATGGAAACCCGCTTTGGCAAGGCCGGCAGTTTCACGAAACGCTGCGCCGATGTGAAAGCCGCCATCGAGGCTTGCTTCTACGATGTGTTCTGGGTGGAGGCCCGCCACCATCTGGCCGACTATGTCGACGAGACGGGCCAGAACGTGTTTACGCGCCCCAACCAGCTGTATGCCTGCTCGTTGCCGTACAGCCCTGTTTCGGAAGAGGTCCAGGCCGATATCCTGCACGCCGTGGAGCGCGAACTTGTGACCACGCGCGGCATCCGCACCCTGTCGCCGAAGAATCCGCTCTACCGCTCGCGTTACGACGGCAACCAGATCGAGCGCGACACCGCCACCCACAACGGCTGCACCCGTCCCTGGCTGCTGGGCGCCTATGCGACCGGCTGCTTCAAGCTCTTCGGCCCTTCGTTCGTGCGCAAGGCGCAGGAACTGGTCGACGGCTTCCAGGAAGACCTGAATATCCACGGCATCGCCGCGGTGGCCGAAATCTACGACGGCGATCCGCCATACATTCCGCACGGCGCCATCAACTCGGCGCTCAGCGTGTCGGAAATCATCCGGGTGAAATATATGATCAAGCAAAATAAGGAGGAATCGTTATGAGAGTTCTGATGTTCGGCTGGGAGTTCCCGCCCCATATCGCGGGTGGCCTGGGAACCGCTTGCTACGGCATGACCAAGGGTCTGGCGCATTGCGGCGTGGACGTCCTGTTCGTGATGCCTTCCGCCAGCGGCGACGAAGACCAGAGTGCCGTGCGCATCATCAACGCCAGTGATGTGGCCATTTACGATGCGTTCCCCAATATCGACGAATTCCTGGGCAAGGTCCAGTTCCTGCGCGTGGGCTCGAACCTGCACCCCTACATCGATCCGGACGATTTTACTGACCTGGTCGAATCGGAGCAGCGCAGCCAGCAGGAAGAATTCAAGTTCTATTTCCGCCAGAAATACCAGTTCTCCGGCAAATACGGCAAGAACCTCATGGAAGAGGTTTCCCGCTACGCTATGGTTGGCGGCGCCATTGCCGCCGAGGAACAGTTCGACGTGATCCATGCCCATGACTGGCTGACCTACTACGCCGGCATCGCTGCCAAACGCGTGTCGGGCAAGCCGCTGGTCATCCATGTCCACGCCACGTCCTTCGACCGCGGCAGCGCCGACAACATCGACACCCGTGTGTACGAGATCGAGCGGCGCGGCATGCAGGAAGCTGACAAGGTCATCACCGTCAGCGACCTGACCCGCAACATCGTCATCACCAAATACGGCATCGACCCCGCCAAGGTCGTGACGGTCCACAACGCTGTGGACTTCTCCGGACGCGAGAAACTCTCCGTTGAACGCGGCGTCCACGACAAGGTCATCACCTTCCTGGGCCGCATCACTTTCCAGAAGGGTCCCGAGTATTTCATTGAGGCGGCCGCCAAGGTGCTCAAGGTTTGCCCCAACACCCGCTTCGTGATGGCGGGCAGCGGCGACATGATGAACCGATGCATCCGCTACGTGGCGAAGCTCGGCATCGCCGATCGCTTCTACTTCACGGGCTTCCTGCGCGGCGACGACGTGCAGAAGATGTTCGCCCTGTCCGATGTCTACGTGATGCCTTCGGTGTCCGAGCCTTTCGGCATCTCGCCGCTCGAGGCCATGAAATCCGACGTGCCGACCATCATCTCGAAGCAGTCGGGCGTGGCCGAAGTGCTGAAGTACGCCATCAAGGTGGATTTCTGGGACGTCAACGCCCTGGCCGACGCCATGTACGGCCTGCTCAACTATCCGGCGCTTCCGCACCTGGCCACCGAGCGTGGCCGCGAGGAAGTGGACAACCTGAAATGGGACGCCGCTGCCGTGAAGGTGCGCGACGTCTATCAGTCGGCCATTGACGGTCAATAAGAAGAAAATAAAAAAGTATCGCTATGAATAAGTCAGTTTGTTTTTACTTTCAAGTCCATCAGCCCGACCGTCTGCGGCAGTTCCGCTTCTTCGACATCGGCAACGACTTCCACTACCTCGACGATTTCTCCAACCGGACCATCGTGCGCCGTGTGGCCGAGCGCTGCTACCTCCCGGCCAACAAAATGCTGCACGACCTGATCCTTCGCCATAACGGTGCCTTCAAGGTGGCTTTCTCCATCTCCGGCGCCGCCATCGAGCAGTTCGAGCGCTATGTGCCCGAAGTGATCGACAGCTTCAAGGCCCTCGCCGCCACGGGCTGCGTGGAGTTCCTGAGTGAGACCTATTCCCACTCGCTCGCATCGCTCGCCTCGACCGCCGAGTTCAAGAAGCAGGTGAAGCAGCACGCCGACCTGATGAAGCGCCTGTTCGGGGTCAAGCCCACCGTGTTCCGCAACACGGAGCTGCTCTACTCCGACATGATCGGTGCCGCTGTGGCCGACCTCGGCTACGACGTGATGCTGACCGAGGGTGCCAAGCACATCCTGGGTTGGAAGAGCCCGAACTTCGTGTATGCCAATGCCATCAACCCGCGCCTGAAGCTCCTGCTTCGCAACTTCACCCTGAGCGACGACATCGCCTTCCGTTTCTCCGACAAGGGATGGAACAGCTGGCCCCTGACGGCCGACAAGTTCGCCGACTGGGCCGTTTCCGCCCTGCAGAAAGACGATGTGCTGAACCTCTTCATGGATTATGAGACCTTCGGCGAGCACCAGCGCAGCGCCAGCGGCATCTTCGATTTCATGAATGCTCTCCCGGCCGCCGTGCTTTCTCGCGACCTCGCTTTCTGCACGCCGTCCGAAGCTGCCCGCATGTACCAGCCGGTGGCCCCGCTCCATGTGCCGTATCCCATTTCCTGGGCAGACGAGGAACGCGACACCAGCGCCTGGCTCGGCAACGACCTGCAGGAAGAAGCCTTCAACAAGCTCTATTCGCTGGAGGCCGACGTATACAAAACCAAAGACGACAACCTGGTCAGCATCTTCCGCAAACTGCAGGAGAGCGACCATTTCTATTATATGTGCACCAAATTCTTCTCCGACGGCAGTGTCCACAGCTATTTCAACCCGTACGACACGCCGTATGAAGCGTTCATCAACTACATGAACGTTCTCGCAGACTTTGAACTGCGGATCAAGGAGAAATTGAAAGCCAAGAAAACCAAATAAAGCAAGATGGAATCTAAATTCACGGTGCCCGACTACCTGTTCGAGACCAGTTGGGAAGTTTGTAACAAGGTAGGCGGTATCCATACTGTCATTGCCACCAAAGCACTGTATCTCAGCACTTCTTTTAAAAAGAATCACCATATCCATATTGGTCCTGATGTCTGGCGTGATGTCCGGCAGAACCCGGAATTCACGGAAGACCCCTCGCTGTTCCGCTCCTGGCGACAGTCAGCGGCCAAGGAAGGTCTGCGTCTCCGCATAGGCCACTGGAACGTGGCCGGCAGCCCGGTGGCGATCCTGGTCGACTTCACGACCTTTATCGGACACAAGGACGATATCCTCACGGAACTCTGGAAACGCTTCGGGGTCGACTCCCTCAGTGGCAATTGGGATTACGTGGAGTCCGCCTTGTTCGGCTATGCGTCCGGCAAGGTCATTGAGAGTTTCATGCGCTATTACGTGAAACCCCACGAAAAAGTAGTCGCGCAGTTCCACGAGTGGATGACCGGTGCGGGCCTGCTCTATGTCAAGATGTCGAATCTGCCGATCGGTACGATCTTCACCACCCATGCCACGGTCATCGGCCGTTGCGTGGCCGGCAAGAACATCCCGCTCTATGACGGGCTGGAGACCCTGGATGCCGACCGCCTCGCCCATGAATACGGCGTGGTGTCGCGCCATTCCCTCGAGAAGGCTACGGCGCAGTCCGCCGACGTCTTTACGACGGTGAGTGCCATCACGGCCCGCGAGTGCCACCAGTTCCTGGCCCGCGACTGCGACGTGATCACCCCGAACGGTTTCGAGAACAGCTTTACGCCCAGTGCCGCCGAATACGACGGCTGCCGCGCTGCCGCCCGCAAGAAACTCCTCGAGGTGGGTTCCGCCATGTGCGGGGAAGAACTGCCGGCCGACAGCATCCTGGTGGCCATCGGCGGTCGTTATGAATACAGCAACAAGGGTATCGACATCTTCGTCGATGCGCTGGGCCGTCTGAATACCAGCGACTATGCAGGCCGCCGCGTCGTGGCCTTCATCATGGTCCCGTCGGGCCACAACGGCCCCGACAAGGAGCTGCTTGCCAAACTGGGCGGGAACGGCAGCGACTATACCACGCAGACCAGCCACTACCTGATGGACGACTACGACATCGTGATGCGCAGCCTCCGCAGCCAGAACCTGAACAACGCGATCGACGCCAAGGTGGACGTGTTCTTCATTCCCACTTACCTGAACGGCGACGACGGCGTGTTTAACATGCGCTACTACGACCTGCTGGTGGGCATGGACCTGACCGTGTTCCCGTCCTATTACGAGCCTTGGGGCTATACCCCGCTGGAATCACTGGCCTTCAGCGTGCCTACGACTACGACATCGCTGGCCGGCTTCGGACTTTGGGTGCGCGAGCACTGTGCGGAGCCGCATCCGGGCATTCTGGTCATCGAGCGCAACGATGCCAACTACAGCGAAGTGGCAGACTGTGTGGTGGGCCGTATCCGCGAGGTGGCCGAACTGCCGGCAGAAGGCCGCAAAGCCTACCGCGAGAACGCCAAGAAGGTGTCGGAGATTGCGCTTTGGCGCAACAATATTGTCTATTATGAAGAAGCCTATACCCAGGCTATTGGCAAGGTGCAGGCCGTCCGCGGTGAGTTTACCGAAGTGCGCGACGACGAGCCGCACGAATACGATTTATACATGGCCAACCGCCCGGTGTGGAACAGCGTGTTCGTCAGCCGCGAGTTGCCCGAGCGCCTGAAACACCTCGACGCCCTGGCCAAGAACCTGTGGTGGTGCTGGAACGATCCGGCCATCACGCTCTTCCGCGACATCGATCCCGAGCTCTGGAAGCAGGTGGGCGGTAACCCGCTCCTGCTCCTCGACAAGATTCCGCTCAAGCTCTACCGCAAGCTGGAGAAAGACGACGCCTTCCTGGCCCGCCTCGACGCGGTGTATTCCGAGTTTTCCGCCTATATGGCCGAAAAGGATGCACGCAAAGGTGCGCATGTGGCGTATTTCTGCATGGAATACGGTATCGACACTTCGCTCAAGATCTATTCCGGTGGCCTGGGCATCCTGGCCGGCGACTACCTGAAGGAAGCCTCTGACATGAAGGTCCATATGACCGCGGTCGGCCTGCTGTACCGCCACGGCTATTTCACCCAGCGGCTCTCCGCCTATGGCGACCAGATCGCTGACTACACGCCGCAGGACTTCACCAAGATTCCGGCTTCGCCCGTATATGATAAGAAAGGCAACTGGGTGACGATCAGCGTAGCGTTCCCGGGCCGTAACCTCAATGCCCGTATCTGGCGCGTAGAGGTGGGCCGTACCGATCTCTACCTGCTCGACACTGACTACGAGGACAACCTCCCCGAAGACCGCCAGGTGACGCACCAGCTCTACGGCGGCGACTGGGAGAACCGCCTTAAGCAGGAACTCCTGCTTGGTGTGGGCGGTGTCCGTGCCCTGCGCGCCCTCGGCATCCATGCCGACGTATACCACTGCAACGAAGGCCATGCCGCCTTCAACGGTTTCGAACGTCTGCGAGAATACATCCAGATCGACAACCTCTCCTATCCGGAGGCCCTCGAGGTGGTTCGCGCCTCCTCGCTCTTCACCACGCACACCCCGGTCCCCGCGGGCCACGACGCTTTTACGGAAGACCTGCTGCGTGTGTACATCTCCCACTATCCGGACCGCATGAAGATCGACTGGCGTACCTTCATGAGCCTGGGTAAGCTCAATGTGGACGACCCGAATGAGAAGTTCTCCATGAGCTTCCTGGCCGCCAACCTCTCGCAGGAGATCAATGGCGTGAGCTGGCTGCACGGCCGCGTGAGCCAGCAGATATTCGCCCCGATGTGGCCCGGCTACCTGACGGAGGAGCTCAACAACGTGAGTTCCGTCACCAACGGCGTGCACTATCCCACCTGGACGGCGCCCGAATGGAAGGAAATCCACGCGAAGGTGTTCGGCAAGGAATTCAAGACCCACCACTACGACAAGCGTTGCTTCGAGGGTATCTACGAAGTGCCCGACGAGAAGATCTGGCGCACGCGCCAGCTCCTGCGCAAGCGCTTGATCGACCGGGTGAAGGAGATGATCGCCGATACCACGCTGACAAACCACTATTCGCCCCACGAGATCGTCAAGATCCGCAAGACCCTGCGAGACGACGTGTTGACCATCGGTTTCGCGCGCCGTTTCGCCACCTACAAACGGGCCACGCTGCTGTTCAGCAACCTCGAGCGCCTGAACGATATCATCAACGATGAAAAGCATCCCGTTCAGTTCCTCTTCGCCGGCAAGGCGCACCCCGCCGACAAGGCCGGACAGGACCTGATCAAGCGCATCATCGACATCTCGAAGATGCCGCAGTTCCTGGGCAAGATCGTGTT
>CAJODQ010000040.1 GCA_905233345.1 uncultured Bacteroidales bacterium
AAGGCCCTCCTCGCGCCCGACTGTTGCCTTATCTATCTCCCGAAATGTCTATTAGAAACTTTTTGATGGTAATCCATCACCCCAAATGTCTATTAGACCGAGAAGTATGATCATAATTGTCGTCTTGGATTTGACGACAAGTTGGAGAGAATATGTGGAAATAACTATTTCCGAGAAATTCCACTATCTTTGCACTGAATGCACCTGGCAAAGGGCATTTATTAACGCAACGGCCTGGAGAACCGCCTTAGGGAAGGCTCCAGGCTTTTTTCACATACCCTGTAGCCAACTTGCTAAATGTAGCCAAGATGTAGCCAACTTTTGAAAAAGAAAAGGCCCTACAGATAGCTGTAGGGCCATTTTCAGCGGTGCGGACGAGACTCGAACTCGCGACCTCCGGCGTGACAGGCCGGCATTCTAACCAGCTGAACTACCGCACCCCGTTTCCCGATTGGGATTGCAAAGATAGAGACTTTTTTTAAGTGTGCAAACAAAAATCAATATTTTTTTGCAATCCCATTCGGGGCGGATTGTCAATACTTGTGCGGCGTGTCGGCGATTTCGTCGGACGTGATCTTTTTCTTGTCCATCTGGCGCCAGGCGTAGACGATGTAGGCTAGCACGAAGGGAATCAGCAGCGAGACCCAGAACATCACCTGCAGGGTAAACTGGCTGGAGGAACTGTTGCGGATCGTCAGCGAGCTCTGCAGGTCGGTGCAGGACGGGTAATAGGCTGTGCCGTTGTAGCCGGCAATGAAGAAGACCGCCATCACGACCAGCACCGTGCCGAGGCCGGAGGGCCAGATGCCACCGCGGGACTGTGTAAAGGCGCCCTGGAAGATGCCCCATAGCACGAGTACTACGCCTACGAGGAACAAGATCAACACGGCAGGCATCTGCAGGAAGTTGTGCAGGTATTTGTATTTCTCCAGCGAGACGACGCCAGCTTCGTCCACAGCATAACCTACCCCTACCAACAGGATCACCAGCCAGCACAGGAAGAAGAGCAGGAAGGGGAGGATGCAAAGTTTGACGGTACGGCGCACCTGTGCGTGGATCTGTGTGTCGTTGATGTTGTTGAGGATATAAAGCGCGCCGAGGATGCAGGTCAGGAACATCAGGGTGCATCCCAGCAGCACCGCGTGGAACTGCCCCAGCGCTTCCAGACCATGCCAGTTGTTGCCCCAGGTGCTGATGACCGGGGAGGCCGGGTCGGCGATGGCCAGCTTGTTGACCGTGAAATCGGAGCCCGTGAAAAAGGTGCCCACGGCGGTCCCGACCAGGAACGGCGCCAGGAAACCATTGACCATCAGAGCGACACGGAATCCCTTCACACCGATCAGATTCTCTTTCTTGTTTTGGAACTCATAGGCGACAGCCTGGAAGACAAAGCTGAGCAACAGCAGCACCCAAACCCAGTAGGCCCCGCCGAAGCTGGTGCTGTAGAAGAGGGGGAAGGAGGCGAAGAAAGCGCCGCCGAAGGTGACCAGGGTGGTGAAGGTCAGTTCCCATTTCCGCCCCGTGGAGTTGAGGATCATCCGCTTCTGCAAGTCGGAGAATGCTCGGTTTCCGAGTTGGAGATTGGCTCCCTGCACGAACATCAGGAAAACGAGCAGGCCGCCCAGCAGGGCGATCAGGAACCACCAGTAATTCTGTAAGAAAGTATAGGACATGGTTTTATTCTTTTATCGTTTCGGGACCTTTCTTGATGGCATTGACCATGATGCGGATTTCGATGGCCAGGAACAGCGTGAAGATGGCCAGGAAGAGGAAGAACGTGGTCTTGACCGCTCCAGCGCTCAGGCTCGAGATGGCCACGTTGACGGGGAGCAGACCCTGGATGGTCCAGGGCTGGCGGCCCACCTCGGCCACGATCCAGCCCGCCTGGCCGCAGATGTACGCCAGCGGAATGCAGATAACGGCCGCCCAGAGGAGCCATTTCCACGCACCGAGCTTGTCTTTCCAGACGCCGATCAGGGCGAGCAGCAGCACCAGGGCGATGAGCATGCCCAGGCCAATCATCAGGCGGAAGGCCCAGAACACTACGCCCACGGGCGGAACTACATCCTCGGGTTTTTCGAGGTGACCGTAGCCCATGTACTGCACGTTTTCCTCCAGCGCGTAGCGGGCCTCGGCCTTCTCCGACGGATCATCGGTGCTGCGATAGATGGAAAGGGCGACCAGCGCTTCCCGTCCCATGGCCATTTTCTCGGCCACGGAAGGTTCCACGTTGCCCTCGCTGTCGGTATATCCGTTCAGGATGTCGTTGATGCCGGGCACGAAGCCGTTCGGGTCGTGCGTGGCCAGGATGGAGAGCATCTTGGGGACCTTGATGCCCGGGACGATGGTGAAGGCAGCGCCAGGACCGCCGTCCTGCAGGCCTTCCGCTGCCGCCAGCTTCATAGGCTGGAACTCAGCGGCATGGACGCCGGAGGAGTCGCCCGACAACATCACGGCGCCGGAGCCCAGCAGGCCCACGATCGCACCGATGAGCATGCTCTTCTTGGCGAATTCGCTGTGTCGGTTCCGGAGCAGGTACCAGGCGCTTACGCCCACCACGAAGATGCCGCCGGTGACCCAGCCGCTCGTGATGGAATGGAAGAACTTGCTCACGGCCACCGGGTTGGTGATGACCTCCCAGAAGGCCGTGGCCGAAGCCATCTCACTGCGGACCGTGTCGGGGTTGAAGGTGGTGCCCACGGGGTTCTGCATCCAGCCGTTGGCCACCAGGATCCAGTAGGCGGAGATGGTGGCGCCGATGCCAGTTAGCCAGGTGGAGGCCAGGTGGAACTTGGGGGATACCTTGTCCCAGCCGAAGAACATGACGGCGAAGAAGGTGGCTTCCATGAAGAAGGCGAGGATGCCTTCGATGGCGAGGGGCGCGCCAAACATGTCGCCGACGAACCAGGAGTAGTTGCTCCAGTTCGTGCCGAATTCGAATTCCAAGATGATGCCCGTCGCGATGCCTACGGCAAAGTTGATGGCGAAGAGCTTCATCCAGAACTGTGCGGTTTTCTTCCAGAAATCATCTTTCTTGACGAGGTAGAGCGTCTCCATGATGGCCATGACGAGCGCCAGCCCGAGGGTCAGCGGCACGAAGAGCCAGTGGTACGCGGCGGTCATCGCGAATTGGATTCTGGACCAAATGATCACATCCATAGTTCAGGTATTGGTTAAAGATTGTACGTGTTTTCGGTGGGCGGGTCGGCGGGCGGGCTGACAAGGCGTTCGCCCACCACGCGGCTGCGCTCCTCGTCGCTGAGCCCGGCCAGGGTGGGCTTGAAGAAGAAGACGCGCAGGATGGCGAAGAGGATGAAAAACTTGAGCAGGATGAGCCACACCAGCGGCCGCCCCCAGGTCATGTTCCGGAAGCTGTCGCGGTAGAAATGCCAGACCGCAGCCAGCCTATGGCGTAGGCTTTTCATCGATTCTCTCAAATTTAGCGAATAATTCGTATATTTGCAAAAACCTGAACGTATTTCCATGAAAAAGACCTTGTTAGCGCTCGCCAGTCTGGCACTCGTCCTGTCGGGTCTGCTGGCGACCTCCTGTGCGCCGAAGCCCGAAATCCGGGTGATGTCTTTCAATATCCGCCTGTCGCCTCGCGAAGATTTCGACGGGGAAAACTGCTGGAACAACCGCCGCGAAGCGGTGATCCGTATGCTCGAGGATGCGCAGCCTGACCTTTTCGGTATCCAGGAGGGTTATATCACGCAGGTCGATTACATGGATGAGCAGCTGCCCGGCTACGCGCGCTACGGCGTGTGCCGCGACGACGGGTTAGAGCGGGGAGAGGCCAATGCCATCTTCTGGCGCACGGACCGCTTCGATATGAAGCAGTGCGACACCTACTGGCTGAGCGAGACGCCCGACACGGTGTCGCTGGGTTGGGACGGGGCCTGCCGCCGCATCGTGACCTGGGCGCAGCTCTACGATAAGAAGGCGAAGCGCGACGTGTGGTACTTCAACACGCACTTCGACCATGTGGGGAAGGTGGCCCGCGAAGAGGCCGGCAAGCTCATCATGGCGCGGATGAACGGGATGATGAAGGAAGGGGACGTGGTGTTCCTGACGGGCGATTTCAACGCGAACTGGGACGATCCCATCCTGGAACCGATTCGGGCTGAGCTGCAGAACTGCCGCGAGACGGCGCCCGTGACCGACGACGGCAACACCTTTCACGCCTGGGGACGGAACGAAGCCCCTGAGGGGACGGTTATCATCGACCACATTTTTTATAAAGGGGTGAAACCTGAGAAATATGAGCGCCTGACCGGCGACTACGGCGCCCCGTTCGTGTCCGACCACTGGCCGGTGATGGGCACCTTCCGTTATTGACAACAACCAAAAACAAACAACGATATGATTATTTATCTGATTGGCCTCGTCCTGTCCGTCATGGCCGTCATCGACATCCTCAAGAAGCCGATCTCCCTGGTCGGGAAAGTCATCTGCTCGGTCCTCGTGCTCTGCACCAGCTGGCTCGGCCTGATCGTCTACTTCCTCTACGCGAAGAACCACATCACCGAGTGGTTCAAATAGCAAAAAAGCCGGCTCAGCCGGCTTTTTTGCTACTCTTTCGATTTCGCCTCCTCCCAGAGGGCATCCATCTCGGCGAGGGTCATGTCGCCCAGGTCGCGGCCGAGTTCGCGGGCGCGGAGTTCGATGTAGGTGAAGCGGCGCTTGAACTTCAGGTTGGTCTGCTCCAGGGCTGTGTCGGGGTTGAGGTGGTAGAGCCGGGCGGCGTTGGCCACGGAGAAGATGAAATCGCCCAGTTCGGCTTCCTGGCTTTCTTTCGTGCCGTTCGTCAGTTCGGCGCGGAGTTCGCCGAGTTCCTCCTGCACTTTGTCCCACACGTCTTCTTTCTTTTCCCAGTCGAAGCCCACGGCGCGGGCCTTGTCCTGCATGCGGTAAGCCTTGATGAGCGAGGGGAGGCTGTCCGGCACACCGGCGAGGATGGTCTTGTTGCCATCTTTCTCCTTGCGCTTGAGCTGTTCCCAGTTCTGGACCACCTGGCCCGCTGTCTCGGCTTTTACGTCCCCATAGACATGGGGGTGCCGATAGATGAGTTTGTCGCATTGCATGTTGCAGACGTCGGCGATGTCGAAGTCGCCGGTTTCGGAGCCGATCTTCGCATAGAAGACAATATGGAGCAGCAGGTCGCCCAGCTCCTTGGCGATGTTGTGCATGTCGTGCGCCAGGATGGCGTCGGCCAGTTCATAGGTCTCTTCGATGGTGTTCGGACGGAGAGAATCGAGGGTCTGTTTGCGGTCCCAGGGGCACTTCTCACGCAGGTCGTCCATGATATCCAGCAATCTTTCGAAAGCCTGAAGTTCTTTTTCTCTTTTCATGGTCGCAAAATTACTAAATTTCTTAACTTTGTAGGATAAAGAACCAAATCCAACACAACAAGATATGCAGAATATCAAATTCATCTCCGCCGACGAAGCCGTCAAGGTCGTCAAGAGCGGTGACCACATCCACCTGAGCAGCGTGGCCAGCGCGCCCCAGGTCCTCATCCAGGCCCTCTGCCGCCGCGGCGAGGCCGGCGAACTGAAGGATGTCCGCATCCACCACCTCCACACCGAAGGAGAGGCTCCCTATACCGAGGAGCGCTTCCAGGGCACTTTCTTCCACCAGGCCTTCTTCGTGGGCGGCAACGTCCGCAAGAACGTGCAGGCCGGCTGGGCCGACTACATCCCCATCTTCCTGAGCGAGACGCAGAAGCTCTATCGCAGCGGCGTGCTGCCCTGCGACGTGGCCATGATCCAGGTCTCGCCCGTGGACAAGCACGGCTACGTGTCGCTGGGTACCTCCGTGGACGCCACGCTGGCGGCCATCGAGTGCGCCAAGACGGTGATCGCGGTGGTCAACAAATACGTCCCGCGCGCGTGGGGCGACGCCGTGATCCCGGCCAGCATGATCGACCTCTTCGTGGAAGACAACACCCCGTTGATGCCGGCGCATTTCTCCGAGCCGTCCGAGATCGAGACGAAGATCGGTATCAACTGCGCCAACCTCGTGGAAGACGGCGCCTGCCTGCAGATGGGTATCGGCGCCATTCCGAACGCCGTGCTCGCCCAGCTGGGCAACCACAAGAACCTCGGTATCCACACCGAGATGTTCGCCGACGGCGTGCTGCCGCTCGTCCGCAAGGGCGTTATCAACGGCATGAACAAGAAGATCGACAAAGGCAAGATGGTCTCCACGTTCCTGATGGGTTCGCAGGAGGTCTACGATTTCATTGATGACAACCCGATGGTGTCCATGATGGACGTCGGCTACACCAACGACCCGTATATCATCGCGAAGAACCCGAAGGTCTGCGCCATCAACTCCGCCCTCCAGGTGGACATCACCGGCCAGGTCTGCGCCGACTCCCTCGGCACGAAGTTCTACAGTGGCGTGGGTGGCCAGATCGACTTCACCTACGGTGCCTCGCTCTCAGAGGGCGGCAAGGCCATCATCGCGATGCCTTCCGCCACGAACAAGGGCGTGAGCAAGATCGCTCCGGTCCTGACCGAGGGCGCCGGCGTCGTGACGACCCGCAACCACATCCACTGGCTGGTTACTGAATACGGTGCTGTCGACCTCTACGGCAAGAGCCTCCAGGAGCGCGCCAAGTTGATTATCAGCGTCGCCCATCCGGATGCCCGCGAGTCCCTCGACCGCGCCGCCTTCGAAAGGTTTGGACCGCATTACCATGCGATCAACATCTAACAAAAAAGCCGGCTCAGCCGGCTTTTTTGTTGTTACTCGCCCGCGGCCTTGAGCCGTTCGGCGTTTTCGGCGATCTGGAGCTGGTCGATGACTTCCTGGATGTCGCCGTCCATGAAGACGGGGAGGTTGTACATCGTGTAGCCGATGCGGTGGTCGGTCACGCGCGACTGCGGGTAGTTGTAGGTGCGGATCTTCGCGGAACGGTCGCCCGTCGAGACCATGGTCTTGCGCTTGGCTGTAATATCGTTGAGGTATTTCTCGTACTCGAGGTTGTATAGACGCGTGCGGAGTTCCGCCATGGCCTTGTCGAGGTTCTTAAGTTGTGAGCGCTCGTCCTGGCACTGGACCACGATGCCCGAAGGGATGTGCGTCAGGCGGACGGCGGAGTAGGTAGTGTTGACGCCCTGGCCGCCCGGACCCGAAGAGCAGAAGAGGTCCTTGCGGACGTCCTTCATGTCGATCTCCACGTCGAACTCGTCGGCTTCCGGCAGCACGGCCACCGACGCGGCGGAGGTGTGGACACGGCCCTGGGTCTCTGTCTGGGGGACGCGCTGGACGCGGTGCACGCCGCTTTCGTATTTCAGCGTACCGTAGACCTTGTCGCCCGATACCTTGCACACGATCTCCTTGTAGCCGCCGGCAGCGCCTTCGCTGACGTTGGTTACCTCGCACTTCCAGCCCTTGCGCTCGAAATATTTGGTATACATGCGGAACAGGTCGCCGGCGAAGATGGCGGCTTCGTCGCCGCCCGTGCCACCGCGGATCTCGAGGATGGCATTCTTGCTGTCTTGCGGATCGGCCGGGATGAGCAGGATGCGGATTTCCTCCTCCATCTTCGGGAGCTCTTCTTCCAGGGCGGTTGCTTCTTCCTTGGCCATCTCGCGCAGGTCCTCGTCCTTCTCGTTGAGGAGGATGTTCTTGGCGTCGGCCAGGTCGCCGACCATCTTGCGGTAGCGGTCGCCAGCCTGGACGACGGGTTCCAGTTCCTTGTAATCCTTGTTCAACTGGACATATTTCTTCATGTCGGCAATGACCTCGGGGTCGCCGAGCTGCGTGCCGATGGCCTCGTATTTCGCCTTGAGGCCGTCCAGCTTTTCGAGCAAATTGTTCTCTGCCATTACTTGTGCATTTGGGCTGCAAAGATAATATTTTTTTAAAAAATATTGAGGGGGGGGGTACGTATCTAAATATTTGTTAAATTTGCATGGGGCAATACCCCCAAATGTGAACCATTTTGCACCCTAATTCTATGAGTAATAAACTTCGCCAACTCTTCGACAAGGTCTTTACACGCTACGTGAGTACGGGCCTTGTGTTCGCGCTCGACGTGTCGCTGTCGTTCGTGGCAGCGTTGATCGTCGATCTGGTGGTCCAATATTTTGCTGGCGTCCTCATGGTTCCGGAACCGGGTACTTTCTCCTGGGTGTGGATCCTCGTTTCCACGTTTTCGGCCGCCCTCATGTTCTGGCTGTTCAAGAGCTACCGCATCATCATCCGGCACTCTTCCCTTTCCGATGTCCATCGTTTTGCCGTGGCTATGCTTTGTGCTACAGTGTTGGATGGCCTCGTGCTGGCACATCTCGGCCGCTGGTATCCCTTCACCTGGGCCATCCTGCTCGCCTATTTCGTGCTGTGCATGTTCTTGCTCATCACTTTCCGCGTCGCGCTGATCCGGGCCTACGAAGAGATGCTCCACCGGTTCCGCCGTCGGCGAAACGACGTGGAACGAGTGCTGATTTATGGAACCAGCGAGAAGAGCATCGCCCTGGAGACACGCCTTCGCAACTCCAAGCATTTCTTTCTCGTGGGCTATTTGACGGATATCCCTTCGGAAGCCAGCATGAACACCCATCAGCTTCCCGTTTTTTTCTATGCCAACAACGAGGAGCTGCGTCGGATTTTCGAAAAGAGAAATGTCTCGGGTGTCCTGTTTGCGGTTGATAGCGATGTCCGGAAAGAGGCCGCGCGGCTGATCCCTTTCGCCACGGAGAACAAGCTTCGCCTGCTGGTCGCCCCCAACATCGACGACTTGTCCAACGTGACCAGCCAGTCCGTCCGCAACGTCAAGGTGGAAGACTTGCTGGGCCGCGAGGAGATTGCCATTTCGATGGACAAGATCAAGGAACGCTTTGCCGGCAAGGTGGTGATGGTGACCGGCGCTTCGGGCTCCATCGGCTCGGAGCTCTGCCGCCAGCTGGCCCATTTCGGCATCCGAAAACTCATCCTCTACGACAACGCCGAGACCCCGATGCACAACCTCCGGCTCGAGCTGGAAGACAAATACAAGGACCTAAATTTTGTGCCGGTGATCGGCGACGTGCGCCAGGAGCCCCGCCTGGACTACGTGTTCCGGACCTGGCATCCGCAGGTGGTGTTCCACGCCGCCGCCTACAAGCATGTGCCCCTGATGGAAGACAACCCCTGCGAAGCCGTGCTGGTCAACCTGATCGGTTCACGCAACGTGGCCGACAAGTGCATTGAATACGGCGCCGAGATGATGGTGATGATCTCCACCGACAAGGCGGTCAACCCCACCAACATCATGGGTTGCACCAAGCGCCTGGCCGAGATCTACGTCCAGTCCATCAGCAACGAGAAGACCAAGTTCGTCACCACGCGCTTCGGCAATGTGCTGGGCTCCAACGGCTCGGTGATTCCGCGCTTCCGCGAGCAGATTGAGAACGGCGGCCCGGTGACCGTGACACACAAGGATATCACCCGCTACTTCATGACCATTCCGGAAGCCTGCCGCCTGGTGATGGAGGCCGCCACGATGTCGGCCGGCAAGGATATCTTCGTCTTCGACATGGGCAAGCCCGTGAAGATCGACCAGCTCGCCCGCCGCATGATCGAACTGGCCGGCTTCGTGCCCGACGAGGATATCAAGATTGTCTATTCCGGCCTGCGCCCGGGCGAGAAGCTCTACGAGGAAGTGCTCTCCGACAAGGAGAACACCGATCCGACCAGCCATGACCGCATCCGTATCGCCCACGTGCGTCAATATGCCTATGAAGATGCCCGACAGTTCGTCGGTGAGCTGGAGGTCCTATCGAGCGAGGTGCGGATTCCCGAAATGGTGAAGCGGATGAAGCAGATCGTGCCGGAATTCAAGTCGAACAACTCGAAGTTTGAGGAATACGACAAATGAGACGGAGCCTGACGATTGCTCTTTTCGTGGTCCTGTTTGGTCTGGCAGGCTATCTCTATTGGGATACGCGTCCCGCCGTGAAGCTGGCCCGGGACGGCGCGATCGTGACGGAGGTGTCGGGTGATTCCGTGATTGTGATCGAGCGCACCGTCGCCCGGGAGAACGTCCGTGCGCCGCGGGTGCCGGACTACATCGTCTTTGCCGGCGACACCATCCGCTTCGACCGCGTAGACCTGCGGGAACGGATGGACCGCGAGCTGATCGCCTTTACCTACAGCCATTCCAACTCCCTGCTCATGCTCAAGCGCTCGACCCGCATCTTCCCGCAGGTGGAGCCGCTGCTGGCAGCCAACGGCGTGCCCGATGACCTCAAATACCTGATGGCCATTGAGAGCAATGTCAACGAAAACGCTGTCTCGGTGGCTGGGGCGGCGGGCCTTTGGCAGTTCATGCGCGACGTCGGGCGGGATTTCGGCCTGGAGGTGACGGCCACGGTGGATGAACGCTACAACATCCGGAAAGAGACGGAGGCGGCCTGCGACTACCTGAAAAAATCGTATGCCCGTTTCGGCGACTGGATGACCGTGGCAGCCAGCTATAATGGCGGTGTCAACGGCATCGCCCGCAAGCGGGAGCAGCAGAAGCAGACTAAGGCCCTTGACCTGCAACTGGTGGAGGAGACCTCGCGCTACATGTTCCGCATCCTGGTGGCCAAGCTCTTTTTTGAAAATCCCGACAGCTTCGGTTTCCATCTGGAAGCAGATGAATACTATCCCTATATTCCCCCGAAGCGGACGGTCTTCGTGAGCCAGTCAATCGACGATCTGGCCGAATTCGCCGGCCGCTATGGCCTTTCTTATGCCCAGCTGCGCCGCGCCAACCCCTGGCTGCGCGACCTGAAGCTGGCGGCCAAGACAGGCAAAACCTATGAAATCCTGATCCCTGACCTGGAGGCAGAAAGGAATTATTTCTTACATTTGTAGGCAGTAATTCCTTTGATTATGACCAAGAAAATGTTCGTATTGGCAGTGGCCTTTCTGCTGGCCGGCTGCCTGACCGCCGTAGCGGACGGCTTCCGCCACCCCGCCAAGGAGATTGAAGAACTCACGCTGGCCAGCCCGCTGCCCACCGTGTCCTTCAACAGAGACTATTCGAAAGTTGTGATGGGCTACCGTGCCTGCCGCCAGGTTCCCATCGCCGAGCTGGCTGCGAGCGAAGCCCGCATTGCCGGCGTGCGCGTGGATCCGCGCAATTTCAGTGAGACCCGCGAGAACTACTTCGACCGCCTGGAGCTCCTGGATGTCGCCACGGGCCAGACCCGCCGGGTCGAGGGCCTGCCGGCTGACCTGCGCGCCAAGTTCGTAACCTGGTCGCCCAGCGGAAAGCAAGTCGCCTTTACGCTCTCGTTCCCCGACCATGTGGAACTCTGGTGCGTAGATGCTACTGCTGCCGTTCCCACGGCAGTCCGGCTCACCGACCTGCGGGTGAACACCATCTTCGGCTCGCCCATTTTCTTTCTCGACGATACACACATCCTTTTCAAATCCGTTCCCGCCGCGCACCGGCAGGCTCCGGCCCCGCAGCTTGCCCAGTCGTCTGTTGTGCAGGAAGTGAAAGGGGAGAAGCTCTCCATCCGCACCTACCAGGACATGCTCACGGGCCCGCAGGACGAGGCTCTGTATGACTACTGCTGCACCAGCCAGCTGGCCGTCTGGAGCCCCGACGGCGTCCGCTTCGTCGGCGAACCGGCCATCTATCGTTCGCTCGACCTTTCGCCGGACGGCAGTTACGCGATCGTCGTGACGGAGCACCATCCGTATTCCTATGTGCAGTCGCACAATTCTTTCCCGAGCAAGCAGTTCATCATGAACCTGGCCGACGGCAGCGTGGTCCGCATGCTGCGTGACGGCACGGTGAAGGAAGAGAAGAAAGCGCCCGTGCCGCCGAAAGACGGCAAGGCACCCAAGGAACCGGCGAAGCCGAAGCCGGCCGGTTTCGGCTGGCGCCCCGACCAGCCCGCTACGCTCTACTGGAGCGAATCGGAAGGTGGCGGAATGGGCCCCATGGGCTTCCCCGGCATGCCTCCGATGGGACCGCCGCCGGGCGATGATCCTGCCGCCAAGGATACGGCCAAGGAGAAGGACCGTCCTGAAAAGACCTTCACGGATAAACTTTTCCAGTGCCAGGCTCCCTTCGATTTTGAGAACGACAAGCAGTTGCTCCTGGCCCCGGAATACCGCATGGGACGCATCACCTGGAGCGACGACAAGCTGGCTTTCTTCGAGGAAAGTTCTTCCAAACAGCATTTCCGCAGGCTGGTTTCCTTCGTGCCGGGCGACACCCTGGCGCCCCGCCGCGTACTCTTCACCCAGAGTACCGAGACCGATACCCTCGGCAATTTCCCGAGCTACGGCCGTCTCTACCAGGTGCGCAACGGCTTCAACCGCCTGGTGGCCTGGAGCGATCCCCAGCACAGCCGTGTGTTCCTGACGGGCACGGACCGGCGCGATGCGGAAGGCTTCCAGCACAGCTTCCTGGATCAGGTAAACCTGAAGAACGGCAAGACCGAGAATTTGTGGTTCTCTTCCGGCGACTGCAAGGAGACGCTGACGGCCATTACCGATTTTACGCCCAGGAAGATGAAACTGCTGGAACGCCGCGAGGATTTCGGCGTAGTGCCCGACTACTGGGAACTCGACCTGCGCAGGAAATCGGCCCGCCAGGTCACCCATATCGAGAATTCCGTGCCGCAACTCGCCGAACTGGTGACCGACCAGTATGTGACCTATACCCGCAAGGACGGCCTGAAATGTTTCGCGCATCTGTACCTGCCCGCGGGTTACGATCCGGAGCGTGATGGCCGTCTGCCGGTCTTCATGTGGACCTATCCCTATGAGTTCAAGTGCTTTGCCGAGAGCGAGAAAGCCCGTCCGGAGAAACATAAGTTCACCAAGCCGACTTATGGCTCTGCCATGATCTGGGCCACGCAGGGCTATGCCGTGCTCGATGAGTTCACCATGGCCATCGTTGCCGCCGCCAAAGACTCCCTGCCGAACGACCGTTTCCTCGATCAGCTGGTGATGAGCGCCGAGGCTGCCATCGACTTCGTCTGCGACAGCATCGGGGTAGGCGACCGCGAGCGCATCGGTGTCGGCGGCCACTCCTACGGCGGATTCATGACGGCCAACCTGCTGGCGCATACGCGTCTCTTCCGGGCCGGTGTCGCCCGCAGCGGCGCTTACAACCGCAGCCTTACACCTTTCGGCTTCCAGAGTGAGCGCCGCAACTACTGGAAAGCGAAGGAGGTCTACGACCAGATGTCTCCGTTCAACTACGCCGACAAGATCAAGGACGCGCTGCTGATCATCCACGGCCAGCAGGACAACAACACCGGTACGTTCCCGGTGCAGTCGGAGCGCCTCTACCAGGCACTGGTGTATTTCGGCGGCACGGCGCGCTATGTGCAGCTGCCCTATGAAAGCCACGGCTACCAGGGCATTGAAACCAGCCTCGACATGCTCTACGAGACGGGTGCCTGGCTCGACCAGTATGTGAAGAATGCCGAACCGCGCAAAAAACCGAAGGAAAAACCTGAAAAACAGGAGGAAAAATCAAAATAATAACTATATTTGCAGCCCCGTTCGGACGACGGGATTATAAATAAAGTCTAACTACTTATTGTTTAACGATTTATTAACCATTATGTCTGAAGAGATCATCAACCCTGCAGTTGAGAATGCAGAAGAGATCGAAGAGCAGGTGATCGTAAAGCCTGCAACCAAAAAAAGCAACGCCTCCGTCGACAACGACAAATTCGATTGGGATGCGTTTGAAAACGACGGCTTCGATGCAGCCGAGAAAGCCGCCAACGAAGAAAGTTACAGCAAGAGCCTCAGCCGTATCAACGAAAATGAGGTCGTGGAAGGTACTGTTACCTCCATCAACAAGCGCGAAGTAATCGTCAACATC
>CAJODQ010000041.1 GCA_905233345.1 uncultured Bacteroidales bacterium
TGGACGTTACAAAGCTGTGATCCGTATGAACACTGGTGTTTACTCCTCTGAAGTGAAGAACGACAGCGAGTTCGAACTCGCCAAGAAGATGGTGGCCGAATTCGCCAAGAAGGAAGGCCGTCAGCCCCGTATCATGGTGGCCAAACTGGGCCAGGACGGTCACGACCGTGGCGCCAAGGTGGTCGCTACCGGCTATGCTGACTGCGGTTTCGACGTGGACATGGGTCCGCTCTTCCAGACTCCGGAAGAGGCTGCCCGCCAGGCTGTCGAGAACGACGTGCACATCGTGGGCGTCTCCTCGCTGGCCGCCGGTCACAAGACCCTCGTTCCGCAGATCATTGCAGAGCTCAAGAAGCTTGGCCGTGAGGACATTCTCGTGGTGGTGGGCGGTGTGATTCCGGCTCAGGACTACGACGAACTCTACCGCGACGGCGCCGTGGCTATCTTCGGTCCGGGCACCCCGATCGCCAAGGCGGCCATCAAGATGATTGAGCTGCTGAACCAGAAGTTCGAGGACTAGAAATCCACTCCTTTTTATAAAAAAGGCGTTTCCCGCTTGCGGAAACGCTTTTTTTTTCGTACCTTTGTCTAAATTGTGTGGACTGTCTGTAAAAGAAAGTAAACCAAATAAAAATTATTTTTTAACCTAAAACATCATTTATGAGAAAATTGTCATTCTTTCTCCTCTGCCTGGTGACCGCATTTCTGAGCCAAATCGCTATCGCTCAGAACATCAACGTTAGCGGAACCGTGGCAGACGCCGCTACCGGCGAGGGTATCCCCTTTGCCTCGATCCAGGTAAAGGGCACCATGACCGGCACTGCGACGGACGCTGATGGTAAATATGCAATCAGTGTGCCGAAAAATGCTACCCTGATCTTCAGCTCCATCGGCTATGTCTACCAGGAAGCCGACGTGAATGGCCGTACGGTCGTCAACATCCTCCTGGCTCCCGACACCGAGAACCTGGAAGAGGCCGTGATCACCATCGCCTACGGCGCTGCGAAGAAATCGTCCCTGACCGGTGCCATTTCGAACGTGGACGCCGAGAAGCTGGAAGCCCGTCCGACCTCTTCGGTCACTTCCGCCCTCGAAGGCACCGTGACCGGTGTGCAGGTCAACAACTCCTACGGCGCCCCGGGTTCCGAACCGAGCATCATGATCCGTGGTAACGGTACCATCAACGGTTCGACCTCTCCGCTCTATGTGATCGACGGTGTTCCCTTCGGCGGTAACATCTCCGACTTGAACCCGAACGATATCGAGAGCCTGACCGTCCTGAAGGACGCCGCCTCCGCCGCCCTTTACGGTAACCGCGCCGCCAACGGTGTGATCCTGATCACCACCAAGAAAGGTAAATCGGGCCGCGTAAACGTGACCGCCAGCGTGACGCAGGGTGTTTACAACAGAGGTATTCCTGAGTACAACTACGCTACCGCCGACGAGTTCATGGAGCTCCGCTACCTCGAACTCTACAACGAGCAGCTCTATCCCAGCACCAGCACCATGGCCGACATCATGGCTAATTCCCAGAATATGACCAAGCGTGCAGCTGCTGCGGAGTATACCTCCAACAACCTGATCGCAGATAAACTCTACCTGAACATTTACAATGTAGCCGACAACGCTCTCTTTGACGCGGACGGCCGCCTCGTCTCCAACGCCTACATCAAACCAGGCTACCTGGATGACCTAAACTGGTTCGACCAGACCATCAAGAACGGCTACCGCGCTGAGTACAACGTGAGCGCCAGCGGCGCTTCCGACAAGGCCGACTACTACTTCTCCGCCGGCTACCTCGATGAGAACGGCTACCTGCGCACTTCGACCTTTGATCGTTTCTCGGGCCGCGCATCCGTCAACGTGAAGCCGACCAGCTACTTGAAGGTAGGCCTCAACGTCAACGCCACGCACCAGAACTACAACAACACCTCCGATGGTTCGAGTTCCTACGTCAACCCGTTCATGTACTGCCGCAACATCGCCCCGATCTATCCGGTGCACCTGCACGACGTCAACACGGGCGCCTATATCCTCGACGCGGACGGCAACAAGCAGTATGACGGCGGTTCCTACATCGACGAGAACGGCCAGGTGGTCATCACGCGTAACCAGTACGCTGACCGCCACGTCATCTGGGAGAACGAACTCAACCAGGACAAGACGGTCCGTAACACGGTGAACGCTATCGCCTATGCTGAGGTCTACTTCCTGAAGGACTTCACTTTCACCATCACCGGCAACATGAACCTCCGCCACAGTATCAACCAGACCTACAACAGCGGTGTGATCGGTGACGGTAAGGGCAACAACGGCCGTGGCAGCCGCAACGAATACTACTACAAGAACTTCTCCTTCCAGCAGCAGCTGCGCTGGGCTCACCAGTTCGGCGACCACTTCGTCAACGTGCTCCTGGGCCATGAGAACTACTCCAACAACTACGATTACCTCTACGCCTACAAGACGTCCGAGGTGTTCCCGAATATCAACAACCTCCGCAACTTCACGGAAATCACGAGCCTCTACAACTACGGCAACTACTATCGTACCGAGAGCTACCTGAGCCGCGTTCGCTATAGCTATCAAGACAAGTACAATGCAGAGGCTTCGTTCCGCCGCGACGGTTCCTCCCGCTTCTACAAGGACGCCCGCTGGGGTAACTTCTGGAGCGTAGGCGCCAACTGGATGATCTCCCGTGAGGATTTCATGAAGAATGTGCGTTGGATCAACACCCTCAAGCTCCGCGCTGACTTCGGCGAGGTGGGTAACGACGCCGGTACCGGCTACTACGGCTACCAGGCCCTCTACACCTCCGGCCAGAACGCCAATAAGGGTGCTTACTGGCTGAGCCAGCTGTCGAACTACGACCTGATGTGGGAGACGGCCCAGAGCTGGGGCGTCGGCATCGAGTCCCGCCTGTTCAACCGGTGGAACCTGAATGTCGAATACTTCGACAAGCGTAACAAGGACCTGCTCTTCAGCGTCATCCTCCCGATGTCCGCCGGTGCAACCTCCACGAGCAGCACCAACCCTTCGATCACCCGTAACATCGGTACGATGTCCAACCGCGGTGTTGAGATTGAAACCGACTTCGACGTGGTCCGTACCCGGGACATTCGCTTCAACATCTTCGCCAATGCCACGTTCCTTAAGAACCGCATTGTCAAGCTTCCGGAAGAGAACCGCAAGGAAGGCATCATCGATGGCACGAAGAAATATGTTGAAGGTGGTGACCGTTACGCTTTCTACCTCTATCACTGGGCCGGCGTCGACCAGATGACGGGCCTCTCGCTCTATTCATTCGATGACGAGCGATTCTTCATCACTGATGACAACACCGCAACCGGCAACGTGATTTACGGCTCTAAAGAAGATGCTGATGGCAATGCCAACACGCTGATGGCTGCCGCCAACTATACCATCATCAACGGCACTCCGTACGTCTTCAATCCCGGCTCCTACGGCAAGAAAGACTGGTGCGGAACCGCCACCCCGACCGTTTACGGTAGCTTCGGCTTTAACTTCAACTGGAAGAACTTCTCACTCGGCACCATCTTCACCTATTCGCTGGGCACGAAGGTCTATGACGGTGTCTACGCTGACCTGATGAGCGTTGGCTCCTCCATCTCCAGTATTCACCACGACGTCTATGGCAACAGCTGGACCGGTATTCCGGCCGGCATGACTGAGACTTCCGCCGACCGCATCAGCCAGGATATCCTGCCGATGGTCAACGGTATCGGTGGTACCTTCCAGTATGCCAACTCCGGCACTTCCGACCGCTGGCTGGTTTCCGGCAACTACCTCGTGCTGAAGAACATCAACCTCTCCTACTCCTTCCCGAAACGCTGGGTCAACCGCATCGAGATGGACGCCATCAACCTGACCGTCGCCTGCGAAAACGCCGCTACCTTCACGGCCCGCCGCGGTCTGAACCCGCAGCAGACCTTCAGCGGTACGCAGAGCAGCAACACCTTCGTAACTGCCCGCGTCTTCACCGCCGGCCTGACCTTCAAATTCTAATGTAACCGCAAGATGACAACAGATATGAAAAAGATATTCAAAGCCTCCTTCCTTCTGGCAGCGTTTGTCGCTTTGACCGTTGCTTGCTCCAAAGACTATATGGAGACCTCGCCGGAGAGCTCGACGTCCCCTGCGACCATCTTCGAGACTACTGAAAACGCCGTGCTGGCCATCAACGGCATGTGCAAGATGATGACAACCCAGTATCTGAGCACCCAGGGCCTCAATGGCGAGGGTACGATCAAGACCTGGTACGGCAACTTCGGCAACGACCTGCAGCGCTGCAACCAAACTGGTTGGGCAGCCCTGTGGAACCATACTTACAACGAGAACGTCTCTTCGATTTACCTCTACTACCCTTGGTACTATTACTACAAGATCATTGGTAACGCCAACCAGGTGATCGAGAATATCGAGGAGGCAGAAGGCCCGACGAACGAGAAACAGTTCATCAAGGCCCAGGCTCTCACCTTCCGCGCCCACGCCTTCACCATGCTGACCCAGCTCTACTGCTATCGTTGGCAGGACAGCGGTAATGGCTCTTCCGAAGGCCTTATTCTCCGTACCGACACCAGCATCGACGGCATGCCGCTTTCGACACTGAGTGAAACCTTTGCCCAGATTTACTCCGACCTCGACGAGGCCATCAGCCTCTACCAGCAGTCCGGCCTGGACCGCGCTGCAGACGAGTTTTACAAGCCGAACATCAACGTGGCTTACGCTATCTACACCCGCGCCGCCCTGGTCAAGGAAGACTGGGCTACCGCAGCCAAGATGGCGCCGCTGGCCCGTCAGGGACACCCGCTCATGACTCAGAAACAGTACATGGACGGTGGCTTCTCGGATGCGAACGACGAATGGATCTGGGGTGTCTATGAAGCAGAAGACCAGACCATCTACTACTACTCCTTCTTCGCATACCAGGCATGCAACGCTTCCTCTTCGATGCAGCGTACCTATCCGCTGGCCATCAGCAAGGAGCTCTATGACCAGATTCCTGCAACGGACGTCCGTCGCAAGATGTGGCTCGAGCCAACCGCAGCCGAATGGGCAGAATGCGATGCCGCTGGCCGCAGCACCAAAACGCTCTATACGCGCGCTTTCAAGGAATACGGCAGCAAGCTGTACAGCACCAGCCTTGTCTACGGCTACATGCAGTTCAAGTTCCTGGCGACCTTCATGCCGGGCGGCGGTAGCTTCAACATCTACCGCAGCGCCGAGATGTATCTCGCCGAAGCCGAAGCCAAGTGCCATCTGGGTGGCCAGGACGCTTCCGTCCAGCAGCTGCTCAAAGAGCTGAACAAGAACCTTGACCCGTCTTACGACTGCACCAAGACCGGTGCCGACCTCCTGAAGGAAGTCAAGCTGTATCGCCGCGTCGACCTCTGGGGTGAGGGCTTCGACTGGTACGACTACAAACGCTGGAACGAGCCTATCATCCGTAAGTCCATTAAGAACGGCGGTAGCTTCCACAACACCTTCGCTGTCACGATCAACGTGGGCGATGGCAACAAGTGGACCTGGAAGATTCCGAAACGCGAAACCGACTACAACGATCAGCTGAAATAATCAGCCTGAACACGAAAAAGGGCGACCCCTACGGGCCGCCCTTTTTTATTGTCGATATCGCTATTTCAAATAATCCTCGAAATACATCGTCACCTTGTTCATCAGGTGGACGCGGTCGACGCCGCGGACATTGTGGGGATGGGTCGGATACGGAAAATAGTCGACCTGCACCTTGTTTTTGATGCAGCTCTCGATGAAACTCAGGCTGTGCTCCCAGACCACGGTGTCGTCGATGGCGCCCTGGCAGATCAGCAGCTTGGACTTCAGGTCCTTGGCGCGCGGGATGAGCGAGGTCTTCGCGAAGCCTTCGGGGTTCATGGCTTCGGTCTCCATGTAGCGCTCGCCGTACATCACCTCATACCACTTCCAGTCGATGACCGGGCCGCCGGCCACCGCCACCTTGAACACCTCCGGATAGTTGACCGTCAGCGAGATGGTCATGAAGCCGCCGTAGCTCCAGCCATGCACGCCCACGCGGTCCTTGTCGGCCCAGGGGTGCGACAGCAGCCACTTCATGCCTTCCATCTGGTCGGCCATCTCCACCTGGCCGCACTGCCTATGGATGGCTTTCTCGTAGGCTGCGCCGCGGTTCGGCGTGCCCCGGTTGTCCATCGTGAAGACGATGTAGCCATGCTGGGCCATGTAGATATCCCAGAGCGACATGCCGCCGCGCGTGTTGTCGGTAATCAGCTGGGAGTGCGGGCCGCCGTAGACGTAGAGGATCACGGGATATTTCTTGGCGGGATCGAAGTCCAGCGGATAGACGATACTGTACCAGTTATCATACTGGCCATCGGCGCTTTTGACCGTGCCCATCTCGATCTTGCAGTTGGTCAGCAGCGGGTTTTCGGCCGGGGCTTCCCAGAGGGTCTCCATCTTCTTGCCGTCGGTGGTGCCGTACTTGATGACGGTCGGCACGCCAAGCGAAGTGTAGTTGTCGGAGAAATACTTGCCGTCGGGTGAGATGGTGCAACTGTGCCAGCCCTTGTCGCGGGTCAGGCGCTGCATCTTGCCAGTCTTGGTGTCGACGCGGCAGAGATGCCGCTCCACGGGCGAAACTTCTGCCGAATAGTAATAGATATATCTGCCGCGCTGCGCCACGAACTGGCAGTCGGCGTCCACGTTGGTCAGGCGCTTGGGCGCGAACTTGCCGCTGGCCGAGCAGAGGTAATAGTTCTTGTAGCCGTCGCGGTTGTCGGTGAAATAGAGGAACTGGTCGGGATCGCTCTCCAGGAAGATCAGGGACTGCTGAGGCTCCACCCACTTGCTGTTCTCTTCGGTCAGCAGGGTGCCAAGGCAGCGGCCGTCCGCCGCGTCGTAGACGTTCAGGTGTACGTGCTTCTGCGGGCGGTCGAGCACCTGAATGTAGATCTTGTCGCTGGCCGGGCTCCAGGTGATGTTGGTCAGGTAACGCTCGTCATCGAAGTCGGTGACATCGAGCCAGGTCGTAGTGCCGGCGGCGATGTCATACACGCCCAGGGCGATGTGCTCGGAGGCCATGCCGTTCATCGGGTAGCGGATCTCGCGCAGCGTGCCGGTGCGGGTGGTGATGTCGAGCAGCGGGAAGAGGGTCACGGCGCGCTCGTCCTTGCGGTAGAAGGCGATCTTGCTGCTGTCGGGCGAGACGAAGATGCCCCCGTTGATGCCGAATTCGTTGCGGCTGACGCTCGTACCGCAGACAATGCCCGGATCTTCGTAGGCCGTGATGGCGTGCTCCTCGCCGGCTTTGTCCTTGTAATAGAGATTGTTTCCGCGCGTGTACGCGAACTGCTGGCGCGGTCCGCGCCCCATGGGCGGCATCATGCCGCGGGGGCTGTCGACCAGCGCAATGACCTGCTTGTCGCCGGTCCAGCGGGTCATGGGAACCGGCGTACGGAGGCCCGTACCCAGCACCGCCTGTTCCATGGTCATCATCCTGGACGCATCCTGCGCCAGGGAGAACTGCCCCACTGCCAGCAGGGTCAGCACAACAACAAAAATACGTTTCATACCGTAAAGTTAGGCTTTTTTGTATAACTTTGCTCTTTACTAAAACCGAAATCATGGATAAACAAGCGAAAAGAATACAGACTTCCGTCCTGAACGCAGCCGAGCGCAAAGCCCTCATCTGGCTGGCCGAGCGCCAGCCGAAATGGGTCACGTCCGACTTCCTGACCTGGCTTGGCGTGTTCGGATCTTTCCTGATCATGCTGGGCTACATCCTGACGAATTTCAACATCAATTGGTTGTGGCTCAGCACCTTCGGACTCATCCTCAACTGGTACGGCGACTCGCTCGACGGCACGCTGGCCCGCGTACGCAACACCCAGCGCCCCATCTACGGCTATTACCTCGACCACACGGTCGACGGCATCAACGAGACCATGATGTTCATGGGCATCGGCCTCTCCCCCTTCCTGAACCTCTACACGGCCATGGCCATGCTGATCGTATACCTGCAGCTCACGCTCAACGTCAGCATGAACGCGCACCTGCGCTCCGAGTTCAAGCTCACCTACGCCGGCCTCGGTCCCACGGAGTTCCGCATCATCGTGATCATCCTCAACACCCTGCTGTTCTTCATCAAGCCCTGGCAGCAGTTCGAGCGCGTGTTCGTCATCTTGGGCAAGACCGTGTATTTCCACGCCCTCGACTATCCGGGACTGGTGATTCTGGCCATCCTGATCCTCATTTACTTCGTGACCATCGCCAAAGACCTCCGCTACTACGCCAAGATCGACCCGATGCCGAAGCGCAAGGAAGAGAAAAAATAGCCCGGAACTGTCGTCCCCATGCCCGTCATCAGCGTAGAAGAAGCCCAGCGCCTGCTGCCGAAACTGGACAGCAAGTTTGGGGCTGCCCTCCTCCGGCGCCTCATGCACTGGACCGCTGTCGACCGGGTGAACGAAATCTACGACCACAACGCCCACATGCAGGGCCCCGACTTCGCCGCCGGCATCCTGCACGACATGGGCGTGGACTACCAGGTCGGCAACGCCGAACGGCTTCGGAACCTGCCGGAAGGCCCCTTCGTCACCGTCAGCAACCATCCCTACGGCCATGCCGACGGCATCATCCTGGTCGATCTCTTCGGGCATCTGCGTTCCGACTACAAAGTGATGGTCAACCAACTTCTGGCCCACATCCGGGCTATGTCGCCCAATTTCATCGAGGTCATCCCGACGGGCAATGAAAAGACAGGGCCCAAGGCGGCCAGCCTGAACGGCGTACGCCAGACACTCGCCCACCTGAAGGACGGGCATCCCATGGGGTTCTTCCCCTCCGGCGCCGTGTCGGACCTCAGCCTCAAAGACCACTGCATCCGCGACCGGCAGTGGCAGGAGCCCGTGCTGCGGCTCATCCAGAAAGCCGGCGTGCCGGTGATCCCGGTGCGTTTCTTCGACCGCAACTCGCTCTTTTTCTACCGGCTCGGCCTGATTGACTGGAAGGTGCGGCTCATGCGGCTCTGCTGGGAAGTGTTCAACAAACAGGGCAAGGACGTCCGCCTGGGCATCGGCGAGACCATTTCCGTGGAGCGGCAGCAGGCCTGCGGCTCGATCGAGGAATACGGACAGCTGTTGCGCGGCAGCGTCTACGACATGCCCCTGCCCGAGATTTTCGTCCGGCGCAGCGAAATCGATTGGAACGCATGGAAAGCCTGAAAGGAAAAGTGGCGCTGGTGACCGGCGCCAGCTCGGGCATCGGCGCCGCCATCGCCCGGGAATTCGCCCGCCGCGGCGCGGACCTGGTGCTGCTGGCCCGCAACCGCCAGCGGCTGGAAAACGTGCAGGATGACTGCCTGAAGCTTGGCGCAGGTGCGGTTACATTGGTCGAGGCCGACATGACCGACTACCCCGCTATCAACGCCTTCGCAGCAAGTCTGGCGCGCCCGCTCGACTTTCTGGTGCTCAACGCCGGCATCTCGCAGCGCTCCCCCGCCCTGGAGACCGCCGAGGAAGTGGACCGCCGCGTCATGGAGGTCGATTTCTTCGCGCCCGTGCACCTGGCCAAGGCCCTGCACAAGGCTGGCAAATGGGCCGATGACATCCACATCGCCGCCACTTCGTCCATCTCCGGGCTCTTCGGCTTCCCGCAGCGCTCCGCCTATTGCGCCGCCAAGCACGCCCTCAAGGGTTTCTGCGAGGCGCTCAAGCTCGAAACCGGGCTGAAAGTGACCATCCTGTTCCCGGGCCGCATCAACACGCCCATCAGCCTCAGCGCGCTGGAAGGCGACGGCAAGGCCCACGGCCAGATGGATCCAGGCCAGGCCGGCGGCATGGATGCCGACAAATGCGCCCGCAAATGCGTCGACGGCATTGTGCGCGGCAAGACCCATGTGCGCGTGGGCGGTAAGGAAATGATCGCCTGCTTCGCGTACAAGTGGTTCCCGGGGCTCTTCTTCCGCCTGGCCGGGAAAGTATCCGCCGTCTAGTCTTCTTTCCGGCGCTTCGCCACCCAGCGGTCCATGATGACCAGGGTTGCCGGCAATACAAAGAAAATCAAGAGAATCGCCGCCAGTGCGCCGATGCTGATGCAGCGCAGGATGGAGCATACCATCGGGTCGGACAGCAGGTAGGTCATCAGCAGCGGTGTCAGCACCAGGATCATGCCCGAGGTCAGGATGGCGTGGAACGAGCGCCGGTAGGCCTCCTTGAGCGCCTCTCCCTTGTCGAGGCGGAGGCGGGCGGCGCGATAGTATTGGGTGAAGAGGATCGAATAGTCGATGGTGGCGCCCATCAGGATGCTCTGCACGATGAGATAGGCGATGTAGAGCATGGCGTTGCCGCCCAAGCCGCTGGCGTAGACATTGAGCCAGACCGCCGAGAGCACGGTCGGGATGAGCAGGAACGGGACCACCAGCGAGCGGAAGGTCAGGGCCACGATCAGGAAGATCGCCCCCACCGTCAGCAGGGTCAGCAGCAGCAGTTCCCGCGGGAAGCCCTCTTTCATCTCCTTGTACATCACCGAATACCCCACATAATAGGGCTCGGCGGAGAGCTGTTCACGGCACTGCGCCTGCACGCCGTCGAGGAAGGCGAAGGTCTCAGTGCCCTCGGTGGGCAGTTCGCTCATGATTACGGCCACCGACCACTCCTCGCTCCGCAGCATGCCCAGGCCGCTGTCGACCTGTGCACGCAGGTCGCCCAACTGCGCCCGCGTCGCTTCGTCGACGTTATTCTGCACCAGCGGGCGCTGCGCAAAATCTTCCGCCCAGTCGACCAGTTCCAGCAGCGAAAGCCGGGTCGTCGTGTCGCGCTGCGTGGCGTAACCGTGATAGAGGAAGAGCAGGTCGAGTTCGTCGCGGCTGACGGGGATGCCGGCCTGCCGCAGGGCGCTGTAGACCTGTCCCGCCGAGTAACGGGCCCCGGAGAAGGCCATCTCGGCCAGGCGCTCGAGCGGCGTGGGTTCGGGCTCCGGTTCCGGTTCAGGGGTCGGTGCGGGGGCCGGGCTGTCCGGCACGGCGGCGAGGAGCGTCGTATCGAGCGGCTGGGCAAGCTGGAGGGTGTCGGCCGGGGCAGCGGCTTCCGCGTCAGACGGCGTGGCTTCCGCGACGGTTGTCGGCCCGTCCGCGATGATCTGGTCCCATTCGCTACACAGCGTCCGGATCTGTTCCTTCTGATCGGCGGAGAGCATCGATGCATACAGGCGGTTGGTCAATACCTTGTCGGTCAGCACCCTGGAGAATTCATAGGCGGACATCGTGGCCGGCTGGTTCTTCCGGCCCGTCCGGGCCATCCGGTAGACCATCGACACATACTTGGGATCCTGATCCAGGAACACCGCCATCTCGTCGGACGTGCGCTGCAGGGTGATGCTTTCGTAGTTGAAATACGGCAGCTCCGGCACCGTATCGGGGGCGGCTTGCTGCAGGGTATCGGAGACGGAAGGAACGCCGGCTGTCGTATCCAAGACTGCCACGGGTTCCGGATCTGGAGCGGGTTCAAATTCCGGTTCCGGCGCGACCTCCGGTTCGGGTTCGGGCTCCGCTTCCGGAAGCAGCTCGGCGAACAGCTGTTTCGTCATCGCATCGATGTCGAAGCGTGCGCGCAGGTCCTTCGCCGCATCGGCCGGCAGGAAGGTCGCGGCCAGGTCGGCGAGCGCCCGGGCGGTGGGCTCGAGCTCATCCATCCGCATCCGCTCTTTGCGCTCGGGATGCGTCGCGGCGTAATACACCAGATCCAGCGCGCCGTCCGGAATCGAATCCATCAGCCCCGGCATCAAACCGGCGAGCTCGGCCCATTCCCGCGCCGTACGCGGCTTCAGGGCCAGGGTGGAATAATCGAGGCAGCTGAGCACGCCCGGTTCTTCGGCAATCCGTTCGGCGATGGGCAGGAAAGCCTCCCCGTCGGCCGTCGGGTAGAGCAGCAGCATCGTATTCTTGGGCGGAAACTTTTTCGTGATGGCGGTCGGCCAGTTCATCGAGTAGCAGATCTCCGTCTGCTTCTGCAGATACCATGAGCCGGCGAAAATGGCCACGAACAGAATGGCCAGCGGCACACGGAAACGCATCTCGAAGCGGGCCAGGCCGTCGGTCGACACCTTGAGCATGGGCTTCTCCGTGCGGGTGATGGCCCGGTCGAAGCGCAGGATCAGGGCGGGCAGTACGGTAAAGGTGGCCAGCAGACTGCAGAACACACCTTTCGAAAGCACGATGCCCAGGTCGCCGCCGATCTTCAGGCGCATGAACAGCAGCATCAGCATGCTCGCGATGGTGGTCAGGCCGCTGCTCAGGATCGAAGGCGCAGCCGCGGTCAGGGCCCGCGTCATGGCCTCCTCGTTGCTCCAGTCCGGCCCCTTTTCCTGCCGGTAGCGGTTCATCAGGATAATGGCGAAGTCCATCGACAGGACCAGCTGCAGCACGGCCGAAATCGTGTGCGTCACCAGGTAGACGCTGGGCAGCAGAGCGTTCGAGCCCATGTTGATGGCCACGGCCATGCCCAGGGCCAGCAGCATCAGCAGGCCCTCCATGAAGGAAGGGCACATCAGGAAGAGGATGATCAGCGCGATGACCACGCCCGAACCCAGCATCAGGAAGAGATTGTCGGGCATGTAGCTGTTGTCGTCCACCTCCGCGATGACGCGGTCTCCGAAGCGCGCCTGCACCGCTGCGACCACCTCAGCCCCCTTCGCATCGCGCGGCAGGATAAACTGATAGAGCGTGCAGCTGTCCCGCTGCTCCGTCCCCATCCACTGCGTCACGCCCGGGATGGCTTCGATCGCCTGCTGCAGAGAGTCGGCAGGCGCCTCGTTCCAGAACATCACGCGCAGCGTCTGCATGCGGATGTCCATCAGCGGGAAGTCCTTCTCGAGGATTGCGAGGCCCCGTCGCATCTGCGAATCGTCGGGCAGGTTGCTCGTCACGTCGGCATTGATGCGGGTGCGGGGAATCATCAGCGCGGAGAAAACCGCCAGCACCGCCATGATGGCAAACAAAACATGCCGCCCCTTCACCAACAGGGCGGCCAACGTATGTCCGGGACGCTGATTCTCCATATTTTCTTTCAGATGAGGCAAATTTACGGATTTTAAAAAATAATTTGACAGGAATCCGAAATATTTCTATCTTTGCGGTCCACTTCTGGATGTGGCGCAGTTGGTAGCGCACCTGGTTAGGGACCAGGAGGTCGCTGGTTCAAGTCCAGTCATCCAGACCATGGTGAGTTGTCCGAGTGGTTGAAGGAGCCTGCCTCGAAAACAGGTGTGCGGGTGACCGTACCGGGGGTTCGAATCCCTCACTCACCGCAAAGCATTGATACACAGCCGGTTGCGCAGCAACTGGCTGTTTTTGGTATCTGGCGGCGGCCAAGCTTGCTTGGACGACGGTAGAGACCAAAAATAGCAAGGTGGCCCGCAGGGCCGCCGGCTGTGTATCAATGCTTTAGCACGCCCGCCGCAGGCGCAGAGGGAATGCGCAGGGCCTTTGGCCCGAGCACAATCCCTCAAACCTTTTTGCTTATGCAACAAGATCAATCCTCATGCGCCTGGTTATGAATGTTGTCGTAATAAAGGCCTATGTAGTACCGACCATGATTTTCCTGGATCATGAACCAGACGGTACCGTCCTCCAGAGACTTCAGGCCCTCCATGAATGTAGCCAGGAACTTCATGGCTTTATCCGCATCGGGCTCAGCGCCGGGGGTACCGCCGAAAGCCATCATCCGCATCGCTGCAAACATTTTATCCTTAACTGCTGACTTTTGATCGGCCGGTGCCTTTGCAGCTTCCGCGACATAGCCCTTGAGTGTTTCCAGCTGTTCCGGCGTATAGAAATCCGTAAACTTATCGAGAAGGGCATCCATCATTTCGACCGGATCCCTGTCGGCGTCGTAGTAACTGAAGCTAGCCTTATATCGCTTGTTATTTGCGGACATTTCGTATGGGATATTTTCCTTATCCGGAATTTCTTCGTTCAGGCCAAAATCGACATATTTTGCATCATTTCTGAACTGCCTGAGCAGCTTGTTATACTCGCCCTTGATTTCCTCCTTTTTCGTGAACGGGAATGCTACATATACACGATCAACAATGTCGTGGTTCGTATGAATGGTGACGTCGACGGTCTTCCCGTTGAACTGTCCCCTGTAGCTTTTGTAAACATCGTCGTAGGTAAAGCCTTTGCTCTGAAGCTGATTTACGAACTCCGGCTCCGGCCCATCGACAGGAATGCCCAGGAACTTGATCACGCCCCCCTCTTGACCGAAACATACCGCCGAGAGCAGCATAAACATTGCTATAAAAAGGAACTTTCTCATAATTATCTTTCTTACAGATGATAGTCGTTTAATTTTAAAATATACAAAAAGTTTGGGGCTTTCGGAAATGGGAGAAGCCAAACAAATAATTCATACCCCCAGCAGCAGCGCCGGGGCGATGCCCAGGACAGAACACAACAGGCGAGCCACCTTCAGGCTCGGCTCCGCCCGACCGGACACATAATCGCTGATCCGGGAAGGGCTGACCCCGATTCGTGCCGCCAACTCTTTTTGCGTCATGCCGTTTTCTTCCAACGATAGCTGAATCAGCTGAGCGACCGTGGGTTTATCCATCGGAAAATGCTCCTTTTCATAGGCAATCACATAATCGGACATGATTGCCAATTCCAAGGCGGCGGGATCCTGGACCGGCATGTCCTCCCCCACCAGCGGAAGAAGCTCCTCCACCCGTTTGAGCGCATACGCGTACCTCATTTGTTCCAACTGCTGATTATTCATATCGTTGCTGCATCTATCAAGTCATATTCCTCGTGCGTGCCGACAAATCGGATAAACATTCCCGACTGCGTCTACAGAACCGAAATCCGCCGTCTTCTCAACAAATGTAATAATATCTTTTGTAATTCCTCTATTATCATTCGATATAATCGGTTATACAAAACAATCGTCCAAACAAATGGAGAAGAATTCCGTTTTTCGAGAACAAGTGTACGCAAGCAAAAAACATCTGCAATGTACGCACCTGTTTATCAGCCGTTTATGAAAAGTCCTCCCCTTTTTTGCGAAGGGGAGGACTTTCTGTAATACGCTGTCTGACAGATGCGTCCGTTGCAGCGAAATTTTCGTTATCTTTGTCAGTATGAAACGAATCCTGCCCTTTCCCCTGGTCATCCTCCTGCTCCTTGCAGGAATGACCGCCTGCCAGCCGCAGGGCGCCGCTCCGGCCACTTCCGTCGAAGTGGAACTGCAGAACCCCATCCTGCCCGGTTTCCATCCCGATCCGTCCGTCGTGGCGGTGGGAGGAGACTACTACCTGGTCAACTCGAGCTTTCACTATTTCCCCGGCGTGCCCGTGTTTCACAGCCGCGACCTGCAGCACTGGGAGCAGATCGGCAACGTCCTGGACCGGCCCTCGCAACTGCCGCTGGAACAGTCCAATGCCTCGCTCGGCATCTACGCCCCGACCATCCGCTACAACGACGGCACCTTCTACATGATCACGACCAACGTGGGCGGCGGCGGCAACTTCATGGTCACCGCCACGGATCCAGCTGGGCCTTGGAGCGAGCCCCTCTGGCTGGAGCAGCAGGGCATCGACCCTTCGCTCTACTTTGAGGACGGAATATGTTATATGGTCTCCAATCCCGACGCAACCATCACCCTCTGCGAAATCGATCCGAAGACCGGTGCCACGCTGCACCCCGGAAAAGCGCTCTGGCGCGGAACGGGCGGACGTTTTCCGGAAGGTCCGCACATCTACAAGAAGGACGGCTGGTACTATCTGCTCATCTCGGAAGGAGGCACGGAGCTGGCGCACAAGCTGACCGTAGCGCGCAGCCGGAACATCTACGGCCCCTATGAGGAGAATCCCGACAACCCCATCTTCACGCACTGCTCGCTGGCTGCGCAGGAGAGCAACATCCAGGGCACCGGGCACGGCGACCTCTTCCAGGCTGCAGACGGCTCCTGGTGGATCGTCTTCCTGGCCTACCGCCGCTATGGCGGAGACTTCCACCACCTGGGCCGCGAGACCTTCCTCGCGCCGGTGAGCTGGGAAAAGGGCTGGCCGGTGATCAATGGCGGGCAGCCCGTGGCTGAACGGATGACCGTCCGCATGAGCGTCGTATCAGAAGAAAGGACACTCCCCCACCCGCACGAAGACTTTTCGACCATCGGCCCGGAGTGGATGCATATCCAGCATCCCGTGGTGGAGAACTACAGCGTCCGGGACGGCGTGCTTACCCTGACCGGCAACGGGGATGGCTTCGACTGGGGCGGCTGGCATCCCACGGCGCTGCTGCGGCGCCAGGAAGCCGCTACGTGCCGCTTCGGCACCCAGGTCACCCTGCAGGGTGACGGCGAGGCGGGCCTGGCCGTCTACCAGACACACAACGGACATGCGGAATTCTTCGTGCGCCGCGAAAAGGGACGTTCCGAAGCGGCCGTACGCATCCGCCTGCACAGCATCTGCTACGAACCGGCAACGGTTCAGCTCCCCCGGCCCGATGCCCGGCTCGACGTGGAAGCCCATGACGAGTACTATGCGTTCCTGCTGAACGGCCGGGAAATTGCCCGCATGGACGCCCGCCTGCTGAGCACCGAAATGGCCGGCGGCTTCACAGGCGTCACCATCGGCCCCTACTGCCGCATCGGAAAAGCCGCATTCCAGGGCTTTGACTACGAGCCGTAGCCAAGTTGTTATTATTTGACGGTATCGGCGGCCCCGGCCTGTGCGGCCCCTTTGTATTTGGCCAGTTCCACTTCCAGTTCCGTGATCCGCTTGTTCAGCTCCTGAATGGTGTTGAGGTAATGGTTGTTCAGGTCGCGGATCACCTCGTTCTTGTTGATCGTCTGGACGGCCGCTTCCTCATGGAAGATGATCTGGTCGCTGTGCAACCCGTAATTAACGGCGTTATTGAGCAGAACCTGTTTGGTAGCCAGATCGAGGGCTTCGCCCGCCAGATAAATGTCGAGGGTCTGGTTCCGTCCTTCCAGGTTGATCTGGTGGTCGAAGATATAGCTGGAGCCGATGGTCTTGTTGCTCTGGACGAAACGCTCGGCGTTGATGGCGAAGTTGTTGTCGCGGATGGTCCCGATGGCCGTGATGACGCTCGGTACGATGATGATCAGCAGAAGGAGGGCCACGATGCGCGGATTGCGCCGGCGATGGAATTCATCGGTAGCGACACTCTCGAAGCCCAGGAACTTGGCTACGGCGAAAGTGGCGATGGCAATGAAGATGCTGTTGATCAGGAAGAGATAGAACGCACCGGAAATATATGTGACCTGCAGGGTCGCAATACCATAGCCTACCGTACAGAGCGGCGGCATCAGCGCCGTGGCGATGGCCACGCCCGACAAGACGGTTCCGCGCTCCTTGCGGGCGTTTTCCAGCATACCGGCCGCGCCGCCGAACAGGGCGATCAGCACGTCATAGATCGTCGGGCGGGTACGAGCCAGCAGTTCCGTAGGATTGCTCAACCTGAGCGGGGAGATCAGGAAGTAGAGGCTGGCCACAACGATACTGATGGACACCATCACCAGGAAATTCTTGACAGATTCCTTGAGCAGATGTGTGTCGTTCGTACCCAAGCCGAGACCAAATCCGATGATCGGGCCCATCACGGGCGAAATGAGCATGGCGCCGATGATGACCGGAATCGAGTTGACGTTCAGGCCTACGGAGGCAATGATGATGGCACAGGCCAGGATGATGACGTTCGGACCGCGGAAGGCGATGTTCTTCTTGATGGATGCCGCCGCCTTGTCCCTGTCAATGCCGTCTTCCAGATAGACGACGTGTCGGAGATATCGGGTAAATTTGTTCATGGTTCTTACAAAGATACATAAATAACAGAACAATCCGGTCCGGGACAGTGAAGCGCCATCAAGAAAGAACATGCTCGATACGGTCTATTTCTCCGTCAGTATTTTAATTGTTTCTACTCTATCTTCCTTATATGGCGATACCGGGCGAGATCTTCCCGCAGGATCATTGCGCGGCATTTGCTAAAATCATCGCTGTGACTGAAGTGCTGCCACACGCCGAAGCAGATGGCTGGAAGCAGTAGGCCGCTGCGCCCGCAACGGCGGTATCGCATGGATGCGTAGCGGCCGGGATCGGCCAGGTAGGGAGTGTTGGACATAAGCGTAATTTTTGCTAAAATACAAGAAATAATCGATATTTGCAAAATAAACCGAGAATGATTACTTTTGACGAAAGTATTGAAGATGAAAAGATTCTGCACCTTCTCGATAGGATTACTCATCTGCTATATGACTTTTGCACAGCATCCCTATCCGTCCCATAGTTACTTGGAAATCTACGACGTCCCTTCCCGGACGCACAAGGTTGTGAAAGAGTTTCCCTACGTCATCGAAGCGCCCAATTGGACTCCTGATGGAAAATGGCTGGTGGTGAATAAAGATGGAAAACTGTGGAAAATCGCCCCTGACGGTTCCGGAGACCTCCTTCCGATCAATACGGGAGACATCACCCAGTGCAACAACGACCATGTGGTCACCGCCGACGGAAAGTGGATCGGCCTGAGCAGCAACGATCCGGCCAACCAGCGGAGCTACAATTCCTATGTATATTTGGTCCCCTTCGAGGGCGGCCAACCGCGCCGGATAACACCGCTGGGGCCAAGCTATCTGCACGGTATCAGCCCGGATGGGAAGACGGCCGCCTACTGTGCTTTCCGCGGTCCCCAGATGGAGCAGGACATCTGGACCACACCCTTGAAAGGCGGTAAGGAAACCCGCCTGACTGACGCCCCGGGCCTGGACGACGGACCGGAGTACAGCCCCGACGGCAGGCACATCTGGTTCAACAGTGTCCGGACGGGACATATGCAGGTCTGGCGTATGAAAGCCAACGGCAGGGAGCAGACCCAGATGACATTCGATACGGATATGAATTCCTGGTTCCCGCATATCTCCCCCGACGGGAAGAAGGTGGTATATATTGCCTACCACGACTACGAGATCGCCCCGGACTCCCATATCGCCGACCTCAACGTCCAACTCCGGATGATTTCCGCTGACGGTGGGGAGCCGGAGGTACTGGTGGACTTCTTTGGTGGCCAGGGCAGCCTGAATGTCAATTCCTGGAGTCCTGACAGCCGCCGCTTCGCCTATGTGAGTTACCGTCTGACGGAAGAGATGACAGCCCCTTCGCGGGAAATGGCCGTGCAGCTGTATTCCGTCCGGGAACTGCTGGGTACTCCGGATCTCTTTGCCCGCAACCATGCCTATGTGCTGCAACGTTTATCACAGATTGGGTTTACGGCTGTCGAAGCAGCCAGTTATGAGGAAGGCCAATTTTCCGGCCTGTCACCTGAAAGATTCCGACAGGCCGTCGAAAAGGCCGGATTGAAGATCCTTTCGTCGCATACCACACGTCCCCTGTCACCCGCGGAACTTTCTTCCGGCGACTTCACCGAGGCACTCCGGTGGTGGGACCGCTGCATCGCAGCGCACAAGGAGGCAGGTATTCCCTATCTGGTGATGTCGTGGTCGCAGCCCCTGCGGACAAGGACAGAGATGGAGACCATGTCCGCATATCTTGACGCCATCGGAAAGAAGTGCCGTGAGGAAGGCATCCGTTTCGGCTACCACAGCCACAGCCACGAATTCCAAGCGGTCGATGGAACCACCATGCTGGATGTCTTCGCTACGCAGACACGGCCTGAAAATGTCTTTCTCCAGATGGACGTGTACTGGGCTGTCATGGCAGGCGTGAGTCCGGTAGAATACCTGCTGAAATATCCCGGCCGGTACGAACTCCTGCACATCAAGGACCAGCATGAGATCGGCCAGAGCGGGATGGTGGGCTTCGACGCCATCTTCAAGGCCTTTCCCCGTGCCGGCACCAAGGCCTTTGTGGTGGAGCTGGAGCAGGCTTCAACCCCCAATATCCTGAAAGGGCTTCGTGAAAGCGCCTTGTACCTGAGAAAAGCGGAATATCTTTTTCCTGATTGATGAACCACCTCGGAGAACTCATATCCATCGGCGTTGCCATATCATGGACGTTTACTGCCTGGTTTGCCGACAAAGCGAGCCGGCGCGTGGGCGCCATGGTCACGAATGTGCTGCGCCTGCTTCTCGCCACGTTGTTCCTGGGCGTGTTGCTCTGGTTTACTGTCGGCCACCCATATCCTGTATATGCCGATAAGGACACCTGGATCTGGCTGGGCCTTTCGGCGCTGGTGGGCTATGTGTTCGGAGATTTCTGCCTGTTCAACAGCTACATCCATATCGGTCCCCGTTTCGGGCAGCTCTTCATGACGCTGGCGCCGCCCATGGCGGCCGTCGCGGGATGGATCCTGCTGGGAGAAACCCTCAGTTGGAAATCCATTCTGGCGATGTTTGTCACGCTCTGTGGCATTGCCATTTCCATCCTGAGCCGTGATTCCGGGAAGCATCTCAAGCTGGACCTGCCCCTGATCGGAATCCTGCTGGGCATTGGTGCCGGCGTCGGACAGGGCGTGGGCCTTGTCCTCAGCAAGGTGGGCATGCAGTATTATGAGGCGGCGCTTCCTGCAGATGCCCCCGCCTTGATGGAAGGCATGCTTCCCTTTGCATCCACAATGCTCCGGGCCATCGTGGGCGGGCTGGGCTTCCTGCTCATCCTGGGGCTCCAGAAGAACTTCGGCAAGTTGAAAGATGCCATCAAGGATCCCGTGGCCATGAAATATGCGTCAATCATCACGTTCTTCGGTCCGGCGCTCGGCGTGTCCCTGTCGCTGATGGCGGTCCGCTACGCCAATGCCGGCATCGCTTCCACTCTGATGGCGCTGACGCCCGTCATCATCCTCATTCCTGAAGTCCTGATCAACAAGAAAAAGCTGCGCCTCAAAGAGATCATCGGCTTAGCCGTGAGTATTACCGGCGTGGCGTTGTTCTTCCTGTTGTAAAACGGACAGGGGCAGGTCTTTCTGCGAAAGGTAGAACATATAGAGAACGGCGGGCTTCGTGCCGCGGTTCTCGCCGTAGTGGACGGTGTCGACCATCTCCACCAGGGTCTCACCCGCATGCACGGTCTTCTCCCGGCCGTCTTGCGCGATGATGGTCAGCTCGCCTTCCGTCAGCAGTCCGAAGTTGATCACAGGATGGTAGTGACATTCCAGGCGCTGGCCGGCGGGAAATTCAAGCTTCACGGCCACCAGCTCGGGGCGTCCCTGCAGATAATCGGGGAGCTCCACGCCATCCCAGCTCTGGCTGGTGCGAAAGAGTTCGGTGCGTTGCACCGGGGTGGAACTTTGTTCTTTGCGTGTTTTCATGGTAATCAGTCGTTAATCAGACACTTGCCCGTCATTTCCACGGGCGGTTCCAGCCCCATGATGTGGAGGATGGAAGGAGCTACGTCCGACAGGGCGCCGTCCTCCACCTTCGCCTTCTTGTTCTTCGTCACATAGATGAAAGGAACGGGGTTGACTGAATGCTGCGTGTTGGGCGTTCCGTCGGCATTGATGGCATGGTCTGCGTTTCCGTGGTCGGCGGTGATGATGGTTTCATAACCCATCTTCCGGGCCGTTTCCACAACCTCGTCCAGGCACTGGTCAATCGTCTTCACGGCCGTTTCGATGGCAGGGGAAACACCGGTGTGCCCCACCATGTCGGCGTTGGCGAAATTCACCACAATCCAGTCGTACTTCTTGGTCTTGAGCGCCTCGACCAATTTGTCCTTCACCTCGAAAGCTGACATCTCGGGCTTCAGGTCGTAGGTGGCCACCTGGGGAGAGTTCACCAGGATGCG
>CAJODQ010000042.1 GCA_905233345.1 uncultured Bacteroidales bacterium
ATTGCAGAACTGACATGCGGATGCAGGACAACTGCAACTTATTGAAACCGTGAAAGAAAAAATAGACTTAAAACTGTAAACAAAAATCAGGACGGGTCATCGAGAAGCGCCATCAGGCGCTAGCGGAGATCGAGCGGGATAGCCTTGTGCAATAGCCGATCGTAGCGGCAGGGTTTGGGGCAGCGCCCCAGTAGACACAAATGGCACAGCCCCCTGTGACCCCTCGCGCTTTCAGCGCGTTTTTTTGTTAGGAGACAGTCGGAGTGCCTTATTTCACGATTTTTTCGTAATATTGTAGTTCGGTTTGAATACAAATATTACAAAATAATCGATTATGAAGAATATCAACTGTTTCATTCCTTTCCAGGACGAGGCGCAAGTGGCGCAGACGGTCGCCAATCTGAAGGCGCAAGAGCTTGTCAATGAGATTTTCCTGCTCCATGTCGGAGAGAAAGCTCCGGCCCAGGTACTCGGCTGCAAGGTGCTTGAGGTGCCCGGCTTGAACAGCACGGCCGCCGTGAAGGCTATCGCTGCCAATGCCAAGACGACCTACACGCTGATCACCACGAAATACACGACCCTGAGTCTCGTGTGGTTCGCACTGGAGCGCATGGAAAACCTGATCGAAGACGCCGGCGCCGCCATGGTCTATGCCGACCACTTCAACCAGAAAGGCGACGAGCGGATCAATGCGCCTGTGATCGACTGCCAGTTCGGCGCCTTGCGCGACGACTTCGATTTCGGCTCCCTGCTGTTCTACCGCAGTTGCGCCCTGACGGAAGCCGTCAGCCGCATGGACGTGGACTATCAGTTCGCCGGTATGTACGACCTGCGCCTGAAAGTATCGCAGAAAGGCGCGCTGGAGCACATCAATGAGTTCCTCTACTACGATGTGGAAACCGACACCCGCAAGAGCGGCGAGAAACTCTTCGACTATGTGGATCCGAAGAACCGTGCCGTCCAGATCGAAATGGAACAGGCCTGCACCGCCCACCTGAAAGCCATCGGCGGTTACCTCGAGCCGGAGTTCAAGCACATCGAATTCAGCAACGAGCCCTTCGAATATGAAGCTTCCGTGGTGATCCCCTGCAAGAACCGCGTCCGCACCATCGGTGACGCCATCCGTTCGGCCCTCGCCCAGAAGACGAATTTCAAATACAACGTGATCGTGGTGGACGACAACTCCGACGACGGCACGGTCGACGTGATCAAGCAGTTCGTCGACAACCCGAAACTCGTCTACATCGCCCAGGACAAGAGCTGGCACGCCATCGGCGGCAACTGGAACTCCGCCCTGCACCATCCGAAGTGCGGCAAGTTCGCCATCCAGCTCGACTCCGACGACGTCTACGCCGACGAGAACACCGTCCAGAAGTTCGTCGACGCGTTCTATGCCCAGAACTGCGCCATGGTGGTGGGTACCTACCGCATGACCAACTTCCACATGGAGACCATCCCTCCGGGAATCATTGACCACAAGGAATGGACCCCCGAGAACGGCCGCAACAACGCCCTGCGCATCAACGGCCTTGGCGCTCCGCGCGGATTCTACACTCCGATGCTGCGTACCATCAACTTCCCGACCACGAAGTACGGTGAGGACTATGCTGTGGGTCTCCGCGTGAGCCGCGAGTACCAGATCGGCCGCATCTACGAGCCGGTGTACAACTGCCGCCGCTGGGATGACAACTCCGACGCCTCGCTCGACATCGACAAGGTGAATGCCAACAACACCTACAAGGACCGCATCCGCACCTGGGAGTTGAAGGCACGTATCGCAATGAACAAGAAGAAATAATGAGATGCCGGGTCAGGCCGGGAAAGACGAAGACCCTGGCCAAGCAAATGGATGAGATGTTCTCCCGCGAGCTGGGGCTCGGCGGGAGAGCGTCCGTCAATTATGCCGCCCTGGAGAAGGTGCAGCACCGCGCGATGCCCGTGGATGGGATCGACGCGGTGCTTTTTTTCAACCCGGGCCGCGTGGCTTCGGTCATGGCACAGGTCGACGAGGAGAGCCTGAAGCACCGTCCGTGCTTCCTATGCCCCGCCGGCATCGGTCCCGAGCAACTGACCCTCGACTGGCAGGCGCCCGCCGGCAACGACTATTGGATCCGGGTCAATCCCTTCCCGATTTTCGACCGGCACTTTACGATTTCGGTCGCCCGTCACACACGTCAGGAGATTGCCGGCCATTATGCCGACATGCTGGCCCTGGCGCAGCAGGCACCCGAATACCTCTTCTTTTACAACGGCCCGATGTGCGGCGCCTCCGCGCCCGACCATATGCATTTCCAGGCCATCCCGGCCGGGAACCTGCCGGTGGAACGTGCTGTCCGCCGGGGCGATGCCCTGCGCCTGCTGGGCAAGCGTGACGGGGTGGTGCTCAGCCGCCTCACGCAATTTGCCGGCGGTACTTTCGTCCTTTCGTCGACCGACCGTGACGCCCTGACCCAGACCTTCTACCGCCTGGTGTCGCTGGGTGAGATCCAGGGCGAACGCGAATGGGAGCCGCGGCTGAACCTGCTGACCTGGTACGGACCGGGCGGCTGGACGACCGTCGTATTCTTCCGGGCCGAATCGCGCCCGGATTGCTTCTTCAGCGAAGACCCCGCCGAGCAGATCCTCATCAGTCCCGGCGCCGTGGAGATGGCCGGCGTGGCCGTTGTCTCCTCGCGCGACAGCTTCGACAAACTCGACGCCCTGCGGTTGGGCGAAATCATCCGCGAAGTCTCATTTGATGAAACCAAAACAGCCATTATGGAAGATAAACTCAAACGCAAACAGGAGATCCTCACGGTCGGTATCGTGTCGCTGCCCGAGCTGACCTTCACCTTCAAGACCCCCTATACGTTCGTGGGCAATTACTTCACGGGAACCCATACCGCCACGGTAAAGAACGGACAGATCCTCTTCAACGGGATGCTGTACGACGAAGTCTATTTCCGCCATACCGTCGACGACGGCGCTTTCGAGCTCCAGAATGTCACCATCGGCGTCGATTTCCACTGGAACCGCCAGGAAACCCAGGTTTTCCCCGACGACCTGAAACTCATCGTCGAGAACGGCAAGGTTACTGCCGTCAACTGCGTGGGTATCGAGAACTACCTGGTGAGCGTGATTTCCAGCGAGATGTCGGCCACCAACTCCATGGAGCTGCTCAAGGCCCACTGCATTATCTCCCGTTCCTGGCTGCTGGCCCAGATCCAGAAGAACAAGGCCCTCAAGGAGGCTGGCGTGGATTATTCCGCCTGCGTCGACACCCCCGAAGAAAAGATCAAATGGTATGACCGTGAAGACCATGTGAACTTCGATGTGTGCGCCGACGACCACTGCCAGCGCTACTACGGCCTGAGCCGCGCCTCCACGCAGGCTGTGCGCGATGCGGTGGAGCAGACCTGGGGCCGCGTGCTGACCTCCGAAGGCAAGATCTGCGACGCCCGCTTCTCGAAATGCTGCGGCGGCGTGTTCGAAGAATTCCAGTTCTGCTGGGAGCCGAAACAGTTCCCGTATCTCGTGCGCCGGCGCGACTCCGCGACTCCGGCCGATTTCCCCGACCTGACCGTCGAGGAGAACGCCCGCAAATGGATCCTCTCCGAGCCCGAAGCTTTCTGCAACACCAAGGATGAGCAGATCCTCTCGCAGGTGCTCACCAATTTTGACCAGGAGACCAAGAACTTCTTCCGCTGGAAAGTCGAGTACACGGTGGAAGAACTCTCCGAACTGGTGAAACGCCGCAGCGGCGAAGATTACGGTGAAATCCTCGACCTGATCCCCATCGCCCGCGGTTCCTCGGGTCGCCTGTGGAAGCTCAAGATCGTGGGCAGCAAAAAGACAAAAGTCATCGGCAAGGAACTCGAGATCCGCAAGACCCTCTCGCCGAGCCACCTCTACAGCTCCGCCTTTGTCGTGAAGAAGGAAGATGGCAAGTTCATCCTCCGCGGCGCCGGCTGGGGCCACGGTGTGGGCCTGTGCCAGATCGGCGCAGCCGTGATGGGCGCCAAGGGCTTCAAATACGACGAGATCCTGGCCCACTATTTCCCGGGCAGTATCGTTGAAAAGAAATATTGATTTCAACCATGAATAACACCAAAAACCTCTCTCCCTGGCTGTGGGTGCCTACGCTCTACTTTGCGGAAGGCATTCCCTACTTCCTGGTCAATAACATTTCCGTGATGATGTTCGCCAAGCTGGGCGTTCCCAACGGACAGATGGCGCTCTTTACGAGCCTGCTCTACCTGCCCTGGACCATCAAGCCCCTCTGGAGCCCCTTCGTCGACATCATCAAGACCAAGCGCTGGTGGATCCTTACCATGCAGATGCTGATGACCGCGGCCATGGTGCTGTTGACCCTCACCCTGCCCAAGCCTGACGCTGCACTGATCGCCTCGGGCGAGACGCCGATGAGCATGTTTACCTTCACGCTCATCCTCTTCATCATCACGGCCTTCGCCTCGGCCACGCACGATATTGCCGCTGACGGCTTCTACATGTTGGCCCTGTCACAGAAGAATCAGGCCGCCTTCGTGGGCATTCGCAGTACTTTCTACCGCCTCTCCTCGATCTTCGGACAGGGCGTGCTGGTGGCCATTGCGGGCCTTATCGAGACCCGGACGGGCAACATCCCCGCATCCTGGCGCATGACCCTCATGATTTCGGCCATCCTATTCGCTGCCGTCACCCTCTACCATACCTTCTTCATCCCCAAGCCCGCCGCCGACACCTCGCACCTGAAGGCCGATACGGGCAACAAGGCCAAGGAGATCTTCAAGGAATTCGGCCGCACCTTCGCCACCTTCTTCACCAAGCCGGGCGTGCTGCTGGTCATCGTGTTCATGCTCCTCTATCGCCTCCCCGAAGCCTTCCTCATCAAGATGTGCATGCCCTTCCTGGTGGCTTCGCGCGATGCGGGCGGACTCGGCCTTCCCACCTCGGAAGTGGGTATCGTGTATGGCACCATCGGCGTGATCTTCCTGACGTTGGGCGGTATCATCGGCGGCGTCATGGCTTCACGCTGGGGTCTGCGGAAATCGCTTTGGCCCATGGCGGCGTGCATGACCTTCCCCTGCCTGACCTTCGTCTACCTGAGCGTTGTCCAGCCCACCAGCCTGGTGGCTATCAGCATCGCCGTGGCCATCGAGCAGTTCGGTTATGGCTTCGGCTTCACGGCCTACATGCTCTACATGATGTATTTCTCGGAAGGCGAATTCAAGACGGCCCACTATGCCATCTGCACCGCCTTCATGGCGCTCAGCATGATGATCCCCGGCATGTTCGCCGGCTACATCCAGGAGTCGCTGGGCTATGTCAACTTCTTCTGGATGGTGATGGTCTGCTGCATTGCCACGGTCTTCGTGACCTTCCTGGCGCGCCGCAATGTCGATCCCGATTATGGACGCAAATAATCTTCTGACCTAATGAAAAGAATCCTGATTCTGGCGGCTTCCGTGCTGGCGCTCTGCGCCTGCTGCCGCTCGCAGGCCCAGACCTGCTGCCCCGCTCCGGTGGTCAAACCGGGCATTGAAGTGCTTCGCGACCGCGGCTTTGCCGGCCTCGAAGGCAAAAAGGTGGGCCTGCTCACCAACCCCAGCGGCGTCGACCGCAAGCTCCACTCCACCATTGACATCCTCTACAAGGCGGAGAACGTGAACCTGGTGCGGCTCTTTGCGCCGGAGCACGGTGTGCGCGGCGACATCTATGCCGGCGGCCATGCCGAAGATACCTTCGACGAGGCCACGGGCCTGAAGGTCTATTCCGTCTACGGCAAGTACCGCAAGCCGACGCCCGAGATGCTCGAGGGCCTCGACGTGGTGGTCTACGACATCCAGGACGTGGGCACACGCTCCTATACCTTCATCAGCGCCCTCGGCCTGATGATGCGCGCCTGCGCCGAGAACGGCGTGGCCGTGATGGTGCTCGACCGCCCCAACCCGCTGGGTGGCGAGAAGGTGGAAGGCAACTACGTGGAGCCGGGCTTCTTCTCCTATGTGGGCGAATTCGCCATCCCGTATGTCTATGGCCTGACGGTGGGCGAGCTGGCACAGCTGCTCAACGAAGAGGGACTGAACTGCGGCGAGAAAGGCGATGAGCCCGCGCTCAAGTGCGAACTCTCCGTGGTGCCGATGGAATGCTGGACGCGCGACATGACCTATCAGGAGACCGGACTGCCGTGGATCCTGCCTTCGCCGCAGGTACCGCAGGCGATTAACGCCATCGGCTATCCCTGCGCCGGCATCGTGGGTGACTTCTCGGGTCACTTCCTGAACATCGGCGTGGGCTACACGCTGCCGTTCCAGGTGTTCGCCGCGGAGTGGGTCGACGCCGAGGCCTTCAAGGCTGAGCTCGACAGCTACCAGATCCCGGGCGTGGCCTGGCGCACCATCCACTACAAGCCGTTCTTCGGTGGCGACCAGGGCAAGCTGCTCCACGGTGTGCAGTATTTCTTCACCGACTACGAAGCCGCTCCGCTGACCCTCATCAACTTCTACGTGATGCAGGCCGCCCACAAGCTCTACCCCGAGCACAACCCCTTCGACGGCAAGGTCAACCGCACCAACGACATCGTCTGCGGCACCGACCACATCCGCAACACCTTCAGCCAGCGCTTCCTCGTCGATGACATCAAGGATTACTGGATGAAAGACGTTGACGCGTTCAAGGAGTTGTCGAAGAAGTACTACTTGTATAAATAAAAAAGACCCCGGGTCAAGCCCGGGGTGACGTCTTTATAAAGGTTATATCCTTTCGTCATGCCGGGCTTTGACCCGGCATTTCTTTTTTTATTCAGCGTACAGCGCAATCAGATTCTTGATGACCTCCGTCGCCTTTTCCATGCTTTCGACCGGCACGAATTCCAGCTTGCCGTGGAAATTGTGGCCGCCGGCGAAGATGTTCGGGCAGGGCAGGCCCATGAAGGAGAGGCGCGCGCCGTCGGTGCCACCGCGGATGGGCTGGACCTTCGGCTGGATGCCGGCCATTTCCATGGCCTTGATGGCCCGCTCGATGATGAAGTAGTGCGGCTCCACCTTTTCGCGCATGTTGTAGTACTGGTCTTTCATTTCCAGGGTCACGATGTCGCCATACTTCTTATTAATAAAAGTGACGGCAGCCTCCATCAGCGCCTTCTTCTGCTCGAAGCGCTGCATGTCGTGGTCGCGGAGGATGTAGCTCATCGTTGCCTCCTCCACCGTGCCGTTGAAGCCGGTCAGGTGGAAGAATCCCTCGTAATCCTGCGTGAATTCGGGCCGCTGCTCCACGGGCAGCAGCCGGGCCAGTTCCATGCCCACTTGCATGGCGTTGACCATCTTGCCCTTGGCATAGCCCGGGTGGATGTTGCAGCCCTGGATGCGGATCTTGACGCCCGCGGCGTTGAAGTTCTCGTACTCCAGCTCGCCGATCGCGCCACCGTCCATCGTGTATGCGTAGTCCGCGCCAAACTTCTTCACGTCAAAGAAGTCCACGCCGCAGCCGATCTCCTCGTCGGGCGTGAAGCCAATTTTGATGGTGCCGTGCTTGACTTCGGGATGCGTGAGCAAGTATTCGGCGACCGTCATGATCTCGGCCACGCCGGCCTTGTCGTCGGCGCCCAGCAGCGTCGTGCCATCGGTGGTAATGAGCGTCTGCCCCTTGTAGTCCAGCATTTCGGGGAAGTCGGCCACCCGCAGGGCCAGGCCCGGAACGCCCTTCAGAGGAATGTCGCTGCCATTGTAGTTGCGGATGAACTGGGGCTTGACATCCTTGCCAGAAGCATCTGGCGAGGTGTCGACGTGGGCGATGAAGCCCAGCACGGGGACTTTCTTGTCAATGTTGGAAGGGATGGTGCCCATCACGTAGCCGTTCTCGTCGAGCGAGGCGTCCGCGATGCCCATCTTTTTCATCTCTTCCACCAGCATGCGGGACAGGTCGAGCTCCTTGAGGCTCGAAGGATGCGTCGTCCCATTCTCGTCGGACGTCGTCTCGACCGAGATATAGCGTAAGAATTTATCAGTTACAGTTTCCATATCTGTCATTTTTCATTGTCAACTTTCATCGAAGAGCGGATCATGTAGAAGATGATCAGCAGGAACGGAATGATGGCGATGACTTCGCCATACTTGGCGTTCCAGTCGGTCAGGAACCAGTCCACGTTGGCGAACTTCAGGATGGCGCTCACCACGCCCATCAGGGCGCCGCCGGCGATGAAGCCGGAAGCGATAAGGGTACCCTTCTCCTGCCGGGCCGCATTGACGGCCTTGTCCTTGCTGCGCGTGCTGACGTACCAGGAGATGGCACCGCCCACGAGCAGCGGGAGGTTCAGGTCGATGGGGATGAACATGCCCAGGCAGAAGGCCAGTGCGGGCACCTTGAAGATCGTCAGCAGGATGGCGATGATGGCGCCCAGCCCGTACATCAGCCACGGGGCGCTGCCCCCTTCCATCATGGGCTGGATGACGGCGGCCATGGCGTTGGCCTGCGGAGCGACGAGCGCCTGCGGACCTACGAAGCCGTATGTCTTGTTGAGCAGGATCACCACGCCCGCCACGGTCGCAGCGGCCACCAGCACGCCCAGGAACTTCCAGGTCTCCTGCTTGGCCGGCGTCGTGCCGATCCAGTAACCGATCTTCAGGTCGGTGATAAAGCCGCCGGCGGTCGAGAGTGCCGTGCAGACCACACCGCCGATCAGCAGCGCGGCCACCATGCCGGCATTGCCCTTCAGGCCGCAGGCCACCAGCACGAGTGCCGTGATGATGAGGGTCATGATGGTCATGCCACTCACGGGGTTCGTGCCCACGATGGCGATCGCGTTGGCCGCGACGGTCGTAAAGAGGAAGGAGATGACCGCTACCACGAGCAGGCCCACGAGCGCCTGCCACACGTTATCGACCACACCGCCGAAGGCGAAGAAGGCGAACACCGCCAGCAGGGTGAGGACAATGCCGAAAACGACAGTCTTCATCGGGAGGTCGCGCTGCGTGCGTTCCACTTTCTCCGCGGTCGCAGCACCCTTCTTGCTGAACTCACGCACTGCCATGCCCACGGCATCCTTGATGACCTTCGATTGCTTGATGATGCCGATGATACCGGCCGTGGCGATACCGCCGATACCGATCTGGCGCGCGTAGGTGCGGAAGATCTCGTCGGCCGACATCTGCCCGATGGCATCGGAGAAGCTCATGCCGAGAATGTCGGCACCGCCGCAGAATGCACCCATCAGCGGAATGACGACCAGCCACACCAGCAGCGAACCGCAGCAGATGATGAAGGCGTATTTCAGGCCGATGATGTAGCCCAGGCCGAGGACCGCCGCGCCTGTATTGATCTTGAGCACGACCTTGGCTTTGTCGGCCACCACCTGGCCCCAGTGTGTCACGGTCGTGGAAAGCGTCTCCGCCCAGAGACCGAAGGTCGACACCAGGAAGTCGTAGATACCGCCGATCAAGCCTGCCGTCAGCAGGGTCTTGAAGCTCTTGCCACCGCTCTCGCCGCTGACCAGCACCTGCGTGGTGGCGGTCGCTTCGGGGAACGGATATTCGCCGTGCTGCTCCTTCACGAAATATTTCCGGAACGGGATCAGGAACAGGATGCCCAGCACACCGCCCAGCAGCGAGCTGAGGAACATGTGCACGAAATTGACATCCAGCCCAAGAATGTAAATGGCCGGCAGCGTGAACACGGCACCCGCCACGATCACGCCCGAGCAGGCGCCGATCGACTGGATGATGACGTTCTGGCCCAGCGCATCTTTTTTCTTGAAGGCGCTCGAGAATCCGACCGCCAGGATGGCAATGGGGATGGCCGCTTCGAACACCTGGCCCACTTTCAGGCCGAGGTAGGCCGCGGCGGCCGAGAAGATGATGGTCATGACCAGGCCCAGGCTCACCGACCAGGGCGTCACTTCGGGATACTCCTTGTCGGGCTTGAGCAGGGGTTCATACTGCTCGCCCGGCGCCAGCTTCCGGAACGCATTCTCCGGCAGCGACGTAGGTTTGTTCTCTTCTTCCATATGTACAAGTGTTTATTTCTTTTTGCCCAGGTGCTTCTGCCAGTTCCAGGCCGACTGCAAGGTCTCTTCGAGCGTCTTTTCCGCTTTCCAACCCAGTTCCTGGTTGGCGAAGCTGGGATCGGCCCACACGGCTTCGATGTCGCCGGCGCGTCGTCCCACGATCTTATAGTTGAGTTTCAGGTCGTTCACCTTTTCGAAGGTGCGCACTACCTCAAGGGTCGAGACGCCCCGGCCGGTACCGACGTTGAACACTTCGAAGCGCTGTTTCATCTTGCCGCCGGTCATGCGGCTCACCGCCACCACATGGGCCTTGGCCAGGTCGGTGACGTTGATGTAGTCGCGGATGCAGGAGCCGTCGGGCGTGTTGTAGTCGTCGCCGAATACGCTCAGCATGGGGCGGATGCCCGCCGCGGTCTGCGTGACGAAGGGAATGAGGTTGTTGGGCACGCCGCGCGGCAGCTCGCCGATCTCGGCGCTGGGATGCGCGCCGATGGGATTGAAGTAGCGCAGGGCGATGCTGTTGATCTCGGGGTAAGCCGCCACGGAGTCGCGGATGATGTCTTCGCACATGTGCTTGGTGTTGCCGTAGGGCGACGTGGCCTCGCGGCGCGGGGTCTGCTCGCTGACCGGCAGTTTCTCCGCCTGGCCGTAGACCGTGCACGACGACGAGAACACCAGGTTGGGCACCTGGCATTCGCGCATCAGCTGCAGGATGTTCATCAGCGACACCAGGTTGTTCTGGTAGTAGAGCAGGGGCTGCTCCACGCTCTCGCCCACCGCCTTGCTGGCAGCGAAATGGATCACCGCGTCGAATGGGTAGCGGGTAAAGATGCGGCGCAGCGAAGCCAGGCTGCGGCAGTCCACTTTGTGGAAAGGAACCCGCTTGCCCGTAATCTTCCGGATACCGTCCAGGACGAAGCGCTCCGAATTGGAAAGGTTGTCCACGATAACCACTTCATAGCCTGCTTCGAGCAGTTCCACTGTCGTGTGGGAGCCGATGTAGCCTGTTCCTCCCGTCACCAAAACACGTTTTGCCATAGTTTCTTTCTGATTATTTGAGGTAAAATTAAGGAAAAACTCCTGCTTCGGCAACATATTTGCTATCTTTGTTACAAGTTCAACCTTAACACTTCAAAATTATGAAGAGATTCACAACTGTAGTACTGATGCTTTGCATCGCAATGATGTGTACTACTCCTTTCGAGGTACAAGGCCAGAACCGTCGCACCGGAGGCAACAGCAACACCAGCACCTCCAAGACGAAATCCACGGAGAGCACCCTCAAGGCACGGCCCGCCGAAAGCCGTTCTTCGCAGACCACGGCTGCTCCCCAGCGCAAAGAGTCGCAGAAAGCCGCTCCGCAGCGTAACAGTCAAACGACGCAGCGCAGCAGCCAGGCGACGCAGCAGCATAGATCCGCTCCCGCTCCGCAGGTGCAGGATCGCCGGAACACGACGAACGCCAAACCTTCCGGCAGCAACAGCCACAGCGCCCAGATCAGCCGCAAAAACAGCGATATCGGTCGGCAGAATATTCCGTCGAACCGCGAGGTGAAACCTGCTAACAAATCCAACAACAAGCCGGCCGTCAAGCCGAACAACAGCGGCAGCAAGGCTCCGAGGCACAACGATCCGATCTACGGCAATCGTCCTTCGAACCACAAGCCGGCCGCCGTGCAGTATCACAACGAACCTCCGCGTCCGCGTGAGCCGCACTACACCCGGCCTTATCTGGAGCCGCGCCACGCTCCGGTACCTTCGCACCGCTACGGCGACCACTACTTCGGCTATCGCCTCAACACCCTGCCCCGCGGCTACATGACGATGCGCGTCGGCGGTCTCGACTACTACTATTACGACGGTATCTACTACCGTCCGTACAGACTGGGCGGCTACTACGTGGTCCGTCCTCCGAGAGGAACCAGCATTGCTTCCACGCTCTTTAACGTAGCGCTGACCGCCATCGCGATCAACACCATCCGCAACGAAGTGGAACGTGCCCAGCGCGCAGCAGCCCTCGCCCAGGTCTACTCCACGGCCAACACGGGTTATGTGATCCGCAACACCGACGACTACGTGACCAACGTGGCCAACCAGCTCAACCAGGAGTACTACTATCAGGACGGTGTCTTCTACATCCTCCAGAACGGTCAGTACTACGTGATCGAAGCTCCGATCGGCGCCCTGGTCACCCAGATCCCGAACGACTACGAGGAGATCGAGCTCGACGGCCGCACCTACTACATCGTAGAGAACACGCTCTACAAGACTACGGTCATTGACGGCGCCCTCTACTTCGAAGTGGTCAGCAACCTGTAGAACACCTATTATAAATAGAAGAGAGGCCGGCGAAAACCGGCCTCTTTTTATTTTCAGCAAAAAATTTTCAAAAAAATTTTGTTTTCAAAAAAAACTGCTTACCTTTGCAGCCCGTTTCGGAAGAAACGACAAGTTCATTGACTTATTGGAGAGAGAAAACGAGGTAAAAAAACTGAAAGCAAAAGATAGTTTGTTAATTGATAGAGAGTTTTTCTGTATTAGTTAAGGGACTACAATTTCAAATAGGCATGTAGAAAGACAAAACAGTCAGTAATACATGATTCAAGACGAAGAAAGAAAGAGCGAACGGAGGATGCCTTGGCTTCTATAGGCGACGAAGGACGTGGTAAGCTGCGAAAAGCCGCGGGGATTGGCAAACACGAATTGATCCGCGGATGGTTGAAGACCTGACACGCTTCGGCGAGCAAACCCAGGGAACTGAAACATCTTAGTACCTGGAGGAAGAGAAAGAAACATCGATTCCCAAAGTAGTGGCGAGCGAAATGGGAAGAGCCCAAACCGGTGTTGTTACGGCAACGCCGGGGTCATAGGACCACAACAATGAAATGGCAACGAACGGAAAGTACCTGGAAAGGTACGCCGCAGAGGGTGACAGCCCCGTACCGGCAAAATTGTCATGGAATAGTGGAATCCTGAGTAGGGCGGGACACGAAGAATCCTGTCTGAATTCGCGGGGACCATCCCGCAAGGCTAAATACTCATAGAAGACCGATAGAGGACAGTACCGTGGGAAAGGTGAAAAGAACCCCGAACAGGGGAGTGCAATAGAACCTGAAACCGTTCGTTTACAAGCGGTCGGAGCTTTGAAAGGAGCGACGGCGTGCCTTTTGGATAATGAGCCTACGAGTTGCTTCTGTCCGGCGAGGTTAAGTGCTTGAGGCACGTAAGCCGAAGCGAGAGCGAGTCTGAACAGGGCGTTCAGTCGGACGGAGCAGACGCGAAACCTAGTGATCTACCCTTGACCAGGATGAAGGTGCCGTAACAGGCACTGGAGGTCCGAACCAGTTTCCGTTGAAAAGGATTTGGATGAGTTGAGGGTAGGGGTGAAAGGCTAATCAAACTGGGAGATAGCTCGTACTCCCCGAAATGTCTTTAGGGACAGCCTCACGACAGCTTTTTGGAGGTAAAGCTACTGATAGGATGCGAGGGCTTCATCGCCTATCAAATCCTGACAAACTCTGAATGCCAGAAAGTGATTCGTGGGAGTGAGTCGCCGGGTGCTAATGTCCGGTGGCAAAAGGGAAAGAGCCCAGACCAACAGTTAAGGCCCCTAAACGTGGTTTAAGTTGAGAGAACGGAGTGACATCGCAGAGACAGCTAGGATGTTAGCTTGGAAGCAGCTATTCATTTAAAGAGTGCGTAACAGCTCACTAGTCGAGCGGCGTTGCATGGGCATCAAGACCACTGCCGAAACTATGGACTCGCAAGAGTGGTAGGGGAGCATTCCAGTCGGCTGTGAAGGTTATCTGTAAGGATGGCTGGAGCGGTTGGAAAAGAAGATGTAGGCATAAGTAACGATAATGCGGGAGAGAAACCCGCACACCGAAAACCCAAGGTTTCCTGAACAACGTTAATCGGATCAGGGTAAGTCGGGACCTAAGTCGAAGCCGACAGGCGCAGACGATGGACAAATGGTTAATATTCCATTACCTAACGTATGAGAGACGGAGAGACGCAGTAGTGACACGTGCGCGTGCTGACGGAATAGCACGTTGAAGGTCGTAGCTATACGCTCTGGTTAAGAGCTGGAGTGTGGTGATGGCTGACAGTACGGCAACCCTTCGGGGGAGCTGATAGTCACGGTAAGCAGACTGCCGAGAAAATCTTCAGATCATTAATTGTGCGTTAGCCCGTACCGTAAACCGACACAGGTGGGTGAGGAGAGAATCCTCAGGTGCTCGAGTGAATCATGGCTAAGGAACTCGGCAAATTGACCCCGT
>CAJODQ010000043.1:0-13359 GCA_905233345.1 uncultured Bacteroidales bacterium
CATTCCGATCAGTTCTCCCCCGCCGTCTTGCAGGCTCGTCAGCGATTTCGCAATCGAATTGATGCAGCGCTGCCTCCAGGTCAAACCTTCGTCGGAGGAGCTGAAGACTCCTTTGTCGGTCAAGGCGAAGATCTCATCCCCGAAGGCTACGAGTTCCACAAATTTCCCGCAAAACGTTCCGCTGAAACGACTGATCCAAGTGCGACCTCTGTCTTTCGAAAGTTCGATCCTGTTGCTGTCGAAATTGATTCTGATCAACTTGCCTGCGAATGATACGATGCTGGGCATAACTCTTTGAATAATCGGGGAACTCTTACAAAGATAAAAAATTCATGGCGGTCTCCAAAACCTTCGGAGTAATGCTGGTCAAGCCCGGCATGAGGGTCTTTTTGCTGAATCAAATATTCTTCCTAACTTTATGGAATCTAGATTTCTACACTATGGCACAACATTATCCCTGCGAGACCTGCAAACTCAGGGCGCATTACGAAAAGAATCCCAAGTCATTCCGGGGCCGGTTCTGGCGCTGGCACATCAATTTTTGCCCGGGCTTCAAGGCATATTTCACTCATCAGGACGAACAGACCAAAGCTGATTTACGGGAAAAATATCATTTCGAAAAATACAAATAGGCCATGCAGAAAGAATACAAAACCAAAGACCTGACCATTATCTGGAGGCCGGAGTTGTGTCAGCATGCCGGTGAGTGTGTCCGGCGGCTGCCGCAAGTCTACAATCCCGCTGCCCGTCCCTGGTGCAAACCGGAGAATGCCACGACAGAAGAGCTGATGGCCCAAATTGACGCCTGTCCGGCCAAAGCGTTGACCTACAAACTGAACAAAGAATGATCATCACACACCATCAGGACGGGGAGCAAGGCTTCTTCCTGGCGGAAGAGGATGGCCAGCGCATGGGCCATCTGACCTATGAGTGGGACTCTCCCACCCGGTTCGCCATCCTGCATACTGTCGTGGAAAAGGCGTATCAGGGACATGGCGTCGCCAAGGCGTTGGTCAATGCAGCGGTGGACTTTGCGCGGGAAAATGGCTATACCATTCTGCCGGTCTGTCCCTACGCGGAAAACCTGTTCCAACGCGACGCTTCCTTCAAAGATATCTTGTAGGAGGGGCTTAGCCCAGCACGACATCCAGCACCATCATGAGGGCGAAGCCGAGGGCAAAGCCGATGGTGCCGAGGTTGGAGTGTTTGCCTTGGGAGTAGTCGGGGACGAGTTCCTCAACGACGACGTAGAGCATGGCGCCGGCGGCGAAGGCCAGCATGTAGGGCATGATACCCAGGATGGAGGTGGCCAGCAGGAGCACCAGCGCGCCGCCGATCGGCTCCACAATACCGCTCAGGGCGCCGATGCCGAAAGCCTTCCAGCGGCTATTCCCCTCCGCGCGCAGCGGCATCGAAATAATAGCTCCTTCCGGGACATTTTGGATGGCAATACCCAGCGACAGGGCCAGTGCGCCGGCCATATTGAAATCGGCCGTCAGGGCGCCTGCAATGGCCACACCCACCGCCATGCCTTCCGGGAAGTTGTGGATGGTGACGGCCAGGGCCAGTTTCGCGGTGCGGGAGAGGCGGCTCTGCGGGCCTTCCGTACTGCCGGAGGGGTGAATGTGCGGCGTGATGTAGTCGATGAGCAGCAGGAAGGCAAAGCCGGCCAGCAGGCCGATGACCGGCGGCACGACTGCCGATGTCCCCTGCCCCATTTCGATGGCCGGAATCAGCAGCGACCACACGGATGCGGCAACCATAACGCCAGAGGCGAAGCCCAGCAGCACTTTCTGAAGCATGGCGGGCATGTCCCGCTTCATGAAGAACACGAAAGCGGATCCCAGGGCGGTTCCCAGGAACGGGATCATCAATGCTGTGAATACCGGGCTCATAAAAAAAAGTGCGCCCGGCTGGCCGGGCATGACGGGCTACACCCTGCCTGGATAGGTTTCGAGGGCCTTTTCAAGGCAGACGAGGGCGTGCTTCAGGTCTTCTTCCTTGAGGACGTAGGCCAGGCGGATCTGGTTCGTACCAAGGCCCTTCGTGGCATAGAAGCCGGCCATCGGGGCGACCATCACGGTCTCGCCGTTGTAGTTGAATTCCTCCAGCAGCCACTTGGCGAACTTCTCGGCATCATCGACCGGCAGCTGCGCGGCGGCGTAGAAGGCACCCATCGGACGCGGGGCGATGACACCCGGCATCTTCTGCAGGCCATCGATCAGCACGTCGCGACGGTGGATATATTCATCGCGGACGGCCTTGAAATAGGAAGCCGGGGCGTCGAGCGCGCCTTCGGCAGCGATCTGGCCGTAGGACGGCGAGCAGAGACGGGCCTGTGCATAGCGCATCACGGCGTTCATCACTTCCTTGTTGCGCGAAACGAGGTAGCCGATGCGCGCACCGCAGAGGCTGTAGCGTTTCGACACCGAGTCGAGCAGGATGACATTCTGCTCCAGGCCGGGGATGTGCATGCAGGAGAAGTGCGGTTCATCGGTGTAGCAGAACTCGCGGTACACCTCGTCGGCATAGATGAACAACTGGTGCTTCTTCGCAATTTCGCCCAGCTCGAGCAGCGCCTTTTTCGTATAGAGGCAACCCGTGGGGTTGCCCGGATTGCAGATCACCACACCCTTGGTCTTCGGCGTGATGTGCTTCTCCACCTCGCTCATCGGCGGCAGTGCGAAACCGTCCTCGATGTGCGTGGTGATGGGCACGAGCTTCACGTCGTTCTGGAGCGCGAAGGAGTTGTAATTGGTATAGAAAGGCTCGAAGACGATCACCTCGTCATCGGGATCGCAGGTCACCGACAGCGCGATCTGCAGCGCCTCGCTGCCACCGTTGGTGATGTTGATGTCAGCCGGCTCGAGATCGATGCCGATCCCCTTGTAATAACCGACCAGACCCTCGCGGAGCGAATCGTTGCCGCCGGACTTGGCATAGGCCACGACCTTGAGCTGGTTGTTCTTCACCGCGTCGAGCGCCTCTTTCGGCGACTCGATGTCGGGCTGACCGATGTTCAGGTGATAGACTTTGATCCCGCGTTTCTTGGCAGCGTCTGCGAAAGGAACAAGTTTCCGGATCGGTGAAGCAGGCATCGCCTGCGCCTTTTTCGAAAGTGTGAGCATTATGATATGTGGTTTTTAAAGTTTGGCACCGTATTTACCGAGTTCTTCCAGGAAGCCCTCGATCTTGGGCTGCACCTTGCTGGTGGGGCAGTCGTAATTGTTGACCAGGATGGCGAAGCGGAGCAGGCCGCGCTTCGAATTGACGTAGCCTGCATAGCAGCGCACGCTGGACAGCGAGCCACTCTTCGCGTAGATGGTACTTTTGATGGCCGGATCGGCCCGGCGAAGGACCCCCTGCAGCGTGCCGGGACGGCCCGGGCCCGGGAAACTGGAGAGGTACTCCGGGAAATCGGGGCTGAGGGCCATCATGGCGTAGAAGCGCGTAAAGAAGCGGGGCGACACGTAGTTCTGGCGCGAGAGGCCGCTGCCGTCGTCCTGTGTATAGCCGTAGGTCGAGACGCCGCGGTCGTTGAGGTATTCCCGGACGATGCGGCTCGCCGCGCTGTAGGTGACGCCCATGCAGGGCTCACCGGTCTTGCGCTCGATCAGCGTCTTGCCCGCCATCTTGAAGATGGTCTCGGCGAAGAAGTTGTTGCTGATGGTGTTGGTCACCTTGACGATGCGCCGCAGTTCGGGCGAGAAGGTCTCGGCGATGTATTTCAAATCGGTCTGCGCCGGCACGGAATAGTCGTAGGCCATGGCGCGAACGTCCGTCACGCCTTTGCAGCCAATGCCTTTCTCAAACAGGAAGGCGGCGAATTCGGCGGCGCAGGTGGCCGGTCCGTATTTGTTGGACTGGACCAGGGTGCGCGGCTTCGCGTCGATCCCGTAGGTTCCCTCAAACTTGCCGATCGGCGTGATGCTGGACGCGTAGTAGACGGTATTGTCCCCATCGCCCTTCTCGCCGGTGATCGCTTCGTTGACATAGATGATATCGGGCGCCTGGGGGCCCAGCGGCGTGATGCGCACGGGATCACCCAGGAAGTCGCCAGGGGCGATCTCGAAATAACTCAGGTTCTCGCAGAACGACAGGCCGGACGTGCCGCTGCCATAATCGTAGCCGATATTGCCGTAGGACCAGCTGTCGGGGATGTTCTCTTCATCGAAGATGCGGTCGTCGCCGATGATGCGGCCGTTGATGCGACGGATGCCCGCATCCTTCACGGCCTTGGCCCAGATGCCGAAGATCGAGTCGACCGTGAAGGCGATGGTGTCGCGCGAGCCCAGGGTCGGGTCGGCGCCCCCCACGATGTAGAGGTTGCCCTGCAGCACCCCGTTCTCGATGCGTCCGTCATAGGCCACGCGGGTGGAGAAACGGTAGTCCGGACCCAGCACTTCGTAGCCCAGGCCGGTGGTGATGGTCTTCATCGTGGAAGCCGTCAGCAGCGGCATGTCGGGGTTCCAGGAAGCGATCTCCACACCGTTCTCATCGACGGCCAGGATACCCACCACAGCGTTGATCAGCAGCGAATCGGTTTTCATCTGCTGGTCAATGTAATTCTGGACACGGTTCTGGCCAAAAACGGTCAGCGGAAGGAGCAGCAGGACTGCCAGGAGCGACTTTTTCATATCCGTTTCTTTATATTCAGCAAAATTAGTAATTTTGCCAGATAAAAACCAAAAATCATGCATCGCAGTTTCTCTCTTTCCGGCATGGTGACGGCCGCCGCCGTTTTGCTTCTCATCGCGGCGGGCTGCGGCCAGAAACAGGTTCCGATCGATAACCCGCATATCGTCAACAAGGCGCTCTATGACACGGCCTCCCATTTCTTTGTGGATTTCAACAATTATCCCACGGACATGCGGAGCCTGCCCATCGGCATCTTCGATTCGGGCACCGGCGGACTTACCGTCCTCGAGAAACTGCTCAGCCTCGACCACTTCGACAACATCACCGGCGCGGAGGGGCGCGACAGCATCCTCGACTTTGCCGGTGAGCACTTCGTCTACCTGGCCGACCAGGCCAACATGCCCTACGGCAATTACGCGGCCGAAGGCAATACCGCCTACCTGCAGGAACTCGTGCTTAAGGACGCCCTCTTCCTGCTCGACGATGACTATTTCATCAATGGCATCGAGGAGCAGCCCAGCGGCCGCAAGCCGCGGGTCAAGATCATCGTCGTGGCCTGCAACACCGCCACGGCTTACGGCCTCGGCCTGATCGAATCGCTGCTCCAGCAGTCCGGAACGGGCGTGAAGGTGATCGGAGTGATTGACGCCGGCGTGAAGGCCACGATCGATGCGCTGGACATCCAGCCCGACACGGCACCCTTCGCCATCGGCGTGCTGGCCACCCCGGGCACCATCGCCTCGGGTGTGTATGAGCGTTCCCTGCGGGCCGAACTCGCCCGGCGCGGCATCACCACCCCCATCGATATCGTCAATGAAGGCGGAGAGGGTTTTGCGGAGGCCGTGGATTCCGATCCCGAATACGTGAACCCCAACCTCTTTGCGCCCAGCAGCAGCTATATGGGTCCCATTTTGGGTGAAGGCCCCGAAGACATCCACCCGGAGTTGATCAAGGCCTACAATTTCGACTTCTCCGACAACCAGATCCTGGCCCGGCGCGAAGCCGGCGGAAAATACGCTTCCATCCAGCTCAACAGCGCCGCCAATTACGCCCGCTACAACATCGTGACGCTGCTGGAGCATCACCGCCAGAGCGGCAACGGCACCCCCATCCGCGCCATCATCCTGGGCTGCACGCACTATCCCTTCTACCAGGAGACCGTCAAGGAGATGCTGGCCTGGCTCCGCGAATACCGCGAGGACGGACGCTATCCCTACCGGGAACTGATTGCCGACGAGGTGACCCTCATCGACCCGGCCGTCTACACCGCCATCGAGTGCTACCAGACCCTGCGGCAGGACGGCAACCTGGCCTATCGCATCACCCCTACGCAGGTGGAAGCCTACATTTCCATCCCCAGCAGCCTGCTCGAAGACAACTGCCTGACGCCGGAGGGCTACCTTACCCACGATTTCAAATATGGTCGGACGCCCGGCACCGAAGAACTGAGCACCAAGCAGGTGCCCTTCGCTTACGACAATATCGACAAGAACAATCTGCTGCGCATTGAGGAACGTCTTCCCTATTCCTATGCGCTGATCGCCCCTACGCTCAAATAGAACCGATGTTCCAAGAGACCATAACGCCCGAAGAAATCGAACAACTCGAACTGGCCGCCTTCCCTGGCAAGATTTACGTCATCACCAAGCCCGGACGCGACCTGTCGCACGCCATCAAACACCTGTCCGCCCAGCGTTTCATCGGCTTCGACACCGAGACCAAACCGGTGTTCCAGCCCCACCAGCCGCGGCACCACACGGCGCTCCTGCAGCTCTCCAGCGAGACGGAAGCCTTCCTTTTCCGCCTCCCCGAGCTGGGTCTCCCCCAACCCATCGCCGACATCATGGCCGATCCTTACATCACGAAGATCGGCGCCGCCGTGGGCGAGGACATCCACGGACTGCAGCATTACTGCGCCTTCGAGCCGCACCGCTTCATGGACCTGCAGTCGTTCGGCGAAGTCTACGGCATCAAGGAAAAGAGCGTGCGCAAGATGGCTGCCATTATCCTGGGCAGCAAGGTCTCCAAGGCACAGCAATGTTCCAACTGGGAAGCAGATCCGCTGTCCGACGCGCAAAAACTCTACGCCGCCACGGACGCCTGGATCTGCGTCAAGATGTACAAAGCCCTGCTCGCTTCGCAACGCCTATGACACGCCTCTATCTCAAGAAAGGACGCGAGGAATCGCTGCGGCGTTTCCACCCCTGGGTGTTCTCTGGGGCCATCGGCGGCATTGAAGGACCCGACCCGGCCGAGGGCGACGTGGTGTGCGTCTATTCCGGAAAGAAAGAATTCCTGGGCTGGGGCCACTACCAAATCGGCTCGATTGCCGTGCGGATGCTGAGTTTCGACCCGCAGGAAGAACCGGTGACGAACGCCGCGTTCTGGCAGGGTCGGCTGCAGCGCTGCCTTGATGCGCGGAAGGCCTTTGGGCTGGCGGATGCCACTGCCACGAACTGCTACCGCCTCGTCCACGGCGAGGGCGACGGCCTGCCCGGCCTGGTCATTGACTGGTATGACGGCGTCTGCGTGCTGCAGGCGCACTCCGCGGGCATGTTCCTCGCACGCCAAGACCTGGCTGAGGCACTGCGGATAGTTTACGGGAAGAGTCTGCTGGCCGTTTACGACAAAAGCGAGGGTACGGCACCCTTCAAGGCCGGTCTCGCACTGGGTGACGGCTATCTCTGGCAGGCAGGTCCCGCTGCGTCGCTCTGTCCCCGCACCGTCCTGGAAAACGGGCACCAATTCCTGGTGGACTGGGAGAAAGGCCAGAAGACGGGCTTCTTCCTCGACCAGCGGGAAAACCGTGCGCTCGTGGAACGCTATGCCCGTGGACGGCGTGTCCTGAACCTTTTCTGCTATACCGGCGGTTTCAGCGTCTACGCGCTGGCCGGCGGAGCCGTCAGCGTCGACTCGGTCGACAGTTCTGCGCGGGCCGTCGAGCTCGTGGACCAGAATATCGCATTGAACTTCGGCCCCGACGCCCCGCACCGTTCGCTGTGCTGCGACGCCATCGATTTCGTCAAGGATGCACCGAAAGATGCCTACGACCTGATGATCGTCGACCCGCCGGCTTTCGCCAAGCACCGCGGTGCCCTGCCCAACGCCCTGCGCGCCTACCAGCGGCTGAACGCCGCCGCCATCGGTGCCGTTGCGCCGGGCGGCATCATCTTCACTTTTAGCTGCTCACAAGTGGTTGACCGCGAGGCTTTCGCGCTCGCTATCTTTAGTGCCGCTGCAGATACGGGTCGTCGCGTGCGCATCATCGATCGCCTCAACCAGCCGGCCGACCATGCCGTCAACATTTTCCATCCGGAAGGCGCCTACCTCAAGGGGCTGGTCCTCTATGTTGAATAACCCTTTCTGCTACACCCCTTCCCCCTCGATCGTCGAAGCCGCCCGAGCCTTGACCGACCGCATCGACGCCTCGCCCGAGCTAAAAGCCTTGTTCGCTGAAGGCAAAATGCTGGGCGTATTAGAAGTGGAAGCGAGCGAGCGTTTTCTTTTTGCCTTCTCCGGCCTCGCCGGCGGCCGCTCATTCGTCGACGGCTTCGTGCCTCCGATATTCGACTGGAAACCCGAGGACATCCAAAGCTCCTCCCCCGAAGAATCCCGACGCCTCCAGGACTGGCTCTTCGACCAATATGTCGTTGTCAACGGCTACGGCCAGCGCCGCTCCATCCGGCAGATCTTTGCCGACCGCGGCCTCACGCCGCCCGGCGGCACCGGCGACTGCGCCGCCCCCAAACTCCTGCACTACGCCCTCACCCACGGCCTCAAACCCCTCGCCATCGGCGAGTTCTGGTATGGCTCCTCTCCCGCCCGTGAAATCCGCCGCAGCGGCGCTTTCTATCCCGCCTGCACCGGCAAATGCGGTCCCTTGCTCGGCTATATGCTTCAGGGCCTGGATGTCGAACCCAATCCCCTGGAAAGCGACGCACATTGGTCTTTGACCGAACCCGTCGTCCGCTACGAAGATGCGGCGATCATCGTGGCTGAAAAACCCGCCGGCATGCTTGCCGTCCCCGGCCGCCCGGTCGACGGTATCCCGCCCCGGAAATCTCTGCAGGACTGGCTGGGTAATTATTGCGGCAGCCCCGTCCTGGCCTGCCATCGGCTCGACATGGACACTTCCGGTCTCATGGTCTTCGCCAAAGATCCCGCGGCACAGACCGCCCTGCAGCAGCAGTTCGAGCACCGCGAAGTATCGAAGGCCTATCTGGCCTGGGTCATGGCGGGCGAAAAACCGCTGAAGATCGGCGAACGCGGCATAATCACGCTGCCGCTGGCACCCGACTGGTACGACCGGCCGCGGCAAATGGTCGACCCCGAAGGCGGCAAGCCGGCTGTCACCGACTATGAAGTGCTGGAAGTCCGTGACGACGGAGCGGCCTTCGTCCGGCTCATCCCCTACACCGGCCGCACCCACCAGCTGCGCGTGCACTGCGCCCATCCCGCCGGCCTTGGCCGCCCCATCGTCGGCGACCGGCTTTATGGTGGATCCCCGGCCGACCGTCTCCTGCTCCACGCAGCCCACCTCAGTTTACGCCATCCTGCCGATGGTCACCGCATGACGTTCGATTCGGACTTCTCTCTCGAATAAAAAAGCAACGAAACCGTCATTGGTTTCGTTGCTTAGAGGTACCTAGCGGAATTGAACCGCTCTACCTGGTTTTGCAGACCAGTGCCTAACCTCCCGGCCCAGGTACCATAGGGATTGCAAAGATAGAGATTCTTTTTGGATATCCAAAGTTTTTTTCAAATCCTAGCGAGACAGCGCCTGGATATGGGAATCCGGCGCTTCCATGATGTTCCAGGAGAGAACGGCACCGTCGAAATGATGGCGCATGACCTCGTCGAGGGACTCTCGCACATAAGCGGGCGAGGTCGGTGCAACGCCTTCACGGTAGTTGATCTCGATGCCCGGGTACTTGGCGCAGGGATAGGGTTCCATGGCTTTCAGTTGCGAGGAGAGGAAATCCAGGTCCATCCGGAAGTCGGGATAGCCCGTCGCGCCGGGGACGGCCTTGCGCAGCAAGTCGTACTCGAAGCCCATGCCGGCCGGTGCAAAGGTCATGCGGTAGAGCATCGGCTTGATGAAATCGGCGTGCTGCGACAAGATGGCATAGTCCTGGCCCACGAAAGGCGCCATGAACGGTGCATAGAGGTCCATGCCGATCTCAAGCCCACGGCTGCGCAGGCTGTCGGCGATGGCCGCCACCGCGCCGCTGACGATATGGCCCTTGGCCTCGAAGAAACGTGTAGCCAGGGGATCCGTAAAAGTAAAGCCCGTTTCAGGCGTGTAGCCGCTCACCGAGAGGAAATCATCGCCTTTCTCTTCCCAGGCTTTGCGCACGGCTTCCAGGTCGACACCTTCGGCAGCGAAGCGCTCCGTACAAAGGGGGCAGCCGCAGTTGAGCACGCCGCCCACGCCGCTGACGAACGACTGGGTACGGATGCGGTCGAGGAAGACGCCATCGAAGCCGCAGTCGCTGAAATGGTCGTCATAGATGGTAACTACATGGGCAGCGTTCATCGGGTCGGACGGGCAGTTGAAGCGGAAGCCCTCTCCGGCGGCGAGGTCATAGTTGGCGGGGATATTGCCCCACAGATCGACGGCGGGGGTGTTGTCGCAGACCTCCTCGGTCTCAGCGAAGACGGGGAGCCAGAGCAGCATACGGATGCCCTTTTCGTGCAGGTAATCCCCTACCTGCCGGTAAATGTCTTTGTCGAGGCTCCAGCCGATGATGACCTTTTTGACGGGAATCATCTGATGGACGGAATCAATGCGGGCGATAATGGCGTCGGCCGAATAATCGGGGGAATGCCAGCCGCCCAGCGACACCTGGACGATATAAGCGGGTTCTTCGGTCGCCTGCTTCTGGCAGGCAGCAAAGGCCAACAGGCCCAGAATCAGGTATAAAAGTCTTTTCATAGTCGGTTTGGATTCGTCATACAAAGATACGACTATTCATCGCAATCTCCTATCAATTATTAGGACAAATCAATCTATTTTAGTTTTTACAAGTTAATTGTCGCAAAAGTGAGAATAATATTGCCTTTTTTTAACTAAATTTGAAGAATAAAATCATATTTACTAATACTAAACTACTGGTTCAAAATGATGAAGAAAAGCACCAAAGTTTGGCTGGTCATTGCCGGCATCCTCCTTATCATCCTGGGTATTCTCTGCATCTGCTACCCGACCAACACCCTTTTCGCAACGGCTTGGATGATCGGCTGCTTCACGCTGATTTCCGGTATCTCCAAGATGATCTTCACTTTCCGTACGCAGGCCTTCCTGCCCAACAGCGGCAGCCGCATGCTCTCGGCACTCCTGTTGATCTTCCTGGGTATCATCTTCCTGGCGCGCAATCTGTTCGTCGCCGTCTCGCTGCCCCTCGTCTTTGCACTCTGGGTGCTCGTGGAAGGTGTCATCCTCGCCATCCAGAGCTTTGACTACAAGAAAGTCGGCTTCCCGTACTGGTGGGTCATCCTCCTCGTGGGTATCGCTGGCGCCGTTCTGGGCGTGCTGGGTCTCCGCAACCCGGATGCTTCCGCCGCTACCCTCTCCACCTTCATCGGCCTCGGCATCTGCCTGCTCGGTGTGGGATACATCGTTGCCGTATGCGGTATCAACCGCTTCGAGAAAGAGGTGAAAGATTTCTACAAGGAAGTGACAGACAACGTCAATGCCGCCAAAAAAGCTGTGAATGACGCAGTCAAAGAGGCCACCAAAGAAGTAGAAGCCTAATTATCCTGTCTGACTGACGACCATCCGTCCCATCTTCGACAACCACCGCCATCCCTGAGTTGGCGGTGGTTTTTTCATCAAGACAACGATTATTGACAGTTTTTTTCTATTTTTGTAGACTTAACACACAGAATACTTTGGAACAGATAGCATCCAGCGGAAGCTCCAAGTGGAGCATGGCAGCCCGGGACGGACTGATCCTGGCCGCCGTCACCGTCGTCGTATCGACCCTCACTTTCCTGACCGAAAACACCTTCCTGAGCACCCTGCTCTGGCTGGTCAAACTCGTGGGCAGCATCTGGTTGCTGCGCGTCATCATGAAGCGATACGCCGCAGACCATCCGGATGAATCGGTGTTTGGCTACGGTGTCATCGTCTGCGTGCTGTCTGCCCTGGTCTGTGCAGTTTGGGCCTTCGTCGAATATCAGTTCATTTTCCCCGATGCGGTGGCAAAGGCTTTTGAACAAGCCTTCGAGAGTTTCGAGCAGATGGGCGCGACGATGCCCGACGGCGTCGAAGACATTCTGCTCAAGATGGAAGACAACTACGCACAGATCAACTGCATCACCACCTTCTTCTGGTGCTCGCTCCTCGGCATCCTTTTCAGCGCCATCCTTTCGCGCACCGGCAAGCCCAAGAGCGTCTTCACCGATGAGGAGATGAAGCAAAACAACGACGAATTCAATTTCTGACGGCATGGACCTTTCGATTGTCATTTCCCTCTACAACGAAGAGGAATCGCTTCGCGAACTGGTTGCCTGGATCGACCGGGCGCTGGCCCCGCATAACCTGGAATACGAGATCATCATGGTCGACGACGGCAGCCGCGACCACTCCTGGGAAGTCATCGAGGAACTCTCGAAGCAATATCCCCGGATCCGGGCTATCGGATTCCGCCGCAACTACGGCAAGTCAGCCGCACTCTACTGCGGCTTCGAGGCCGCCCAGGGCGACATCGTGGTGACGATGGATGCAGACCTGCAGGACAATCCTGAAGAGATTCCGGAGATGATCCGCATGATCCGCGAAGATGGTTACGACCTGGTGTCGGGCTGGAAAAAGAAGCGCTACGACAACGTGGCCACGAAGAACCTGCCGTCGAAGCTCTACAACGCCACGGCCCGCAAGGTTACGGGCATCAAGCTGCACGACATGAACTGCGGCCTGAAGGCCTATAAGGGCGAAGTGGTGAAGAACATCGAGGTCTACGGCGAGATGCACCGCTTCATCCCCTACCTGGCCAAGAACGCCGGTTTCGACAACATCGGCGAGAAAGTGGTCCACCACCAGGCGCGGAAATACGGCAAGAGCAAATTCGGCATGAGCCGTTTCATCCACGGCTTCCTCGACCTGCTGTCCATCTGGTTCCTCCAGAAATTCGGCAAGAAACCGATGCACCTGTTCGGCGGCATCGGCACGCTGATCTTCGTAATCGGCGCCATCATCGACATCTGGCTGATCGTCGCCAAGCTCATCGCCCAGGCCAACGGAACGACCTTCCGCCCTGTCACCGACCAGCCGCTCTTCTACCTGGCCCTCGTCGCCGTCCTCCTCGGCGCCCAGCTCTTCCTCACCGGCTTCCTCGGCGAAATGATCGCCCGTAACGCCTCCGAGCGCAACAGCTACAACATCAAGCGGATTATTTGAGACTGATTAAAAGTTGACGTCGATGAAGACGGGAAGATGGTCGGAGGCGGTCAGGACGTCGCCGGTCGCGAAGGCGGTGGGAACACCGCTGGCGGTGACGGCGGCGCGGGCGCCGTTGTGCAAGAGCCAGAAGTAGTCGATGCAGACGTGCGGATTTTTCGCGGAGTAGGTATTTTCCAGCGGAGAGAGAAGCGTCCAGTCGCGGGAGAGCTGACGGATCACGGCGCTGCCGGGCTCATCGTTGAAGTCACCGGATAGGATAACCGGCTTGCGGCTGTTGCCATAGCGTTGCTGCAGGGTTTCGGTCAGGACGCGGGCCT
>CAJODQ010000043.1:13373-15896 GCA_905233345.1 uncultured Bacteroidales bacterium
TCGCCGATGTGGTCGAGGTGGCAGGTCGCAAAGACATAGCGCGGCGTCTCGATGACGACGCAGACCCGGGGCTCGCTGCCTTCGCCTTTCGGCAGGGCGATGCGGAAACTATCCACGATACGGGAACGGCTGACGATGCCACAGCCATAGGCGCCACCGGCGTAGGCCATCGCCCGGCCGAAACGGCCCTGCCAGCGCGGCTTTTCTTTCCGTTCGGCCGCCACGGCATTCAACGCATCGGCCAGATGTTGCGCCTGGTTGATATTATGCCGTCGGTTGCAGCTGTCCAACTCGTTGAGCCCCACCGTCTCAGCGCCCAGTTCCGTGATCATCTGCGCAATCATCGGCGCGCTGTCTTCCAGCTCCTTGCCAAAAGCACCGACATTATAGCTCATCAGCCGGACAGCCCGCTTCTGTGCGGACGCCGGCTGAAGGGCGGCAAACAGTCCTGCAAGCAGGACAATCAGAAAGAGATACCTTTTCATCAAATATGGATCGCTTCGGAATGGACCGCGGCAGCGGCTTCCATGAGCGCCTCGCTCATCGTGGGGTGCGGGAACATGGAGCCGGCAAGCTGTTTCGCCGTGATGCCGAGGTTGCGGGCGGCGACAATGCCGCCGATCATCTCGGAGATGTTGTCACCCACAAGATGGGCGCCGAGGATCTTGTCCGTGGGAACGTCAACCACGAGCTTGACGAAGCCGTCGCGGGCGCCGGCGGCCGTGGCCTTGCCGGAGGCCGTGAACGGGAACTTGCCGACCATGTAGTCGATGCCCAGTTCCTTGGCCTTGCGCTCCGTCATGCCGACGGACGCTACTTCGGGCGTGATGTAGGTGCAGCCCGGGATGTTGTCGTAGTTTACGGGTACAGGATTCAGGCCGGCGATGGCCTCGACGCAGCAGATAGCCTCGGAAGAAGCCACATGCGCAAGCGCCGGAGTCGCGATGATGTCGCCGATGGCGTAGAGGCCGTCGACGGAAGTCTTATAATACTTGTCCACCGGGACTTTGCCGCGATTGAGCTCGATGCCGAGCGCTTCCAGGCCGAGGTTCTCCGTGTTCGGACGCACGCCGACAGCCGACAGCACTTTCTCGGCCTCGACGATTTCCTCACCTTTCTTCGTCTGCACCGTCAGGCGGCAGAGCTCGCCGGTCGTATCCACTTTCTGGACAGCCGACGAGACCATGACCTTGATGCCCATCTTGCGGAAGCTGCGGCTGATCTGCGCGCAGGTGTCGTCGTCTTCTATGGGGAGCACGCGGTCCATAAACTCGATGATCGTCACGTCTACGCCCAGCGAGCGATAGAAGAAAGCGAATTCGCTGCCGATGGCGCCGCTGCCGATGACGGCCAGCGACTTCGGGAGCTTCTCCGGGATGAGGGCCTGGTAGTAGCACCAGATCTTCTCGCCGTCGATAGGCGCGAACGGCAACTCGGCCGGACGCGAACCCGTTGCCAGGATGATGTGATCGGCCTCGTGGACCTCGACGGCGCCTTCGAGCGGCGTCACCTCCACGCGTTTGCCCGCGAGCACCTTGCCGCTGCCCTTGATCACCGTCACCTTGTTTTTCTTGAAAAGGTATTCCACACCTTTGTTCATCGTGGCCGAGACGCCGCGGCTGCGGGCGACGATGGCGGCCAGGTCGGGCTGCACGTTCTCGGCCGTAAAGCCATATTCCGCGCCGCGCTCGGCATAGTGTAGCGCCTGCGCGCTCTTGAGCAGTGCCTTGGTCGGGATGCAGCCCCAGTTGAGGCAGATCCCGCCCAGTTCACTCCGTTCGACGACTGCTGTATTGAAGCCGAGCTGTGCGGCCCGGATGGCGGCGACATACCCTCCCGGGCCGGCGCCGATGACGATCACATCGTATTTCATAGGAATCAGTTGCAATTAACAAAATTAATCATTTTTTGCGGGATTCCTATAGGTTTTCTTGGTGCCAGATGTCGAGGACCGCCGTGACCCGTTTGTAGTCGTCCATCAGGGCTGCATAGGCCGCCGTGTCCCTGAGGGCGGGAAGTTTCCGCAGCAGCCGGCGGCATTGGCCATACATCGTGAAGAAGCGGCCCCGGAAGGGCATGCTGAGAACGAACCCTTCGTCGCAGTCGCACCACCAGAAGTCATCGACGTTCGTCACCTCGATGGCTGCCGCCGCATAGGCTTCGAAGGCTTCCCGGATGTAGCCGACGCGTTCATAGTAGACGCCCAGATTCTCGTAGGCACGGCTCAACTCGATCAGATACTTCGGCTGTTCCCGGAAGTGGAACGGACGTAGGCTTTCGATATCCTCAATCTGCTCAATGTACGGTTGTGCCAGCTGGCGTACCAGCGAGGGGAGCATGCGGACCCGGCCGTTCTCGGTCCAGGCCACCAATTGTGAAGATTTTACCATAACAGTTTTGTATTTCAATGAACTTGACCGGCTCCCCGGCCCGCCCGCATCAGGACACAATATGCCCTGGGAGTGGACCTTCGTCCGGCGCTGAAATACAAATGTCTGTCAGGACTGAATGGAAAATCAGGTG
>CAJODQ010000044.1 GCA_905233345.1 uncultured Bacteroidales bacterium
CAGGTAGGATTCCTCGAGAACAAAGGCTTTCTGCGGCGTCGGCCCGTGGCCAATACCTTCATCTATGAAGTGGCCATCACCGAGCGCCAGTACCGCGGCTCCACGGTTGGCGAAGTCGTGTCGCGCTACTACGACAACTCCTACGCAAGCCTGGTATCGCAGTTTGTCGAAGAAAAGAAGCTCGACGTCGATGAACTCAAGGCTTTGATCGAGCAGATAGAAAACCAAAAATAATCCGGAAACGATGACGGCACTTCTTATCTATATCGGGAAAGTCTCGCTGCTGCTGGTAGCGTTCTATCTGTTCTACAAGCTGTTGCTCAGCCGTGAAACATTCCATCGCCTCGGCCGGTATGTCCTGATGGGCGCGCTGGTTCTCTCGGCGCTCCTCCCTCTCTGCATCATCACGGTACACCGGACGGAGATGATTCCCGCCGGAGAGTCAGCACTTGTTGCGCATGTTTCTGAATTTGAAATGCCGGCGGATGGCATGCGGAATCCGGAAATTACGGCAACCGGTTCAGAGTCCCCTGGCCTGCCGTCGCAAGCGACAACTTCCAAAACCCCCTGGTGGCAATGGGCCTTGCTGGGCTTGTACGTCGCCGGTGTTATCGTCACGCTTTCACACACGGCTTACTCGGCCTTGCAGGTATCCCGCCTGATCCGCGGCGGCGAACAGCATTACGATGCCGACGGAACGTCCATCATCGTCGTCGATCACGATCTGGCCCCCTTCAGCTGGATGCAGTGGATCGTCCTTTCAAGAAACGATTTCGAAGAAGCAAGCCCCTTCATCCTCGCGCACGAAAAGGCGCATCTGGCCTTCGGTCATTCGAAGGAAGTGCTGCTGGCCGAGATCTTTTGCGACCTGCAGTGGTTCAATCCTGCTGCCTGGCTGCTGAAGCGCGAGCTGCGGGCCATCCACGAGTACGAGGCCGACGACGCCGTGCTCAGCCACGGTGCTGACGTGAAGGCCTATCAATATTCCTTAGTAAAAAAAGCTGTTGGTGCGAGCGGCTACTCCATCACCAACAGCTTCCATCACAGTATCCTTAAAAACCGTATTACCATGATGTCAAAATCCAGATCTCCGAAGGTCAGGGCGCTCAGAGGCCTCTACCTTCTGCCGTTGGCGCTGGTCTTCCTGGCCGCCAACGCCCGCACGGTCACTGACTACAAAGTTAGTGATAATTCCGTAACGACCGACAAGCAAGTCGGCCTTGTCGTACCGAAATCATCCGCCCCCGTCGAGAAACGGACCGAGCATGCCTACTTCAAGATCGTCAAGGGCGACGCCGTAGCTGACACACTGTTCCTTTATCTGAGGACCTTCTCCCCGGAAGAGATTGACGGCCTCTACAGCTATGGTCCCATTTGGAAGAAAGACCTTCCCAACGTTCTCAGCGGAAATTATCACACCGTCGTCCTCGATGCCGAACCCGAATGCAAGATGGGCCTGATTGAAGATGTCCGCGAACAGCTGCGCGGCAAAGAACTCCTGAAGGTCAGATACAACTGTGACTTCGGCAATGGGCAGGAGAAAGAAGCGCCCCGCCTGCTTCCGCCCACCCGTGAAAACGCCGAAAAGAAAGGCTGGACGGTCCAGGAAGATTTCAAACTGAGCAAAGAGACCCCCCACCGGCTATTGATCAACGCCCGCGGCCAATTCCGCTTGGACGACAAGAACATCGAAATGGAGGTATTGCAGCCCATATTGGTCAATATCATCAAAGCCCAGCCGCAGACCTATCTGATCCTTCTCCAGAACGATCGCGCAACGCCATACGGCGCATTCGTGAACGCGCAGTCAGTCATCCGGGCCGCCGTTAACGAAGTCCGCGATGCCTACACGATGCAGCACTACGGCAAACCCTATAGCAGCTACGAACTGGAAGAAGAAGGCATTGAAATCGCAAGGCCGTCCCGCTGAAAATTATGGAAAGCGATATCCAGGGCTTCAAAGTACAAGTGAAATAATTCACAACGGCCTGGAGTCTTTTTTCCGTCAGCCAGGCGCAACACAAACGGCCTCACACGCGTTGTGGGGCCGATTGTTTTGCGCCAAGGGCCGAAATCGGGGGTAGGCGCAAAGAGACCGCTGCCGGAGGGGGCCAGAAGGCCGATGACCTTGCGCCAGTTTGGCTGTCCCGTAGTTTTTTCGTAAATTTGGGAATTGCTTTGGGAAATTATAACAAATCAATTCTCATATGAAAAAATCCATGCTTTTTGTGGCTGCGCTGGTGGTGACGCTCAGCGCTTTCGCGGCCAAACCGCCGCTCGATCACTCGGTGTATGACAACTGGAAGAGCGTGAGCGGCCTCAGCGTCCAGAACGACGGTGACTGGGCCCGCTGGACCGTCGCCCCGCAGGAGGGCGACCTGGTGCTCCATCTCTACAATACCAAGACCGGCAAGACCTACGACCTGGAGCGCGCCTCACAGGCCAAGATCTCGGAAGACGGCACGAAACTCGTGTATCGCATCGCCCCGAAGTTCCAGGAAACTCGCCAGGCAAAGATCGACAAGAAGAAACCCAACGAGATGCCCAAGGACAGCATCGGTATCCTCGACCTGGCCACTGGCAAGATCGACAAGTTCCCGATGGTCAAGGGATTCAAGACCGGCGACAAACTGAACGGCTTCGTGGCCTTCCAGGAGGCCGAGAAACCGGCTCCAAAGCCCGAACCGAAGAAACCGGCCAAGGAAGGCGAGAAGCCTGAAAAACCCGAAAAGCCGGAGAAGCCCGGGAAACCCGAAAAGGCTCCCGCCCCCAAGCCAACCAAGGACAACCTGTATGTGCTGAACATCCGGACGCTGGCCATCGATACCATCGCCTGCGTCGAGAGTTACATCGTCTCGAAGGAAGGCAACAAGATCGCCTATGTCACCAAGCCCGACAAGAAGGACAGCGTGCACGTACGCGGCGTCTTCGTCTATGATCCCGCGACCAAGGCCACGACCGACGTGCTGACCGGCGAGAAGGAAGCCACCTTCAAGACCCTCTCCTTCAGCGACAAGGCCGACCGTCTGGCCTTCTTCGGCACACTCGACACGACGAAAGATGCCAAGAAGAATCTTGACCTGTATCTCTTTGACGGCGCGAAGGCCGTCAAGGCCGTGGCCCACGACGGCGGGAAACTGCCGAAAGGCTGGAAGCTGGGCGACGCCCGTGCCGCGGAGTTCCGCGACGACTTCGTGACCTTCGGCACCTGCCCGATCCCGCGCGAGAAAGACACCACGCTGGTGGACTTCGAACAACCCAAGCTCGATATCTGGGTGTGGAACGACGAATACATCCAGCCCGTGCAGAAGAACAACCTGCGCCGTGAGCAGGGCCGTACCTACCTGGCCAAGGTCAACTTCGACGGCAGCGGCTTCGTGCAGCTGGCCGACGAGCAGATCCAGGAAGTCCGCATCGGCGACAAGAACCAGCAGGAATGGGTGATCGTGACCACCGACAAGCCGTATCGCGTACAGCGCAGCTGGAGCTATGCGGCCCATAACGACATCTACAAGCTGTCGCTCAAAGACGGCAAGCGCGAACTCATCATGAAGGACGCACCGTTCAGCAGCTATGCCATCTCGCCCGACGGCGCCTATGCGGTCGCTTTCCATTCGAAAGAAAACAACTGGTATCTCTATACCCTGGCTACCGGCGCGTTCAAGGAACTCACCTCTCAGCTTGGCGTCACCTTCTGGAACGAAGAGGATGACCACCCGGCCGATCCGGGCGCCTGGGGACGCGCCATCTGGTCGGAAGACAGCAAGTTCTTCTGGATTCCCGACCAGTACGACCTCTGGCAGTTCGACCCGACGGGCGCCGTGGCACCGTTCCGTGTGACCGAGGGCAAAGGCCGTGAAACGAAGACCACCTACGCTTACACCAACCCGTATTCCGATCCGGACGCCCGCGGCCCGATCGGTTTCGGCGCCGCCGAGGTAAAGACCGGCAAGCCGGCGTGGTTCTCGACCTTCAACCATGTCACCAAGGAGCGCGGCTATGAGATGAAGGACCTCACCAAGAAGAAAGCGAAACTGCAGAAGATGGTGGAAGGCCCCTGGAGCTTCGGCACGCTGGCCGTGTCGGCAGGCAAGAAGGGCAACGCCTACATCTACACCCGCGGCAACTTCGAGGACGGCAACAACGTCTGGATGACGCGCGACAACTTCAAGACCCAGCAGCAGATGAGCGACATCAACCCGCAGCAGCGCGACTACAACTGGGGTACGGTGGAACTCGTGAGCTGGACCAGCGAAGACGGCAAGCCGCTCGAAGGCCTGCTCTTCAAGCCCGAGAATTTCGATCCGACGAAGAAGTATCCGGTGATGATCTACTTCTACGAGAAGAACTCCGAGACCCTCTACAACTCCCGCGTGCCCGCGCCGAGCGCCTCGACGGTCAACATCCCGTATTTCGTGAGCAACGAGTACATCGTCTTCGTGCCTGACCTCGTCTACACCGACGGACACCCGGGCCAGAGCTGCCTCAAGTGCCTGATGCCGGGCGTCGACATGCTGTGCGAATATCCTTGGGTGGATGGCGACAACATGGCTATCCAGGGCCAGAGCTGGGGTGGCTACCAGGTGGCTTACCTGATCGGCCAGACGAACCGCTTCAAGGCAGCCGGCGCCGGCGCCCCGGTCAGCAACATGACCAGTGCCTACGGCGGCATCCGCTGGGAGAGCGGTATCGCGCGCACCGGCCAGTATGAGGAAGGCCAGAGCCGCATCGGCAAAAACCTGTGGGATGGCTTCGACCTCTATGTGGAGAACTCCCCGCTGTTCTTCGTGCCGAACGTCACCACGCCCGTGCTGATCATGCACAACGACGCGGACGGCGCCGTGCCGTGGTGGCAGGGCATCGAGTTCTACAATGGCCTGCGCCGCATGGGCAAACAGGCCTGGATGCTGCAGTACAACGACGAGGCGCACAACCTGCGCGAGCGCCGCAACCGCAAGGACCTCAGCATCCGCCTCAGCCAGTTCTTCGACCACTTCCTGAAGGGCGCCCCGATGCCCGTCTGGATGTCGAAGGGTGTGCCTGCGACGCTGAAGGGCTTTGATCTGGGTTATGGATATGAAGATGAGATTCCGGATCAAGTCCGGAATGACGAGAATAAATGATGAAAACTATGAAAAAAGCCTTTTATCTGTTATTGATCATGGCCCTTGTGAGCGCCTGCGGCGATAAGACGCCGAAAGAACCCGTGCTCGAGAAGCACGACGTCGCCATCGTCGACGGCCACTTCACCCCCGAAATCATGCACCAGCTCGGCAAGATCACCGACCTGCAGGTTTCACCCGACGGCAGCAAGATCCTCTACGGCGTGGCCTACACCTCGATCGAGCAGAACCGGAGCAACCGCAATCTCTTCGTGATGAACATCGACGGCAGCGACAACCGCCAGCTGACCCATTCTCCGAAGAGCCTCAGCAACGCCCGCTGGATCGAAGGCGGCAAGCGCATCGCATACCTCATGGGCGGCCAGATGTATGTGATGAACGCTGATGGCACGGGTGCCCGCTGCGTGAGCGACGTCCCCGGCGGCATGTCGGAGTTCAAGATCCACCCTGACGGCAAATATGTGATGTATGTCAGCGAGTTCAAGGTGGCCAAGAAGCCGGTCGACATTTATCCTGACCTGGAAAAATCTACCGCCCGCACCATCGAAGGCCTGATGTACCGGCACTGGGACCACTTCGTGGAGAACATCCCGCATACCTACTATGCGACCTTTGACGGCAAAACCCTCGGCGAGGGCGTCGATATCCTCGACGGCGCACCGTTCGAGCTCCCCACCGAGCCTTTCGGCGGCCTCGAACAGCTCGACTTCGCCCCGAATTCCCACCAGATCGCCTACTCCTGCCGCAAGCTCACGGGCCGTGACTACGCCTTCTCCACCAACACAGACATTTATGTCTACAACATGGATCCGCAGCCCGGCATCGGCCATCCGCAGTACAATGCCTCGGCCGGCATGATGGGTTACGACACCGAGCCCGTGTGGTCGCCCGACGGAAGCACCATCGCCTGGCTGAGTATGGAACGCGACGGCTACGAGGCCGACAAGGTACGCCTGTTCATCTCCCCGATCATCAGCGGCGAGCGCATCGAACTCTCGAAGAACTTCAAGTACAACGTGGGTTCGCCCGTGTGGTCGCCCGACTCGAAGGAAATCTACTTCAATGCCGAAGTGGAAGGCGTGAAAGAGATCTGGAAGACCGACCTGCAGGGCAACTTCACCCGCGTGACGCCTGAGCACGAATGGGCCGACTTCGGCAGCCCGATCCTCGTGGGCGACCGCATCATCACCACCCAGACCACGCTGATGCACCCGGCCGAAATCGTGTCGGTGTCGCTCGCCAACGGCACCTGGACCCAGCTCTCGCACGAAAACGATGAGATCTTCGCCAAACTCGAGACCCCGACGGTCGAAGAACGTTGGATTCCTACCTCCGACGGCAAAAAGATGCTGACGTGGGTGGTCTATCCGCCGAAGTTCGACAAGACGAAGAAGTATCCGGCCATCCTCCTCTGCCTCGGCGGCCCGCAGGGTGCCATTACGCAGGGCTGGTCGTACCGCTGGAACTATCGCCTGATGGCTTCGCAGGGCTACATCGTGGTCCTGCCGAACCGGCGCGGCACGACGGCCTTCGGCCAGGAGTGGTGCGAGCAGATATCCGGCGACTACATCGGCCAGAACATGCGCGACTACTTCGCGGCAGCTGATGCGCTGAAAGCCGAACCGTACGTGGGCAAGATGGCGGCCGTGGGCGCCAGCTACGGCGGCTACTCCGTGTACTACCTGGCGGGCATCCACCAGGGCCGCTTCTCGGCCTTCATCGCGCACGCCGGCATCTTCAACGAGGAATCGATGTACATGTCGACCGAGGAGATGTGGTTCCCCGACTGGGACAACGGCGGCTGCAAGACCCCCGGCGTCTACATGGCCGGCTCGCCTTGGAGCAAGACGCCCGCATCGGTCCGCCACTACGCCAACTCGCCGCACAAGCTCGTCCAGAACTGGGACACCCCGATCCTGGTGACACACGGCGAACTGGACTACCGTGTGCCGGTGGAGCAGGGCATGTCGGCCTTCAACGCCGCCCAGATGATGGGCGTCCCCTCGAAGATGATCCTCTTCCCCGACGAAAACCACTGGATCCTCAAGCCGCAGAACTCCATCCACTGGAACCGCGAGTTCTTCGCCTGGCTCGATCAGTACTGCAAATAAACGAAAGATGCCCGGTCGCTGCCGGGCATGACACATCCTCGCCAAACAGGCGCAAGCACAACGGCCTTTCACTTATGTGGGAGGCCGTTTCCTTTGCACCGACCCCCGATTTCGGCCCTTGGCGCAAAACAATCGGCCCCACAACGCGTGTGAGGCCGATCATCTTGCGCCTGGCTGGCGAAATGAGCATGACACCCGTCATGCCCGGTACTGAGCGGGATCTCAGCAGAGCTTCAAGAAGACCTCGATGGCCTGGTATTCGGCCATGCCGAGCTCGTCGTAGAGGCGGGCGGTGTTCTGGGTGCGCTCTTCGGCGCGCTGCCAGAATTCGCGGGAGTCGTCGCCCGGGAAGGGCACAATGTCCTTCTGCGACAGGTGGCGGAAGATGGCGTGACGCTTCTTGATGACCTCGTCGGGGCTCAGGGGAACAGCCATGTCGACACGGCCGAGCTCCCATTCCATCCAGGCACCGCGGTAGAGCCAGATGTGCGTCTCGGCAATCCACGGATGTCCCTCTTCGCGCAGCTGCTCCACGGCCTCCAGCGCGGCCTCGGTGCAGACACGGTGCGTGCCGTGCGGGTCGGCCAGGTCGCCGGCCATGAAGATCATCTGCGGCTTGAGCTCGGTGATGAGCTGCTTGATGATGTCGACGTCGGCCTGCGTGCGCGGATTCTTCTTGATGCCGCCCGATTCGTAGAACGGGAGGTTGAGGAAGTGCGCATGCGTATTGTCGTCGAGCCCGAAGGAGCGCACGGCGCCACGGGCCTCGCTGCGGCGGATGGCTCCCTTGATGGCGAGCAGCTCGCGCGGCTCGGGCGCACCGGGCACCTTGCTGTCGACCAGCGCCTTGACTTCGGCGAACTTGTCGGCGAAGCCCAGCTGGTACGCGCAGTCCATGTGCTGCAGCACGACGTCGTCGTGCACCGCCACGTTGCCGGAGGTCTCGTAGGCCACATGCACGTTGTGCCCCTGGCTCGCCAGGCGGATGAAGGTGCCGCCCATCGAGATCACGTCGTCGTCGGGGTGCGGCGAGAAGATCAGCACGGTCTTCGGATAAGGCAGTGCCGCCACGGGACGCGTGGAGTCGTCGGCATTGGGCTTGCCGCCCGGCCAGCCGGTGATGGTATGCTGCAGGTCGTTGAACACGTCGATGTTGATCTTGTCGTAGGGACCGAACTTTTCGATGAGTTCATCGAGCGAGTTGTCGAGATAGTCTTTTTCCGTGAGCTTGAGAATCGGCTTGTGGACGGTCTGGCAGAGCCAAACCACGGCGCCGCGGATGAATTTGCGGGTCCAGTCGCAGGGGCCGATGAGCCAGGGCGTGACCACGCGGGTCAGCAGCGAGGCGGCGTTCTGGTCTACGAAGAAGCTGATGTTTTCGTGGGCTTGCAGCAGGGAAGCCGGGCAGGCGGTGGTCGGGTTGTCCTCGGCGACAGCCTTGACGGCGGCGGCTTTGTCTTCGCCCCAGGCCATCAGGATGATCTGCTTGGCGGTGAGCATGGTGCCGATGCCGATGGTCAGGGCCATGGTCGGGGTGGCGCTCAGGTCGCCCAGGAAGTTGCGGGCCTGGCGCTTGCGGGAGGCATGCGAGAGGCGCACGGCCCGGGTGCGGCTCTTGGCCGTGGTGCCGGCTTCGTTGAAGCCGACCTGCCCCTGCTCGCCGATGCCGATCACCAGCAGGTCGAGGTTGCTGGCGATTTTGTCGAACTGGGCGTTGTATTCGGTCACGCGGTCCTGCGGCACGCTGCCGTCCGGGATGTGGATGTTCTCTTCGAGGATGTCCACCTTGTCGAGCAGGGCCTTGTGCAACTGGAAGTTGCGGCTCTGGTAATCCTTGTGGGTGGAAGGATAGTATTCGTCGATCGACACGACTTCCACGTTCTTGAACGAGACTTCGCCGGCCTGGTAGCGGCGGGCGAGTTCGTTGTAGAGGGTGGTGGGCGTCGATCCGGTGGTCAGCCCGAGGCGGAACAAGCGTCCTTCAGTGGCTTTGATCGCGTCGACGATGATGTCGGCGACAGCATGCGATGCCGGATGGGCATCTTCGAAAATGTGGGTCCAGACTTTTTCGTAGGAGTGGAGGATTCCTTTCGGCAGGTCTTTCTCGATGAGCCCGCCGTCATACGGAAGGGTAAAATGCTCGCGTTTCATATCCCGGTTTTTCTGTTTGCAAATATACCGGTTTTGCACTAACTTTACAAGATTGAAATCAAAACAAATCAACGATATGTTCGACAAATCCGTCTATATTTCCCGCCGGAAACGCCTCCTCGAACAAATGAAGGACGGCGTGCTCCTGCTGCTGGGCAACAGCGAAGCCAGCTGCAACTACCGGGACAACCAGTATCAGTTCCGCCAGGACAGTACCTTCCTCTATTTCTTTGGCCTCGACAAGCCCGACCTGGCTGCCGTGATTGACGCTGAAACGGGTGAGGAAATCATCTTTGGCGACGACGTAGACATCGACGACATCATCTGGATGGGTCCCCAGCCCCTGATTGCCGACCAGGCTGCCGATGTGGGCGTGGCCAAGACCGCACCGTTTGCCAAACTGGCTGACTGCCTGAAAGAAGCGCAGCGCAAGGGACGCACCGTCCATTTCCTGCCGCCCTACCGCAACCACAACAAGATCCTGCTGCACCAGCTGCTCGGCGTCGGTTTCGACGAGATGAAAGAGCGCGCCAGCGTTCCGTTCATCAAGGCGGTCATCTCGCTGCGCCATGCCAAGGAGCCCTGCGAGATCGCCGAGATCGAGAAGGCCTGCACCCTGGGCTACGCGATGCACGTGACGGCCATGAAGATGATGCGCGTGGGCATGCGCGAACAGGAGATCGTGGGCATCATGGAGGGCGTGTGCCGGAGCGGCGGTGTGATGACCTCGTTCCCGACCATCCTCTCACAGCACGGTGAGACGCTGCACAACCACAACCACGACGCCATTCTCACGGAAGGCCGCCTCTGCGTCATCGACGCGGGTGTGGAAATCGACTCGCACTACTGCTCCGACAATACGCGTACCCTGCCCACGGGCGGCAAATTCACCCAGAAGCAGAAGGACGTCTACAATATCGTGCTGGCCGCCAACGACTACGCGCGCGAGGCCTGCCGTCCGGGTATAACTTACCGCGAGGTGCACCTGGGTGCCTGCACGATCATCGTGCAGGGGCTCAAGAACCTCGGCCTGCTGCACGGCGACGTCGACGAGATGGTGGATGCGGGCGTACAGGGCCTCTTCATGCCGCACGGCCTGGGCCACAACATGGGCCTCGACGTGCACGACATGGAAGACCTGGGTGAGGATTACGTGGGCTATGACCCGGGCCAGACCCGCGCCAAACAGCTTGGCCTCGGCTCGCTCCGCATGGCGCGCAAGCTCGTCGCCGGCCACGTCATCACCGATGAGCCGGGCATCTATTTCATCCCCGCCCTCATTGAGAAATGGAAGAAGGAAGGCCACAACGCCCAGTATATCAACTTCTCCAAGCTGGAGAGCTACTACGACTTCGGCGGCATCCGCCTCGAAGACGACCTGCTCATCATGCCGAAAGGCGCACGCATCCTCGGTCCGGCCCGCATTCCGATCACCGTGGAAGAAATTGAAAACATCATGTATTCCGATTAATCACTCCTATGAAAAAGACCCTCTTCACCCTCGCCGCCCTGCTCGTTTTCGTGGCAGCCGGCGCCCAGAGCATCGGCCAGGCCGAACTCAAGGAGATCCGCGGCAGCTTCGTCAAGGATGCCTCCACCAAGGCCATCCAGAACGCCCTGACCCACGACCGTGACATCAAGTCGTTCACCTATAATCTGGAAAAAGACGGCCAGATCGACCACTACTTCAAATATCGCTGCGACGTGCGCGGCATCACCAACCAGCTGAGCTCCGGCCGCTGCTGGATGTTCACTTCGATGAACGTGCTGCGTCCGGGTGTCATGAAAAAGCTTGACCTGCGCGACTTCGACTTCTCGCACAACTTCTGCTTCTTCTGGGACCAGTTCGAAAAAGCGAACCTCTTCCTGGAGAACGTGATCGCCACGACCGACCGGCCCATCACCGACCGCGACGTGGAGTTCTTCTTCAAATCCCCCGTGGCGGACGGTGGCGTATGGAACCTTTTCTGGGACGTGGCGGAGAAATACGGCGTGGTGCCGCAGAGCGTGATGCCGGAGACCGAGCACTCCAACAACACCGCCCAGATGCGCGGCGTGCTCAACGAGCTGCTCCGCACGGGTGGCTGGCACCTGCGCGAAATGGCTGCCAAGGGTGCCAAAAAGAAAGACATCGAGGCCAAGAAGATCGAGATCCTGAAGGAAGTCTACCGCGTGCTGGCACTCTGCCTCGGCGAGCCTCCGACGGAATTCACCTGGCGCTACAAAGATGCCAAGGGCGAAGTCAAGACGCTCAAGACCACTCCGCTGGAATTCTACAAGAGCATCATCCCTGACAACTACGATCCGGAGACCTACATCATGATCATGAACGATCCGACCCGCGAGTACTACAAGGTCTACGACATCGCTTCCTACCGCAACACCTACGAGGGCATCAACTGGCGCTATCTGAACCTTCCGAACGAAGACATCAAGCCCGCCGCCCTGGCCTCCATCAAAGACAACACGCCGCTCTACATCTCCTGCGACGTCGGCAAGCAGAGCGACCGCGCTAAGGGCATCATGGACGTGGACTACTATGACTACGCCTCGCTCTTCGGCATTACCCTCGACATGGACAAGAAGGCCCGCATCCTGACCCGCCAGAGCGGTTCCTCGCATGCCATGACGCTCATCGGTTGCGATACCGACGAGAACGACGTGCCCGTGAAGTGGGAACTCGAGAACAGCTGGGGCCCGGCCTCCGGCAACCACGGCTACGTGACCTTCACGGACAAGTGGTTTGACGAATACCTCTTCCGCATCGTCATCAACAAGAAATATCTCGGCGAAAAGGCCCTCAAGGCCCTGAACAGCAAGCCGATCCAGCTCCCCGCGTGGGATTATATGTTCTAGATATTCTCGCCGTAATCGTCGGCATCGTCGGCCTTGTGGGATGTATCCTTCCGGTCATCCCCGGGCCGCCGTTGTCGTGGATTGGCCTGTTACTGGTCTATCTCACTCATCCGGAAGGCATGACTTCCGGCTTCCTGATCGCCTGGCTGGTCGTGGCAATCGTCGTCACGGTGCTGGACTATCTGGTCCCTTCCTGGATCACGCGCTCGACCGGCGGCTCCAGGGCCGCGGCGCGTGGCACACTGGTCGGCATGATCCTGGGCATTATCTTTTTCCCGCCCTGGGGCATGATCTTCGGCTCTTTTCTAGGCGCGCTGGTCGCGGAAGTCGTTTTCAACGGCCGCGACGTGGCCGGTTCCCTCAAGCCCGCCTTCGGCTCTTTCCTGGGCTTTTTGCTGAGCACAGGCCTGAAACTCACTGCCAGCGGCGTGATGTTTTTCTATATCATCAAATTCCTGTAGATGCCGGGTCAAGCCCGGCATGACGGGATATAAAAAGAGCCGCCTGGAAGGGCGGCTCTTCGTATGGATAGACGTTGGATTAACGAATGTATCCGTAGTATTCGTCATCGGTAGCGCAGTCCCACCAGACGGGATAGCACCAGATGTCGGTATCGTAAGCGTGCTTGTTGCTGGCACGCGCGTTGGTGGCGTTGTAAGCGAGCTCCAGGTTGGAAGGGAGTCTCCAGCGGCGGATCCAGTAGGTAGGATCCGTCGGCGACGAACCCGTCAACTGAGCCTGACCGGCGAACAGCGGACTGCGGTTGTAGCCAGGATAAACAACACCGAAGTCTTTGATGTTGCCTGCACTGAAGTTGAAGCGGCGCATATCGTTGTAGTTCTCGATGCTGCAACCCATGGCCACATACTTCTGCAGCATGATGTCCGACATGGTCAGTTGGGCTGCAGACTGGGCAACGGCTGCGCTGGAAAGATAGCTCGTCATGGCAGCGGCATCCATCGGCAGCATGTCCGGGTTGCAGGCACCGGAGGCTTCCCATTCCGTCAG
>CAJODQ010000045.1 GCA_905233345.1 uncultured Bacteroidales bacterium
AACCTGGTAACCAACGTAGAATAAGCAAGAAACAGAATACCATGAAAAAACTGCTGATCTCTCTCGTAGCCCTCTTGAGCCTGAGCTTTGCCGCCCAGGCTCAGGACTACGATTATACCTTTGGCGTGCGTGCCGGCTACGGCGCCGCCTTCACCCTGGAAGCAAGCGGTCAGGCGTTTGTCAACGACGTCAACCGCATCGAGGTGGACCTCGGTATGCGGTTCAACCGGGATACCCCTGTCAAAGATATCTATTACCCGTATGGCCCGATTTTGAGCACCTCCTGGCAGTGGCACTGGTTCCTGGCCGGCGGTTTCGGCGTCTATGGCGGTCCGGCCCTGCAGTTCTCCCTGCCCGCCTGGCATCATTTCAGCATGGGTGCCGGCGCCCACGTCGGCCTGGACTACCAGTTCGACGCGCCGTTCCAGATCGGCGTTGATTTCCGTCCGATCTATAACTTCTGCGGGCCCTTCCAGGGCATAGTTCCCCGCCAAGGCTTCGACCTGAACGTAGGCATCTGCCTGCGCTACGCTCTCTGAGGCCTAGCGTGATCCGGTGCTGACCACCGGCTGGGCGTTGTCTTCCGAGCAGAGGACCACGAGCAGGTTGCTCACCATGGCGGCCTTCCGTTCCTCGTCGAGGTCGACCACGCCTTCTTCTTTCAAGTGATCGAGGGCCAGTTTGACCATCGAAACAGCACCTTCCACGATCTTTTCGCGGGCGGCGATGATGGCGTCGGCCTGCTGGCGGCGCAGCATCACAGCGGCAATCTCCGGTGCATAGGCCAAGTAGTTGATGCGCGCCTCAATGGCCTCGATACCGGCGATCGACAGGCGCTCATTGAGCGTGCGGGTCAACTCATCGTTGATCTCGTCGGCGCCGGAGCGCAGGGTCACGTCGTTCTCTTCAGGGTTGCTGTTCTCGTCATAGTTGTAGTTGCCGGCCACCTGGCGGAGCGCCGCGTCAGCCTGCACCTTCACGAAACTCTCGAAGGCTTTCATCGTGGAACTCAGCGAGCCCTGGTTGCTCATGGTCTGCGAGTCAATCTCAAAGAGGCTCTTGTACACGTCTTTCACACGCCAGACCAGCACCAGGCCGATCATGATCGGGTTGCCGCTCTTGTCGTTGACCTTGATGGCCTCCGCATCGAAGTTGCGGGCGCGCAGCGACACGCGCTTTTTGGTATAGAACGGGTTGATGAACCAGAATCCGTTTTCCTTGAACGTGCCGGAGTACTTGCCGAAAAAGACCAGCGCCCGCGCCTCGTTGGGCTCCAGTTTCACCATGCCGGCGGCCAGCAGGATGATGCAGAGGAAGGTCAGGGGAATCGCAATCCCGAAGACCAGGTTGGCATGGGCCGAATCGGCCGCCTTCGTAAAGATAATCGCATCGGCCACGATGATGGCCAGCATCAGAAACAGCGCGATAAAACCGCTGACCTTGAAGCCTTTGAATTCGAATTCCTTGGTTTCCATATCTTTTACATGTTAAGTTTTTCCAACTTGTAGCCCAGCAGGAAGAGCTCGATGGAGGCGCCGATGCGGTAGAGAACCTGCACCGTGCGGGCGAAGACATAGTAGGCGCGGGGGCTGGCGGGCTCGATGTGCTCGTGGCGGATCATCGCCAGGGCTTCGGCGGCGCATTTTGAGAGGATGTCGCAGATGCGGCCGGCCGGCTCGCTGTCGAGTTCGTAGCCCATCACCTGGGTCAGGATGCGTTCGTCCATGTCGTCGAAGCCGCGAGGACCCAGCAAGTCCGTGTAGGACACCTGCTGGTAGGCCTGCCAGTCGGCATCCCAGATCTTGGCGACGGCCATGCCGAGGAAGCCGGCCCAGGCTATGGCAGCTTCGGGATATTGCTGATATTCGCGGATGGCGTCCGTCAGATAGGGCCGGGCAAACGACTCGGTGAACTTGCTTTCAATGTCATCGCTTTCAAGCAACATGCCGCCCATCATGCCGGCGTCCGTGCACAGCTTCACCAGGCTGTCCTGCAGCCGTTTCTCGTATTGACGGAGATATTCCTCTTCTTCCATAAAGACAAAGATAAGCAATTCCTGTACTTTTCATTATCTTTGTGGGTTAATATGTAAGCCCGTCATGGCGAAGGACAAGAAAAAGAGCACCGTGGAGATCCGCAACAAGAAGGCAGGGTTCGAATACGAATTCCTGGAACACTTCACGGCCGGTATCGTCCTCAACGGCACCGAGATCAAGTCGATCCGCGCGGGCAAAGCCTCGCTGGTCGACAGCTGGTGCTACTTCGCCAACGGGGAGCTTTACGTGAAAAACATGAACGTGGCGGAATACTGGTGGGGTTCGGCCTTCAGCCGCCAGGACCCGCGCCGCGACCGCAAACTCCTGCTCACGAAGAAAGAGCTCCGCAAACTCGCCCGGGCCGTGAAGGAGAAAGGCCTCACGATCGTCGCCACCCGCCTGTTCATCGCCGACAACGGCTACGCCAAGCTCAACATCGCACTTGCCCGCGGCAAGCGGGAGTTCGACAAGCGCGAAACCATCAAGGAGAAAGACCTCAAACGATATGAAACAGATTGATTCCTACAATTTCAATGGCAAGAAGGCCATTGTCCGCGTCGATTTCAACGTGCCGTTGAACGACCAGTTCGAGATTACCGATGACACCCGCATCCGCGCCGCCATCCCCACCCTCAAGAAGGTGCTCGCCGGCGGTGGATCGTTGATCATCATGTCGCACCTCGGCCGCCCGAAGGGCCCCGCCGAGAAATTCTCGCTGAAGCACATCCTGCCGCGCGTGAGCGAATGCCTCGGCGTGCCGGTGCAGTTCGCTCCGGACTGCATGAAGGCCGACGCACAGGCTGCCGCCCTCAAGCCGGGTGAAGTGCTGGTGCTCGAAAACCTCCGCTTCTACGCCGAAGAGGAAGGCAAACCCCGCGGGCTGGCCGAAGACGCCTCCGACGAGGAGAAGAAAGCCGCAAAGGCTGCTGTCAAGGAGAGCCAGAAAGCCTTTACAAAGAAGCTGGCTTCCTACGCCGATTGCTACATCAACGACGCGTTCGGCACCGCCCACCGCGCCCACGCCTCCACGGCCCTCATCGCCAAGTACTTCCCCAACGACAAGATGTTCGGCTACCTGATGGAAGGCGAGATCAAGGCCATCGACAACGTGCTCCGCAACGCCCAGCATCCTTTCACCGCCATCATCGGCGGCTCGAAGGTCTCTTCGAAACTCGAGGTGCTCAAGAACCTGGTGACCAAGGTCGACAACCTGATCATCGGCGGCGGCATGGGTTACACCTTCATCAAGGCCGAAGGCGGCCAGATCGGCAACTCACTCCACGAAGACGACCTGATCCCCGACGCGTTGGAGATCATGAAGATCGCCAAGGAGCATGGCGTGAATCTCTCGCTCTCGGTCCAGACCCGCGTGGCTGACGATTTCAGCAATGACGCCCATATCCGCGTCGTCCCCTCGCACGAGATTCCGGACGGCTGGCAGGGCATGGACGCCGGTGAGAAATCCATTGAGAACTGGAAGAAGATCATCCTCGACTCCAAGACCGTGCTGTGGAACGGCCCCGTGGGTGTGTTCGAAATGCCGAACTTCGCTGTCGGTACGCTGAAGATCGCCGAGGCGCTCGCCGAAGCCACCGCCAAGGGCGCCTACACGCTCGTGGGTGGCGGCGACTCGGTCGCTGCCGTCAACCAGATGGGCTACGCCGACAAAGTGAGCTATGTGTCCACCGGCGGCGGCGCCATGCTGGAAGCCATCGAAGGCAAGGTCCTTCCGGGCATCGCAGCCATCTGCGAAGACTAGGTGAAAAGCGAATATCCTTTTACCGTCGAGAGTTTTGAGACGGACTTCGACCGACGCATCAAGCCTTTCGCACTCCAAAGCCGGTTGCAGGAGTTGACCTACCGTGCTTCGGCGGAAGGCGGTGCCGGCTATGCCGACCTGCGTGAACGCGGGCTGTTTTGGGCACTCAACCGCATGCATATCGTCGTGGACCGCTGGCCAGTCTGGGGAGAAGACCTCGTGCTGCAGTCCTGGTTCCGCGGCCGCACCGGTCCCATGTACCAGCGTAACTACGAGCTGCGGCGGGCGGACGATGCGGCGGGCGCGCCGCTGGTGAGGGCTACATCCGCCTGGACCGTCATCGCCCTGGAAGGCCGCGCTGTCTCGCGCGAGATGGTTTATCCGGAAAGCTTCGCCGAAACGGAAGACCTGCTTCCTTTCTGCCCGAAAGTGCTGGTGCCGGCCGAAGTCGAGCTGGCGCCTGCCGGATCGCGAGTGGCCGCCTGGTCCGACCTCGACTCCAATGGCCACGTCAACAACTGCTTCTATCCCCAGTGGGGTGCTGACCTCCTGGGATTCAAATACTTGTCTTCACATCAGCTGACCGATATCCAGGTCGGCTACTACCGGGAGATTCACCCCGGCGAGCCGGTTGAATTCTTCCTCGGCCACAACCCCGAAGCCAACGCTGTCGACGCCACCTGGTACGTCGAAGGCCGCGTCGCTGGCGAACGCTCTTTCGTCGTGCGGCTGGCGTTCTCCGCTCGCTGACAGGTTCTTTTTGACGGGATACGATAATTTGTGTATCTTTGTAAGTTATGACGATTGAGCAACCCTCTGCAGCTTGGAAGGACTATGAGCTGATCGACTCGGGCGACTTTTCGAAACTCGAGCGTTTCGGTCCGTATGTCACCATCCGGCCTGAGCCCAAGGCCCTGTGGGCCAAGACGCTCTCCGACGCAGAGTGGCGGCGGCTGGCACACACCGAGTTCAAGCCCGGCGCAGGCTTCGGAAAAGCCGGCAAGGAAGACAGCGGCACCTGGAACATGCTCCACAAGATGCAGGAGCAGTGGACCATCGCCTATCCGGCCGTGGGCTTCAACCTGCGGCTCGGCCTGACCTCTTTCAAGCACGTGGGCGTCTTCCCGGAGCAGGCTCCAAACTGGGATTTCATCTACGGCAGCGTGCGCGAGCTCGCTGCCGCCCAGCCTGAACCGCCGAAGGTGCTCAACCTCTTCGCCTACACCGGCGCAGCCTCCCTGGCCGCCTGCAAGGGCGGCGCTAGCGTCACGCACCTCGACTCCGTACGGCAGGTCGTCACCTGGGCCCGCGGCAACATGGAGCTCAGCAGCCTCGACGGCATCCGCTGGATCATCGAAGACGCCATGAAATTCGCCCGCCGGGAAGCCCGCCGCGGCAATACGTATCAGGGACTGATCCTTGATCCGCCCGCCTACGGCCACGGCCCGGACGGCGAGCGCTGGAAACTCGACGAGTGCCTCTTCGAACTGCTGCAGCAGTGCGCCGCCATCCTGGCGCCTGAAAAGAGCTTCATGGTGCTCAATCTCTATTCCAACGGCTACTCCGCCGTGCTCGCCGACACCCTCGTCCGCAGCGCCTTCGGCACGAAGTTCGCAAGCCTCGACTACGGCGAACTCGTGCTCCGCGACCGGGCCGGCAAAGCCCTGCCCCTGAGCGTTTTCTCCCGATTAAAAAGATAGTTATGATAGATTTTCTCTCCGTTATCTGGGACGTCGACCCGATTATTTGCAAGATCGGGCCGCTGACCCTGCGCTGGTACTCCCTGCTCTTCGTGGCCGGGTTCCCGCTGGGTTACTGGCTCTTCGAAAAGTTTTACAAGCGGGAAGGCGTCGACACCAAACTGCTCGAACCCCTGCTCTACGCGCTGCTGATCGGCACCATCGTTGGTGCACGCCTCGGCCACTGCCTCTTCTATGAGCCGTCCTACTACCTGAGCGCCGACCACTGGCTTGAGATCTTCCAGCCCTGGAAGGGCGGCTTGGCTTCGCACGGCGGCGCCATCGGCGTGTTCCTGGCAGCCTGGTGGTATGCCCACAAATATGGCAAGAAAAACGACTTCGACGTGCTCTGGGTCTGCGACCGCATCATCATCTGCGTCTGCTTCGCCGCCTGCCTCATCCGCCTGGGCAACCTGTTCAATTCGGAGATCTACGGCAAGGAAACTGACCTGCCCTGGGGCTTCATCTTCGTCCGTCGCGGCGAGACCATGCCCAAGCACCCCACCCAGATCTACGAAGCGCTCACCTACCTGCTGCTGGGCTTCTACCTGCTGTGGAACTACAACCACAAGCTCGAGCAGCGCTACCGCGGCTGGTTCCTGGGCGTGTTCTTCATCGTCTGCTTCGGCGTACGCTCGCTCATCGAGTTCATCAAAGAGCCGCAGGTGGAGTTTGAAGAGAGCATGACGCTGGACATGGGCCAGTGGTTGAGCATCCCTTTCATCATCGCGGGCATCCTGCTGGTGATCTACGCCTATAAGCGAAAAGTCCCTGCCATGCGGGTCCCTACTGAGAAGGTCCACCATACCCCCAAGAAAGTCCGGTAATGAAAGAGCTGTTGCTGACCCTCGCCCTCTGCGGCGACATCATGATGGGCACCACCTACCCGACGCTGCGGCTCCCGGCGAATGACGGCGCGTACATCTTCAGCGACGTGGCGGCCCTCTTCCAGGAGGCCGACCTGGCCGCCGGCAACCTGGAGGGCGTCATCTGCGAAGGCGGCACCTGCTCCAAGAACACCGAAAAGGCCAACAACTACGCTTTCCGCATGCCCGAAAGCTACGCCCACCTGCTCAAGGACGCCGGCTTCGACTACCTCAACCTGGCCAACAACCACACCAATGACTTCGGCACCTATGGCCTGGAACGCACCCGGCAGATCCTCGACGAGCAGGGCATCTACTACACCGGCCTGCCCGATTGCGAGAGCGTGGTCTTTGAAAAGGACTCCGTGCGCTACGGCATCTGCTCGTTCGGGCACAACTCCTACACGCTCAAGCACACCGACACGGCCACCGTCACCCGCATCCTCACCGACTTGCGGCCCCGTTGCGATATCCTTATCGTCAATTTCCACGGCGGTGCCGAAGGATCGAAATACTCCCACCTGCCCGACGGGCCCGAAAGCTATCTGGGCGAGAACCGCGGCAACCTGCGCGCCTTCGCCCACCGCTGCGTCGACTTGGGCGCCGACGTGGTCTTCGGCCACGGCCCGCACGTGACGCGTGCCGTCGAGCTCTACAACGACCACCTGATCGCCTACAGCCTGGGCAACTTCTGCACGACCTTCGGCGTGAACCTCGCCGGGGTCAACGGTTATGCCCCCGTGCTGGTGGTCAAGGTCGACCGCGAAGGCCGCTTCGTGGAGGGCCGCATCCACTCCTTCATCCAGACCCAGGGCACCGGCCCGAAGCTCGACCCCACCGACAAGGTGGCGCAGCACATGCGCAACCTCTCGCTGACCGACTTCCGGGGCGACTGCGGCCTAAACATCTCCGACAATGGAACTTTGACTAGAAAAACCCGATAAATGTCGCCGATTACCATACTTCTGTTCTTCCTGCTGGGCGCGATGTCCATCTCGTTCCTCTGCTCGATCCTCGAGTCAGTGCTGCTGTCCACGCCCCTATCCTTTATCACGATGCGGATCGCGGAAGGCTACAAGCCCGCTGTCCGCTTCCTGCACTACAAGGAGGAAAGCGCCCGGCCGCTGGCCGCGATCCTGGCCCTCAACACCATCGCCAACACCATTGGCGCCGCGGGTGTCGGCCGGCAGGCTTCCATCATCGCCGAACTCAACAACCTTCCTTCCTTCTTCGGCATCATGTCGGCGCTTACCACGGTGCTGATCCTGGTTTTCTCCGAGATCATCCCCAAGACCATCGGCACCTCCTATTACCGGAAGCTCATGGGCTTCACGACCGCCGTCCTCCGCGGGCTGATCGTGGTGATGTACCCCATCGTGATCCTCATCGAACTCATCACGAAACTCTTCCGGAAAGACGATGACGAAGCATCGGTCAGCCGCGAGGAAGTGTCGGCCATGGCCAACGTGGGTGAAGAGGAAGGCGTCATCGACAAAGACGAGAACCGCATCATCCAGAACGTGATCAAACTCGACAATGTGAAGGCCTACGACGTGATGACCCCGCGCGTGGTCTGCCAGACCGCCTCGGAGAACATGTCGCTCAAGAACTTCTACAAGGACAAAGACTTCGAGCACTACTCCCGCATCCCGGTCTACAGCGAGAGCCCCGAATATATCACCGGCTACATCCTGCGCAGCGAGGCGCTGGAATGCCTGGCCGAAGACAAATTCGACATGCGCCTGAGCGAGATCAAGCGCGATATTACTTTCTTTAACGAAGAGCAGTCCGTGGCCGACATCTGGGACACACTGCTGGCCAAGAAGGAGCAGATCGGCCTGATCATCGACGAATATGGTTGCTTCCAGGGCATCCTGACCCTTGAAGACATCATCGAGACCATCCTCGGCCTGGAGATTATCGACGAGAACGACGAAGCTAGCGACATGCAGCAGTTCGCCCGCGAGCGCTGGAAACAGCGCGCCAAACGCTTCAAAGAGATCCAGCTTCCCGAAAACGATACGGACGACGACGACTGACCTGCCCCATGCTCCCCGACGGCTATGATTTGATCTGCGTTCTGGGCCCCACGGCCTCCGGCAAGACCCGCTACGCAGTGCAGCTGGCCCGGGAACTCGGCGGGGAAATTCTCTCGGGCGACTCGCGCCAGGTCTACCGCAGCATGGACATCGGCACGGGCAAGGACCTGGCCGAATACGGCGAAGTGCCCTACCATCTGATTGATATTGTCGACGCCGGCACCCAGTACAACATTTTCCAGTACCAGCACGACTTCGAGCGCGCCTACCGCGACATCGTGGAGCGGGGCCGTACACCCATCCTCTGCGGGGGCAGCGGGCTCTATATCGAAGCGGCCACCTGCGGCTACCACCTGCCCGACGTGCCACCCGACCCGCAGTTGCGCGCCGAACTCGAACAACTGCCCACCGAAGAGTTGATCTCCCGTTACGAGGCGCTCCGCACCCCGCACAACACCACGGACTACGATACCCGCCAGCGGCTCATCCGCGCCCTGGAGATCGCCGTCTGGGAAGACACACACCCCGTAACCCGCACTGCCTTCCTCCCCAAGCACACCCGCTACATTGGGATCAGTGTTTCGCGCGAAGAGCGCAACGCCCGCATCGACCGCCGGCTCGCCGCCCGCCTGCAGGAAGGCCTCGTGGAAGAGGTCCAGGGCCTGCTCGACAGCGGCCTGACGCCCGAATCCCTGCTCTATTACGGGCTGGAATACAAATACGTGACCCTCTATCTCACCGGCGCGCTCGGTTACGATGAGATGGTCAACCGCCTTCAAACCGCCATCCACCAGTTTGCCAAGCGGCAGATGACCTGGTTCCGCGGAATGGAACGAAAAGGAATCAACATCGAATGGATACAGCTGCCATGAAAAGAATCTTGCTGATCGTGCCGGTACTCGCGCTGCTGCTGCCGGCTCCGGGCTTTGCCCAGAAAGCGTCGGAACTCAAGTGGACCGATGCCCAGAACCTGATGCTCATCAACCAGGGCTACGACAACACGGAGCTTCCCTACTCGCGCCTGCCGCTCGACATGAAGGCTGCCACGCGCAAGGCCGTGTGGGACCTGGGCCTCAACTCCGCCGGGCTGGCCGTCCGTTTCTCGACGGACAGCCGCAGCATCGGCATCCGCTGGACGCTCCTCAACTATTTCATCATGCACCACATGGCCGGAACCGGCATCCGGGGCATCGACCTCTACCAGCTCGACGAGAACGACCACTGGCAGTTCATCGGCACGGCCATCCCCAACGGGAAAGACACCACCAAGACGCAGGTCGTGGTCAGCGGCATGGACGGCAAGGACCATGAGTACATGGCTTACCTGCCGCTCTACGACGGCGTGACGAAGGTCGAGATCGGCGTAACGAAAGATGCACGGGTCGGCCTGCCGCACCGCGAGGTGCTCGTCAAGGGAAAGGACAAGCCCCTTGTCTTCTACGGCACGAGCATCACCCAGGGCGGCTGCGCTTCGCGGCCCGGGATGGTCTATACCTCCATCATCAGCCGGGCGCTCCAGAAAGAGTGTATCAACCTGGGATTCAGCGGCAACGCCCGGATGGACAAGTCGATGGCCGAGATCGTGGCACGGGTCGACGCCGACCAGTATGTGATCGACTGCCTGGAGAACTGCACGCTCAAGGTCATGCAGGACAGTGCCTGGTATTTTCTGACTTATCTGGCGAAAAAGCGTCCCGATGCCCCCATCTATATGGTGGAACACATTTGGTTCTCCCACGCGCTGGTCAACCAGCCGGTCCACGACCAGATCGCCGAAAAGAACGCTTACTGGCGGGAAATCTTTGAAAAACTCCGGAAGGAAGGCTACGACAATTTCCGCTACATCCCGGCCGACAAGCTCACCGGCCCCGACGGCGAGGGCGCCGTCGACGGCTGCCACCAGACCGACCTGGGCTTCCTCCGCATGTCAGAGGAATTCCTCAGATACCTGAAGCGATAACACTTGTGCCGATCAGGTGCGGGTGGTTTTTGGATCCGCGAGCATTTTTCTGCGAGCGGGATAAAAACCAGAGCACCCAGGCACAAGCTATATAGCCGCCAGGATCAGGATCTGCGCGGAAACCACGCGCAGGAACATCGTCAAAGGATAGACCGTGGAATAACTGACGGCAGGGATGTCGTTGGGTGAGTTGCTCGTGATGAACGACAGAGCGATAGGGTTGGTCATACTGCCCGAAAGGGTCCCCATCAGGGCGAAATAGTTGAACTTGAACACCAGACGGCCGACGATGCCCATGATCAGGATCGGAATGACCGTGATCAGGAAGCCATAGAACACCCACACGTAGCCACCGCCCGTCAGCGTGCTCACGAACTCCGGACCGGCCGACAGGCCGACTGCCGCCAGGAAGAGCGAAATGCCGATTTCACGCAGCATCAGGCTGGCGCTGATGGTGGTGTAGGTGACCAGGTGGAAGCGGGCGCCGAAGCGGCTCAGCAGGATGGCGACGATGAGCGGACCGCCGGCCAGACCGAGTTTCACCGGCAAAGGGATGCCGCTGATGTGGAACGGAATCATGCCGACCAGCACGCCGAGCAGGATACCGATGAACATCGGGATGATGTTCGGTTCGCGCAGCCGCTTCTGGGAGTTGCCCAGCAGGCTTGATGGAACTTTCCGTACCCACGACGGTCAGGCGGTCGCCCAGCAGGAGCTCCAGCGAAGGCGAGGCGACCAGGTCGAGGCCCGATCGGTTCACGCGCGTCACATTGACCTTGAAATGATTGCGAAGTTGCAGGGCACCCAACTGCTTGCCGTTGATGCCGGGGCGCGTCACCAGGATGCGGCGCGACACCAGTTCCGTGTTCTTGCTCTCTTCGTCCCAGGCTTCCTGCGGCATCTCGATCTGCCGGCCCAGAAAGGCCACGACGGCCTCGGTATCGCGGGGATCGGATACGAAGAAGACTTTGTCGTGCAGGCCGATGACGGTCTGCGCGGCGCGGATATAATCCTGTCCGGCGAGCGAGGCAGGCATCTGCACGTCCCACGTCAGTCGGACGAGGCCCTCGTGCTGGATGTAGTCGCCCGTGAGGCTGACGGGGATGTCGAGCACGCGGAGGCCCTGATGGAGCCAGCTGACGGCCAGACTCTGCGCGGTCATCACGGTCGAGTTGTGGCTGCGCACCATGTAGTAGTAGCGCTGGCGCTGGTCGTAGGGCGGGTTGTCGTCGACG
>CAJODQ010000046.1 GCA_905233345.1 uncultured Bacteroidales bacterium
ATAAATCTGGATTTCAGCGCGTTTCTTGATAATTTCGCGAAATGCCAGCAGGAATTTCTTTTTATCGTATTCGCTCTTGAGAGCGTCCACGGATTCCATAGTAGGATACTTCTGCAAGAATGCTTCGCTGAGCTCATTCAATTCGCGTTTAACCTGCTTGAACTCCGGTCGCTGAACACCAACATTGGGGTCGCCGTCGCAGAAGAGTTTCAGGGATTCGTCCACTTTGGCTTTGATGTCACGGAAACAGAGGATCTTGCCGAAACGCTTCTTCTCGTTCAGGATGCGGTTTGTGCGGCTGAATGCTTGCAGAAGGCCGTGGTACTCCAGGTTCTTATCGACGTAAAGAGTATTGAGTTTTTTTGCGTCAAATCCTGTCAGGAACATGCCCACGACCAGAAGAAGGTCGATGGGTTCCATGTCGGCCTTGCGCTTCTTCATGCGCTCGTTGATGTCGTCGTAGTAGGCGCCAAAATTGTCGGTGGTGAATGCGGTGCCGAAAAAGGCGTTGTAGTCATCCATGATGGCCTGTAGTTTGTCTGCCTGTACGGAATCTGTCTCAAAGCCCTGATTCATGCCTGTTTTTACGTCATCTTGGCTGACATTTGGCGCATATGTAAAGATAGCGGCAATCTTGATGTCCGGCTGAAGGTCCTTGAAGATCTTGTAGTATTTGAGCAGCATCGGGACAGATTGCACGGCAAAGAGCGCATTGAATTCCCCGTTGAAGGTGGATTTGCGGAAGTTGTTGAGAATAAACTCTGCGATGGTTTTCATCCGAATATCGCTCTGCTCATTGGCATCTAGTTTACCCTGATAGTATTCGACAAGGAACCCAAGGACGTTCTCGTCGGCGATGGCGTCCTTGATCATATACTTGTGGAGGCATTCGCCAAAGACTTCGAAAGTAGTGATATCCTGCTTGGCGTTCTCCGGAAAAATGGGCGTGCCGGTGAAGCCGAATATCTGGAGGTTCCGAAAGAAGTTCACAATGTTACGGTGGCACTCACCGAAATGGCTGCGGTGGCACTCATCGAAGATCATTACAAACTTCTTGTCGCGCAGATCCTGAATCCGCTTGTTGTAGAAGTCCTTCTTTATGGCGGTATTCAGCTTCTGAATGGTTGTAAGGATGATTTTCTTGTCGGAGTTGAGACGCTTGACAAGTTCATAGGTGTCATCTGTACCGTTCACAGCTCCAGGCTCGAAAGCCTCATATTCACTCTTGGTCTGGGTGTCCAGATCGTGCCGGTCCACTACAAATTCAGCAACTAGCTGAGCTGCCTTGAAGGATGTCAGGGTTTTGCCAGCGCCTGTGGTGTGCCAGATGTATCCGTTCTTGTTTGAGTTCTGGACGCGGTCTAGGATCTTCTCTACTGCATAGTATTGATACGGGCGGAGGACCATCAGACATTTGTCACCATCGTGCAGGACGATGTACTTGGAAATCATCTTGCCCAAGGTACATTTATCAAAGAAATGCGCGGCGAATTGGCTGAGGTCGTTGACAGGCTCATTATTGGGCAGTGTCCAGTTGAAGGTAAACTTGTATCCGCAGTTGGGATTATTGGCGAAATAGCGCGTGTTGACGCCGTTGGAGATGACGAAGATCTGGATGTAATCAAACAGGCCACGGAAGGAAGTCTTCTGGTAGCGCTGCACTTGATTGTAGGCCTGCTTCAGTTCTACACCGCGTTTTTTGAGCTCAATCTGCACAAGGGGAAGGCCGTTGATGAGGATGGTGACGTCGTAGCGGCAGGTTTTGCGGCCTTCCATGGTAATTTGGTGAGATACCTGGAATTCGTTCTGGCACCAATGATTTTTGTTCAGGAATTCAACCCAGATACGATGCTGTCCGTCTTCAGTTTCCATAGGGAAAAGATCACGGAGTTTTTTGGACTTCTCGAAGAGGGTTCCGCCCTCCAGATAGATGCAGATCTTCTCGAATTCCTTATTGGTGAATGCCGTGCGGCCTATAGAGGCAAGTGCTTTGGCATTATGTTTTTCCAGCTGCGCTTTGAAGTTGCTGAGCAAATTGGTTTCTTCCATAATGTGGACATACTCATAGCTCATGTCCTGTAAGGTCGAAATTAGCCCATTTTCAAGCGCCTGTTCGCTTTGCGCCGTCATTTTGCTTAATGCAATTAATTAGGGATGATGCAGTAAAATACAAATTTAACTAAATTATTGATATAATAAGGGCGCTGCCCGCTGCTTTATCTCATTCTTGATGTTAGGGGCGCCGAGGCGGGTATGGGCGATTCGGGCGCGATTTGGCGAAAAAGGGAGTGTGGGCGGGCCTGTGCAGGGAACGTTGCGTAGCAGGACGGCGTCTGTTCGACGACCGTTACGGGCCGAAGGCACGTAAAAGGGAGGAGTTAGCCGTCCAGCGACCGGGTGAGTCCCTTTTTCGCCACCTGAGCGACTGAATGCCCCTTCCCGCCGAGCGTGGCCACAGAATGGCTGTGTGTATCGTCAGGGCCATTATGTGGCACGAGAATGGGCGTTTTTTGCCTGAATGCTGGACACGGGATGGCTCTCAGGTTTCCTTCGGCCATTCTATGGCTCGAGATGCCCGGTCAAGCCGGGCATGACGAGATCCCTCGACTTCGCTCGGGATGACAGAAGGGGATTCCGGGTCAAGCCCGGAATGAGGAGTAAGGCTAGGTATTACGGGGGAGTCGAAACAGCCGCTTTGAAAGCCGGGCGAATTGTCGTATCTTTGTGTGTATGTCGAAAGCGAAATCTTCCATGGGGCCCATTTGGGCCGTTGTTATTGCCGGGGTGGTGCTGCTGGTGCTGGTTCAGTTCCTGCCGGACAAGGAGAGTGCCCAGAAGCTGGCGCATCTCTTTATTGCCATCGCGCTGGTCGTGGCTTTGATGATGGGATTCAAGGATTTCAGAAAGAATAAAGGAGGCGATGGGGAAGGGACCGTATAGCGAAATGGACCTGAAGCATGCGGCGGAGTTTCGGGACTGGGTGCACGAGGAGGTGCTGAAAAAGGCGCGGGAAGTGTATCCCGACATTAAAGGGGTAGTCGATCCATATCCTGTTGAGGCGTATTTCCAGCAAATGTGGGATTATCCGGGGGCATGGTATACTGTTGTGGCGGTGCCGGAGGGTTACAAGAGCCGGAAGGCGCTGGTGGATACGCTGGTCAAGATGACGGTCGCGTATTACGAAAAAGATCTGTAAAGTTTTGCAGATCAATATTAATTGTGTATATTTGCAACCCAAAACATTGATTAGAAAACCGTTAAGCTAGTGATTAAGAGATAGTTACAGGCTATCCGCTTCCGGTTGTTAATTTTTAAACAAAATTAATTTATGTACGCAATCGTAGACATTGCAGGACAACAGTTCAAGGTGGAAGCCGGCAAACAGATCTTCGTCAACCGTCAGGCTGCCGAGGTGGGTGCCGCCCTTTCCTTCGACAAGGTATTGCTCCTCGACAACGAGGGTGATGTCAAAGTCGGTGCTCCTTACGTGGCCGGCGCAGCTGTGAAGGCTACCGTCGTCGAGCACTGCAAGGCTGACAAAGTGATCATCTTCAAGAAGAAACGCCGCAAAGGCTATCAGAAGACCGTCAGTATCTCACCAAACTCCAGATCGAAGGCATTGCTTAACTAACCATTTAAAAAAGAACGAATTATGGCACACAAAAAAGGTGTAGGTAGTTCCAAGAACGGCCGCGAATCCGCAAGCAAACGTTTGGGCGTCAAATTGTTCGGTGGTCAGGTATGCAAAGCCGGCAATATCCTCGTCCGTCAGAGAGGTACCGTCCACTATCCCGGTGAGAACGTTGGTATGGGTAAAGACCACACCCTCTTCGCACTCGTAGACGGCGTTGTCTCGTTCAAGAAGAAACTGGGCGACAAGTCCTATGTGTCCGTCGTCCCGATGCCGAAGGCAGAGGCGTAAGCGGTTTCATACTTGACTTTGAAAAAGAGGAGGAAGACCGGACAGGTTTTCCTCTTTTTTTGTATATTTGCGCCGCTATAAATTGACACAAAGATGTTAACCCTCAAACTCCTCCGCGAGAACCCCGAATTCGTTATCGAGCGCTTGCAGGTCAAGCACTTCGACGCCAAAGAAATCGTCTATCAAATCCTCGATATGGACCGTCAGCGCCGTGCCGCGCAGACCGAACTCGACGCCTGCCTGGCCCAGCAGAAAGCCAAGGCCGCCGAGATCGGCTCCCTGATGAAAAGTGGCCAGCGCGACGCCGCCGAAGAAGCCAAGAAATCGGTCGCCGAACTCAAGGAGAAGTCCAAGGCCCTGGAAGAGAAGATGGCTGAGTGCGAGCAGAAACAGCAGTCCCTCGTGGTGCTGCTCCCGAACCTGCCCTGCGCCCTCGTGCCGGAAGGCAAGACCGCCGAAGACAACATGGTCGTGAAGATGGGCGGCCCCGAAGCGAAACTCCCCGAGAATGCCCTGCCGCACTGGGAGCTCGTCAAGAACCTCGATATCATCGACTTCGACCTCGGCGTGAAACTCACCGGCGCCGGCTTCCCCGTCTATAAGGGCAAGGGTGCCAAGATCCAGCGTGCGCTGATCTCCTGGTTCCTGGAGAAGAACACCGATGCCGGCTACCTCGAATACCAGCCGCCATATATGGTGAATGCCGATTCCGGTTTCGGTACCGGCCAGCTGCCCGACAAGGAAGGCCAGATGTATTACGCCCCGCTCGACGGCTTCTATATGATCCCGACGGCCGAGGTGCCCGTGACCAACATCTACCGCGACGTGATCCTCAAGAAAGAGGACTTCCCCGTGAAGATGACGGCCTACACGCCCTGCTGGCGCCGCGAGGCCGGTTCCTACGGCAAGGATGTGCGCGGCCTGAACCGCCTGCACCAGTTCGACAAGGTGGAGATCGTCCGCCTAGAACTGCCCGAGAACTCTTACGCCGCCCTCGATGAGATGGTGGCCCACGTGGAGACCCTCGTGCAGCAGCTCGGCCTGCGCTACCGCATCCTGCGCCTCTGCGGCGGCGACATGAGTTTCACCTCCGCCATTACCTATGACTTCGAGGTCTATTCCGCCGCGCAGCAGCGCTGGCTGGAGGTCAGCTCCGTGTCGAACTTCGAGTCGTACCAGGCCAACCGCCTGAAGCTCCGCTACAAGGACGAGAATGGCAAGACCCAGCTCGCCCACACCCTCAACGGCAGCTCGCTTGCGCTCCCGCGCATCCTGGCAGCCATCATTGAAGACTACCAGACTGCCGACGGCCACATCGTGGTGCCGGAGGTGCTCCGCAAGTATACCGGTTTCGACATCATCTGATGACCTCCGGACAAAGAATCATCCTCGGAATCGACCCCGGAACCAACATTCTTGGTTACGGGGTCATTCTCGTAGATAAGAAGAGCGTCCATTACGTCGACATGGGCGTGCTGGATCTGCGGAAGGAGAAAGACCATTTCCTGAAGCTGAGCCAGATTTTCGAGCGGGTGGGGGCGCTGATCGAGCGCTATACGCCCGACGACCTGGCCATTGAGGCGCCTTTCTACGGCAAGAACGTACAGTCCATGCTGAAGCTGGGCCGGGCGCAGGGAGCCGCGATCGCTGCGGCGCTCCACCGCCAGCTGCCCGTGTTCGAATATGCGCCGCGCAAGGTGAAGATGGCCATCACGGGCCGGGGCGACGCCTCGAAGGAACAGGTGAAGCTCCTGATGGAGAAAACCCTCCGGATGACGCTCGACGCGAAATTCCTGGATGCCTCTGACGCACTGGCGATTGCGATGTGCCACTACTACCAGCTCACCAGCCCGCTGACCGACACCAGCACCTCGAAAAACTGGAAGTCTTTCATCGAGGCGCATCCGGGGCGGGTAAAAGAGGGCGAAAAGGCTGAAAAAAAGTAAAAAATAACCGTTTAGTCCTTTTAACTTTCCCTGCTGTATTCAGTCTAAGTAGGTGATTTTTTTATTGCGACAATATTCTATTATATGAAATATCGTTTTTTCCGGGCAGCGCTGCTGATGCTGCTCATCGTGGGAGGGGCCCTCAGTGCACAGGCCCAGAACTACAATCTGAAAATCAAACTGGTCGACAAGAATACCAAGGAGCCCGTGGGCTATGCGACCGTGGCGCTGACGCCCGACGGCAAGACCCAGGTGCTCAAGTACACGCAGAGCGACGACCGTGGCGCTGCCGAGATCAAGGGCATTCCTGCTGGCAAGTACAAGGTAGCGGCCATTCTCATGGGCTACGAGACCTACGAGGAAGTGATTACCATCAACAAGGATACAGACCTGGGCACCAAGCAGATGGCCGTTGAGGCCAATTTCCTGAAGGGCGCCACTGTTTCGGACGTCGGCAACCCGATCACTGTCAAGAAAGACACCATCACGCATAACGTGACCATGATCAAGTCGGGTGACAACGACATGCTCGAGGACCTGCTGAAGAAGCTCCCCGGCATCGAAGTCAGCTCCGACGGCTCGATTACGGCCAACGGCAAAACCATCAACAAGATCCAGATCGGCGGCAAGGAGTTTTTCCTCGACGACCCGACGATCGCCAGTAAGAACCTGCCTGCCAACATCATCGAGCGCGTGAGCGTGGTCGACAAGAAATCGGAGCAGGCCCAGTTCACCGGCATTGACGACGGTGAGGAGGAGACGGTGCTCGACCTGGGTATCCGCAAGGGCATGATGAACGGCTGGTTCGGAAATGTGATGGGTGGCGGTGGCTATGATGTACAGCCTTCTGACAACAAGATTCGTTACCAGGGTGCTGCCATGGTGGCCAACTTTACGGAAACCAACCAGCTGGCTTTCATCGGCAACGCCAACAATACCAACAACCGTGGCTTCAACGATATGGCAGCCTCTTCGATGGGCAGTATGCGTGGCGGTGGCATGCGGGGTGGTATGGGCGGCGGCTTTGGCTGGGGCGGAAACGGCGAGTCCACCTCCTACATGGCTGGTTTCAACGGCAGCCACACCTGGAAGAACAAGTCCGAGATTACGGGCAATGCCATGTTCAACGGCAACGAACGTTATGTGAAAGAGACGACGGCCCGTGAAACTTTCCAGAAAGATGGTTCTTCTGTTTTTGCAGACGAGGATGGCTATACCAACACCAGTACCTGGGGCGTCCGTGCCGGTGCGCGTGCTGACTGGAAGATATCGCAAAATACATCGCTGCTTTTCGAACCCAATTTCAATATCGGCTGGGGTTCGTTCGATGAAGCAAGTACCTTCGACACCTGGCGAGGCGCTGACGGTGTGAAGAAGACACAGGTCAATGAAGGTAACAGTGCTTCTTTTGGAGACAGCCACAACCAGAGTGCCAATGGCCGCATTTTGTGGCGTCAGCGTCTGGGCAAGCCCGGCCGAACGATATCAGTCAATGCCCGTTACAATTTCAATAACAGTGATATGGAGGGATACAACCAGTCGCTGACCCGGACTTTTTCAAACATCGGTAACGATCCTGAAACGGGGGATCCGGTATACTGGAGCAGTGACGTGGTCGTTGACCAGATGTACCAGACTAAGACCAAGTCGCAGGGGGCGAACGGCCGCGTTTCGTACACCGAGCCCTTGGGCAAAAACTTCTACCTGGAGGCCAACTATATGTACAACTTTACGGACAGGCTTTCCAAGAAGGAAACTTTTGACAAAGATGCAAGTGGTGCATATACCGAGAAGGATCCGATGTACAGCAGCAACATCTCCAACCGTGTACACCGGCAAAACATTGGCCTGAACTTCCGCAAACAGGAGGAAAAGTACAACTTTACATTGGGTGCCAGCCTGCAGCCGCAGAAGACCATCAACCATACCGTCAATGGAACTGTTGGTGATACGACCCTCACCCTCAAGGTGCTGAACTGGTCGCCGAACGCGCGCGTTGACATCAATTTCGATGATGCGACAATGCTCCGCATCAACTACCGCGGCAACTCGCAACAGCCGAGCCTGACGCAGATGATGCCCGTGCCCGACAACTCAAACCCGCAGCGCCAGACCCTCGGTAACCTGGGCCTGAACCCCTCGTTCTCGCACAACATGATGGTGATGTTCAACCGCACGAACATGAAGACCTACGCGTCGTTCAACGCGAACCTGAACTTTACGTACAATACCAATAACATCGTAAATGCGAGCTGGATTGACGACAGAGGTGTCAACTACACCGTGCCGATGAACAACGATAAGGGGTCCTGGTCGACCCGTGCCTTTATCATGTTCAACACGCCGATCGCCAAGAGCCGCTTCTCCATCATGTCGTTCACCAATGCCAACTTCAATACCAGCGTTTCTCTGGTGGGCAACAACGACATCAATGCATATGACGAACATTCTTATCTGAACCTGGCCAACTATACGCAGAACACGACCCGGACCGCCGGCTTTTCCGAGAACCTCCGCTTCTCATACCGTGACGACATCATCGAGGCTTCCCTCGGTGGCGGCACCCGCTTCTCCCAGTCCTGGTATTCGGTGTCCGAGAATAACCATCCGGCTACCTGGACCAGCAACGCCGAGGCCCGTTTCATCGCCAAGATCCCCAACGTGCTGAATATTTCGACCGATGCGCGCTACACCCGCTACGACGGCTACAATTCTGAATTCAACGATCCGACCTTCGTCTGGAACGCCGAGATCAGCAAGCAGTTGTTCAAGAATCAGTTTACCCTGGCACTCAAAGCCTACGATATCTTGAACCAGTCCAAGAATACCTATCGTAGCAACCAGAGCAACTATGTGCAGGATACCCGGAATAATACCCTTGGTCGTTACATCATGCTGAGCCTGACCTACCGCTTCGGTACCTTCGGCGGCAACCGTGGTGGCATGCGTGGTCCCGGCCCTGGCGGCCCGGGTCCCGGTGGCTTCGGCGGACGTCCTGGCTTCGGCGGTGGACCTGGCCGTCGATTCTAAAGACTAGAGGGATTCGTCCTCTTCTTCGAGGACATTGGAACCCGCATAACGGCGCCACTTCTCCAGAAGGGCGGACATATCCGAAGGGATCTCGCTGTCGAACGAGATCTCTTTTTTTGTGCGGGGATGCACGAAGCCCAGCGTCTTGGCATGCAGGGCCTGGCGCGGGCAGAGCGCGAAGCAGTTGTCGATGAACTGCTTGTATTTGGTGTAGAGGGTCCCCTTGAGAATGCGGTCGCCGCCGTAGCGGGCGTCGTTGAAGAGGGGATGCCCGATGTGGTTCATGTGGACGCGGATCTGGTGGGTGCGCCCCGTCTCCAGTACGCATTCCACCAGTGTCACGTAGCCGAAGCGCTCCAGTACGCGGAAATGTGTGACGGCGTGCTTGCCCTGGCTCTCGTCGGCGCAGACGCGGAAGCGCAGGCGGTCATTGGGGTCGCGCCCGATGGGGGCGTTGATGGTGCCCTCGTCCTCCGCAATGTTACCCCAGACCAGGGCCCAGTAGCGGCGCTCGATGGTGTGGTGGAAGAATTGGCGGGCTAGCTCGATCTGGGCGGCGTCATCCTTGGCCACGACCAGCAGGCCGGAGGTGTCTTTGTCGATGCGGTGCACGAGCATGCCCATGCGTTCGTCGCCGTCCGGGTCGGGCTGGACGCCCAGGTAGTAGGCGAGGGCGTTGACCAGCGTGCCGCTGTAGTTGCCATGGCCCGGATGGACCACGAGCCCGGCGGGCTTGTTGATGATCATCAGGTCGTCGTCTTCGTAGACGATGTCGAGCGGAATGGGTTCGGGCTTGATCTCGATGCCGCGGCGCCGGTAGGGCATCATCAGGGTGATGACGTCGAGCGGCTTGACCTTGTAGTTGGCCTTGACCACGCGGTCGTTCACGCGGACGTACTCGGCGTCAATGGCCAGTTGCACGCGGTGCCGCGAGGTGTCACGCAGATGCTCAGACAGGTATTTGTCCACGCGCAACGGCGCCTGGCCGTTGTCGACCTCCATGCGGAAATGCTCGAACATCTCCTGCTGTTCGTCTTCGGGCAGGAGTTCGGGCGCAAGGTCAGGCTGCAGGTCTTCGCTCATCGGGCGGCGATCTTGGCCTGGCTGGTGGTCAGTTTGAGGTGGACGGTGGTGCCCATGCGCACGGGCGAGCCGGCGCTGTAGCCCGGGGTCTGCTGGTAGACCACGGCGCTGAGGGTGTCCTGATAGTTGTGGACGGTTTCGTCGTAGCTGACGTTGCCCAGGTTGAGGGAATTCTCGAAGAGATTGTCCTTGGCCACGGGCAGGGTGAATCCCACGAGATAGGGGATGTACGTATTGCTTTCGTCGGGCGAGAGGCCGAGGAGCAGGTCCACGGGCGTCTCCGCCTCCACATCTGTTCCGGGTGCCACATATTTGCCGGCGATGAACTGGTCGAGCACGTTGTTGGTGGCCAGGTCTTCGCGGTACATCAGCCGGCCCACAGTCAGGCCGCTGGCCAGGATCTCGGTCTTGGCCTGGCGCAGCGAATAGCCCACCAGGTTGGGCATCTTCACCATCTTGGTGCTGTGCGCGTTGATGGTGAGCTTGATGTTGCGGTCTTTTTTGACTTTGCTGCCCGGGGCGGGGTTCTGCGAGAACACGTGTCCCTTCTCCATCCTTTTCACATACACGGAATCCGTAACTTCTGTGCGGATATGATGGCGCTTGGCGATAATCCGGGCGTCAGGCACCGACAGGTCGGTGAAGTCCGGCACGACGATGACCTGGTTGTGACGCGTGATAACCTTCAGGCTCACCTGGGTGATCACCAGCAGCACGGCGAAAAGTGCCACGGCCATTAGCAGATTCGTAATAATCCAGCGTCCGATCGGTTTATTGTTCTGGTCTACTTCCATAACCCGACAAAGTTACGAAATTATTTTGACAAACTTATGCCGGCCTGCCACAGAATGGAAATCAGTATCGTATCGAGATTCCGACGTGGAAGACATTCTGGTTGCCGGGAGCGATGCTGCGGTAGTGCCAACCGGCAGTCAGGCCAAAGATCCTGTACCAGATGCCAGCGCTGACGCCCATGCGCCATCCCGCGTTCGCATACATGTTGTCGGTATGACGGGTACCGCCGACCGGCGTATATTCTGTGCCGTCTTCCAGATAGAGCGGCGAACCTGCAAGATACCGGTTGTGCCGGATACCTATTCCGACACCGGGCGAAACAAAGACGCCGGCCTTCCAGTCGCCGAATTCATGCATATAGCCGATGTTCAGCGAAGTGACCGACTCAGCGGCATGGGAACGAGCCCAGATCCAAGAAGCGGGTTTTCCGATAAAACTGCCATCTTGGCCGTAAACCGTTCCTTTCGCAACCCGTTGGACATCGAAAGAGCGTGAAATGCCCCACGAAAAGACATGGCCGTTGCGCCAGGGGCGGAGTCGAAAATCCACCAGGTCCAATTCTCCGTACAGGCCGGAAGACCGGATCGGCGATTCCACGTTCCGGTAACTGTATCCTGCCTGGATACCGCCGAATGCTACGACAGACCATTTCGGCTTGACATTTTTCTTGGTTACGCCAAAGAGCGGAGCTTCGAAATTGAGTTTATTGTTTTGTGCGCTGGCAGACAGCGCGATCAAGGCAGCCAGCAGCGAAAGAAACACTTTTTTCATATTGACTAGGATACTGTTTTACAAATTGTTTATAACGCGATACCGATGTGGGCGCCGAAAGAAGGGCCGATCGTCGGGCCGAAGAAGATATTGGATTTACCCCATAGGCGAATGGAGAGGCCGGGTTGCCAGGAGAACCACCAGGTCCAGTCTCCTTGCTTTGGTGTATCCATGGGATCGGGTTTTGTGCTCTTGTAGATATACGATCCACCACCCATCAAGTCACTATACAACGAGAAACGGCGGCGTTTGTCGAACGGGAGATAGTGCCTGTGATACACATAGACGTTGATGCGATAGTCGCGCGCCGGGAATGCGTCGTAGTACACAGAGCTTCTTCCGATACCCAAGCCGAAGACCTTGTTGGGACTGGTGCGGATGCCACCGGTCAGATCGAAAGAAGTCATGTAAATCATAGGCGTGAAACGCAGGCTGAATTCGGGCTTCCAGGCCTTCCGGCCTTCCTTGGAGAGATGGGCCTTTACGCTTTCAAAATAAGTGGAAACCATAAAGTTCGGCTCCTCGAAATTCAGTTTATCGCTGGCCACGGTCGTGGTCGTGTCCGCATTTTGCGCAGCAGCCGACAGGATCGTCAGTACAGCCGATATGACAAGGATGATGTGTTTCATTTTTTGTCCCCCTCCTGTTTTTCAAACATCGAATGCAGATCCTCCAGCGTGGCCGATCCTTCCAGGTAGAGGATGGTGATCTTCCAGATAAACCCTTCTGGCCGGGCCTGGTAGCAGAGGTATCGGTTTATCTTCCGGTCCGGTTTGAGTACGATCAGCGCATAGGTCAGCAACGCGCCGTCCTTCTCTGTTTCGCAAGAGACGGCGGTTTCTGCATCTGCAGCCACCAGCGCCGCCACCTTCAGGGCCGTGGCCGTATCTGCCCGGAAGGAAATCCCTCGGTAATAATCCAGTTTGTAAGTGGCCATGCCGCCGCCACGAACCTCTGTCGTGACCATCCGCTCGGTAGGGACCACTTTCCCCCGGAAAACGGGGTAAGTGTTCAGGCCCCGCTGGGCGAAGGCCGTACCGCCAAGCAGAAGCAGTATCGCAAAGAAAAGTATTGTCTTTTTCATCGCTGGAACATTTCTAGTAATTGAATCTCGGCAGGTGTGTCACCCGCGAAGAAATCGGACAGCGAAGATGCCACGGACGCCATGATCGCCTCGCTGTCGTTGGATTGTACGTCATACGCATAGCTGACGCAGCGTTCATCAGCGCGCTGTGCCGGGCGGAATAGGAGGCTCAGGCCGATGGCCAGTACCGCCACGATGCTGGCGGCTGCGGCCGTCCAGGAGTAGATGCGCATGGTCCGCTGCTTGCGGGCTTTCCGCTCCCGGCCGACGGACAGGTAACCGAGCACGCCCCGGAGTTCCGTGAAATCCGGATCGTCCACCCGTGCTGCGTACAGGGCCAAATCCCGCTCCTCTTCCGGCGTGGTCTCCGCCTCCCAGTAGCGCTGCAGCAGGGCTGTGAATTTATCTTTATCGGTCATCTTTCAAAGCGTTTTTCAAGGTTTCTCTCAGTGTTTTTCGGGCGCGGGAGAGTTGCATTCGCACAGCCGCTGGCTCCATCTTCAATTCTTTTGCAATCTCCTCCAGTGTTCGACCACCATATTCTTTCTCCTCCAGTATGTATCGTTGTGTTTCTGTTAGTTCTGTTTGAATTTTCCGATTCATTTCAGCGTAAGCCTTTTCTCTGTCTGTAGGATCGGGGCTGTCATCCACGAAATCCTTCTCCAGGGGAACTGTCCGCGCTCGTCGCCGCTCGTTGAGACTTGCATTCCGGACTGTCCGGGCCAGCAGCGCTTCAGCCTCCTTCTCCGATCCGATCGGATACTGCCGTCGCCAGAGCCGCACGAAGCTGTCCTGCAGGACATCTTCCGCCCCGCCGGGATCTGGCAGCATCCCGCCGGAGATCCCTTTCAGCTTCTGCCGAAGCCGCACGAATGCATCAGTCAGATAATCTTTCGCCATTCTACTTATATAACACGCGAAGGTCGGAAATGTAACAAGAAATCACCCATAAGTAGATGCAAAAACGAGGACCATCGTTGCGTCGCAGACAAAGCGACGACTTCATCTATTTTGCGTAGTAGGAGCCCCCGCAGCCTACGTCTTATGGGAGCATACAATAGAAACTGTCTCTTTCGACAGCTTTCCAGCCGGCGGCGGTGGCGCGGGCCTGGAGTTCGGCGACGGTGAGAGTGGGACGCTGGTCTTCGGCGCCGGCGAGGGAGTAGATGCGGGTGGAGTCGTTGATGGTGCCGTCGAGGTCGTCGGCGCCCCAGGCCATGGCTTCGAGGGCCAGGTCTTTGCCGAGCATGGGCCAGTAGGCCTTGATGTGGGGGATGTTGTCGAGGGCGATGCGGGCGATGGCGAAGGTGCGGAGCACTTCTTCGTCGGAGACTTCGCCCAGGCCCGAAAGGGCGTTGTCGCGGGCCCTGAATTTCAGCGGGATGAAAGCATTGAAGCCGCCCGTCTCCTCCTGCAGGGCGCGCAGCGCGAGCAGGTGGTCGATGCGGTCTTCGCGGCTTTCGATGTGCCCGAAGAGCATCGTGCAGTTGGAGGAGATGCCCATGCGGTGGGCGGTGCGGTGGATGTTGAGCCAGCGCTCGCCAGAGCATTTGTCGGGGCAGATCTGCCGGCGGACAGCGGGCGCGAAGATCTCGGCCCCGCCGCCC
>CAJODQ010000047.1 GCA_905233345.1 uncultured Bacteroidales bacterium
ACATAGACGAATTTTCCGTCTTTTACCGCCAGTGCGGTCGCTTGCGGCTGGTTCTTGTCCGCCGTGAATATCTTGGCGTTTTTGATGATTTTGTCCGCTTTCATGGTTATTATCTTTTTTGTGTTACTTTGTTTGACGTTATTTGCGTGCGGCCATGATATCAAGAAGGTAGCCGGGTGTGAAGTACTTGTCCATGAACTGATAGTAGCCCAGCAAGGGGAGCACGGCCTTGTACTGATCGGCCAGCAGGCCCTGTTCGATGGGCATGTCACCCGGCCCGGCAATGACCAGGACGTTCCGGTCGTCGGCCGAGTACGCCTTCCAATCGACCTTGTCTGTGGACGGATTGCCGCAGCGTGCGAAATTGGTCCACATCTGCTGAACGGTCGTGAAGATCTCATCAGGGATGTTCGTGCCGTTGAAGGGGCTGCTCGTCCCGACACCGCGGAAGTCGAACACGAATATGAGCTCCACGGAATGTGCCGCGCCAACCTCCGCATTGCTGCCCGGATACGACCAGTAGTAGCAGTAGGTCTTGTTGAACGCACTCTGCGCGTCGAGCTGCTGGAGCATGGGGACCCTGAACATGAGCTCATTGATGAACTCCGTCTCGACAAGTCCCGGTTCCTGGGACCTGCAGACCCGCCAGAATTCCTCGTAATACTTCTTGTCCGCTTCCTTCAGGCAGCGGGCTGCGTCGCCCACGGCGCGCTGGGCGAACAGCTTTTGCTCTTCCATGTTCAGGCTCGGGCCCTCGCCCATGAACAGCCGGGCTTCGTCGGCCGTGCTGCCTGCCATGATGGTTATGTGTTTTGCATAGCCTTTCCGGTACAGCTCGATGGGCGCCTCGGGGAGCACCTCGGTCCCGTAGTACGGACAGGACGTGAATTTGCCGACCGCGTTGACATACGCCTCCTGGAGCTTCTCTTCGCTCAGCGCCATGATCTCGTCCATGGTCTTGCAACCGGTGTATTCGAGCAGCGCCTTGGTCTTTCCCTGCGCAGATTCGCATTCGACCGGGAAGGCCAGGGTGGTCGAGCCGCTCTGGGCGATGATCTTCTGGAAATACCGGTTCGCCTCCTTCATGACCGGCAGGATGGAGACCGAGCCGCCGCCGGCGCTTTGCCCGAAGATGGTCACGTTGCCGGGGTCACCGCCGAAAGCGGCGATGTTTTCGTGCACCCACCGGAGCGCCATCGCCTGGTCCAGCAGGCCGTTGCAGGGCGCCGTCTTGAAGTTTTCGCCGCCGGGCACCGAGGAGAAGTCCATGAAACCATACATGTTCAGGCGGTAGTTGATATTCACCATGATGATGTCACTGTGCCTCTGGACAAGATTGGCTCCGCTGTAGGAGATCTGCGAGCCTGAGCCGACAACGTACGCCCCGCCGTGGATCCAGACCATCACCGGCTTCTTCGCGGTCTTGTCGTCGGTGTTGACCCAGATGTTCAGGTAGAGGCAGTCCTCGGAGCACAACTTCTGAATGCAATCCGGGTAGCCTGTTGAGCCGAAAGCACCCTTTCCGTAGTACCTGGCCTCGAAGACCCCCTCGCCCGCGTCCACGTACTCCGGCGCCTTGAAGCGGCGCCCGCCCACGGGCGGCTTCGCGTAGGGGATGCCCAGCCACGACGCGACCCCGTTTTCCTCGGTTCCGACGAAGGTGCCGTTCACGCACTTCACGGCAAGGGTCTCGTCATACTCTCCCGTAATTTCGCTGTTCAAGCATTCATACGGCTCATAAATCATTAAATCCTTGAATTCTCTTTTCATATCTGTTGGTTTTTATGCTTTGTACACCTGTTCGCCGTCCACGATGGTGGCAAGGCACCTTGCCTTCTCAATCTCTGCAAAATCGTCGTGCATGAAGTCACGGTCAAAAACAGTGAAGTTGGCCAGCTTGCCCAGGCTGATGGAGCCCATCCGGTCCTCTTCGTGCCACATATAGGCCACGTTGCTTGTCAGGGTCTGCAGCGCCTCATACCGGCTGATAGCCTGGTCGATATTTCTGATATACTCGTTCGGGTATGACGGCAGCTTCTTCAACACGCCCATGCAGAATGCCTGAATTGCACTGAAAAACGGCGACACCGGGTAGTCGGAATGGTTGGCGACCACACCGCCGGCATCCATGATGGATTTGACCGGATAGGCGTTATTGGACTTCTCTTCGCCCACATAGGCGACTTCCTGCGGGAAACCGGCAGGGTGCTTGATGGCCCACATGATGCCACATACGGCCATGACATTATATTCGCCCATTCTCTTCACATCCTCCGGCGAGACTTCCTGCAGATGTGCAAGGGCATTCCGCATATCAAAATTGCCCGCTTCGGTCTGCGCCTCGGCAAAAGCGTCAATCCACGCCCTGGTGGCCCCGTCGCCAACGGAATGAACGTGGACGTTCATACCATGCGCTGCCGCCGCCTTGACGAGCCGCACCATCTTGTCGTGATTATCGAATCTTGTCACGCCCTTGTAGCCCGGTTTGTCCACATAGTCATCCAGCATCCACGCGGTGTGCCCCTCCACGACGCCGTCGGCAAAGACCTTGGCGCCGATTACCTTCACGTGCTTGCCGTTGTATTCCTTTGCCTCCTGCGCGATTCTGTCCATATCCGCTTCAGGGGTGTCGGTATTGTCATTGACGAAACTGCCGCAGAAGGAATACATCTTCAGCTTGCCCTCATCGTCCAGTTCCCTGTAGGCACGGGGTTCGTGCTGGGTCAGAAGCTGGTAACCGGCATCATATACGCCCGTATATCCGTTTGCAAACGCGTATTGCTGGAAGCCCAGCAGCTCCCTTTTCGCCTGCACAAGATCCGGCTGGACCCGCTTGACCAGATCGATGGCGGGCTTTTCTGCCAGCAGGCCGTTCGGCTTGCCGTTTTCGTCCACATGGATACATTCCGTTCCCCACTGTTTCACAGCGTCTTCGTTGATGTCGAATGCTTCCATGGCCTTGGTATTGACCCACATCATGTGACCGCTGCTGCTCTGGTTGATCATGGGCTTGTCCGGGCATATCTGGTCCAACTGCTTGGCATTCAGCTGATACAGCAGATCATCCGACCAGCCCGAGCCCACGATGTGAGGCTTATCCTGGTTCTCTTCCACATACTTCTTCAGAATGGCCAGGTAATCCTCCGGCGTCCGGCCCTCTGCCAGGTTTGCCCTGCCGAACATGATGTTACCCGCAAATCCGGGATGGCAATGCGCTTCCAGAAATCCTGGATAAATGGAATTGCTTCCATAGTCGAGGACCTGGGCCTGATCCCCCTTGAGTTTCATGGCCGCCTCTTTGCTTCCGACGTAAATGATTTTTCCATCGGCCACAGCAATAGCCTCTGCATAGGGTTTGAACGCATCCATTGTGATGACGTTCCCAATAATAATTTTTTCCGCTTTCATTATTTCATCTTCAAATTATAAACGTTCTATCCCACATCAATTCACCTTCTTACCCTTAAAATATACATATTGTGGCAGGTTGTAGCTGAAGCCTTCGTGCTCCGCTGCGAGAAGGTCCTTGTCGAATACCAGGAAGTCGGCGTCCTTGCCGGCGGTGATGGAGCCCTTCCTGGCCTCGATACCCAGCTGTTTGGCGCCGTTGATGGTATAGCCGATGAGCATTTCCTCAATATTCATCCTTTCGTTCTCGGGCGGGAATACGCTGGGAGCTACGTTGAACGGGTAGTTTCTGGTCTTTTCGGTAATCCAGCGGGTCATACCCACCTCCATGCCCAGGTAAGGGTTCCAGGTGGTGAAATCCATAAAGACGATATTGTCGCTGGACCAGGCCACCGTAGCGCCGCTGTCCCAAACCGTTTTGCAACGGAACTGCTTGCGGGCACGTTCCATACCCAGCCAGGAAGCCGCAATCGCAGGGTCTCCGGAGTGCCAGTGCGGGGTAAAGTTGGCAAATACGCCCAACTTGGCGAAACGTTCCAGATCATCGTCGCACTCAATTTCAAGATGGGCGCAGGTGACCCGCACGTGGTAGCTGTCTCCCAGCTCTTTTCTGGCCATCTCCACACCGTCCAGTACGGTCCGGGAAGCTCGCTCGCCCACGGTGTGCAGATGCAGGTCCAGATTCGCCTCGTTGAGTTGCTTCAAAAGCTCCGCGATTCCCTTTGCCGAGAAGGCGGTAGCCCCCGTAGTATGGACATCTACATACGGCGTAACCATGGCGGCGGTATGGATCTTCTGGGTGCCGTCCATGAAAATCTTCATGGTATGCACCTTCAGGTGCTCTGTGTTGAACTCACGCTGGAAACGCTTTACTTCCTTGAGGCCTTCATCGGCATCCCGCTCCGCATTGACCACAAGGCTGCCGTCCACATAAACGGGCAGTTTTCCCTGCTTGTCCAGTTCGCACAGGCGCTTGTAAACCTTCGCATGGAACTTGGGGTCTCCCGGAAGACCGGCGTCGAATACCGCGCACACGCCGTGCTGGACAGAGAAATCAATCCAACGCTGAAGCGCCGCATCAACCTGCTCATCGGTCAGCTCCATTCCGCTGTCGAGGATGATAGGCACTTCCGCCGCACCTTCAATCATGTTCCCGGTCACATGTCCGTCTTTCCGCACATACATGGCGAGTCCCGGTATAGGGTCCAGACTGTTGTCATCGATGCCATGACGCACAAGGATCTTCGAGTTCACCCAGATGCTATGGCCTTCCCCTTCCTGAATCATCAGTTCGGCGTCCGGGCAAATCGCATCGAGATCCTCCTTTACGATTTCCTCGCCGTTAAGGAACCTTTTTTCCATCAGGAAGCGGTAACGCTGCTCGCCCGGATTCTTTTTGATATAATCTGCCATGATGTCCAGCGCTTCCTGCTTGCCGTTCGGTTCAATCCGTTCTCCCATGGGGGCATACTCAAAACCCACAGGGATGGTCACATGCACATGGCTGTCGATGATGCCGGGCATGATGAACTTGCCGCCCAGGTCTGTCACTTCGCCCTCGTAGTCCGACAGGCCGGCTTCGTCGCCCACATAGACGAATTTACCGTCCTTTACCACCAGGGCCGTGGCCTTGGGATTGTTACAGTCTGCCGTGAAAATTTTTGCGTTCTTGATGATTTTATCTGCTTTCATTGTTTTTTGGATTTTAGTTTTGGCGTAGTTTCCACTATCGGTTTGCCTTATAAGCTGCGATGCGCTTGGCCACGTTGTCCTTGATGTTGTTGTAGAAGAGCGCATAGTCTTCGCCGTGCCGGCCGTCCGGGCCGAAGAATGCGGCGGCCACCGCCGCCTTTTCCTCCGTCATCGGCTCTCCCTTAGCATGCGTCACCACCACGCCGCGGTCCGGGAATACCTGCGCGTCTGCGCCAACGTCCCCCATCTTCACTTCGCCGGTTTTCTCGTCCAGGTAAAGTGAACCCAGGTTCATGCTGGCCGGCGCGTAGGTGTCGTCCAACTTCCAGTTGAGCGGGTTGATGCTCATGGAGCCGGGCTGCAGCACGCAGGTATCGGCATTGACCTCCCTGTTTTTGGGCCCTTCCGTATTCCATGTGACAATGACGCCCGTATCGCACTCGCCGGTGGCAAACTTCATGTGCGGATAGGCCTTGAATTCATCCTTGGTGAAAGCGTAGCCGATGGGATAGGCGGCCACCATGCGTTTGTAGTAATCGGGGTGCTCCGCGAAGTACTTTTTCAGCACCATCTTCACGATGGCCGATCCCTGGCTGTGGCCCGCTATGATGAACGGACGGCCGTTGTTGTAATGCTCGAAGTAGTAGTCCAGCGCGGCGACGATGTCGCCATAAGGCATGCCGATGAGGGCCGCGTCGAAGACTCCGTCCCGCTTCCAGACCTCCCCGGCATGGCGCAGGCCCACCTGGCGGTAGAACGGCATGAATACATTGGTGGAATCCGCATAGGCGGTAGCGTGCAGAAGGTATTCGCCTTCAGCTCCTTCCAACATCTCCGCATTGTCCATGTCCGCGTAGTCGGGGGCGCCTTCCTCCATGCTGCCCATGATATACTCGGTTGCATAGACATAGAACGTGTCAACTTCCTTGGTTACGGGAGGCGTCTTGCACCAGTTGGCTTTGTCGGAATAATCCAGCGGTAAATTCTTGCTCATCGTTATTCTGTTTTTTATGAAAGATTGGTTTGAGGGAATGATTATCGCAGTGTTTCTTTTACGCCTTTTTCAATATCAGAATACAATTCATTGACTTCGTTGTTTGAGTAATCGGGCTTGACAAAACGATTGGTAAAGACCACTTTGATACTCGCCAGTCGTCCGGCTGTCCGCCGGTTGTGACGGAGATCATGTCCGGTCAGGAAGATATAGTCGCACAAAGTATCTCCCATAAACCAGAATAAGATAAAAAACAATTCGCGCGGGACTTCTTCCAATAATTGCGAGAGCCACAGCAACACGCCCGAGGCCAGCAGGCCGAAGAACATCCCGAGGAAGATCCTCGTATGACGTTTCTCTTCCCTTTCCACCAGGCCCAGGTTATAGGCAAAATACTCCTGTATGGTTTCCCTGATGATCTTTTTCTGCTCCTGTGACAGGAAATCCTCAATGATTTCCAGGACAAGCGGATACTCTAGAGGCAGTACCTCGTTACTCGTTTTGAGATAGTCCACGAAATCCGTATTCAGCGTCTCAAAAGTCTCGACGCTATAGTTTTGGATGACATCGTAATAGTCGGTGATGCGGCAAGGAATGGTTGCGATTCCACTGCTGAGATAATCCTTTTCTACCCGGGATTCCAGATGTCCTTCTCTGGACTCAAATAGTTTTATGATCCTGCGTTTCATGCGTAGTTTCTTCATTGATTCGTGTCGTTTCCCGTACCCTGCCCGGCCTTGTTCCGGCTCATGTTGCACACGGAGCCGACCCGGCTGTTGTTGAGGATGACGACATTTCCATTCTCGTCAGTGATCTGCATACTGCGGATGCCCATATCCGTGACATAGCCCGTTACCCCGCCGACATTCACATGGTCGCCTACCCGGACGGTACCCTCCAACATCATGAACACGCCGGCGAGCAAGTCGGCAGCCATGCTCTGGGCACCCATACCGACAGCGATGGAAATGATGCCGGCAGAGGCCAGCAAGGTCGTGGTGTTCACGCCGAGCATGCTGAGGATAAAGAAGAACAGGAAAATATAGGCAGCGTAAGAAATGAGACTGTTCACCAGCCTGGTGATCGTCCTGGACCTGGGGCTGAGACGGTTTTCCATACGGTTCAGCAGGGCACGGATCAGGAAGACGAAGAAGATTGTTGCGGAAATGACAAACAGGGCCGCCCAGAGGGAGATCAGATGCAGACCATAAGACCATTCCCCGCTGAGGACATAGTCGAAGGAAGTCCACCAACCATTGGAGGAGGCGATCAGGACAAAGATCGCGAACAGCGTCAGAAAAATGGAATAGCCGTCGGAGAAGGCCTTGACAGGAGAGGGCACGATGGCAGCAGACTGCAGCGTTCCCTTCTCTTTCGCCTCGGTTATCGCCCGTGCGATCAGCTGGCTTGCCACCGGATAATACAGCAGCACCAGGATGAGCAGTATGGCCAGGACTACCGGAATGGAGAACGCGTGCACGTAGGAGTCCTCGCGCTCAGGTACCATGAATCCAAGCAACTTACCGTCTGTCATTCTCATGGAGGCACGCATGTGATCGCCCTTATAGATGATAAAGCCGTCAAAGCTGCCGGCGAACTCGAAACCCTCTATGAAGTCCGCTGCCTTCAGTCCGATCATCTGGGGGTCGGTGTGGGCGATAAAGCGGCCGTCCGCTTCGTCGATGGCTGCGGCGATATTCCCATCCCGTACAGCCATGTTGTTAATCGTGTTTTCAAAGGTCATCCGCTCAAGCTCCGCATTCAACGCCTCGGCGCTGTATACGGCCAGCAGAAATCCGTCAGGCTGCTCCTTCCTGTCGGTCATCAGGATGGCCGTACCCAGCTGCATCTGGCCCGTGAAAGGGTCGGCAGCGGGTCCTACGAAGGCACTGGGATAACCCATCAACACCGCGCGGTATTCTTCGCTCAGGTCCTTGCCAACAGAGAAGCCTGTCAAGCTGTTGCTGGAGATGAGTTCCTGCCCGTTGCTGCCAAAGCGCATCAGATAGTCGGTTTGGGCAATGCCGTTGAGCTCCTTCAGGCCCTCATATGTCTGGTAATCGGGGTGTTCCGTCAGGAAATCGGTCAGCATCCGGGTGCGTTTCAGGTAGATGTCCACAAAGGTATTGCGAATGGTCTTCTGCTCTTTTTTGCGCCAGTCGATCTCCTGCTGGACGGTTTCACGAGAAACGGTAGCTGTCTCGGAGGCGTTCGAACGGCTCTCCAGTAACAGGAGCATGACGGAGAAAATGAAGGTAACCACAATCACCACCAGAATGCCCGGCCAAGTCTCGTTGAGCACCCAATCGCCGGAGACCTCCTTCTTTCTTTTCCTGGGCTTTTGCATGAGAAGCCGGCGAAAAGCGTAAATCTGGAACAGTACAATCCCCAGGCCGAGGATGGCCGAAATGAACACGGCGATGTAAATGCCGTTTCTGATCACACTGTAGAGCGGAACGGCCAGCAGGACATCTGTTTCTATCTGGGGATAGCGCCTCTTTGCCGCCAGGTAACGCTTGCCCAGCAGTTTGATGACCGGGGTATTCTTGACGAAGACTTTTGCCACCTCCTCTTTCAGCCGCGAGGCTTGCTCGGGGGTAAAGCCCTCCAACCGGGAGCTCGTGATCTTGCCGCCGTATTGGGCGAAGGCGACAGCATCTTTCCTGGTTGACAAGCCATTCAGTAAAGCAGATCCGTCGTCGAGCGCATTGTACAACTCCAACAACGTGCCACAGGGAAACTCAAAGGACAGGTTGTGTTCCGTGTCTCCGGGTATGGAAAGTACGACCAAGCCCTTGCCGTCATTCTTTCCGGGTTCCTTCCCGTTTTCCGTGGGAATTGGATAGAACTCAAAATGGGGTGCGCACGGTTCCACGGTCTTTCCGTCCACCAGAGAGACACGGGTAGCGGCAACCGCATCGCGCACCCGCTCCAACTTCGCTGCAACGGAAAGCCCTTTCTCTTCACAGTAAAGCTTCAGTCCCAGCTGGGCACGGGCCAGAATGTCCTCTTCATAAATGCGGCTGCGCAAGTTCATTTCATTCACGCGGCTGTCAATAATACCTGGAACCTCATCCAGATATCCATTCATCTGCTTTACGCGGATATTTCCGCAGAGCGTAAAGACAGCGTAGAACACCAGGATCGTGACAAGCAGAAAGATCGACGTAGAAAAGACGATCAGCTTTTTCCCGCTCTTTTCCTTCAGGATGGTCTTGAGCTCTTCTTTGCGCAGAGAGGCTCGGATCTCTTCAAAAGACTTCATATGGTAGATTCAATACTATTATTTGTTATTCTCCTTTACGAAACATGCCACCAGTCCGTAGGTAATGGTCGGACGAATCCAGATCTCGACCAGATAATAGTCGGTGAATTCATTGGATGGCTTCAGGGCGATATCCAGGTTATAGAGTGCCGCAATAAGCATATCAATGATAAAAATCATCCACAGGTTGCGTTTGGAATAGGTCTGCCACTCCTTGCGGGCATAGAAATAGGTGAGCGAGAGAAAGAGACACGCCAGGTGGATGGAATAATAGGCCAGCTGCGGCGGGAAGAGGATGTCCCGCAACAGGATCGTGATGCCCACACAGATGGAGCACCAGTAATTAAACTGCTGTGTCGTGATGCGGTACTGGAAGAAATACATCACCATCAACACCAGGCAGGCGATGTAGAACAGGTTGAGCACCAGTTCGGGCCATGTCTCCCGAAGGCCGAAATGCCACACGCCGTAGAGCATCGTCCCCACGGAAAGGATCGCTGCAATGACGGTAATACCGACATCGAAGATCTCCGATTTTTTCTTGAATCTTATTTTCATAGTTTATTGTTTCTCGTCGGTAATGATATGCACATCGCGCTGCGGGAACGGGATGGTGATGTTATTCTCATTCAAAATCTTGTAAATGAGCGTCTTGCAGCGGTCAGTATAGCGATAGCGCTCCGTCACAAGCACATACTGTTTGACGGCGATATTCACAGAACTGTCTCCACCATCTTCCGATGCTGGGCCTCGATTTTACTTTTCAGCTGCTGTTGGGTCTCTGATTTCTCCCGATAGTCGTAAGACAATTCCCGGCGCAGGTTGGACAGCGTCGCATCCAGATCCGTCCCCGTAAAAACGGCCATCGCTGGCACAGCCAGGACAAATAGTGCCACAAGAATACTTAAGATTTTGCGGTTTCTCATATTCTATTTTAAAATCTAAGTATAAAGTTAGCCATTATTTTTATTCATTCTTCGGCTTGCGCACCCGATTTGGCATTCCTTCCGGAAGAACCATCGAGAGTTCCATGAAGCCAGCATACGCATCTCCGTCGTACCAGGGGCATTGGAAGATGAGTTTTTTGACACCTTCCTTTTCCACGGTGTAGACGTTCGTGCGGGGATGCTCCAACATGTCGGCCAGCAGTGAACGGGCCGGCTCCGGATGACAGTCCAGCACGTTCTTCCCAATAATCTCTTCACCACCCGGCTTCAGGAAGGTCCGTCGGGACTTGGCATTCATGTCCAGGATGGTTCCGTCCTTGGCGCAGACGGTGACGGCCACATCGGCCTTTTCAAAGTAATCGCGTTTCATATCGTAGGTAACTTCTATCAGGTATGCTTTGGCTTTATTCGCAGCGGATCAACAGCAGGGCGTCGGCCATGTCGCCGGGGGCGGCTGCATGGTAAGTATAGCGGAAGCGGCCGTACTTTTTCTGGTCGACGGTGTCCAGGCTGACCCAGCCATGGATGCCCGGATCGGTCCACTGGCCGGTCACGGGGTCGCGCAAGTCGGTACGCTCCGGCTCCACGCAGTCGCCGGCCACGAAGCGGTAGACCGCATAGCGGCCGGCCGGGAGGTTCTCATACTGATAGGTCACGCTGGCCCCTGCGCGGGTGGCCTCCCAGGCCTCGGTACCCAGGAAAGAGCGCTCGTCTCCCCGGTAGGGCACCCAACCGCCCTTCATCCGGGCCGGCGTCTCCACGATGTAGCGGCCGGGCAGCGACAGGCCGAGATACTCGGCGATGCCCTGCATCGTCCGGCGGCCGAAGAGGTAGATGTTGTCGTTGTCTGCCCAAAGGCCGTCACGGTCGAAAGAGTAACAGGTGTACGGGGTCTCGATGGTCAGGGCGATGGTGTTTTCGCCGGCATGATTCCACATCCAGCCCTCCGCATAGCGCGAAGCCATGTTCGAAAAGTTCATGTCCCGGGGCTGGATGCAGGGATTGAAACTGCTCACCAGGCCGGTATAGGTCCAGAGCTTGCGGAAGAAAGAAGGTGTGGTGGTACTGCCGCGGTGCATCCAGAAGGTGGAGGATTCGGCGTGCTGGGAGTGGCTGTTGAGCATAAAGTCGAAGGGCCGCTCCGCCGTCAGCTCTTCGAACTTTTTCTTGATGGCCCGGACCTCGACCACGGTGCTGTCGTCGTTGCGGTCAAAATTGATCTCCTGGTTCACGCCCAGGACATTGGAACGCGAAAGGCCGTTCGCCACGCCGTCCGGGTTGGCGAAGGGCAGGATCCAGGCGTCGACCTGCCGGCGGAGTGAGCACGCCTCGGGCGTGTCACTGGTCAGGTATTCCACCAGGCCGTCCACCAGGTACGAGGCGGGCGATTCGGAGGGATGGATGCGGCCGTGAAGCCAGACGCGGGCCTTCTGCTCCGCAGGAACGGAAGCATCGGTGATGTGCAGCAGTTGCAGCGGACGACCTTCGTGGCTGAAGCCAATGGTGTCGAGCGTCACATCGGGGCGGGTGCTCCAAGTCTGCAGGCGCTCTTGCAGATAGCTGTAGGTATAGGGGTTGTAGAGGGCGATGTAGACCGTGTCGCGGGTGAAGCGTTTGTCGAGGAAGTGGACTTTCGATTCGGCCAGCGGCAGATGGTCCCAGGTCTCGCCGTCGTAAGAATAGGATTTGCGCACGACGCCATTGTCGGGCTGGGTGAGATAGATCTGTTTACCCTTCACGCCCGTCATTCGGAAGAAGTACCAGTTCGCGCTGGGCGCCAGCCCCGTGTCAACGGGGTTGTCCGGATCGAAGCGTCCCGTCACCACATAAGAAAGATGCGTCACAGTGTCGCCTGGGGCCACGACCACGCGCGCCGAATCGAGCAACGTCACGCTGCCCAGTGAACCGCCCTCAAAGTCGGCGTCGAAGCGGACCTGACCCACCTCCGGGAAGGTCCGGAGCATGTCGAGACGGACGGGGCCCATCAGCCCGGCGGGCTGGAGGGGGCTATCGGCCTGATAGAAAGGAACGACCGTATAGCTGTGGCCCTCGGCACCGGGCTGGGCGTCGCCGATCAGCCGGTTCACCCAGGTATTGACGACGCGTACTTCGATCGTGTTCGTGCCGGGCTTGAGCGTGCCGGTGAATTCCGTCCTGTAGGGTGCTTTCCAGAGGAAATCCGCGTGTTCGCCGTTGATCCACACGTCGGCCATCTGGCCCACCTCGCCCAGGTCGATGGCAATGCCATCGGGAAGGTTGTACCGAGGCAGGGAGAAATTGTTGCGGTAAATGGTCGTACCGGAGAAGTACTTCACGGCAGGCTCTTCGGATGCCGTCAGGGAAGCCAGATCGTGCCAGGTCCGACCGCCTTGCGGCGCATCCATTCCTTCGAACGAAACGGTCCAGGGACCGGTCAGGAAGGTCTTGCCGGCAGGACGGAGCGGCGCGGGCTCCGCGACGGGCTCGGCCGACGGATCCGCCACGAGGAACAGGGCCTGGTCGGCCCCCAGGTGCAGCATGCCGTCGTGCAGGACGCCGTACACCGGCTTTCCGCTGACCGGGTCCAGTACAGTGACCGGACCACGGGCGTCGCGCAGGGTAATCCGGGTTTCGGCTTCTTTGCCGCTGAAGTTCCGGACCCAGTAAATGTGCTTGTCTCCGTCCACCCGGTGCACGAAGCGAATGCCAGCGGCGTCTGCCTGGAAGTCGGGTGCGACACCGGCACGCTGCAGGCCTTCGGCCACGGACCCGGTCCAGACATTGCTGCGGCCGCTGTGCCAGATATCGGCCACCAGACGCTGGAATTCGGCGGGATCGTCTCCAAGCCCGGCCATGTGCAACGGCTCGGCACCGACCAGGAACACGCCCCCGTCAACCAGTTTCTGCAGTTTCCGGAGGATCTCGACGCTCATGGTGCGGGTGTGTTCGCCCAGCGCCACGACGCGATAGGACATGCCGCTTTCGCTTACTGCTCGGCCGTCCCTTACCCGGAGGAGATGCAAGAGGGCGTGCGGGCTGGCGAAATCGTAGGAATACTCGTCCGGAACCTCGGGATGCGCTTTCCAGCTCTCCGAGACGACATTGGTCCCTTCGCCGTAGTACCACAGCACGTCGGCGACGTAGCGGCCCTGCTGGAGCAGGTAGCAGCTGCGAGCCAGATAATCCATCCAATACTTCGCATAGTCCGCCCAGGTTTCGTGCCGGCTGAACCATTGGCCGAAGATGAGCAAGCCCAGTCCGGGACGCAGCTCGTCAGCGGGCTGGTGGGTGCTCTCGTGAATGAAGAAGCGGTTGAGGCCGCTGAGGAGAGCCAGATCGGCAATCTTTTTCAAGTCACCGGGATACCAGGTATAAGCCTGGCCGTACATGCCGTTGGTCGTGAAACTTTCACCGGCCACGATGTTTTGTCCATAGAGATGGGCCACGGACGCAGATTCGCGGATATCCGCCATATTGATGATTTCCGTATGGGAATCTTCCGTCCATATGGCCGCCATCGGGACGGCGGCGCTGCGTTTGGGATCCATGCCGTCGCCCACGAAGGTTCGGCTGGACTCGTGGCTTTCCGTGTATCTCCCGGCCATGCCATATTCCCGGAGGATATCGTTCACCCGGTCGTAATTGGCGGCGAAGAGCTCACCGAGGGTCTCTCGCCAGTCGAAGATGAAGCCTTCGGTCGCTTCGGTGCTAACCAGAATCTCGCCGGCCAGGGCAGGCAGCCAGGTCGTGAGGTCATAGCCCCGGGCGCTCCGGAACGCCTGTTTCATGCGCGGCGTCCAGGTCATGTGCTCGGCCTCGTAGCTGTCGATCATCAGATAGCGGATGCCCCGCTTGCCCAGCAGACCGCCGGCGGCATCTTTGTACAGGTCCAGATAGCGGTGGAAATAGCGGTTCCAGGCACCCGGGTCGAGTTTGTCCACCTCCAGGCCCGTCGCTTCGGGCGGAGCGGGATGGTTCTGCTTGCCGGTGAGGGAGGCGCCGAAGCGGTAGATGCGCCAGCGTCCGGCGGGAACGTTCCAGCGGAGCGTTCCGTCAGCTGCTTTGCGGGCGGTGAGGTCGATCACTTCCCGGACCGGTGCCAGGGTCACGGGCGTTTCGATAGAGACCAAGTCGACGGGCGAAGCGAACCCCGCCTTCTCTTCTGCGTGGTTGACTTTGTCGACCGTATGAAGATTCCATTCGTGGATGCGGGTGCCGGTAGGTTCGACCACAGGCACGCCATAATACCAAAGTGTGTAGTCTGGCTTGGGATTGACAATCATCAGCCGGAAATACCGGGCCGTGGTCGGCGGGATGGCGGCGGTCAGCTGCGGAACCGGGCTGGAGGGAATGCGGCAGACCTCTCGCCAGTGGACGCCGTCATCACTGCATTCCAGATAGTTGTTCGTGCTGCGCAACGTAGCGAAGGAGTCCTGCGCCTCGCCCCCGACCAGGGTATAGGCGCGGATGGTAACGGGCTCCGGGAAGCTGTACTGCAACCAGGCAGGGGTGCCGGCGCGATTGAGCAGCAGCTCCGCC
>CAJODQ010000048.1 GCA_905233345.1 uncultured Bacteroidales bacterium
GTGGAGCCGCTTGGTATCCAAGACATGCGGTACGCCAAGGCTGAATACATCCGCGCACTGAAGGATCTGCGTGCAGCTGACGCAGAATTGGTCCGTGCCCAGGCTGCTCACGAGCAGGCAAGAGCCCGCTACGTTGACGCCATGACGGCCAACCTGAATGCTGACACCGAGTATCAGAACTTGCTGAACGAATACCAGCAGCTGATCAACGAGGCTCGTCAGGACACCAACTCTGTCATCAGCCAGGAGACCGCCAGCAAGATCGACTCGATCAAGAAGGCTATGGAACTTCGCGAACTGACGCACGCCAAAGCTATGGTCGATGCCGAGAAAGCGCTTGCCGAGGCTGAGGAACTGCTCCGCGTTGCTCTCCGCGACATCGCCCTGGCTTGCCAGGATCTGACCTCCAAGGAGAAAGCTGCTGTGATCGCCGCTGTCCGTGCTTACGAGGCAGCCTTCACCATTGAAGCCCGTCAGGAAGTTGTTGTGCTGCAGGCACAGCGTACCCTCGACTCCCTGATGATGGTTCGCGAGTCCGGTGCTATCGACACTTCTGCGGCTAATTCCACTTACGATCCGTCTACCAAGTCTTATATCGGCCAGGTCGACAAATGGAAGAAAGACATCAAAGATGACCAGGCCCAGATGATCATCTGGGGCGCCATGCTTTTGGCTATGCCCGACAGCCTTGTCTATGACGATGTCGATGGTTGGAAAGAGCAGATCGACAAGCTCACCGAAGATTCCGTCACTCTTGCATACAACCAGTATCAGGTCAAGGAAGAAATGTCCAACTACTATGTGAACTACATTCATGATGGTGTGAAGGTATTCAACGGTATGATTGAGTCTTTCAAGAAAGAATGGTGGGATGGTAATACTGAACCTTCCTTGTCGTCTGAAGATTCCGCTACCCTCGCAAAAGGCGAGCCGAAACAGGATGAATTCGTAATGGGCAACGCCGACACGATTGATTTCCCGGCTTATAAATCAAAGGGTACGACGACAACAACCATGTTTGAAACCCTGCTTGAAAATTATTTCGATACGTTTGTAACTCCGGGTTCTTTGGATTATGATGTTAACATGCTTGAATATGACTCGGAAGAAGATGCTTATTTCCTCCGCGCCAACCAGAGCATGAAGGAGTTCGTGCTGGGTAGCGATATGGCAACCGCACACTCTCAAAAATATACGTTTAAGGATACCGCTGAAACTCCCGACAAAACGATGAAGTGGGAAGCCAGTTACTATGATTACCATGAAGGAGCTGATGTGAAAGGTTGGGACTATGGTCTGAAGGGTGCTATCGCTGTTCTGGAGCGTCTCAATGTTATTGGTGAGCAGACGATTGCTAGCTACACGGATTCGACCAACAAGTACTACAACATGTGGAAGAAAGACCGCGACAGCCTCGCCGCTGTTTACGCTTACTATCCTTCTTGGAAAAAGACCAATACTACTGCCGCTAAGAAGAAAGCCGCCAACGGTGGTGTAGCCTTTAAGTCAGATTACGGTTACCTCTATGGCAAATATGCTCCTTATACCGCAGCGATTGATGCCTACAAACCCGTAAAACAGGCGTATGATGACGCTGTTACGGCTAGAGATCAACAGAAATCAGCGTTGATTACTGCTATCAAAACCCTGAAAACAGAGTTCGACAAGGTAAATAATAAATCCGATATTACCTACAATGACTCTTTGGCTATTTTCAATGCCCTTAAGGACTTCGCAGTAAAACGCCAGGCATACCTCGGCTATACGCACGGTACGTCTTATCTGGATTCTACTAAATTCTATTTTGGCAGTGGCACGGATTATACCGGCAAGATTACCATCTCAAGTGTTGCAATTGCCGACATGACCTTCGAAGATCTTCGTGCTAAGAAATACGATAAAGATACCATTCTTTCTGGTGGCGCTTTGAAACCGTGGGCTGGTACAGGTGATGGTACCAACGCCGGCCTTGCAGGTATGGCTAAGCAGATCCTCAACAATGAGTTCTTTGATGCTATTGGTCAGGATCCGATGATATTCCCTACCACGATTGACTTCAACGCTAATAATTTACGTGCTCTGTACAATACTTATAGGGTTGATAGTTATTCGGAACCGACGAAGATTTATGTGGGCGCCAGCGGTACTACTGAATATGAAAAGACCGTTGATGACACCGCTCTGACGGCCGCTGAAAATGTTGTCATAGCTGCAATTGCTCTCTATGAGGACGATCTTTATCCTCGCTTCTGGGGTGCCTCCAGCTATCCTACTGGTGGTGCTGCGGAAGAATTGGATCCTAAGGGTTACAATGATACCACCTTCACCGATAAATTCCCGATCGTGAATTTCTATGAAGATGGTGATCTTATGTTTACCACTGGTTTGGTTTATGCAATAGAAGCTTATGCTGGTAATTATACAGATGCATATGAAGCTATTCTTGGCGAACATTATGATAAGTTCACTCAAGACGATGCCCTCAATTCCGAATTCATGAAATGGATGTACTGGCTGTCCAAGAAGACCTACGGTACTCCTGACACGAACGACATGGAAGACCTGAGAAAATGGGTTGCTTCTGTTGAGGCTGCATTTGAGGCCGACGCCGCTGCTGCAGGTCAGCCCGATACGGTTTCTTACAAGGCGGCTAAGGAAGTTTACGACGAAGCGCTTGCAAATAAAAAAGCCTTTGATCAGTATCTTGCCGCCCTGAAGGAATTCGCTGGTTACACGGTGGACGAGGAAGGTGACACCACAATTAACGCTCTCTTCCCCAAACTGTCCGATCCTTGTGGCACCAGCCCTGCTGGTCACGAATTCAAGACGATCTCTGACGTTCTGATGTCCAGCCTTGTCAAGCCGGAAAATGCCTTCAATGTCTACCCTGGTGAATGGGCCGAAGGCCTTGGCGGCAAACTGCTCGAAGCCGCTCAGGTCCTCTTCCCTGAGTATCCTCTCAACATCTGTGTTTGGGATCTTACGATCAAGAGCACCGATGACAAGCTTATCCACTATGCTACTCTGATCCAGGCTGCCAAGAAGGCTTACTTCGCAGCTGCTGAGATCGCTGGCGAACTCGTGGCAAACAAGGAAGGTGACAAGCCTGATAATTGGGATCAACTTGTACAGAACTACAAGGATGCCAACAAGCGCTATCGCGATCGCTTGGAAGGTATCATCGAAGATCTCGCCGAAGATATCGACAACCTCGAGCAGAGCATTGCCAAGTTCAACGCAGGTGTTCCTCAACTTGACATCGCTATCGCCCGCGCAGAGAACAAGCTCCGCGTTGAGCAGGCTCGCCTCGAAGGCTACAAGGAAGCCCTTGCATATGCCAAGGCTAACCTCGACCGTATCCTCGAATACGTGAAGAGCCTCGACGCCAACTTCGTGATCCCCGAGAAACCGAAGACTATCTAATCTACCCGAATAATCTAACGCAACTAAAAACGTTTCTAAAACGGACAATATGTTGAAAAGATTAAGCATACTTATCATGACGATCCTTCTGGTTGTGCCGGCAATGGCACAACCGAAGGAGGGTTGTGAGTGTGTGTTCCAGCTGAACGTGGGCGCAGGCCAGTTCTTCAACGACATGACCGGCCTGTACTACATGCTTCCTGACGAAGACGGTACGGCGATGGGCATTGGCAGCGACAAGAATACGCTGGAGCCGGGAACCTACGGCAACGCGTATATCAGCGGCGACCTGTCGACGCTCCTCGTGAACCAGGGAAGCCTGAACTACGTGATGCGCAACTACAGCGTCGGAATGAAGGTGTTCGTGACCGATCATCTCAACATCAACCTGAGCGGAGCGTACATGCTGAACCTCCAGCCCAAGAAGGACTTCATCGAGGGCGAGTCGTATCAGATCGACGAGCTCAACATTAAGGACTATGATGTGAGCATCACGGACGCCACGGTCGGTGTCGGCGACATCTACGCCTCCAAGGCGATCCTGGGTGCCGTGACGAACAAGCTGATGGTGCAGCTGGGAATGGAATACTACTTCCACACGCGCAACGAGCGGATCTTCCCGTACATCGGCGCGTTCGGACAGTTCAAGATGGCTCGCATCGAAAGCCTCTACCCGTATACCGGTCAGTATATCCCCACCGAATGGACCTCCGTCGACACTGACGGAACCGTCACCATCGGCAAGGAAGGCTATCCCGACATGGCCTACGAAGAGGTCGACATGTACCGTGCGTCCCGCGGCGGCCAGGCCCTCGGCTTCGGCGGCGGCATCAACATCGGCGTCGAGTACGCCCTGATGGAAGGACTGTTCGTCGGTGTCGAGGTTGCCCCCGTGTGCTACCAGTACACCCTCCTCCACCTCCAGGTGGGCGGCCAGGATCCGTACTACGCCACGAACCACAACCTCCGCGCCTTCGCATTCCCGCAACTCACAATCGGATTCCGATTCTAATCTGACTCAAGTCAGTACTGATAAAACCAAAGAAGGTGACCAAAAAGAGATTTTTGGTCACCTTTTTTGTTTACGTTGTTTCCGTCGTTGGGTTGAGTCCGGCCATTTTTGGTGGATATTATCGAGACCTATCCCTAGTAATTGGCATACAGCGCATGGCGAGGGGTAGGTCTGGCAGCATTTGTCTGACCCACCCCCAAAAAGTGTGGGGCCTATCCCACCAATCGGCCTTTTTGGCGGTTTCTATCCGAGATTATCTTCCGTATATTGTGTGTGATGGCTATGGCAGCGAACTCTGCTCTGACATACTTGTTGCCGCAGTAGTGGAAGCGGCGGAAGCGTCCGTCATACTTGATCTGGCCGAAGACCGCCTCCGGCTCTATAGGTCTGCGACTGCGATGGTATAACCCTCTTTCGCTGGTCAGCATCTCCCTGGCCTTGTCTCGGTACATACGACTTCTTACATTCACTTCGATTGTTCTGTTCCCTAAACCCTTGAAGCACAGTCCGTGCAACGGGCATCCCTCACATCTGCCTGCCTGATACACCCGGATAGTCATTGCGTACCCTAAATCGGACACCCGTTTCTTTTCTTCGACGAACGTCATGTGCTGCCCCATCGGACAAACGAAGAAGTCCTTCTCGGCGTTGTAGAACAGATGTTCTGGCAGGAAGGGGTTGGCAGCGTACTTCCGCTTGAGCTCCTTGTGGAACATGCTGTACTTCACGTAACCGTCAATGAGGTTCAGGTCCAGATACTCGTAGTTCTCCTCGCTGCCGTAGCCCGAGTCCGCGACCACCTCCTTGCTCTGCCGCCCATGGCGTGACTTGAACGTGTCAAGATGGTGGATGAACGTCCCCATGTCCGTCGGACGCCAGGACATCGAGTAGTGCGTGATGAACTGGTTCTCGGTGGATATCTGCACGTTGTAGCCGGGCTTCGTCTGCCCGTTGTTCATCGCGTCCTCCTTCATCCGCATGAACGAAGCGTCGGGATCCGTCTTGCTGTAGCTGTTCCGCTCGCCGAGGATAGCCAGCTTGTCCTCGTACTCCTTCATCTTCTCGGCAGAAGCGCCACCGACTTCGGCCACGGCATTGCGGAGCTTCTTGTCGCTGATGCCGCGCTCGTCCATCTCACGCAGGATGTCCGCGGACCGCTCCGCCATCTCTTCCGAAGTCAGCACTTCAGCCTTTTCTTCCTTCAGTTCATCGTTCAGTATCCGATCCGCCTCAGCCAGCACCGCCTTCACCTTCCTGTCCAACTTCTCGCGGTTCGTCTTCGTCGCCTTCTTCCACACGAACGTGTACTTGTTCGCCCGCGACTCTATCTTCGTACCGTCAATGTACTGTACGTCCAGCGTGATGAACTTGCCATCCACCAGCATCTGCACCACCTGCGTGAACAGGTCATCGATGACGCCGGCAAGACGGTTTTTGCGGAACAGGTTGATCGTGTTGAAGTCAGGACGCTGCATCCCGCTCAGCCACATGAAGTTCACGTCACGCCGGACGAGCGTCTCCATCTTCCTGCCCGAGTATACGTTCTGCAGATATGCGTACAGCACTACTTTCAGGAGCATCCGGGGATGGTAGCTGCTCGTTCCTCCGCCAACGTATGTGGCCTCGATGGCCGAGATGTCAAGGTTCTCGACGATGGCATCCAGCACCCGCACGGGATCGTTTTCGGCGATGAAGTCCCCCAGACACGGAGGAAAAAGAAGATTGTCGTTCTGATTGTAAGATTTATAGATTACCTTTGCCATTGCTTTTGTAGGGCATTTTTTGTTTTTATTCGCAATACAAATATAAGAAATCCTTTCTACAAAAGCAATAGCTATTTCTCTGTACATCAAAGAAATAGCTATTATTTTGCCGCCCCCGATGAGACACCGGGCCAGTGCGTAAGTGGAGAAGGTATATGCTTTAAAGACCTTAGCCACCCTCGGCTATTAGAGGGAGGAGCCCGCCGCGAAGCGGTGGGAGGGGTCGCGCCTCGGGCGCGACGGTCTGAGAAGCATATACCTTCGGAACTGGAGCGCAGGCCCCGGATAATGAGATGCAAAAAGAGGGTGACCACTTTTTAGTCACCCTCTTGATTTTTTATTTTTTTCCAAGAAGGCGCAAGAAGAGGGGCCTTACTGGGCGCTATGAAGCTGATTGGGTTGCGGCAGGGGCCGATTTCGGGGGTTGGCGCAAAGGTATCTGTGCAGGATGGCCTTCTGGTAGGGATCGGCCTGCGGCAGATTGGCGGCGTGAGGAGGAAGCGAAGGCTTGTGATGGTTTGGGGTCAGCGGACGATGTTTCGGTAGTTATCGCGGCCTCGAGGAGTGTTTGGCCGATGGTTTTCAGGGCGTCGGAGATCTTTCGGGACGCTTTGACGCCCGGGTCACAGACGCCACTGGCGTATTGGCGCATCTTACTCTCGTTGATGCCGGCGTATTGGGCGAATTTGCTGACATTCAGGAAATCGAACGCTTCGAACAAGGTTGAGAGATCATAGCGAAATTCGACAACAAGATCGTCAACCTCTTTAGGATAGTAACCCAATTCGTCGTATTTAAGCTGGCGGAATTCTTCCATACCCATCATAAAGTCTTCTTTGGCTTCCTGCAGGCTATCGCCGTAACCGAACGGAGCACAGTTCAAAATATCCTTATCAGGATAAATACTGTAGTAGCCCGTTTTGCTTCTTTCAATAGTTCCAATGATTTTCATAATTCAATCCCCGCTCTTTTAAGTATTGCACTGACCGTTCCTTTCTTAATCTCCTGTCCAGAATGTCTTCCGACAAAAAACGTCTTTCCTGTTTTCTTTGAATACCACACATCGTGATTGGCCCCATGTCTGACCAAATAACAATCATGTAGCTTTAACAATCGGATCAATTCGTTCGTCTTCACCACAAAAGTAGCATAAATGTTACTAAATCCAAAATTATTTTCCGACGATTGCTTCGGCGGGAGGGAGGAGGGACGCGCGGCGGGCGGGGGCGACGCCGAACGAAAGGCCAATGGCGAGGGCCGCGGCGAGGCCGGAGAAGAGGGCGCGGGGAGAGAGCAAAAGGGGGAGGATGTTGGCGGAGGCGGTAGAGGCGGTGGCCCGAAGCGTCAGCCAGGCGTGGGCCAGCAAAAGCAAGACTTGAACGAGCGCCATGCCAGCCAGGCCGCCTAGCAGAGATAATGCCGCGGCCTCGCCCAGAAACTGGCGAACGATGACGCGGCGGCGGGCGCCGAGGGCACGGCAGATACCGATCTGCGGCCGTCGCTCTTCGACCGACACATAGAGCATGTTGGCGATCCCGAAACCACCGACCAGCAACGAGAATAAACCGATGATCCAGCCCAGCTTGGCCACCAACGAGAAGATACTCGTCATTTCATCGAGCAGAAAGGATAGCCGGTTGAGCGCAAAATCGTCGCGCTGCCCCGGGCCCAGCCTCCGGCAGGCCCGCATCAGCGCCCGCACTGCCGCCTCATCGGCATCCGCCAGCAGGATGCTGCAGCGCTCCGCGCCGCCACCTGCCGCCAAAGCCCCGGCCGAGGCCTTCATCGTTCGCTCTGGCACCAATCGGACATGATCGACATCGACCGTACTGACCGTATTCATACCGGCCTTGGCAAAGCGGCCGATCACTTCGTATCGTACGCCTTCGATCCAAATCGCCTCGCCGCAACGCAGCGGCCTGCCGCCACTCGATCGTCCGTCGACCGCCTCTTCTCGCTCAACGCAAGCCCCCACCATCACCACCGGTGCCCCTTCCCGCAGTTCCCGCTCCGTAAATCCCCGCCCCTCCGCGAGGGCGCCCGGCACCAGCAGCCGCCAGGCGCCGGCCACGCCCACGCGCTCTGCGCCATAGCGCACGAATGCCATCTGGGAAAAGGCATCGCCACCCTCCGTCGCCAGATACTGGTATTCCCGCCACGACACTTCTGGCCGCAGTGCATAGTCCCACCAGCGAAAATGCCCCGCGTCGTCCAGATCGGGCTCCAGCGGCATCCGTTCGACGAACAGCAAATCGCCGCCATAGACCGAAAAACCCTCCCGGATGCTCTTCTGCAAGGCATCGACCAGCGTCAGCGCCGCCACGATCGAAAAAATGCCCACCGCAACCCCCAACAATGAAAGCCGTGTACGGAAGCGGTCGGCCTTCAGTTCCCTGAAGGCTTGCGACCAAAAATCGCCCATCACAAATCCTCCTGCCGCTAAACCAATTTTATACGCCTAATTTTTTCTTGAGCCCCCGCAAAGTATCAAACGCATCGAGCGGGGACATCTGATTGATATCGATGCGGGTCAGTTCGTCTTTGATGTCGAGCAGCAGCGGGTCGTCGAGCTGGTAGAGCGAAAGCTGGACACCCTGCGGCTCCGCCAGCCGCCGCTCGCCCGAAAGATCCGGCGCCGAAGCCTCCAACTCACGCAGCTTCTTTTCGGCGCGGTACACCACATCGGAAGGCATGCCGGCCAGCCGTGCCACGTGGATACCGAAACTGTGCGCCACGCCGCCCGGGCAGAGCTTGCGCAGGAAGATCACCTGCCCGTCCATCTCCTTGACGGCGATGTGAAAGTTGTGGACACGCGGATACAGCTTTTCCAGCTCGTTAAGCTCGTGGTAGTGCGTGGCAAAGAGCGTCTTGGCGCGCGAGTGCGTATGGATGTGCTCCACGATGGCCCAGGCAATGGACATGCCGTCGAAGGTGCTGGTGCCGCGCCCGATCTCGTCGAGCAGCACGAGCGAACGGTCGGAGAGGTTGTTCAGGATCGTCGCCGTCTCGAGCATTTCCACCATGAAGGTCGATTCGCCGCGCGAAATGTTGTCGGATGCCCCGACGCGGGTGAAGATTTTGTCCACAATGCCCATTTTCAGGCGCTGTGCCGGCACGAAACAGCCGGTCTGGGCCAGCAGACAGATCAAGGCCGTCTGCCGCAGAAACGCCGATTTACCGGCCATGTTGGGACCGGTCAGGATGATGATCTGTTGCTGCTGCGTATCGAGGTGCAGGTCGTTGGCCACATATTCCTCGCCGTCGGGCATGAGCTGCTCGATGACAGGGTGGCGTCCCTGCTGGATGTCAATGGAAAGGGAATCGTTGAGCTGCGGACGGCAATAGTGTTGGTCGTAGGCCAGCACGGCGAAGCCGGCGAGCACGTCGAGCTGGGCGAGCGTGCGGGCATTCTGCTGGATGGCAGGCACCTGCGCCTGAATGGAAGCCACCAGTTCGCCGTAGAGCCGTGTCTCCAGCGCCAGGATGCGTTCCTCCGCGCCGAGGATGGTTTCTTCGTAGTGCTTGAGTTCAGCGGTGATGTAGCGCTCCGCGCCCACAAGGGTCTGCTTGCGGATCCATTCCGCGGGCACTTTGTCCTTGAAGCTGTTGCGCACCTCCAGATAGTAGCCGAACACGTTGTTGTAGCCGATCTTGAGCGAGCCGATGCCGGTGGTATCACGTTCGCGCTGCTGGATGTCGAGCAGGATCTGCTTGCCGCCATGCAGCGTTGCGCGGAGCTCGTCGAGCTCGGGCGAGATGCCGGCGGCGATGATGTCGCCTTTGCCCAGGGCCGCCGCGGCTTCAGGCAGCAGCGTGCGGGCGATCTGCTCCGCCAGCGCGGCGCAGTCGCTCAGGGCCTCGCACCAGTGCTCCAGACCAGGCTGCGCAATGGTCGCGCGGATCGCGCCGCTGCTGCGCAGCGCGCGGGCCAGCTGCAGCGCTTCGCGGGGCAGCAGCCGGCCCGCCGCCGCCTTCGCCACGATGCGCTCCAGATCGCCGACACTCGTCAGCTCGTCGCGCACGATGTTGCGCATCTCGCCGTCCGCCAGGAAGGCGTCGACCGTATCATAGCGGGTGTTCAGCTTCTCGATGCTCTTGAGCGGCATTGACAGCCACTCGCGGAGCAGGCGGCCACCCATGGGGGTACAGCAGCGGCCCACGGCTTCGATGAGCGAGCGGCCTTCCGCCCCCGCCAGCGACTGGAAGACCTCCAGATTGCGGAAGGTGAAGCGGTCCATCCACACGAATTCTCCCTCATCAATGCGGGCGATCGAGCGGATGTGCCCCAGCGCTGTGTGCTGCGTCATTTCCAGATAGTAGAGCGTGGCCCCGGCAGCGGCGATGCCTTGCAGCATCCGGTCGATGCCAAAGCCCTTGAGCGAGCTGACGCCCAGCTGCGTGCAGAGTTTCTGCTGGGCCGATTCAGGCACGAATACCCAGGGATCGAGCGGCGTGATGCAGGCCTGCGTGCCGAAACGCTGCTGGAAACCCTCCACGAAAGAGCGTTCCACCAGCACCTCGTGCGGCGCCATGGTCCCGAGCAGCACCTGTATATAATCCAGCGAGCCCTGGGCCACTTTGAAGTCGCCCGTAGAAACGTCGAGCAGCGCCAGTCCGGCGTCCTTGCCGCTGAAAGAGACGGCGGCCAGCCAGTTGTTCTCGCTGGCTTTGAGCAGGTTGTCGTTGTAGGCCACGCCTGGTGTGACAAGTTCCGTCACGCCGCGTTTCACCAGCTTCTTCGCAAATTTCGGATCTTCCAGCTGGTCGCAGATGGCCACCTTGTAGCCCGCCTGCACGAGCCGGGGCAGGTAGTTGTCGAGGGCATGGTGCGGGATGCCGGCCATTTCGATGAACTGGCCGTTGCCGGCGGATTTGCGGGTCAGCACAATGCCGAGTACGCGGCTGGCTGTGAGCGAATCCTCCCCATAGGTCTCGTAGAAATCCCCCACGCGGTAAAGCAGCAGGGCTTCGGGATACTGTGCCTTGATCTCGAAATACTGCTTGAGCATCGGGGTCCCCGGTGTGTTTTTCTCTTTCATGGAGAGCAAAAATACCGAAAAAATCGACGCAGAATACTATCTTTGTAAGACAATTTTCGGGAACGCTCCCGAAAAAACCCCGAAGAAACGCCTGACAAATCTGTAAAATACCGATAAAAATGAAAAAACGCTTGCTTGCCTGCGGCCTGATCGCCGCGCTGCTGCTCTCGGGCTGCCACAATCCCGAAAAGGAATTTGAAAAAGATATGGAAGCATATCTTGCTGAAATCGAGGCTGCCGGCGTCACCTGCGCCGTGGTCAAGGACAACAAAGTGATCTATCACCACAATTTCGGCGTGAAAGACCTTGCGACAAAGGAGCCCGTGGACGATGAGACCCTCTGGCGCATCGCCTCCATCTCCAAGTCGTTCACCGCCACCAGCCTCCTGCAGTTGGTGGAGCAGGGAAAACTCTCCCTGACCGACGACGTGAGCGACCTGCTCGGCTTCACGGTTCGCAACCCCAAGTACCCTGACGTCCCCATCACGCTCGAGATGCTGCTCTCGCACACCTCCAGCATCAACGACAGCCAGGGCTACTGGACCACCATCGACATCATCAACCCCGACATCAACACCTCGGCCGGCAACTGCTACAACGATTACGCGCCGGGCAGCGGAGAATACGAATACTGCAACCTGAACCTCAACCTGGCCGGCACGATCCTCGAGCGCGTGTCGGGCGAGCGTTTCGACCAGTACGTGGTCAACCACGTGCTGCGCCCGCTGGGCCTCTACGGCGGCTACTGCGTGGATTCCCTCGACAAGGCCCGCTTTGCGCACCTCTACTCCTGGGATGCTGAGAACCAGCAGTTTATCGACAATTACGACGAGGCCTATGCGCCCCGCAGCGAGAAAGTGGCCAACTACAAGATGGGTCACGACGCGCTCATCTTCTCGCCCACCGGCGGCATGAAGATCTCCGGCCTGGACCTGGCGCGCTACATGACCATGCACATGAACTACGGTACCACGCCCGACGGCGTGCGCATCATCTCGGAAGAGAGCTCCCGCAACATGCAGACGCCGCGTTCCGACGCGGAGCACTACGGCCTGAACCTCTGGCTGGCCGATGATTATGTGCCCGGCGTCACGCTCGTGGGCCACACGGGCGGCGCCTACGGCCTGAGCAGCGCCATGTTCTTCGATCCCGAAGCAAAATACGGATTTGTGATCATCTGCAGCGGCTCGCACGACGAACAGGGCACACACAATGTGCTGCACCAGGGCATCCAGCGGATGTATAACCATTTCATCGCGAAGTGATGCAAGCTGTCCGGCCCAAGAAAGCCCTCGGGCAGCATTTCCTCACCGACCAGGCCGTCGCACAGGCCATCGTGGCGTCGCTCCAAAGCCGCGGACCTGTGCTGGAGGTCGGTCCGGGCACCGGCGTGCTGACGCAGTATCTGCTCCAGGACCCCGCCATCGGACTGAAGGTCGTGGAGCTCGACAGCGAGTCGGTGCGCTACCTGCTGGAGCACTACCCGAAGCTGGCGCCGAACCTCTATGAGGCGGATTTCCTGAAGCTTGACCTCGCGAAGCTCTTCCCGGGGCGCTTTGCCATCATCGGAAACTTCCCCTACAACATCTCGTCGCAGATCTTTTTCAAGGTGCTGGACTACCGCGAGCAGGTGCCCGAGGTGGTGTGCATGATCCAGAAAGAGGTGGCGGAGCGCATGGCGGCGGGCCCGGGCTCGAAGACCTACGGCATCCTGTCGGTGCTCATGCAGGCTTGGTATGA
>CAJODQ010000049.1 GCA_905233345.1 uncultured Bacteroidales bacterium
ACTTCTCATCCTTGCTGTAAGTCTTTCTGTTCATTTTGTCCTAAATAAAGTTTACAGTTTTACATCATTCAGTGTAAACCTATTTCAGGACAAGTCAAATAAAGAACGCGCCGAAGGCGCGAGGGGTCACAGGGGGCTGTGCCCCCTTAAAAAGAAGGCAGTTGCCTTGCAACTGCCGTGCTACAAAAGAAGGAAGCTCCTCGGAGCTTCCTTCTTTTGTAGCGCTACCGGGATTCGAACCCGGATTTCAGCCTTGAGAGGGCCGCGAACTAAACCCTTATTCGATAGCGCCATGGGGTTTGGGACTGCAAATGTACGTCAAACTTTTGATTTTCCAAAAAAAAATACAATTTCTGCCAAAATGTCTGTCATTTCATGATGGCAGGTATTTTGATTATCTTTGTGACCGGAAAATAATGCCGGAGAAGATCCGGAAAAAGATATGGAACAAGAGAAAAAGAACATAGAAAATACCGAACAGAATACCGGAAAGCCCGCTCCGGAGAAAGATCGCAAGAAACGGAAAATCGCTGAGCAGGCCGAGGAAATCAAGAAACTGACCGACGAACTGAAGAAGGCTCGCGAAGATGCGGCGGACATGAAGGACCAGCACCTGCGCCTGCAGGCAGAATGGGACAACTACCGCCGCCGCACCGCGAAGGAGCGCCTCGAACTGATCGACAACGCCGGCAAGGATATCCTCGTGGGCTTCTTGCCCGTGGTGGACGACTGCCAGCGTGCCCTGCAGGTGCTCCGTGAGTCCGGCGCCGATCCGGCCGCTATCGAAGGCACCGAGCTCATCTACAACAAATTGATGAACTTCCTCAAGCAGCGCGGCGTGGAGCCGATTCCCGCCCGCGGCGCCGCCTTCGACACGGATTTTCACGAAGCCGTGGCCCAGTTCCCGGTCGAAGACCCCGAGAAGAAGAATACGGTGATCGACGTGACCCAGGAAGGGTATACGCTCAATGGCAACGTGATCCGCTACGCCAAGGTCGTGGTGGGCATCTAGCCTGACAGGAGGAAAGAAACATGGCAGAAAAGAGAGATTACTACGAAGTCCTGGGCGTTGAGAAAAACGCCTCTGCAGAAGATATCAAGAAGGCCTACCGCAAGAAGGCCATCCAGTACCACCCGGACAAGAATCCCGGTGACAAGGAAGCCGAGGAGAAGTTCAAGGAGGCCGCCGAGGCCTATGACGTGCTGAGCGATCCGCAGAAGCGGGCGCGCTACGACCAGTACGGCCACGCCGGCATGAGCGGCCAGGGCGGTTTCAGCGGTGGCGGCTTCTCGATGGAAGACATCTTCTCGCAGTTCGGCGACATCTTTGGCGGCGCATTCGGCGGGGCTTTCAGCGGTTTCGGCGGTGCCCGCAGCAGCGGCCGCCGCGTGGCCCGCGGCTCCGACATCCGCATCAAGGTGAAACTGAGCCTGGCCGATGTGATGAAAGGCGTCGAGAAGACGGTCAAGATCAACAAGATGGTGACCTGCCCCGACTGTCACGGCAAAGGCGCCCTGAGCGAGGCGGACATCAAGACCTGCGAGCACTGCCACGGCACCGGCGTGGTGACGAAGATCGCCAACACGATCCTGGGCCAGATGCAGACCTCGTCGCCGTGCCCGTATTGCGGCGGCGAAGGCAAGAAGATCACCAATCCCTGCCGCAAGTGCAGTGGAACCGGCCTGGTGAAGAGCGCCGAGGAGATCACCTTCAAGATCCCCGCTGGCGTGCAGGAAGGCATGCAGCTCACCATTCAGGGCAAGGGCAACGCCGCCCGCAACAACGGCGTCCCGGGCAACCTGCTGGTGGTCATCGAGGAAGAAAGTACCAAGGAGGGTGGTCTCCAGCGTGATGGCAACGACCTGATTTACAACCTGAACCTGTCCATCCCCGACGCCGTGCTCGGCTGCTCGGTGGAGATCCCTTATATTGACAGCAAACTCAAGATCAAGGTCGATCCCGGCACGCAGCCCGGCAAGATCCTGAAGCTCCGCGGCAAGGGCATCCCCGATGTCAACGGCTACGGCAGCGGCGATTACCTCATCTACGTGCAGGTCTATGTTCCGAAGAAACTGGACCGCAAGGAGAAAGAAATCATGGAGAGCTTCCGCAATTCCTCTTCCTTCACTCCCAAGTCATGAAGCGGCTTCCGGCACTGGTTCTCTCGCTGCTTCTCAGCATGAATGCATGGGCACAAGAGCAGGCCATCCGGCCGCTCGACGTGCCCATGTCGTTTGCAGGAACCTATGGCGAGCTCCGGCACGACCATTTCCACAGTGGTGTGGACTGGCGCGTGGGCGGCAAGGTGGGCGATGACATCCATGCCATCAAGAGCGGCTATATCTCCCGCGTGAGCGTGTCGCCCTGGGGCTATGGCAACGGCATCTACGTGACCCATCCCGACGGCACGACCTCGGTTTACGGGCACCTGCTCCGTTTCTGCGAAAGGATCGCCCTGCGTGTGGAGAAAGAACAGTACGCCACCCAGAGCTACAGCGTGAACCTACGCTTCCATCCCGATGAATATCCTGTGAAACAGGGTGATGTCATCGGCCAGGTGGGCAATACAGGCTCTTCGGCTGGGCCGCATCTCCACATGGAAATCCGCGACACGGAGCAGGACCTGAGCCTGAACTATATCTCCCGGGGCGTCTACAAGCCCCTCGACAAAACGAGCCCCCAGTTCCACCGGGTGTGCTTCTATGCGCTGGACACGCTGCCCCTGGGCGGCAGCTGGCGCATCCACAACCTGACCCGTCCTGATGCCGCGACGCGCGACACCCTCGTGCTGCCCACACGCAGCTATGTGGCCATCGACGCTACGGACCGTCAGGAAGGAACGGGCGCCAAGCTGGCCGTGGAGCAGTACCGCGTCAGCCTCGACGACACGTTGCTTTTCGCGCTGAAAGTGGGAGAAGTGCCCACCGACCGCGGGCGCTACATCCGCTCGCTGATCCAGTACGATGAGAGCCGCCGGGGTGGGCGTGATCTGGTGAAGAGCTTCGTGGAGCCCGGAAACCGGCTGGCCGACCACATCGAGAGTCGCCACCGCGGCGTGATCGAGCTGGACGATGATGCCGTGCACACGCTGCTGCTCGAAGCCATCGATGAACACGGCAACCGGGCGGCGCTGCGCTACCGGGTGCGGCGTGCGGACGGACGCTTCCAGGCCCCTGTGCGCGACAGTTCGCGGCAGTACGTGCCCTGGCTCTGGTATATGCAGAACTGCGTGATCGACAGCACGATGAGTTTTTACCTTCCTGCCGGAGCACTCTGCGACAACATCTATTTCAGCTGGCGCAAGGTGGCGGGTCCCGACCCGGCGCGGGGCATTGTATCCGACGTGTGGGAGATCGGTTCACCCGACATCCCGCTGATGCAGGCCGGTGCGCTGGAGATTGCTGCCGACGTGCCGTCCGGACTGGAAGAGAAGTCCTATATGGCGAACTACGGACGAACGCTGACGTATTCCGGCGTCAACGTCCGTTTCGGTACCTACTGCGTGGCCATCGACACGACGGCCCCCAGTATCCGCTTTTTGGAGCGCAAGAACAACATCGTGGACGGCAGCACCATCCGCGTCCGTGTGCAGGACGACGCCTCGGGCATTGAGGCGGCCCGCGTGGAGATTGACGGCCAGTGGTACCTGTCCATGCTGCGCGGCAGTACCGTGTCGCTGCAGCTCAAGCCGGAACGGCTGCGCCGGGGTAAGCATGAAATCAAAGTCACCGTTACAGATATTTGTGGAAATGAAGCCTCAGAAACCCGGGAATTTAGCTATTGACGTCGTGGGCCTGATGTCGGGCACTTCGCTTGACGGTCTTGACCTGTGCTGCGTGCATTTCGACTATGACGGTCGCTGGCACTATCAGATTGTGCGGGCGGAGAGCGTGGACTATCCCGCGGAGCTCCGCGAGAAACTGGCGACGGCTCAGTCGATGTCGGCGCTCGACTATGCGAGGCTGCACTCGGACTACGGCCTGTATCTGGGTGCGCAGGTGCGCGAATTCATTGCACGGAATGGCCTGCAGGTCGATCTGATTGCTTCGCACGGGCAAACGATCTTCCACCAGCCGGCGGTGCGATTCACGGCGCAGATCGGCTCGGGCGCGGGCATTGCGGCCGAGACGGGCATCGACACGGTTTGTGATTTCCGCACGACGGATGTGGCGCTGGGCGGGCAGGGGGCACCCCTGGTTCCGATCGGCGACGCAGTGCTGTTCGGCGACTACGAATACTGCTTAAATCTGGGAGGGTTCTCGAATATCTCTTATGCCCAGGCCAGTGCACGCATAGCTTATGATATTTCGCCGGTCAACTACGTGCTGAATCATTATGCAGGCCGGCTCGGGATGGCATTTGACCGGGATGGCGCAACGGCGCACTCGGGGCATGTCTGTGCGGCGCTGCTCGACGCTTTGAATGCGTTGCCTTTCTATCACCAGGACGGCCCCAAATCGCTGGGCCGCGAGTGGGTGGAAGAGGCGGTCTATCCGCTGATCGAGTCGTTCCATTTGCCGGTGGAAGACGTGCTGGCTACCTTTGTGGAGCATGTTGCGACCCAGGTTGGACGCCATGTCCAGGGCGGTCGGGTGCTGGTGACGGGCGGTGGAGCGCGCAACGTCTATCTGGTGGAGCGGATGCAGACACTGGCACCGCAGGCGCAGTTCGTGGTGCCCGATCCGCTGACCATCGATTTCAAGGAAGCATTGATTTTTGCGCTGTTGGGCGCGCTCTATGTGGCCGACATGCCCAACTGCCTGGCCTCGGTGACAGGCGCGGCACACGACAACATCGGCGGATGCCTGTATAAAGGAAACAAAAAGAAACAGATATGAAACGATTGTTAGTATTGACCTGCGCAGTGCTGGCCCTGGCCGCCTGCTCGCAGAAGAAGGCCGATCCAGTGGCAGATGCCATCGCGACCGAGATGATGAAAGGGGTGGACCAGCCCTATAGTCTGCACATTTCGGACTTGAAGCTGCTCGACTCCACGACCTTTGCCACGGAGTTCCAGCGCCGCATCGGCATCTACGAGACGCGGCTCGACCAGAACGCTGCCCGGTTGGAGAAGTACATGCAGCAGGGCATGAAGAAAAATGCCTCGCTGATGTTCGAAGCCTTGCAGAAAGACACGAAGATCTACAACGAGCTCATCACGATGAAGGAGATGATGGGCGACGATACGCTGAAAGTGGCGTATTATGACTATTCGTACACCTACAGCGGCAAGGTGGGGAAGACCCGCGTCCCGGCCCAGCCGGCCTATGCGACGGTGACGCCCGACTACCGTGTGCTGACCTACGTGTCGGACAAGCGTGACCTGCACAAGGCCACGGGCCTGGTGATCCCGGGCTACAAGGAACTGCTTGACAGTTTCAAGGAAAGCGAAGAAGAAACCGAATAAACCCTCAAATTCAGAATACCATGAATCCTGGCGACAAACTGCTGGTTATCAGCATTGACAGCTCCGACGGCCGCGAGGCGGCAGCCTCCGACCTCAGCGGTGTGGAAGCCCGCATTAAACGCATCAATGGCGACGGTGACATCTATCTGGAAGGTCATGACTATCCGGTCATCCCCGGCCGCGACATCTTCACCATTACGGAAATCGGCTGATGAAAGTACTGGGGAATATCTGCTGGTTGATCCTGGGCGGCCTGTTGGTCGCCCTGATCTACTATATCGTAGGCTTGCTGCTGTGTATCACCATCATCGGCATTCCCTTCGGTGTGCAGTTGTTAAAGCTCGGCACTTACGCCCTCTGGCCATTCGGCCACCAACTGGTCGACGGCCCCGGCCAACCAGGCTGCCTGTCCATCGTCATGAATCTCATCTGGATCCTGACGGGCTGGTGGGAGATCGCCGCCATTCATTTGCTCTGCGGCCTCATCTTCTGCCTGACCATCATCGGCATCCCCTTCGGACTACAGCATTTCAAGATGATCCTGCCCTCCGTATTCCCCTTTGGCAAACAAATCCGCTAACTATTCTTCAATGTCGAACAGCTCCTTGTATGGGGCTGTTTTTTTGTACGCTGGCCAGCCTGGGTTGCCGGTTCGGCAGAAGCTTGTCCAGGCGTCGAGCATCCGTTCGGAGAGCGCATGGTCGGCTTCAGTGAAGGGGCGCCAGCTGCGGTCGAGCGTGCCGAACATGTACCAGAGTTCGGCGGAGTGGAAAGCACCGGCGGCAGAGGCGGGGTGGGCCTCGTCGGTCGGCAATTCGCGCAGGAATTCGTATTCGTAGACAGGATGGCCCAACGAGTCTCTGACTTCGCAGAAGCGGTCGACGGAAGCACCGCCCAGCATGCCCATGTCATCTTTATTGTATCCGATCAGGACGGGAATCTGACCTGCGGGCCCGTGCAGGACGGCATCCTCGAAGGTGTCTGTCAGTACTTTACCGTCCAGGTGCGGGGAGAACCAGCCTCCGGCTTGCAGAAGGGATTCGGTTGTGGCGGAACGCAGGTCGGTGAGCGTCTCCAGGCCGGCCTTGTCCATGACTTCCTGGCCCTGCGCATCGTAGAAGGCCTGCGGCACGTCGTTCACCGGGCTGAGTCCCCGGGTGTCCAGGCCGCCGCCGCTCTGGATGATGGCGCCGGCAATCAGCTTGCACGCTGCGGGTGCGGCCAGCAGCGTTTTGACGCTCACCGCACCGGCGCTCTGGCCGAAGATCGTCACTTGGTCCGGATTGCCGCCAAAAGCAGCGATGTTATCATGCACCCATTGCAGAGCGGCGATCTGGTCCATCGTGCCATAGTTGCCCGACTGTCCCTGTTCCGCTGTGAGGGCGGGATGGCTCAGGAATCCAAGGGCGCCCAGCCGGTAGTTCGTGGTCACCAGGATCACGCCGCGGCGGGCCCAGGCCTCGCCGTCCATCGTCACTTCGTAGCCGTAGCCGTTCATGTAGGCGCCGCCGTGGAACCAGAGCGCGACGGGTAGTTTGGCGTCGGGTTTGCCTACCGTGGCGGCCGGTGCCCAGACATTCAGGTACAGGCAGTCCTCGCTTTCTTCCGGCGTTCCTTCCCAGTAGAATTCATCGCCATAAAAGGTCCCGGGCTTGTTGCCGGGTTGCGGTGCGATGGGACCGAACGTATCGCAGACGTGCACGCCTTCCCAGGGGGTGACGGGTTGCGGAGCCTGCCAGCGCAGTTCGCCGACCGGCGGGGCGGCGTAGGGGATACCTTTGAAGACCAGGACTTCAGGCGTTCCGGCGGGTACGCCCTGGATGCGACCGCCGCTGACGGTCAGGACAGGATTCTGCTGCGTGCAGCCGCAGAGGGCCAGTGCCAGCAGGAAAGTGAGGAGAAAAGCTTGTTTCATGTGTTAAAGGTAGGAAAAAAGATGAAAGATTGCTAACTTTGTAGTATCATACCAATCTCTTCCCGGTCCGCCGATAATGGAGGCCGGCCAAATAATTGTGCAACATGAATATGTATGATGTAATCAAGCTCAGCGACCGTACTGAAAACGGCATTCGCAAAGCTTCGTTCCAAACCTGTGACATGGTCTGCTCGTCGCAGATCGACATCGAACTGGAAGGCGACATCATCCGCCGGGTACAGTATATCGACGGTTGTCACGGCAATACCCAAGGTGTCGCTGCCCTTTGTGTCGGACAACACGTCCGCGACGTTGTCGGCCGCCTCGAGGGCATCGACTGCCGCGCCCGCGGCACCAGCTGCCCCGACCAGCTCGCCCGCGCCCTGATCGCCCTCTCGGTTGACAAATAATCTAATTCGTGATGATTCTTTCTACCACTCCTACCATTGAAGGACGCACCATTGTCGAATACAAGGGCGTCGTTTTCGGCGAAGTGATCGCCGGTGTCGATTTTTTGAAAGACATTGCAGCGAGCATCCGCAATTTCGTGGGCGGACGCAGCGCTTCCTATGAAGAGGAACTCATCCATGCCCGTACCCAGGCCATGGACGAATTACGCCAGCGCGCAGAAACCATGGGCGCTGACGCCGTTGTCGGCATCGACGTCGATTATGAAGTCCTCGGTGCCAACAACGGCATGTTGATGGTCACCGCCTCCGGCACTGCCGTCAAACTGCAGTAGCCGGTTACTTTTTTTCGCGGACCCAAACGTGTTCGATTTCGCCGATATAGGTGGAATGTACGCCCATGCCTCTTGAGGCATAGAACGCCGCGGGAACGTCACCAAAACCTTCCGTAGAGAAAGGGGCTCCGTAGATCTTGCGAGCCTCAATAACCATGTCTGCTTCAGCAAAAGACGGTTGGCCGCTCGCCAGGAACTCGAGTGTGAGCCCCGACTCAGCGATCTTGTCGGAGTCGCGGCCGGAGTGGCTGCCCAGATACGTGAGTGCCGGACGATACCGTTCTGGGAAAAAGGCAACAGTGAAACGGTCCTCGCGTTCCATGAATGTGTGGGTATAGCGGTCACTGGATACGTATACCGTCACGATGGGTTTGTTCCATAACTCACCCAGCGAGCCCCAGGAGATAGTCATGGTATTGAGGTTGCCCTGCGGTCCTGCTGTCAGCAAGGCCCAGCGCTGATCGAAAAGGCTCACGGGGTTTTCCCGTATTTCGCTTGCTTGGATTTCGTGCATGGTGTTGTCGGTTTTTTCGTTCTTGCAACTGGCCAAAGAGAATAGAAAGACCTGGATTATCAGGAAAGTGCGCATAAGGGAAGTTTGATCAAAGTCTATTTTCATGGCAATTATTGTATTGACCACTCAAAAGTACGAAAATAATCGGATAGTCGAGTTGAAACGTTTATACTCGTTTATAAACGTTTAGCGTATTCCAATTCACTTTTTTCGTGATTATCTTGCGGGATATAAATTTATAACCTATCTTTGCTATGCCTACCATTAAGTGGTGTAATATTCACGGACAATGAGAATTATAAAGATCAGGATTGAAGGCGACAAAATTTTCGGAGAGACTGACGATGGACGCATCCTTTGGCAGTCTTTGCTTTATTATCCCCGTTTGAGATTTGCGAATGAGTGTCAACGACAGGATTATACGTTCAGTGCTTTCGGCATCCATTGGGGACAAATCGATGAAGATATTTCATTTGAGAGCTTCGAATACCCCAACCCTGAGCCCGAAGGGTTAGCCCGTATTTTTCTTCTTCACCCCGAAATCAATGTTTCTGCGTTCGCCCGTCGTATTGGTATGAAGCAGAGTCTTCTGGCCGCATATATTTCCGGTACGAAACACCCGTCTGCAGAGCAGCAGGAACGAATCCTATCAGCGCTACGGACAATAGGGAGGGAACTCAGTCAAGTCTAGTTGGGTTTGCAAAAGATGAGGTCTAATAGACATTTGGGGTGATGGATTACCATCAAAAAGTTTCTAATAGACATTTCGGGAGATAGATAAGGCAACAGTCGGGCGCGAGGAGGGCCT
>CAJODQ010000050.1 GCA_905233345.1 uncultured Bacteroidales bacterium
AGATGGCAAGCCTGTCATGTATTACGACTATCTCTGGGGAACAGGGTCTATGTATTTCCGAAACCGGTTCCATACACCGGTTTGGCTCTTTGATGAAGCCGGTGTGATCCACAAGCCGGAGCGATTTGCCGACCAGGATGCAGCCGCAAAACGGACCCTGTTGCATTCACGCAAGTTGACCATTCCCGACAACTGGCTGGTCTGCAACGATTTCATCCTACCGAGTAACTACATAGATGTGGCCCGCTTCGAGAACATATACCAAACGCACAACCGCTTCCGCGTATGGACGTCAAGCCCCAAGAAACGGGAAGAGGAGATGAACCTGCGAATGGCCGAATATCGCGGCGTAACCTTCGAGGATCTCGAGGCACGAAAACTCTGCGGCGACAACTGCAAACAGCTATACGGCACCCGCGATCCACGCCGGCTCAGCGGCACCCAGCGAATCGCCTTGGCGCAACAACTTCGCCATCAATACAGGCTATCCTTCCGGCAACTCTCAACCCTCGTCCGACTCCCCGAGACGGAAATCCGGGTCCACGTCCGGTAAGTATTTGCGACACTTTGGCAGAAACTACTAAAAAATTAGGAGATATCAGAAAGATAACGTAATTGAAAAAACTCACCGCCAAAGAAGAAGATATCATGCGCATCTTATGGGCGCATGGCGACCTGTTTATCCAGGATCTCGCGAAATACTATCCGGATCCCAAACCTCACCACAATACCCTTGCAACGCAGTTGGGTTTCCTCGAAGACAAGGGCTATGTCGTCCGGGAGAAGTTCGCGAATGCCTACCGCTTTCACGCCGTCGTGCCGGAAAGCGCCTTTGCCGGGCAGGCCGTAGATCAACTCGTCAAAAAATTCTATGACAGTTCTTATTCCCGGATGGTCTCCCGCTTCGTCAAGGAAGAAAAGATCGATCTGGCGGAACTCAAGGCGCTGATCGCCGAAATCGAAAAAGAATCCTGACCGATGGCAGCCGCAGTATTGACATATCTGCTCCGGAGCGCACTCTATCTGACCGTCTTCTACACCTTCTTCCTGTTGGTGTTGCGGCGTAGCAGCGCTTTCCGGTTCAACCGGTTTACGCTACTCGCGGGCTCAATCGTCTGCTTGCTCCTGCCGTTACTGCATATAACAGTGGCCGGTCCGACACTCTATTCCGAGCTGACCGATCGGCTGTCGCCATCGGCCGGACTGGCTTCCGCTAAGACGGCTGCCAGCACGGGATTACCGGGGGCATCTGGAGTATCGGAAATGCCCACCGAGAATTCTATAGGAGCTCTCTCATGGCTTCGCATCCTGCTCCTACTCTATGTCACCGGAGCAGTCACCGTACTTTTCGTGGAAGCAAGGTCTTATCTGCGGATGTTCCGGCTGCTTCGACGCACTCCCTACGAGCGACACGATGGTTGCCGACTCTATCTGCTGGACCGCGATATCCCGTCGTTCAGCTGGATGCACAACATTCTGATGAGCCGCAGCGATTATGAAAACCTGCCGGCCATCCTTGCACACGAGCAGGCGCACGTGCGCTGCGGGCACTCCTGGGACCTGCTCTTTTTCGGTGGACTGAGCATCCTGCAATGGTTCAACCCGCTGGTATGGATCTGCCAGGGCGAACTCAAGTTGCTGCATGAATATGAAGCCGACGACGCTGTGCTGAAACAGGGAATCGACGGTGTGCAGTATCAGAAACTCCTGATCCGCAAAGCCATCGGCGAAACGCAATTCCTGCAGGCCAACGGATTTAACCACGCGCAGCTGAAGCTCCGCATCCGGCAGATGCGCAGGCCCGCAACCCCGGTCTGGCAGCGTGCTTTGCTCCTGCTGGTCCTGCCGCTTCTGGGCGGTACTACGCTGTTGCTGGCCGACCGGTCCCGTCCGCTACTAATTCACGACGGTGTGGAATTCACGCAGTGGCTCTATCAAGAAGTCCGGTATCCGAAAGAATGCCGCGATGCGGATCTGGAAGGCCGCATCATCCTGGATTTCAAAGTGGACGAAAATGGCTGTCTGCAAAACCCCAAACTGCTGGGAAAGACACATCCGAGACTGGAGACTGAAATCCTTCGAACCATGCAGGCATCACCGCTGTGGATTCCCATGGAGCGTGACGGAAAGAAGGTTTCCATTATTTATTCTTGTTATCTTGACATCAACCCCGAACACTATGAAAAGAGATAATCTCCCTTTCTGCCTGATCTTGACACTGGCGCTACTGATACCGCTTTCTATGTGCACTACGCCGGCCGAAGCGCAAAACCTACGCTGCACCTACACGCATCAAAAAAAAGACGATCCTGAGAAAGGATACAAAACCTATAAGGATATGCTCCTGGACGTCTGTGATGGGCGCTCGCTGTTTTATAACGAGCGGGATTTCGTGTACGATTCCCTCTTCTCGATCTCTTTCGACAAGAACGGAAGCATGCTGAAAAATGAGGCGGCCGAGCAGCTGACCCGAACGAGAAGCGCCCTCCACTGGATGACGGAAATGGATTATCCTGATGGAACTTTCACGCAGTATTACAAATTTCTCCAGACTGTCATCGGGAACGGCACATTGGAAATGCCTGCCTGGCAACTGTCGGACGAAGTCAAGGAAATCTCCGGTTATGCCTGCCGGAAAGCAACGGCGCACTATCTCGGGCGCGACTGGACGGCTTGGTTTACGGAAGAAGTCCCTTCGCAGGCCGGCCCTTGGCTGCTCTGGGGCCTGCCGGGGCTGATTGTCGAGGCAAGGGATGCCGACAACTACATCCTCTTCAAACTGACCAGCGTCGAGCCGCTGAACGACAACCACCGGGCTGTATTTCTCACTGATTGGTTGAGAAGCTACACGAACAAGTCGCACAATGTTTATGAGTACGACATCAAGGAGGCGGAAGCGGTCTATACGAAGATGCGCAGCGATGCCCATATGTCGAATCCGGGCACGAAGGTCATGACCAAAGACGAAACGGGTAAAATGGTTCCTGTTCAGGCACCACCGTATCTTCCCATGATTCCAACGGAATATTGGAAAAACAAGAAATAACCGTGTTTAAACGGATAAAAACGTGTATAAACGTTTAAAACGCCTCCTGCTGACGCTGCTGGCCCTGCTGGCGGCTTGTCCCGCGTTCCTGGCCCAGACCGCCGCTCAAAGCGCTGTGACGGGCGTCGTGCGAGACAAAAAGACGAAAGAACCTGTGGCAGGCGCCTTTGTTCTGGGACTGTCCGGCCAGCAGCAGAAAGCCTACGGCTATGCCGACGGAGAGGGTCGCTTCATGCTGAAAGTACCGGAAGGCGTGACGCTTGACCAACTGCGGGTGTCGATGATGGGATTCGCTACGGAAACGCTTTCACTGACTGCCGGAAAAACGGAGGGAATCGTGATGGAGCTGACGGAAAAACGGACTGAGCTGCGGGCGGCGCAGGTAACGGCCAGCGTGGTGGAAGAGCGTGGCGACACGCTGTCCTATACGGCAGGGGCCTTCAAGGACGGTACGGAACGCTCGATGGGCGAGCTGCTGGAAAAACTGCCCGGCATCACCGTCACAGCCTCCGGCGGCATCCAACACAATGGCAAATTCATTGGAAAGCTCTATGTGGAAGGTCTCGACCTGATGGGTGCGCAATACGGCACCGTGACCAAGAATCTGTCCGCCGACGCCATCGCACGGGTTGAGGTTTATCAAAACCACCAGCCCATCCAAGCCTTGCAGGACCTGTCCCAAACCGACCGAAGCGCCATCAACATCATTCTGAAGGAAGGCCTGCGCAGCACCTGGATGTTTTCGGGCGATGCGGTCATCGGCCTGCCGCCCTTCCCGCTCTTCGAGGCGCGGGCCATGCTATCGAATTTCGGCAAAAAGCGCCAGGGCTTGTTCCTCATTAAAGGAAACAACGACGGTGGCGACATCCTTCAGGAACTGCAGCGCCAGTCCATTCTGGGCCGCGGCCCCGGTGCCTACCTGATCACGCCCGGCGAGGTGGACGGCGACATGCGCTCCCGGCTGAACCCGGGCCGCAGTTATCTGCCGCTGCCCAAGGAATACTGGTACGACAACCTCTCCGGGCTGGCCTCGTTCAACCACCTCGTGAAACTGGACGAGACGCGGCAACTCAGGATTGTGACGCATGCGGCCGGCGAGCGGTACAACGAGGCATCCGAAAGCATGGACGAAATACGTTTTGCGGACGGCTCTTCGCTCACTGTCCGGGAAGCACGCAAGATGGACGACCGGCGCGGCTATTTTTCCGGCACGCTCGCGTACGAAAATAACGCACCACAGCGCTATGTCAGCGAAGAACTGACCGTGGCGGGGCAGTTGCGCGCCAACAACGCCCAGTTGCTCGGAAACAGCCATCCTTATATTGAGCATTATGAACTGCCGACGCTAAAGCTGGAGAATAACCTGAAAGTGGTGCGCCGGACGTCGAAGCGCCAGGCATTGGAAATCAACAGTGACAGCCAGTACCGCAGGGGACAGCACGAAGCGGTCTATACGACAGACGGGCGGGAATACGGCCAGCATCTGTTCTTCCAGGACTTCACGACCGACGTGCGGGCTTCGCAGAACTGGAGCCGGGGGCGGCATCGGATCAGCCTGACAGAAACAGCCGCCTTAGCATATACCGGCCGGAAAGCCAAGGCCAGGAACCTGCCACTGCCGGAGCAGCTCGCCGGCGTGAAGACGGAAGGTTCTCTTTCCGCCCTAGCCCTGCAGCCATCAGCGCGCTTTTCCGATCAGATAACTTTCGGGAAAGCCGATCTCACGCTGACTCTGCCCGCCACGCTGCATTACCTGATCCTGAAAGGCAGGGACAATGTGCTGTATCCCACAGTCAATCCTTCCGTCTCGTTTCGATGCAAACCCACGCAGCAAATCGAGTTGTCTGCGTCAACTTCATATGCGCTGACCCGCTCCGACACGGAATCGCTGCTGGATGCGGCGGTGATGCAGTCGTGGCGCTCGCTCGCCACGGCGGACAGCCTGCGCCGCAGCGCCCGCTGGAACACACAGGCCACCCTTCGCTGGAGCGACATGCCGACGATGTTCTTTGCCACTCTGTCGGGCTCGTATTCGAGGGGCGGCAGCAACCGGGCAACGGCCAGCGTCTGGACGGAGGCTCTTTCTTATCAGTACTATCTGCCGCTGGCCACGGCCACCTCGGGCTGGAGCATCAGCGGCTCGCTGAAGAAATACTTCGGCTTGAAGGCCTTCGTGGTGGAACTGCAGGGCAGTTGGATGGATAACCAAATGCAGGAGTACCTGCAGGGCGTGCCGCTCGATTATCGGAGTTCCCAGCTGCACACGCAGCTGAATTTCACGAGCAATCCCGTCTGGTGGTTCTCGACAGATGTTTCCGGCAGCTTCGACATCAACTATGTGAATGGGGATTCGAAGCGACGGACCCGGATGGCACAAGTTGAAGGTTCGCTGCGCCTGAAACCCGTCAAAGCGCTGTCGCTGGATGCTACGACGCATTGGCTCTGGTATGAGATTCCCGGCGTGACGGTCTCCAACACGCCGCTGATCAAAGTCTCCGCCAGCTGGGCGCTGAAAAATGCCACGCTCTTTGTCGAGTGCCGCAACCTGCTGAACGCGACCGAATACCGCCGCGAAAGCATCTCCACCTACCACACCACCACCTCCATCACCGCCCTCCGCGGCCGGATGTTCCTCGTCGGCATCCGGATGTCCCGATAGCGCCGCCCCTCTTCTCTTCTCAAAGTTGTCCGCCCCCTTTTCCGTCAGCCAGGCGCAATGATACCGCCGCTGGAGGGAGGCAGGAGGGGGATGGGCTTGCGCCTGTTTGGCGAGAAATGAAAAATGGCGGGCTACGCGTTGGCCCGCGCCAATTACCACCGCTCGAACCAGAAGCCATTCCAGTGAAGGGCTTCGGTGGCGGGGTCGGGGGCGTCGGGATAGACGACGGTGTTGGTTTCGCGGTCGAAGTGGATGTCGTAGTCGTCCTTGAGCGGCTGCGGCGAATCTTCGTCGTTGGCCCGGGGATAGAGGGTCGCGTCGCCGTTGGGCGCATACCACCAGAACATCTGCAGGCCGTAGACACCGATGCCCTGGTCGCCGTCCCAGAGAGGTTGGTAGTTCAGGCCCACTGTCCAAGTGCCGGCGTTAACCTGCCAGGCCTTGAGCTCGAAGTGGTCGTTGTAGTTGCCCGCTGGATCAATCCATTCGCCGCTCAGGAAATAGTTCTCCTTGTCGAGCACGGTCACGGCCTCCTTTTCCCAGACACCCGGCGCTTCGACACCCGCCCAGGCCCACTGCACGAGCATCGGCAGCGGGAACACGTCCACGATCGCATCGTAGATCAGCTTGATGTCGGGCTCATAGCTCTTCTTGTCGCGCTGGCCCGCCACTTCGATGTCGTAGTTGCGCCAGGCCTTCGGCAACTTACGCTCGTAGTCAGTCATGTTCATGACATTCATGATGGCGGGAGCCTTCTCGCCGGCCGTCACGCTGATGCGGCCCGACTCGGTGACTTCCATCCGGGAAATCGAAGGTTCGGGCTCCGGCTCCGGCTCGGGCAAGGCCTCGGCATCGGGTTCCGGTTCGGCGGCGGATTTGCGTCCGCAGGAGAAAACCGTGGCGAGCGCCAGCATGAGCGCCGCCAGGGCGAAAAGTGTCTTAAGTGTCTGTTTCATAACAACAAAAATACGAAAAAGTTTGGTCGTTTGGATAATTCTCCGTACATTTGCAGCCCTGCGAAAAATGCGCAGGAATATGTAACACATTAATTAACAATAAATTAAACACCAAATGCCTGGTATTATTGGAAAGAAAGTCGGTATGACTTCCGTGTTCAGTGCCGAGGGAAAAAATCTTCCATGCACTGTGATCGAGGTGTGTTGTCACGCAAATCCGTACAGTTGAAAAAGACGGCTACGCCGCTGTACAGCTTGCCTATGACGAAATCTCTGAGAAGCACGCCAGCAAGGCCCTGAAGGGTCATTTTGAAAAGGCAGGTACCACCCCGAAACGCAAGCTCGTCGAGTTCAAGAACGATTTCCCGATGGAGCTCAAGTTGGGTGATACGGTTACGCTGGAATCGCTTACGCAGCGCGAGCTCAAATGGGTCGACGTGACCGGAGTCTCGAAAGGTAAGGGTTTCCAGGGCGTTGTCAAACGCCATCACTTCCAGGGCGTCGGCGGACAGACCCATGGTCAGGACGACCGTCTCCGCCACCCCGGTTCCATGGGTGCATCCTCCTGGCCTTCCCGCGTATTTAGAGGTATGCGTATGGCTGGCCACATGGGTGGTGACCGCGTGAAGGTTTTCAACCTCGAGGTCATCAAGGTCATCCCTGAGAACAATCTCGTCGTCCCCGGAGCCAAGGGTTCTTATGTAATTTTGGAGGACTAAGCGCTATGAAACTGGATGTATTGAAAATCGACGGCACTGCTTCCGGTAAGCAGGTCGAGCTGGACGAGACCATCTTCGGCATCGAGCCGAACGACAACGCCATCTATCTCGACGTCAAACAGTATCTTGCAGCACAGCGCCAGGGTACCCACAAAACCAAGGACCGCAGCGAGGTCGCTTTCTCCACGAAGAAAATGGGTCGCCAGAAAGGCGGCGGAGGTGCCCGTCACGGCTCCATCAAGTCCAACATCTACGTGGGTGGTGGTAACGTCTTCGGACCGAAGCCCCGCGACTATCGCTTCAAACTCAACAAGAAGCTGAAACAGCTGGCCCGCTTCTCCGCCCTGTCTTACAAGGCCCGTGAGAACGCCATCACGATGGTCGAGCCTTTCGCAATGGAAGCTCCCAAGACCAAGGATTTCATCAAGATCCTCGAGAACCTGAAGGCTTACGGCCGCAAGACCCTCGTCGTGCTTCCCGAAAATTCCAAGAATATTTACCTATCGTCTCGCAACCTTCCTGAAGTCAAGGTCATCACCATTGACGAAATCAACACCTACACCCTCGTGGATGCCAATCATCTCGTGATGGTGGACGGCGTGCAGGACATTATCGCTGAAAGACGTAAATAAAACCTCACGACAATGGGAATTTTAGTCAAACCCCTCGTAACTGAGAAGATGACGGTCCTCGGCGACAAGCTGAACCGTTACGGATTCCTTGTTGACCGCGATGCCAACAAGATTGAGATCAAGAAGGCGGTAGAGCAGATGTATGGTGTTTCAGTGAAAGATGTCAATACGGTGAACTACCACGGTAAACGCAAGAGCCGTTATACGAAGAACGGTTTACAGACAGGCCGGACGAACCACTACAAGAAGGCGTTCGTCACCTTGGCCGGAGATGATAAGATTGACTTCTACAGCAACATTTAAAGGCCATGGCAATTCGTAAGTTCAAACCGGTAACTCCCGGTACCCGCAATAAGGCAATCAGCGCATTCGACGAGATTACCTGCAGCACCCCTGAGAAGAGCCTCCTCCGTCCGCTCCGCGGCACCGGCGGTCGCAACAACCAGGGCAAGATGACGATGCGTTATCTCGGCGGCGGTCACAAGAAAATGTATCGCGTGATCGACTTCCTGCGCGACAAGGACGATTATACCGCCACTGTCAAGACCATTGAGTATGACCCCAACCGCAGTGCCCGCATTGCGCTGGTCGTCTACGGCGATGGTGAAAAACGTTATATCCTCGCTCCCAACGGAATCAAGGTCGGCCAGACCATCGCTTCCGGCTCCGGAGTTGCTCCTGAAATCGGTAACACTCTGCCGCTGGCAGAAATTCCGCTCGGTACCCTCGTGCACAACATCGAATTCCGTCCCGGTCAGGGCGGCGCGATGGCACGCAGCGCGGGCACTTTCGCCCAGCTGACCGCCCGCGAAGGCAACCACGCCATCCTTCGTCTCCCTTCGGGTGAGACCCGCATGGTGCTCGTGTCCTGCCGCGCTACGGTCGGTACTGTCTCCAATGTCGATCACAACCTGGAAAGCCACGGCAAAGCCGGCCGTCGTCGCTGGATGGGCCGTCGTCCTCACAACCGTGGTGTCGTCATGAACCCGGTGGATCACCCGATGGGTGGTGGTGAAGGCCGCGCCTCCGGTGGACACCCGCGTTCCCGCAAGGGTCTGCCTGCTAAGGGATACAAGACTCGTAACCCGAAGAAGACTTCCAGCAAGTTCATCATCGAAAGAAGAAAGAAATAACGGAATTAAACTGCATTAGATTATGAGTCGTTCACTTAGAAAAGGTCCGTATATCCAGGAAGCTCTGGAGAAAAGAGTGCTCGCAATGAACGAGGGCACCATGAAGAAAGAAGCCATCAAGACCTGGTCCCGCGCCAGCATGATCTCCCCTGACTTCGTAGGCCACACGATCGCCGTCCACAACGGCACCAAGTTTATTCCGGTCTACGTCACGGAGAACATGGTCGGTCACAAACTCGGAGAATTCGCTCCGACGCGTACCTTCAAGGGCCATTCCGGCAACCGTTAAAATTTAAAAAAGAGACTACACAATGGGAGCTCGTAAAAGAGAAATGGCCGAAAGGCTGAAAGAGATAAAGAGACACACAGCTATCGCTAAGCTGAATGATGTCCCCACGTCGCCCCGCAAGATGCGTCTGGTTGCAGACCTGGTCCGGGGTGTCGAAGTCAACCGCGCTTTGGATATTCTCCATTATTCAAAGAAAGAGGCTTCCGTCCGCCTGGAGAAGCTGGTGCGCAGCGCCATCGCCAACTGGGAGGCAAAGAACGAAGACTCGCGCAAGGAACTTGAGAACGGCAACGTGTACGTCCAGACCATCATGGTCGACGGCGGCCGTCAGCTCAAACGCATCCGCACCGCGCCGCAGGGTCGCGCCGCCCGCATTCGCAAGCGCTCGAACCACGTCACGGTGATCGTCGGAACGAAAAACACTGAAAAACCTGCAGAAGAACCGGCAAAGGAGGCCGTTGAGGCATAATTATGGGACAGAAGACCAATCCGATCAGCAATCGTCTGGGTATCATCCGCGGTTGGGACTCCAACTGGTATGGAGACTATCCGACCCGCATCCTCGAGGATGCCAAGATCCGTGAGTATCTGACCGCCCGCCTGGCGAAGGCTTCCCTGTCGAAGATCGTCATCGAGCGTACGCTCAAGCTCATCACCGTCACCATCCACACCGCTCGTCCGGGTATCATCATCGGCAAGGGTGGCCAGGAAGTTGACAAGCTGAAAGAAGAGCTCAAGAACATCTGCAACAAGGACGTCCAGATCAACATCTTCGAGGTCAAACGCCCCGAGGTCGACGCCAATATCGTTGCCAACAACATCGCCCGTCAACTCGAAGGCCGCGTGTCTTATCGCCGCGCCGTCAAGATGGCCGTCGCATCGACGATGCGCATGGGCGCCGAGGGCATCAAGGTCCAGATCAGCGGCCGTGTCGGTGGTGCTGAAATGGCCCGCAGCGAGATGTTCAAGGAAGGACGTACCCCGCTCCACACCATCCGTGCCGACATCGACTACGCACTGGCAGAGGCTCACACCAAAGTCGGCGTGCTCGGTATCAAGGTTTGGATCTGCAACGGTGAAGTGTACGGCAAACGCGACCTCTCCCCGAACGCCGGTGTTTCCGCAGCGGCACAGGGTGCAGCAGGTGAGCGCCGTGGTGGCGAACGCCGCCCGCGCGGCGACCGTCGTGGCGACCGTCGCGGCGACCGCGGTGAACGCGGTGAGCGTCGCGGTGGCGAACGCCGTCCCCGTCGCGAAGAGTAATCTTCGCCCGAGATTCCGGGTCTAGCCCGGAATGACGATTATGAATGAAAGGCCGACCCTTCGGGGTTGGCCTTTTTGTTATTATACATTATTTGACTATCTTTATTGTTCATTACCCGAAAAGAATAAAGCCATGAAAAAAAACACTTGTTTTAATACTGCCCTGCCTGTTGCTGCTGGCAGGATGTTTTCACGACGACCTTTCCTGGAAAGAATTGCTTGATGCACAGGGTAACAAGCTGAGTGAGCAGGAACGCGCACTGCAGGAGCAGCAGGCCCGGTTGGACGCCGAGCAGCAGCGACTGGATGAGTTGGCAGGGAAGTATGACGGCCTCAAGAAGAGCGACACGCCTTTCATGCTGGTGATGGCCAAAAACCCGGCCGATACCATTACCAAAGGCGTGGACTTTGCCGCCCTGTTTCGGGTAAACCCCTCCGGCGTGGCGGTGACAAAAGACATGATCGCACTCGACTGCATCGCAAGCAAACAGTTCTTCCGGGTCGAGCCTTCCACGAAAGCATCGTATGTCAAGAAGTCCGACCATTTCAGCCTGAAGAATCTAGAAGTCGACAAGAATGCCTCCGGCGAGTCGCTCGACGGCCAGTATCTTGCAACACTGACCTCGGCAACCGAAGCGGCGGTCTGGGATGAATCCCGGATGGCCTTCGTGGGCGCGTACGTGGATAAGGAAGCCAAGCCTCAATACATCAGCTCGGAAGCCTTCAATACCGTGATGATGCCGCTTCCCGCAGAAGGCCTGGACAGCTGGATCTATCCGCACGCCTCGTTCAAAGTGAAAATGATAAAGAAAGAAGGAGAAACGACGGTTGAAGAGGATACGCTGGGTATGGTGTTTGTGCCGCTCGACGGCCTGACCTTCAAGACAAAGGACGAATCGGACGTACGTTTCTACACAGCCGCGAACCTGTCGGAAGTGACGTTCCTGCCGGATGAGGGCTGCACAGCCGCCGTCCATATCGACTTCAACCAGGAGAAGCACTATGTGAGCTTCGGCCCGGATACGACCAACAACGAAACCTGGCGGCAGTTCCAGGATTCCACGGGCATCAAGCGCCAGGACGTGTCGGGCACACTGGTCCTGCAGGACCGCTGGGGCGGAGCGTCGACATGCCATCTGGTCATGTCCTGGTACAATACGACGGTGTTTGAACTGTCCTACGAAGTGACTGCGGAAGAAATCAGGAAGGGTTATCCGGTGAATTTCACGGACGAAGTGGCCAAGCTGGGCTTGGTCTACAGCGATTATGCCGCCTGCCGCCGCCTGTTACCCGTTCCGGTGCACATGGTCATGGAGGGGCTGGAATACATGCCGGATGTCTTTGAATCTGAAACAGAAGTTGAAAAAGGCGTCCTCACGCTTTACGACACGCCCGTTCCCGGGCATACCTACCGGACGCAGGAGATTCGGGATCTCAGGATCGGCGTTTCCGACATCGACCCGAAAGACGTTCCCGTGGCCGTCCGCTTCTCGTTCTTCATCAACGTGACCATCAAGACAGAAAATTAGTTGCAATTCTAATGAAAAAAATATTGACAACCCTCATGGTACTGGCCGCAATCTTGGTCAGTACAGAAGCTTTCGCCCAAGATCCCGTGCAAGCGCAGGAACAGAGTCAGCCGGAAGTGCAGCAGGATGTAAAACCCTACAAGGTTTATTGTGAGATTGTGGCCACCCCGAAAATCTTCTCCAACAAGGCCACGGTGGAACTGGACTTCGGCCAGTATTCCGGTTTCTGGAGCTCGGACCGCCAACTGGTGGACGAGCAGGGAAATACCATCAGTTTCAACTCCGCCCTGGATGCTGCCAACTATATGGCTCGCCGGGGTGGGGATCTGGAAGAAGTCTTCATTGTCCAGGAAATGAGCAAGGGAGATTCCGGTACCCCTCGCTACCACTGGATCATGTCCAAGCTGGTCACGGACGATTCCCAAATCACGGAAGGCCTACTTACCAGGGGGATGATGAAGTAGTTCCGCACCTAGTAAAGGAAGCAGGCTGCTTTGCAGCCTGCTGGCAACGGCACCGGCTCCCTGCGCTGCACGGTTCACGGGCAGTAGGCCGGATGCGCGCTATCTTTGATAAGCGCTATTTCGCCTTTATGTAGGTATACTTCTTGATCACGGTGGAAGAACCGCCACTGTAAGCCTTTTTTACAATACTGACGGCCCCTTCGAGGCTCGTGTCGCTCTTGTACGAATTGTTCACATTGTCGCAGGCAGCAATGACCTTGCTGTCATTCGGCTCGACGTATCCGGTACCCACAGCCTTATTGATGGCCTCCTGAAAATTCGAGACGATAAAAGACGCAGCCATCCCGCCTTTGACACTACCCTCGGCAATATAGACGACTTTACTGGCGCTCGGGTCAACATTCGAGCAAGAAGAGGACATGACGCCGAGCACAACGATAGCCAGCGCGAAAACGAAAATCTGGAAGAACTTCTTTATAATGTGTAATGTTAATTAAAGGGTCCCTCTTCTTTGTCATAGGGACCATTCTTGCGACAAAGATAATAGAAACCCTTCACGAAAACAAATTGTTATTCGTGCGCCAACGTTTTAGACATCAGTCCTTTAATAAATTGCGAAAGCCATCCTCCGGGGAGGGCAAATCAGAACAGGCTGTTATCAGCGCTCTTAGCAATATCATCACCATACTCATCCAGAGATAGCCTTACCTATTTCTTAAAGGTATCATACTTCTTGTGTCCGCTCAACTTCATCATAAAGTCTATTAGAAACGATCTATATAGATAGTTCTCGCTGCAAAATAGGTCTGAAATCAGACTGTTTTTGCAGTGAGACGAATTTTTTCGTCAGACAGGCGCATAGGTACCCCTTTCAGAAGGCCATGATAGGCCGATTTTTCGAAAATGGCTGACGCCAGGGGCCGTAATCGGGCGGTGGCGCACGATGAGAGACCCGTGAAGATTGTTTGGGGCCGATGGTTTTGCGCCAGTTTGTCGGAAAACGGCTGGTTTCGGGAAAATCGGAATGACGGGCCGAAGGCCCGAGGGGTCACAGGGGGCTGTGCCATAGGTGTATACTGGGGCGCTGCCCCAAACCCTGCCGCTACGATCGGCTATCACACGAAGCTCGCCCGCTCGATCTCCGCTAGCGCCTGATGGCACTTTGCCGACGCTCCGGGTACGGGAATAGAAAAAGGCTGCAAAATGCAGCCTTTTTCCCCGTACCCGGAGCCGGAACAAAATAGGGATAATCAAAGGAAATGAAAAGAAACATATATCCCTTTTACTCATCCGATTAGGGTAGTACAAAGATAATTAAATTTCCTTTTGCCGGATTTATATTTCTCTTTTAGTACACTTTTAGTACACCTCGGATTGTTTTTTTGCTACCTTTGTATAATCAAAGGAAACCAAAGGAAATGCAAAGGCAGGTAAATCGGGCAAAGGAAAACCCGAAAATCATGCAACGGCCATTAAAGGACGGTCGTATCGCATTGTATCTGGAATACTATTTCGGACGCACACAGGAACAAAAAAGGGACTCCAGCGGCCAACCGTTGTTTTATCCTATTGGTACAAAGATGGCCGGGCACCCCGTCTATATCATTCATCATAACCGTCGTAAGAAGGAACTGAAGCTATATTTGATTGCCAAACCCAAAACGCCGGAAGAGCGAGAACGTAATAAGGAAATCCTCCTCCTTGCTCAGAAGATACGCCAAGAAGAAGAACAAGCACTTCTGAACGATACAATGGGTTACCGTCTGGATACGTATAGGAACGCCAACATCATTTCCTTTTTTGAAACCTATATCTCCGACTATACCAAAAAGGACATCAGAAACGTCGTGTCCTCATTCAACCGTTTCAAGACCTTCCTGCGGGAGTATCACCCTTTTTGCGCCATTAAACGCAGCTCCAGCGAGATCGAGGCAATAGAGAAAGAATGGCAGGAAAGGCACAAGGGAATACACGGTCATCATCAGTTCAACGAGAACGCGTTGTATCGGTTTTCCTTGAAACCGACGCAACTGACCCGGGACATGGTGGCAGACTTCGTGGATTACCTGAAAGACAATAGTGAGGGAGAGGGAGCCAACACGGCTTACGCCAGATTCAAGAAGGTCATCCGCGAAGCGGTCAGTAAGGGTGTACTGAAATCAAATCCATGCGAAGGAATAACCTGCCAGAGAACGGATGTTCTTACAAAGGACATTCTAAGTCCTGAAGAAATCGCCGCTCTTGTTGTCACCCACTACGAGGGAGAAAACCCTACGATTCGGCGCGCGTTCATCTTAAGTCTATATACGGGTATCAGGTTCTGCGATGTGAAGGAGTTAAGATATAGTGACATAGATTACCAGAACGCAATATTGAGCTTCGAGCAGAGCAAGACCTCCGGGCATAGCAAGGCAAGCCGTGTGTTCATGCCGCTCCGAAAAGACATGCTTGATTTACTGGGAACCCCGGAGGAATACAAGAAGACCCGGGCAGATAGGATATTCGACCTTCCCAGCCACACAATGTGCTTAAAGGCGTTGAGGCGATGGACGGCCCGGGCCGGTATCGAGAAGCACATTACCTGGCACTGTGCCCGTCACAGCTTCGCCACGAACATTCTTGAAAGCGGGGCAAACGTGAAAGTAGTGGCCGACTTGCTGGGCCATAGCGGGCTTAAATATGTGGAGCGCTATACCCACGCCATGGATGAGGCAAAAAAAGCCGCTGTCAATAGTTTGCCAACCTTCAACACTGATCAGATATGAGAACAGCTCTTGAGCATGCCATAGAATGCCTTACCCCCTTCTGGGATTATAAAGGAGTGAAACTCCCTGAAGGTTTCATTAGGCGAAGATTTGAAGGTTTTTCTGAGTTCCTGAACGACATTCCGGGTGAACTTCTGATGATATTCGAACAGCCGGGCAGAAGCTTGGGGGAACGAAAAGAAATCCTACGCAACGACCTTAACGAATTGCTTAATCGATGGAAATACATACAGGCTCTTGCCGAAGAATACAAAAAACAAGGCGTCGAAGCCTGTGAGGTCAGGAAGCTTGAGGATGAAGAATCACAGAGCCGTATAGAACTTACCCTCTATCTGGAGGAACTTTCCGCCAT
>CAJODQ010000051.1 GCA_905233345.1 uncultured Bacteroidales bacterium
CCACGGAAAGCCATCCCGGGGAACCTGAATATGAAACATAGCTTCTCCAGGCCTCCGAAGAAGTAAAGGAAATGTTTTCAATCCGGTTTTCGTCCGCGCCCAGGGAATAGAAAGTAGACCCGCCGGTTTGTGTGAGAGTGGATACCTTATCTCCAGCAGTCTCGTTTCCTCCGGAACAACCGGACAGCAAAGAAACGATCAAGGCGGCGAAATACAATATCAGTCGCTGCATATGTCTGTGATCAACTTGCTCCTAAGATAAGCGAATCGCCTTAAAATAAGACTGCCTACAAATCTGGCGCAAAGATACGAAAAATACAACTCCGTCCATCCTTTCCGACAGACTTTTCCGCTGGCGCTTTGATTTGCTTAATAATTGAAGAAACCGTATCTATACAAGATGTAATGATTCTTATGAAAATGAAATCGTTAAAAGTATTGTTATTTACTGCCATCATCCTGCTGGCGGCGGCCTGTGAACCCTATCCTGACGTCAGGAGCCAGAAAGTCGCCGTGCTGCTTCCCGATGCTTCCGTCGTCGACCGTTGGGCCGCAGACAGGCAGAACCTGGAGACAGTCATGGATCAATATGGTTTCAACGCCACGTTCTATATCGCTCCGGAGACGGCGGAGGGAGCGGCGCAACAGGTTGAGCAGCTGAGGGATGCCATCAAGAACGGAGCCAAGTATGTCGTGCTGACCGCTATTGATTATAAGAAAATCAACGAGTCCGGGCTGCTTGCGATGAATCCGGACATCAAGGTTGTCTGCCATGACCATCGACAAGAACCTGAATGACATGGCGTACAACACGGGGCTGATCATCAACAGCCTGATAGCCGGTTCGCCTGTCCAGACCAGCCAGCGCATCTCCGGCATTCCGGTTCTCTACTCCAAGATTACCCTGATGACGATAGACAGTTATTAATCTCCAAAAAAAAGTGTATATGAAAAAGTTTTTAGTCACTGCCGTCCTTCTCCTGACCACCGCGTCCCTTTTTGCGGCGAAGCCTTTGAAAGTAAGCAAAGGCAGTCTGGATGTACTGAGCCAGGATGCCACCGCGACCTGGACCATCGACCTGTCGAAGGCCACTTTTGAGAAAAAACAGTCGTTTGAAGCCTGGAGCGAGGGAGATTATCAGACCCGCGTCCAGAGCATGAACGACACCTTCTTCAATTCGTTCAACAAGTATAGCAAAGGCCTCAAGCTGGTCAACGCGGTGGAGGCGCCGTATCAATTGGTGTTCACGGTTTCCGACTTCGAACGCAAGCAGGGCCCCGGTATGTGGGGCAGCATGTTCGTGCGCGTGTTCGGCACCATTGACATCATCGACTGCGCCAGCGGGGAGACCGTCTGCCAGATCGAAGTGAACGGCGTCAAGGGCGATACCGACTTCGTGGAGAACGACCGCTTCCCCAAGACCATGGACTGGCTCTGCCGTGACCTTTTCAAGATGAAATAAAATTCCGTCCACGAAAATGGCCTTTTTCGTGGACGGAATTTTTATTACGCCGCTAGAGGGAGATGATGCCGGGCTTCCTGGTGAGGCCGAGGCCGGGCTTGTCGGCGAGGGTGATCCTGCCGTCGACGAGCTTCATGCCGTCGAAGCAGTCGTTGCCGAGGAGGTAGTTGCCGTCGAGGTCGGCCCAGATGACCTTCGGGGAGATCTGGGCGGCGGCCGAGATGGCCACGGAGGTCTCGGTCATACAGCCCACCATGAGCTTCATGTGGTTCTGCTCGGCCATGGTGACCATCTGGCGGGCCTCCCAGAGGCCGGTGCACTTCATCAGCTTAATGTTGATGCCATGGAAGGCACCCTTCAGGCGCGGGATGTCGTAGATGCGCTGGCACGATTCGTCGGCCATGATGGGCAGCGGGCTGCGCTCGGTGATCCAGGCGGTCTCGTCGAGCATGAGCTTGCTCATGGGCTGCTCGATCATCTCCACGCCACGCTCTGCGAGCCAGTGGATCATATCGAGGGCGTAGTATTTGTCTTTCCATCCCTGGTTGGCGTCGATCACGATGGGACGGTTGTCGCGGGCGCGGATCAGGTTGATCATGCGCTTGTCTTCCGCCTCGCTCATGCCGAGCTTCACCTTGATGATCTTGTTCCAGTTGGCTTCGTCGATCTTGGTGTTGACCATCTCGTCGCTGGCGTCGTAGCCGATGGTGTAGCAGGTGTACGGTGCCATGTCCGGGTTGAAGCCCCAGATCTTCCACCAGGGCTGGCCGAAGATGTTGCCCACCAGGTCGTGCAGAGCGATGTCGATGGATGCCTTCGCGGCCGTGTTGTTGGTCGTGAGCTTGTCGACGGCGGCCATGATGTCTTCGATCCGGAACGGATTGTCGAATTTCGGCAGCACATTGTCGACGACCTTCTTGTAGAATTCATGGCAGGAGGCCTGCGTCTCGCCCAGGTACGGCGGCATGGCGGCTTCGCCGTAGCCTGTATAGCCGTCCCAGGTGAGGCGGGTGATGACGATGGGCGTGGTGGTACGCGAGCTGCCCGAGATGGTGAAGGTGAACTTCATGATGCCCTGGAAGTCTTCCCAGGCGAGTTCGAGTTTCTTGCTGCCCGTTTTCTTCTTGGCGGCATCGCCGCGGGCGAAGAGGCTGGCGGGGTTGAACAGGGCGGCGCCGGCCGTCAGCAGGCCCGCTGTCTTGAGGAATGTTCTGCGATCGCTCATATGTTAATTATTGAAATATACACCACTTTGTGCAATGGATACCACGCCCTTTCCGCAGTCCTGATTGCCGAGGATGCGGCAGGCGCGGATGGGCTTGCGGCTGTAGTAGTCCGGCTCGCCTTCAATCAGACTGTTGATGCGGACCAGCTGCGAGGAGTGGATGATCTTGCCGTCGCCCATGTAGATGGCCACGTGCGTGATCTTCTCGGGCTTGTCTTCCGTCGCTTCGCGACCGAAGAACACCAGGTCGGCCGGCTGCAGGTTACCGAGGCCTTCCGACACGTCGACCGGCTCGCCGGTCTTGTACTGCTGTGAGGCGTTGCGCAGGAGCATGTAGCCGTTGAGGAAATAGACGCTCTTCGCAAAACCGCTGCAGTCCACGCCCTTGATGGAGGTGCCGGCCCAAAGGTACGGCACGCCGACGAAGGTCTTGGCGGTCTCGAGGATGAGCTGGCGGGCTTTTTCCACGTCGCGCTGCGGGGCGTCGGCCGGGATGACGGCCTGGCGGCTGTCGACCCAGGCGCGGAGATCCGTCACGTCGGCACTCGGCACGAAGGCGCGCTTGCCGTCGGGCAGCTGCACTTCCGTGTATTTGCCCGTCGCGCCCACATATTCCACAATGTCACCCCAGACACCGTCACTCACGTGGTTGGCGTCCGGATGCGGCGCATCGAGGAAGAAAGTATAATAATTGGTGACGACCATGCGCTTCGACGCTTTCCAGGCATCGAGGCGGGCCTGGTCGATGGGCACGATGGCCATGTCGTTGACCCAGGCCTTGTAGCCGTCCGGGGTCTCAATGTTCACCCAGTATCCGTTGTCGTGATAATGAACCTTGACGGGCGTGCCCATCAGGGCCTGGGTGCCGAGCTCGGCGGCATAGCCGGGTTCTTCCCGCATGTTGATGACGGAGAGGGCGGCGAAGGCCAGCCCGTTTTCATCTTCGCGTTCGGGTTGCGGGGCGGGTTCCTGTGTTTTCTTGTCGGGGGCGGCGCAGCCCAGAATGAGTGCGGCGCAGAGCAGGAGGAAGAGTGATTTTTTCATGGTTGCAACGTTCAAAAAGCCGTTCCTACAGTCAACAAATGTAATAAAAAAATCGGCTCATTCGCCACAAAACCCCTTCATTCGCCCCTAAAACCCGCCCTTTCGCCACAATCCGGCCAAGGGCCCATACAAACAGGGAAGGGGATGCTTACCTTTGCGGCCGATAAATATTAAAATCTGAAAAAATGGAAAAAGCTACGATTGAAGAGAAAGTCATCAACATCATCTCCAACAAACTTGGTTGCCCTCAGGAAGAGGTCGTGCCCTCCGCCAGCTTCACGACGGATCTGGGTGCTGATTCGCTCGACACGGTCGAACTGATCATGGACTTCGAGAAGGAGTTCGGTCTGAAGATCTCCGACGAGGATGCAATGGGCATCAAGACGGTGAATGACGCTATCGAGTACATCGCCGCACGCGCCAACTAATAAGAGGTATCGCTATGAGGCGGTCCGGCCCAACTTTTCCTGGATCGCCTCGTAGTAACTCTTGGAAACCGGAATCTTCTTGGCTTCCGGATGTGAAAGCACCAGAAACACGTGTGCATTCTCCCGCTTCAGCTGCGACACGTTGTCGACATTGACGATGAAAGAGCGGTGACAGCGGATGAGCGAGGTTCCTTCCAATTGTTTTTCGAGTCGGGTGGTGCGGCAGCGCATCAGATAATTGAGCAACTTGCCATCCAGTTCGTAACGGATCTCAACGTAATTGTCCTGGGACCCGATGTAATAGATACGGTCGGACGGAATCGAAATTTTCAGCGCTCCGGTGTAATCGTAGAAAGGGATTACCGATGAAGTTTGCGCGGGTGTTTCGCCTTTCAGCTTGAGTTCCAGCGCCTCTATCTCCTCCGATTTGGCCTTGTTGGCCGCCAGAAGGGTGAAGATGATATAGGGAATGGCCAGGATGAGTCCCACACAGAGGGACGTGTAGGCCACCAGGCGCAGCGTGATCGGGATGTCCGTATGGAACCAGTGGCGCGTGAACAGCAGATAGACCACACCGATTGCGATGAACTCGCCCAGCACCCAGAACAGGTACTTGCGTACCGACACCGTGTGGGTCAGCTGGTAGAACATCAGGCTGAACTTGCTGACCAGCAGGATACCGATACTCGAAAGGTAGAACAACAGCGTGGGCAGCAGCACATCCGGAGCGAGTCCGATCCACACCGTTTCCGAAAAAGGATGATAGGTGAGGAGGAACACCAGCGAAAAGGCCACCACAAAGGCGACGGATTGCAGAAGGAAAGTTCTGTGAAGTAGATATTTAGGTGCTTCCAAGTTGTTTCGGTTTTGCGCGGAGTGCAAAAGTAGTAATTTTTACCGAAAAACCCTTAAAGGACCCATCATATGAAAATCATAGGTACAGGCAGTGCCCTGCCTGAAAAAGAAGTGACCAACAACATGCTCGCCGGTTTCCTGGAAACCAGCGACGAGTGGATCACCACCCGCACCGGCATCCATACGCGCCGCCTCCTCAGCCATGAGACGCTGCGCGACCTGGCGTTGAAGGCCTCCCAGCAGGCGATCGCCGCTTCCGGCCTCCAGGCCCAGGACATCGATTACCTCATCTGCTCGAACGTAGCCAACAGCTATGTGTCCCCTTCGCTGGGCAGCATCCTGATCGGGAAGCTGGGCATCCAGTGCCCGACCTTCGACATGAACGGCGCCTGCGCAGGCCTGGTTTATTGCCTCGACATCGCCGACGCGTTCATCAAGACCGGCAAGGCCCGCAACATCCTGCTCGTGGCCGCCGAACAGCCGTCCCGCTTTGCGAGCTGGCACGACCGTGCAACCTGCGTGCTCTTCGGCGACGGTGCCGCGGCCATGGTTCTCACCGAAGGCGAGGGCTTCCGCGATTTCCGCGTGACGGGCGAGGCCCATACCGATGTCATGTATTACAAGCGCTCCCTCGAGCCGACCCCCTTCGACCGCGTGGAAGAAAAGACCATGCCGCTCGTGATGGAGGGTCGCGAGGTGTTCCGCATCGCCGTGGAGTCCTGCATCCGGGACGTCGACACGCTCCTCGACCGGAACGGCCTCAAGGGCGACGACATCGACCTCTACCTGCTAGGCGAATCTGCGCATCATCTCGTGCATCCGCGAGCACCTGGAGCAGCCTGTTGAGAAATTCCCGACGAACATTCAGAAATACGGCAACACCTCATCGGCGAGCGTCGGCATCCTGATCGACGAGCTTTCGCGCGAAGGCAAGCTGAAAGACGGCATGAAGTTGATGCTCAGTACTTTCGGTGGTGGTTTCGTGACAGCCGCCGCGCTGCTGGACTGGTCGGAGATTCACTACGACAACAAGGAGGCTCAGGCATGAAACGCGTCGTCATTACCGGCCTGGGCGTGATTTCTCCCCTGGGCAACAATGTAGATACCATGTGGGCGGAACTGCTGAAGGGCAGCTGCGCCATCGACTATATCCATTCCATCGACACGACCGACCTGCCGGTGAAGATCGCTGCCGAAGTGAAAGACTTCCAGCCGGAAGAATTCGGCATCGACCGTGCCATGAACCGCCACAACGACCGCTATGCGCTCTATGCCATCGCCGCCGCGACGCAGGCCATGCGCGACAGTGGCCTCGAGGTGGGCAAGGACATCGATCCCGCCCGCTTCGGCTGTGCCATCGGTTCGGGCATCGGCGGCATCCAGACCTTCTGCCGCGAGCATGCTTCGCTGCTGGAGAACGGCAGTCGCGGCGTCTCGCCGCTCTTCATCCCCGAGATGATCGCCAACATCGCGTCGGGCAACACGGCCATCGTGTTCCACGCCGAAGGGCCGAACCTTCCCGTGGTGACGGCTTGCGCGACGGGCACGCACTCCATCGGCGAGGCCTACCGCATGATCCGCGAGGGTCGCGCCGAGGCCATGATCACGGGCGGCGCCGAGGCGGCGATCTGCCCGATCTCCATTGCCGGCTTCTCCAACAGCAAGGCTCTGACCACCAGTGAAGATCCCATGGCGGCTTCCCTGCCGTTCGACGCCCGCCGCAAGGGCTTCGTGATCGGCGAGGGTGCCGGCATCATGATCCTCGAAGATTACGACCTGGCCCGCCGCCGTGGCGCACATATCTACGCCGAGGTCAGCGGCTACGGCAACAGCTGCGACGCCTATCACTACACGGCTCCGCGTGCCGACGCCAAGTGCGCTACCAACTGCATTCGCTGGGCCCTCGAAGAGGCGGGATATAAAGAAGGCGAAAAACTCTACGTCAACGCCCACGGCACGGGCACGCCGCTCAACGACAAGTCCGAGACCTTGGCCATCAAGCTCGCCCTGGGCGAAGCCGCCGCGCGCAAGGCTGTCATCAGCAGCACCAAGTCGATGATGGGCCACATGCTCGGCGCCACGGGTGCCGTCGAACTGGTGATCTGCGCCAAGACCCTGCAGGCCGGCAAGGTCGCGCCGACCATCCACCTCGACCAGCCCGACCCGGACTGCGACCTCGACTACACGCCGCACACGGCCCGCGACTACGCCGCGGACCTGACCATCAGCAACTCGTTCGGCTTCGGCGGACAGAACGCCTGTGTGGCCCTGAGAAGAATTTAATCAAATAAAAATCAACGATATGACACGAGAAGAAATCAAGAACTACCTGCCCCATCGCGAGCCGATGCTCCTGGTCGACGACGTGACGATGGAGGGCGACACCGCCATCGGTCACTACCACGTGCGTGGGGACGAATACTTCGTGCAGGGCCACTTCCCGGGTTACCCGGTGGTTCCCGGCGTCATCCTGTGCGAGATCATGGGACAGTGCTCCGCACCGCTGATGCTCGACGAACTCCCGGGTCGCCTGACCTTCTACGCCGGCATGAACGACGTGCGTTTCAAGAACCAGGTGCGCCCCGGCGACACTGTCACCGTCAACGCCCGTATCTCCAACCGCCGCGGCCTGACCTTCTTCGTCGATGCCGAAGCCCGCGTCGACGGCAAGCTCTGCGTCAAGGGCAGCCTGATCTTCATGTTGGTTGATAAAGAATAAACTATGAAACTACTCGAAAACAAGACCGCCCTCATCACCGGCGCATCGCGCGGGATCGGGCGCAGCCATGCCCTCCTGTTCGCTGAAGAGGGCGCCAATATCATTTTTACGGACCTGCAGGCCAATGAAAACAGCGAGTCGCTGCTGGCCGAGCTCCGCGCCAAGGGCGTGCGGGCCGACTTCGTGGCCTCCAACGCCGCCGATTTCGCCCAGGCCCAGGACGTGGCGCAGTGGGTGGCCGACAACTACGGCCGCCTCGACGTGCTCGTCAATAACGCCGGCATCACCAAGGACCAGCTCATCCTCCGCATGAGCGTGGAGGACTGGGACGCCGTGCTGGCCGTCAACCTCCGCTCCGTGTTCAACTACACCAAGGCCTTCGCACCGATGATGATGCGGCAGCGCGCCGGTTCCATCATCAACATCAGCTCCATCGTGGGCCTGAACGGCAACGCGGGCCAGTGCAACTACGCCGCCTCCAAGGCCGGCATCATCGGCTTCACGCGTTCCATCGCCAAGGAGCTCGGCTCGCGCGGCATCCGCTGCAACGCCGTGGCGCCCGGCTTCATCGAGACCCCGATGACCCGCCAGCTCTCCGAGGAGGTCCGCAAGGAATGGATGAATCAGATTCCGCTCCACCGCGGCGGCCTCGACACTGACGTGGCCCACGTGTCGCTCTTCCTGGCCAGCGACCTGGCCGGCTATGTGACCGGACAGGTCATCAGTTGCGATGGTGGCCTGGCCATCAACTAATAACCCGAAAAACAGATTTACCAGATATGTCTTTTAAAATCGTAGTATTGGCCAAGCAGGTGCCCGACACGCACAATGTCGGGGCCGATGCCATGAACCCGGACGGCACCGTGAACCGGGCCGCCCTGCCGGTGGTCTTCAACCCGGAAGACCTGAAAGCCCTGGAAATGGCGCTGCGCGTCAAGGACCAGCTGCCCGGCGCCACGGTGACCGTGGTGACCATGGGCCCGCCCCGCGCCGCCGAGATCGTCAAGGATGCCCGCAACCGCGGCGCCGACGACGGCTTCGTGCTGAGCGACATGCGCTTTGCCGGCGCCGACACGCTGGCAACCTCTTATGCCATCTCGCAGGCTGTCAAGATGCTGGGTCAGGTCGACCTGATCTTCGGCGGCCGCCAGGCCATCGACGGCGACACTGCCCAGGTGGGCCCGCAGGTGGCTGAAAAGCTCGACATTCCGCAGGTTACCTATGCCGAGGAACTCCTCGCCGTGGATACGAAATCGATTACCATCCGTCGTCGCCTCGAGCACGGCACAGAGTGCGTCAAGGCACAGCTGCCCGCGCTGGTGACCGTCACCTCCGCCGGCGCCGACTGCCGTTTCCCCAATGCGCACCGCATGCTGCGCCTGGCCAAGGACGAAGTCCGCATGATCAACGCCGACGCCATCGACGCCGACATGGACCGCCTGGGCCTCAAGGGCTCGCCGACCAAGGTGAAGAAGATCGAGAACGTGGTGCTCGCCCACAAGGAATCGGTGGTGCTCGAACCCACCGAGGCCGCGCTCAACGCGCTTTCGGCCACGCTGATCCAAGAGCACATCCTGTAACCCGCTTAAGCTTTGAAAACGATGAACAACGTATTAGTATATTGCGAATTGTCGGAGAAGAACACCATCGCCGACATCAGCCTCGAGCTCTGCACCAAGGGCCGCCAGTTGGCCACCCGCCTGGGTTGCCGCCTGCAGGCCGCCGTGCTGGGCAGCAACGTGAAAGCCGCTGCCGAATCGCTCTATCCCTACGGTGTGGACGACGTGTTCCTGGCCGACGACCCGCGCCTGTCGCCCTACCGCACCCTCCCGCATTTCGACGTGCTGTCGAAGCTCATCCGCAAGGAGCAGCCGCAGATCGTGCTCTTCGGCGCCTCAAGCGTGGGCCGCGACCTGGCACCGCGCATCGCTTCGTCACTGCGCTGCGGCCTGACCGCCGACTGCACCCAGCTGGAGATCGGACCGCACGACGATCCGAAGACCGGCAAGCACTACGAAGATGTCCTGATGCAGATCCGTCCGGCTTTCGGCGGCAACATCATCGCCACCATCGTCTGCCCGGAGACCCGTCCGCAGATGGCCACCGTCCGTGAGGGCGTCATGAAGAAAGAGATCTTCGATCCCGCACACAAGGGCACCATCGTCCCGGTCGCCGTGGAGGCGTCGCTCGCCGCCGCCGACCAGGCCGTGCAGATCCTCAGCCGGGAGATTGAAGAGCAGAAGATCGATATCAAGGGCGCCCAGATCATCGTGGCCGGCGGCTACGGCATGGGCAGCAAGGAGAACTTCCAGCTGCTCCACCAGTTCGCCCGCCTCATCGGGGCCAGCGTCGGCGCCACCCGCGCCGCCGTGGATGCCGGTTTCACCGAGGCTGACCGCCAGATCGGCCAGACGGGCGTGACCGTCCGCCCGAAGCTCTACATCGCCTGCGGCATCAGCGGCGCCGTGCAGCACCGCGCCGGCATGGAGCAGAGCGCCAAGATCATCAGCATCAACACCGACCCGGAAGCGCCGATCAACGCCATCGCCGACTACACCATCGTGGGCGACGTGATGACCGTCATTCCGCAATTTATGGCTTGTTACAAAAATAATCTGAAGTAATCATGAATTTCTATACCGATAACGAGAGTCTCTCCTTCTACCTCCACCATCCCGGGATGGAGCAGGTGGTCGCCGTCAAGGAAAACGGCTTCGCCGAAGCCGGCCAGCATCCCGAAGCTCCCGCCACGGCGGAAGAGGCTGTGAACCAGTATGACATGGTGATGAACCTGGTGGGTGAAATCGCCGGCGAGGTCATCGCGCCCAACGCCGAGGAAGTCGACCACCTGGGTCCGAAGCTCGAGAACGGCCGCGTCCAGTACGCGCCGGGCACCCGCCGCAACCTCGACGCCCTCATCCAGTCGGGCCTTTACGGCATCTCGCTGGAGCGCCGCTACAACGGGCTTAACATGCCCCGCGCCGCCGTCGTCATGGCCGCCGAGATCATCGCCCGCGCCGACGTGGGCTTCGCCACCATCTGGGGCCTGACCGACTGCGCCGACACCATCCAGGAATTCGGTTCCGACGCGCTGAAAGAGAAATACCTGCCGCGTATTTGGCAGGGTGCCACCTGCTCGATGGACCTCACCGAGCCCGACGCCGGCAGCGACCTGCAGTCCGTGCGCCTGAAGGCCACCTTCGACGAGGCAGCGGGTTGCTGGCGCCTGAACGGTGTGAAGCGCTTCATCACCAACGGTGACGCCGACCTGCACCTGGTGCTGGCCCGCAGCGAGGAAGGGACCAACGATGGCCGCGGCCTGAGCTACTTCGTGTTCGACAAGGCCGACGGCGGCATGACCGTGCGCCGCATTGAGAACAAGATGGGTATCAAGGGCTCGCCGACCTGCGAGCTGCAGTTTACCAATGCGCCCTGCCAGATTGTGGGTGAGCGCCGCCTGGGCCTGATCAAATATGTGATGTCGCTGATGAACGGCGCCCGTCTCGGTGTCGCCGCCCAGTCCATCGGCCTGTGCGAAGCCGCGTGCCGCGAAGCCGAGGCCTACGCCGCCTCCCGCGAACAGTTCGGCCACGCCATCAAGCAGTTTGTGGCTGTGCAGGATCTGCTCGACCAGATGCGCGCCCGTACCGACGGCGTCCGCAGCCTCATGTACGAGACCGCCCGTTACGTCGACCTGGCCGCCAGCTCCAAGCCGGCTTCCCGCATCGCCGACATCCTGACGCCGCTCGTGAAGCTCAACGCCAGCGAGTACGCCAACCAGTGCGCCTACGACTGCATCCAGGTCCACGGTGGCAGCGGCTTCATGAAAGAGTACGCCTGCGAACGCCTCTACCGCGACGCCCGCATCCTCTCCATCTACGAAGGTACGAGCCAGCTGCAGGTGGTGGCTGCCATGAAAGGCATCGCCAACGGCGCTTATCTGAAGCAGATTGAAAGCTATGACGCCCAGGTGAGCGAGGCTTTGGCCGCCACGCCGTGCGCCGAGCAGCAGCAGTGCGTTGCGGTGCTCCGCCAGGCCACTGCGCTCTACAAGCGCTTCTACGAGCTGGCCGCCGGCGATGGCACCACGACCGAGCGCTTCGAGCACTGCACGCGTGCCCTGACCGAGGTCCTGAGCTACATCATCATGGGTTACCTGCTGCTGCTCGACAGCCAGCGCGACGCCCGCTTCCTGAAGTCCTGCCGCTACTTCGTCCGCGAAAGCATCGGCCAGGCCTCCCGCCACGTCGCAGAACTGGAGAACTGCTAGGCTGCACGTTTTTGTGTGGCGGAAACATAGCTGATTATCAGTGATTTCTTGAAATCCGCTTGCGCATTTGACGCAGGCGGATTCTTGTTATCCGTTGATTATCAGACAGCTTGCTGCCACGGGTTGTGGCAACGGATTGCGAATACTTTCGCAATCAGGCGGCGGTTCTAATAACTACTTCCTAAAACCGTTCTTGAGGAAATCGACAAACGGAATGTGGATGATTCCTTCCCACTTAGAAGAATCCATGTAGGGAGTCATGGAAATTACGTACTTGGGATAGTTATCCTTGATGGGCATCAGGTTCCCGAATTCGCGGTTAAAAGTCTTTTCTTCGGTAATAAGGTAGGCCGCCTGGACGTACACTATTTCGTCACCCTTGGTTCCGACGAAGTCAATCTCAGTGCTATACAACTGACCAATCTTGACTTCGTATCCCAGCCGCACCATATGTTGGTAAACCAGGTTCTCCACAATCTTTTCAATATCGTTGGCCCTTCGGCCTCCGGTGACGTAATTGCGGATGCCCACGTCTCCGAAATAAAACTTGTCGTTGGTTTCCAACAACTTCTTTCCGTGAATGTTATAGCGGGAAACAGCCGTGGCAAGATAGGCTTCGTCTAAGGCCTTCATGTATTTGAGAACCAGGTTCTTTGATACATCGCTTTCATTGGAGGCCATGTAATTCTGGATACTGGTGGCCGAAAGAGGTTTGCCAATATTGTCGGCGATAAAGTGAATGAGGTTCTCTAGGAATGGTACGTTGCGAATCTTCTTCCTCCGGATGATGTCTTTGATTAAAATGGTGTTGTACACCCCCTGCAGATAGCCGTTAATCGTCTCCGGATCGTCCAGACCAAAGGGCTTCAAGCCCGGAAGGCCACCGTAATTGATGTACTTTGAAAGAGATGCCTCATTGTCCGGCAGATTGTGGAATTCCAGGAACTCAGTGTAGCTGAGTCCCTGAATGAACACCTCAACGTACCTGCCCGAAAGCATCGTCCCAAGGTCACTGGACAGGATATCTGAGTTGCTGCCGGTCACTATGATATCAATATAAGACTCGCCGTAGTAGTTCCGGAGCCCGCGTTCAAATTCTTGGATTTCCTGAACCTCATCAATCAAGATATAGTTGTGCTTTGTCTTGTCTATCTTCCCGTCTACATAGGCGACCAGTTCATTGTACGTGGCAATGAAATCAAACGCCGTCTTTTCCTTGTCAATATAGATGACATTGGCATTCGAATCTTCCCCCTTGCGGGCGACCAGTTCCTTCATCACATAACTCTTACCCACACGGCGTTGGCCGGAGAGAACGATCAGGACGCCCTTTCCGAGCAATTTTTCCAGCTTGTTGTAATAATTGGGTCTTGAAACCAGGTCCATATCAACCATACTTTACAAACGCAAAGATAATTAAAAATTGTTGACTATAATGAACAATCTGTAAAAATTTTTGAATTTGTTCAATATACTTATCTGACTAGCGTACCCCTCCTCGTCATGCCGGGTTTTGCGATCGCAAAGGTCCAAATTGGAAAGGTGGATTGACAAGACTTGGGCTTGCCTCGGTATCTTAACGATTCATCCACAACCCCATGACGGGATCGGCCAGAAGGCATTGGCCGTCTTCGCAATAGACAAGGCCTTTCTCAAGCAGCGCTTTTTTGGTCGAGACGGAGGCGGCAGAAGATCCCAGTTTGTATCTGCTGATGACTTCCGCAGACGAAAAACCACTGTGGATGCCGCGAGCTACCGCTTTTAGGAACCGCATCTGGACGGGTGTCAGGTTTTCCGTCCGGCTCTCAAA
>CAJODQ010000052.1 GCA_905233345.1 uncultured Bacteroidales bacterium
ATTGCAGAACTGACATGCGGATGCAGGACAACTGCAACTTATTGAAACCGTGAAAGAAAAAATAGACTTAAAACTGTAAACAAAAATCAGGACGGGTCAATTTGTAGCGCCATATTCCGATATTATTTACCGTAGCCGTAGCGCTTGCGGTAAGCGAGCAGAAGCGTGACGGAGAGGATGAGGCAGCAGACTTCAGCTGCGTCGACGGCCAGCCAGATGCCGTCCGTGCCCAGAAGGGCGGGCAGCAGGAATACGAAGCCCAGTTCCAGGACCAGGTTACGGATGAACGACACAATGGAGGATACCTTGCCATTGCCCAGGCCCGTGAACCAGGCCGAAGTGAAGAGGTTGACACCGACCAACACGAAACTGGCCATTGAGATCCGGATAGCACGGATGGTCAAAGCCGTCAGCTCCGGATCATAGCCCACGAAAAGCCGTGCTGCCGGCCCTGCGGACAGTTCAGAAATCAGTGTGATGAGGAAGCCCAGCGCGAGCAACAACGTCCAGGAATGTTGCAGCAGGCTCCGCAGTTCCGGCTTGTTATCCGCCCCGTAATTATACCCGATGATCGGTGTGACCGTAATATTGTAGCCGAAGAAAACAGCGGCGAAGACATAACTGTAGTAGAGCAGGACAGAATAAGCCGCCACGCCATTTTCGCCCATCATCCGGAGCAACTGCAGGTTGTAGCAGATGGCAAGCACGTTGAACGAGATGTTGCCCACGTATTCCGAAAGCCCGTTGCTGCAGGCCTGCAGGATGGGATGCCGCTCGAAGCGGGCATAGACCATCTTGAGCGAGCTCTGGTTCCAGCGTCCCGAAAAATACCAGATCGGATAGAAGCCGCCCACGCAACAGGCAATCATCGAGGCGGCAGCCGCACCAGCCAATCCCCAGTGGAACACCACGATAAACAGCGCGTCAAGCGACATGTTGATGGCGGCGCAGACCAGCGACATGATGGTTCCGAGCTGGGGCTTTTCCGCCGTCATGTAGAACGACTGGAAAGCCATCTGCAACATGAAAGCAGGCAGACCGAGCGTGCAGATGCGACCATAGATTACGCACTGATGTACCATCTCTCCCTCTGCGCCCAGCAGCCGGGCCAGCGGCTCCATCAGCAGATAAAGCGGAATCATGAACACGGCGGCCAGGACAAAAGTGAACTGGACCAGCATCGTGAACATCTTCTGTGCCCGGTCGCGGTTGCCTTCGCCCATGGTCTTGGCCACCAGCGCAGAGTCGCCCGTTCCTATCATCAGCCCCAGAGAGCCAATCAGCATGACAGCCGGCCAGATGACATTGAGTGCGGCAAAAGCTGTGGTTCCCACGAAATTCGACACGAAAAGCCCGTCCACCACGCTGTAGATGCTCACGACGAGCACCATTGCCATGGCGGGGATCGCCGAGCGGATGAGCCGCCGGTATCCGTAATGTCCATCCAGTGCGATCTTCATGGGAGGTCTTTAAAGATTGGACGCAAAAGTAGAAAAAAATGTATTACAAAAGTTGTAACTTTGCGGCCGAAATGCGCAAACGACTTGTCATTTTTCTGCTGCTCGCGCTGGGCGTGCTGTCGTCCTGCGGGGTGTTCCGTAACCGGAGCGTGTCCTACTATTATGCCGGCGAGCCGGTTGACGAGTCAGGCTATCAGCCTGTCGGCAAGGTGGTTGAAGCGTGGTATCCCTGCTCTGTCAAGGGCCCGACGCAGCGGCGCATGATCGTCTATCTCCCGCCGGACTACGACGAAGGCAACCAGCGCTATCCCGTGGTCTACCTGCTGCACGGTGCCCGCGGCCACGAGACCGTCTGGATCCAGCGCGGCCAGATGTTCCAGGTGACCGACAGCATCTACAGCCGAGGGCTCGGCGTCCCGGCCATCGTCGTGATGCCCAATGTCAACCAGTACAACGACGACAAGGACTTCGAGAATTCCCGCTACAAGGATGCCATGGAGTCACTCTACGAGATCGACGGAACGGTGGAAAGCGCTTTCGTGCACGACGTCGTGGGCTATGTGGACAGCCATTTCCGCACCATCCCCGACAAGGCGCACCGGGCCATCTGCGGCCTTTCCGTTGGCGCACTTCAGAGCATGTACATCTCTGCCGATTCCCCGCAGACCTTCGACTATGTCGGCCTCTTCTCCCCGTTCTGGAAAGTCATCACCAAACCCAGCCAGCACAGCAACTTCTATTTCAATATAAAGAAGAAGTGGAAAACGCAATTCGTTCCCACTCCTCCCAAAGGTTACTATGTGATGACCAGCACCGGCGACTTCTTCTATCTCCACGTCCAGAACCTGCGCCGCCATTTTGACCGCCACGGCTATCCGTACACTTACATCTGCACCGAAGGCAGCCACGACTGGTACAACTGGATCTACTACTACGGCTACCTGCTGGAACACGCCTTCCAGCCGGAAGACTAGAACGAAAACTTGTACCCGATACAGATATTCGTGTTGAAAGCCCGTTCAAAGGTGATCGACTTGAGTTTCGTGCCTTCGGCGTTCGTGTCGATGACCTTGTCGTAACAGTAATCGCCCAGCAGGGTGAAATCGAGCGCATGCTGCTTGCTCAACTTCCATTCCAGGCCGAGCGCCCCGCGCAAGCGGTTGACGTATGCGTCGGTATAGCCCGTAAAGACATAGTCGCTGAACGTGGTACCGTTGTATTTCGCCGTGCAGGCCGGGTCGTTGAACACGTTGCGCAGTTCCACATAAGCGTAGGGACTCACCGACTGGAAGCCCTTGTACTGTACCTTGAAACGGCTCTTGAGCATCAGGGAATTGGGATTCGTCTGGAAGACGTTCATGTCGTCCGCATTGCGGTGTGTCAGCTGCAGGCGTTCTCTGAGCGAAAAACGCCAATCCCCTGCCCGGATACCGCCCGTTACATCGACATAGAAACGGTGCCGCGGCGACCAGGCCCCGGAAGTTTTGAGCTTGTCAATGAAGATGTAGCCGCCGCCCAGTTTCAGGTAAGGATTCACCTTGTAGCTCAGGTCTGCGCCGATTTGCCAGCGGCCGAGCGCAGAAAAATTGTCTTTCATGCGCAGCTCACCGTCGACCGATAAGTGCAGGCCTTTGGCCAATTTCTTGTCCACGCCCAGCGAAAAGCGGCCACCCAGATCGGTTTCCAGGTCTCCGACTGGAATGGTATAGTAGTCCTGCGCCTGTCCCGCCAGGGGAAGGAGGGCCAGCAGGCAAATCATCAGGATGCGTTTCATGACGGTCATTGTTCTACAAAGTCCTTGGCTTTGGTCAGGGTGTCGATCGAGGCAGCCTGCCCTTTCGACAGTGTGTAATAGATCTTGATGAAGGCAGCATCTTTCAGGAAATCCACATGGCCGATCTCCAGGTTGTCAACCCGGATTCCGATGCGTTTCTCCAGGTCTTCGATCAGCTCGGCGCGGCGTTCCGGCACGATGAGCTCGATGCGGTCGTAGAGCACGAGCTTGGCCGAAGTGTGCTTAAGCAGCCGCTCACTCTCGAGCACCCATACCAGCACGATCACCAGCAGATTGGCCAACGCGGTCACCGCCACAGAGCCGGCATTGAGCACATAATGGGGATTCGGACCCGTGGCGCCGGTCAACTTATAGACAGGGGCCAGGCCGTTGACAGCCGCCAGGGCGATGATCACGAACAGGTAGGTCATCTCCCGGATGGGTACCGTCTCGGTGCGGTAGCGGATCACGCCGAAAATGGCGAACAGGCCGAGGGTCAGCCCTACCCCCACCTCGACATTGCCCATCATGTAGAGCAGCATCAGCATCGCGGAGGAGAACACCATGAAGGTAAAGTAGTAGTCACGGCGGCGACTCTTCCTGTAGTAGAAGAACTGCACCAGGATCCAGCAGACCGCCAGGTTCAGGAAGAAGCGGATGGCGAGTTCGATGAGGCTCTGGGAGGTGGTCATCATCGCATCGGTGATGGTCTGCACGTCGAAGAGCTCCTCGTCGGCGAGGGTGTACTCGCCCAGGTCTTGCAAGGGTATCATTGTATGTCGATTTTATGATTGATAATCTTTTCGATGCGGCGCACTTTTTCCTTGAAGCGTCCCGACTTGGCGAAGGGTTCGGTCAGGGTAACGGCGACGCAGTATTTGCTTACGCGGGCCGGCTTGATCCGGTGATCGAGCAAGATGCCCCGCATCTGGCTGGCGGTACGGCCGTCCTGTTTGAGCTCGATGATGACCGCGTCGCGCAGCGAAGCCGCACGAGCGGTGCGGAAATTCTTGAATTGAAGGCATGTATCGATGGTCAGGCGCTCCGTCTTGGCCGGATTCACGAGCGTAATCCGCGTGAAGCGGGTCTCGAGCACGGGTGACAGCTCCGGCGCCGTGAACCAGGACTTGCGCGCCAGGTAGTCGCAGGCCTCGGAATTGCCGCTGAAATCCATCAGCTGCTCCAGGGGGATGGCCGTGCGCTTCTTGTTGGTGCGGCCCTTGTTGTTCTTGCGCTTGATCTCCAGGAAGGCGATGCCGCTACCCAGATAAGCGCGCGTCCGAACCTTCTGCCGCACCAGGCGCCGGTTATGGTGGTCGAGGAACATGCGCAGGCCCGCCGTGTCGTAGTACACGGAATTGTAGGCGCTCAACTTCTCCCCGTCCGTCTCGAGCGCCCGGTAGCCCGCTGCGGCCGCGTCGGCCAGTACCTGCACCAACGTAGCTTCGTCGGTGAGGTACTTGGTGTCGACACGGTTCATCAGCTTGATGGCATCCATCTCCGCAAGGGTGATGGGAGCGATGGCCGCGAGCGGCTCCGCCAGAGATCGGTGTTGGAAATCAGCCATAGCGCAGGAATGATCAATGCCAGCCGGGGCCGAAACCGCCGCCACCGCCAGGGCCACTGCCACCGCCGGAATAAGTGCTCAGGGAGACGGCCGTACCGCCAGAGATGCCGGATGTAGCCCATACGCCGTTGCAGTAGGTCGTGCTGCCCACGGAAACACCCTTGTAGCCGCTCTTGAGCGAAGGGGCCGTCACGGCGAAGCTGGACAGGCCGCTCGGCGCCTTGAAGGCCGCGATGAAGGAACTGCCGTCATAGAGGGCGTTCCAGGCATTCGCCGTACCGCTGAGCGTGTAGACCGTGTTGCTGGAGGAATAGCCGCTCTCCAGGCCCCCGTAGGCCACTACGACACCGCCCGTGATGTACAATTTATATCGTTCTTCCGTATTGGCGTCAATCGCCACCTCCGGGGCGCCCTTCGTCGTAATGGCAAAGACGTAGCCACCCGAAATCTTCAGGTCGTGGTTGGCGTCCATGGCGTCGTTCGCCGTGGAATAGGCGTAAATATAGCCGCCTGAAATATTCATTTCTGCCTGGCAATTGATGGCGTCGTCGCCCGTGGAGTACACATAGGTCTCACCGCCCGTGAAACTCAGGTTGCCCTTGGCTTCAAAGCCCTCGGATTTTGCGCAGCTGATGACGATCGTGCCGCCACTCACTGTCATGTTGCCGGCATAGCCGGTGACCTTGTTGCCGCTCTTGGTGGCCCAACCGATCTTGATGCCCTTGCAGGACACATCGTTCGATTCGCTGCCGCTCGTGGTGATCTTGAGCGTACCACCGGAGATGTAGCTGTCCGCCACGGCGTGCGTCGTACTGTTGTAATCGTAGCTGCCGGCACTGATGCCCTTTCCGCCATTGCCGCTGTTGGTGATCGTCACCGTGCCGCCGGTCATGGCGAAGTAGTTGTCTGCCTTGATGCCAGCCGAACCCTTGTATTCGCTCTCGTCACTGTCGTAGGCCACGCCGCCGGTCACCTGGATCGTCGTGACGCCGCCCTCGACCAGTACGTAGTCGTCGGAGGTGATGCCTTTCTTCATGGCGGCAGCCGTAGTAATGTTCAGCGTACCGTTGGAGAGCCGGATACCATCGTTGCCCTTGACGCCATGACCCGCACTGCTGCCGGCCGATACCGTAACGGTGGGGCTGGCCATCATGCGCACATAATCATCGGAAACAATGCCGCTCTTGCCCTGCTTGTTGTTGGCCGTGACGGTCAGCGATCCGCTGCCGCTGAAGATGAGCTGACCCTCCGAGAAGAACACGCCCTTCATGTCTTCGTCGCTACTGGTCGAATAGGCCGCGGAAGCGCCGTCGGCCAGTTTGTTGGTGCCTTCCACATAGACGAAGGTGCGTTTGCCACTTTGGTTGTTGATGGCCGCGCCGGCACTGTTGGTGATGCTCACGCCGCTCATCCAGATGGCCTGTTTCTTCGAGCTGTAGAGCTTGAAGTATCCGTCGGAGGCCGTTCCCGTGAGCTTGTATGCTACATTTTCGCTACCAGTATAGGTAATCGTCACCTTGTTGCCGCTCACCACGACGTTCATGACGTCCGCAACGGCGCTGTAGCCTGTGACAGTGGCGCCGCCCGAGGCGTAGGTGACGGTCACCAGGCGCGTGAAGGTCGTGTTGGAGATATCGTCGTCCGAGGAGCTGTCCCCGGCCGAAGTGAAGGTCGTGGTCACGGCGCCCGTGTCAGTGCCTGTCGTATCAGTCGGTGTAGTCTGAGAGCTAGGCGGAGTCGTTGTATCGACCGGAGTGACAATCTCCGGGGTCGTATCGTCGCCGCCGTCGACGACGGAAATGATGTCATCGCCGATGCAACTGCAAACGACGAAGGCCATTATAACGAACAGCATGCTCATGAATAATCGTTTCATATCATTGTTCCTCCATCAGATATTCGTAAAATTTCGTCGTGGTGAGTTTTCCTTTTGCATCATAGGTATAGGTCACCTTTTTTCGTCCGAATTCATTGTATTCGAACTTTTTCATGTTGACGAGGCGGTTGCGCTCGTCGTACACGAGTTCCTTGACCTGCTTGCCGGCAGCATCATATTCGTAGCGCTTGCGCCATTTCTGTGCCTTTCCGGTATACTCGATCTCTTCGATTTTCTTGCCGTCGGCATTGTAGGTGGTCACATGGTCAAGGAGCTTGGCGTTGGTTTTCACGTCCGTGTTCCACTCCTTGATCACCAGGTTCTTCTTGTTGATGGTCTTGTCCTGGGCCTGGAGCGCAGGCAGGACGGCCGTCAGCAGGAAGGCGGCCGTCAGGATATATCGCAGGCTTTTCATCATAGGGATTTGTTTTTCATAATGTTATTCAATTACTCCGCCAAATGCAGCGTCCTTCAACGAACCCCCGGATTTCTTCAACGAACCGGCAGGTGCATTGAAGAATTATCAGTACATTTGTGATATGAACGTGATCCTGAAGATACTTCCCTTCCTGGCGCTGGTGCTGGTCCACCACTTCCTGCTGGAGCCCTTGTCCCAGAAAAAGAACAAGCTGTGGTATCTGCTGCTCACACTCCTCCTGCTAGTCGCTTTTGGCCTCCACTGCTTCATTCCGGACCGCCGGCCAGACCGGCGCGGAGACGGATTTCCGGGCCCGCCGCCCGGCGAATGGCGTATGGATCGGCCCGGACTGCCGCCCGCCGACGGACAGGGACCGATCCGGCCGGAAGCGCTGGAACTGATCATCGGCATCCTGCTGGTGGCCGGCGACTTGGGCCTGACCGCCCTCTACCGCTCGCGGAAACACGAAGCCGAACTGAAGGAACTCCAGGCCGCCAATGTGGGCCGGCAGCTGGAAGCCCTTCGTTACCAGATCAATCCGCATTTCTTCATGAACACGCTCAACAACATCCAGTCGCTGATCCACACCGACCCGGACAAGGCCACCGAGGCTGTGAGCGAGTTC
>CAJODQ010000053.1:0-6118 GCA_905233345.1 uncultured Bacteroidales bacterium
AAGATTCTGACTGTCACGCAGAAAGAAGGTACGCCCGTTCCTTCCGGCGCCTATGTGCCTGAAGGCTATGAGCTGGTGTGGCAGGATGACTTCTCGGAGGCTTCGTCCGCCCTGATCGACAAATGGCGTTACGAAGATTGGGCGCCCGGCCGTGTGAATCACGAGCTGCAGCGCTATGTGCCGGATGACCGGCGTACGTCCTACACACAGGACGGCGCCTTGCACATCGTGGCCCGAAAAGACGGGAACCAGGTGATTTCCGCGCGGATGAACAGCCGGGAATCCTGGCTGTACGGCTATTTTGAAGCCGCCATCTGGCTGCCGAAAGGCAAGGGAACCTGGCCGGCGTTCTGGATGATGCCGGACGATTTTTCGAAGGGCTGGCCTGCCTGTGGCGAGATTGACATCATGGAAGAGGTCGGCGTGGATGCGAACATCACTTCTTCATCCATCCACTGCGAGGCGTACAACCACGTGAAGAACACCCAGAAGACGGCTTCCCGCACGATTCCGGGGGCTGAAAACGAGTACCACGTATATGCGCTCGAATGGACGAAAGACTATATCAGGACCTATGTGGACGGTGTGCAGCTGCTGGAATTCCGCAATGACAAGGCGGGCCGGGACAGCACATGGCCGTTCAACAAGAAATTCTACCTCATCCTGAACCTGGCATGGGGCGGTGACTGGGGCGGCTACGCCGGGGTGGATGAAAGTGCGCTCCCGTGTACGATGAAGGTGGATTATGTACGTGTTTACAAAAAGTAAGGAATGATGAAATATACTAGAACCCTGCTGTTGGCTGTCCTGCTGGTGCTGCTGGCTGCCTGCACGCAGCCAAAGCCATCAACGGTGGGTTCCGATGCCGGCATTGAAAAACGCATCGAACAATTGTTGTCGCGGATGACCCTGGCCGAGAAGATCGGACAGATGAACCAGGTGTCGGCCGGTGGCGAGGTGTCCAACTATGCCGAAGCGTTGCGCAACGGTCAGATCGGTTCCATCCTGAACGAAGTGGATCCGGTCAAAATCAATGAATTTCAACGCATTTGCGTGGAAGAATCCCGCCTCGGCATTCCGCTGCTGGTGGGGCGCGACGTGATCCACGGTTTCCATACGATCTTCCCGATTCCGCTGGGCCTGGCTGCAACGTTCGATCCGGCTTTGGTGGAACAGGGCGCCCGTATCGCCGCGGTTGAAGCTACCGGGCAAGGCGTCCGCTGGACGTTCTCGCCCATGCTCGACATTGCCCGCGACCCTCGTTGGGGCCGCATGGCAGAGGGGAGCGGGGAGGATGTCTATCTGGATGCCCGCATGGCGGAGGCCATGGTACGCGGTTATCAGGGCGAGACCCTGAATGCAGATGCGTTGGCAGCCTGCATCAAGCATTTTGTGGGCTACGGTGCGGCCGAGGGTGGCCGTGACTACAACAGCACCTTCCTGACGGAGCGCCAGTTGCGAAACGTCTACCTGCCGCCTTTTGAAGCGGCCGTCAAAGCCGGCGCCCTGACGCTGATGACTTCGTTCAACGACAACGACGGTGTGCCGTCCACAGGCAATACTTTTATCCTGAAGGATGTGCTCCGGGACGAATGGGGCTTCGACGGGCTGGTGGTAACCGACTGGAACTCGATGGGCGAGATGATTCCCCACGGCTTCGGTACCGACCGCAAGGACGTGGCCTGCAAGGCCGTGAATGCCGGTGTCGACATGGATATGATGACCTTCGGTTTCATCTCCCATCTGGAAGAACTGGTGGCCAGTGGCCAGGTGAAGGAATCGGCCATCGACGAGGCAGTCCGCCGCATCCTCCGCGTCAAACTGCTGCTGGGCCTGTTTGAGCATCCTTATGTGGATGTGGAGTCCGGACAGGCTGTGCAATATGCGGAAAGCCATCTGGATGCGGCACGCCGCACGGCCGAAGAATCAGCGATCCTGTTGAAAAACGACGGGATCCTTCCGCTCAAGGCCGGACAGGTCGGCACTATTCTGGTTACCGGCCCGATGGCCGATGCTCCGCATGACCAGCTGGGTACCTGGAGTTTTGATGGCGAGAAGGCCCATACGGTGACGCCGCTCCAGGCGCTGAAGGAGCGTTTCCCCGGCAAAGTGAATTATGTTCCATATGGTTACAGCCGAGAAAGGCGCACGCGTTTCGACGATATCGTGGCAGCGGCCCGCCGCGCCGATGTGGTGCTGGTGTTCCTGGGAGAAGAAGCTATCCTTTCCGGCGAGGCGCACTGCCTGGCCGACCTGAACCTGATCGGTACGCAGAGCGAACTGCTCGTCGCCCTGAAGGCGGCTGGCAAGCCCGTGGTAGCCACGGTGATGGCCGGTCGCCCGCTGACCATCGAACGTGACCTGCCCAACTGCCGGGCGATGCTCTATGCCTTCCATCCCGGAACGATGGGCGGTCCCGCGCTGGTCAATCTCCTTTTCGGTGATGTGAATCCCTCCGGAAAGACGCCGGTCACCTTCCTCCGCACGGTAGGACAGGTACCGATGTATTATTCGCATACCATGACGGGACGTCCCTACAACAACGAGACCCTGCTTGCCGACATCGAACCCGAGGCGGGACAGACCTCGCTGGGCAACACTTCCTATTACCTGGACTATGGCGCCCGGCCGCTTTTCCCGTTCGGCTATGGTCTGAGCTATACGACGTTCGACTATTCGGACATTGCCCTGGATAAAGAGGCTTATCCGCAGGACGGAACGATACGGCTGACGTTCAGCCTGGCCAATACCGGAGCGTATGATGGCACCGAAGTGGTGCAGGTGTATATCCGCGACCTGGTAGGCTCCATCACCCGTCCGGTGAAAGAGCTCAAGTATTTCGAACGGGTGCCCCTGAAAGCAGGGGAGAAGCGCACGATGGAAGTGCAGATCCCGGTTTCGGAACTGGCCTTCTTCGGCTTGGACGGCGTCACGAAAGTGGAGCCTGGCGACTTCCAGCTGTGGGTAGCGGGCGACAGCGCCTCCGGACAGCCCGTTTCATTTCAAGTATTATGACGGATGCGTCATATTTTTAGGTTATTTGTTTGGTTGAGCGTAATGCTGCTTTCGGTCTCTTGCCATGAGAGTCCGAAAGCGGCGTTGCTCTCTGTTTTCGTGGAGCAGGACCGCGTTGTCCTGCCTGCGGGTGGCAGCGAATCGTTCTATTTCTCCGTCGAGGAGCCGGAGGCGGCATTTGACCTGGACAAAGACGTAGTCCTGTATTTGGCGAAAGGGCAGACGCTTCTTTCGACCGATTTCCAACTGACGGTCGTGGAGAGGACAGAGACTCCCGGCCGTTACCGGGCCATCATCTCGGATCTGGGCCGGCGGGATGACTATGAATCCGCCGTCCGCCTGGGCATTCGCGTTTCCTCCCTGGAAATTGTCCTTTCCCCGTCTTTCATCTGTGTGGCGGAGAACGCCGATCCGGCGACGCGTGTCCGAAAGACAGGGCTTCCTGTGCTGTATCTCGACACGGAGGGCGGCGCGGCCATCCGTTCGAAGACGGATTACGTGAACGCGACCTTCACGGTCCCTGACGCGGATTCGACGGTTTCTCTTGCCTGCCAGGTACGCGGCCGTGGCAATACCACCTGGACCTGGCCCAAGAAGCCTTATCTGGTGAAACTGGACAAGAAAGCCCCGCTCCTGGGCATGCCGGCGCACAAACGCTGGATTCTCCTGGCCAATTTCATGGACCGCACGATGATGCGCAACCTGGTGGCCATGAAGGTTTCCTCGCTGACCTCGCTCGACTGGACCCCGCGCTGCCAGAGCGTGGAGCTGGTGCTCAACGGCGTGCATCAGGGCAACTATCTGCTCATTGAGCAGGTGCGTGTCGACAAAAACCGGGTGAACGTCGGAGATGACGGTTACCTGATCGAGTCGGACTTTCACTACGACAATGAGGTCCAGTGGATGGACCCGCACGGGCGCTGCAATGAGATGAAAGGCGGGATCCCGTTCGGTATCAAGAACCCCGATTCCGATGAAATCACCCCTGCCCAGGTGCAATACGCCCAAGATTTCATCGGCGAGACGGCCGGCATCCTGTATGGCGCGGATTTCAAGGATCCGGAGCAGGGCTATGCTTCACGCATCGATGTGGCCTCCTTCATTGACTACTGGATCGTCTTTGAAGTGATGGGCAACCACGAACTGGGCAATCCCGGCAGCGTGTTCTATCATTTCAAACCAGGCGGCAAAATGACCGCAGGTCCCTGCTGGGACTTTGACTGGGGCGTTCTTTCTTACAATTACAACCCGCAGGCCCGGACGGGCCTGGTCAACCGCAATGCCTGCTGGTATGCGCGGCTCTTTGATGATCCGGCTTTTCAGGCGCAGGTGCGCGAGCGTTTCCGGGAACTGCTGCCGGCCCTGCAGACCATTCCAGCTTACATTGATGCGCTGGAAAAGCAGCTCGAACGTTCGGCCGAACTGAATTTCAAGCTGTGGAATCCGGCTCAGGATGCTTCCCAAAACGGAGGACGCATTATCAATGGCGACGAGAACATGTCGTTCCACGACGCCGTCAACCGCCTCCGCACCATTTACGAAGAACGATTGACGGTCGTCCGGGACAATCTGTAAGGATTATTCCAGGCTCTCCAATTGGACATTGGGCATGCTGGTCAGGCGCGTAATCAGCTCGAGGGGTTTCTCCCGTTTGGGAACGCGTATGGAAATCTCCGCTTTGTAACGGTCGCCTTGCCGGGAGAAAGACATATACTTCACGGGATTGCCCAACTTCCGGACGGCTTCTTCGAGGGCTTTCTCGTCATTCGACGTAAAGACGACGGTCATCTGGTGGAAGCCCAGTTTGAAATGGCAGGCATTCAGGATTTCCGTGCAGATGATGACCAGTACGGTGCAGACGAAGGCCATGAGGACCATACCGCTGCCGGCTCCGAGGCCGATGGCGGCCGTTACCCAGAGACCGGCTGCCGTGGTAAGTCCGGTGATCATGTTGGTCTTGGATTTAATGATCAAGCCGCCGCCCAGGAAACCGATGCCCGAGACCACACCCGCCGCGACACGGGCCGCGTCGAAGCGTGCGGAATCTGCGAAGCCGTACTTAGAAATCAGCATGAAGAGGCAGGCGCCCATAGCAACCAGCATGTGCGTGCGCACACCGGCGCCCTTGCCCCGGAATTCACGTTCGTAACCGATGGCCAGGCCCATGACGGCCGCCGAAACCAGCCGGATCACCAACTGGATGATTTCATTTTCTAAGATTGGATTCATTGTATAATGGTTCAGTTATTTTAATCGGAGGAAACTGTAGCCGAAGCGTTTGCAGGCGGCCTTCTCCAGCTCTTCGCGGTCGTCCGGATGGGCGATGGCGATCAGCGCCCTGGCGCGCTGGGCCAGGTTCTTGCCCCGCAGGTATGCGATGCCCCATTCCGTCGCCACGTATTGGGTTTGGAAACGCGTGGTTACCACGCCGGCGCCCGGTGTCAGGGTCGGGACAATCTTGCCTTTTCCCTTGTTGGTGCGCGACGGCAGCGCAATGAAGCACTTGCCGCCTTCAGAGAGGGAGCAGCCGTACATGAAATCGTGCTGGCCGCCCACGCCCGAGAAGATCATCTCGCCGATGGAGTCGGCGCAGACCTGGCCGGTAAGGTCAACTTCCAGCGCCGAGTTGATGGCACAGGCCTTCGGATTCTGGGCGATGAGGAACGGGTTGTTGGTGTAGGCCACGTCGTAAAATTCCATCGTCTTGTTGTGGTCGATGAATTCATACATCTCCTTGGAACCCAGGGCCAATGCGGCGATGCTGACGCCCGGGTGCACTTTCTTCAGGGAATTGTCGATGACGCCTTCCTTCATGAGCCGGATCACGCCGTCGGTCATCGCCTCGGTGTGAAGGCCCAGGTGCTTGTGGTGCTTGATCCCATTGAGGATGGCGTTCGGGATGCCGCCCACGCCGATCTGGAGGCAGGCTCCGTCGGGAATCTCGGCCGCCACGTTGGCGCCGATGGCTTTTTCGATCTCGGTGGGTTCGCCGAACTGCATGGCGATGGGCGGGACGTTGCAGCGCACCGCCGCGGCGATCTTCGATTCGTGGACCAGGCAGCCGCCGTAGAGGTAGGGGATGGCTTCGTTGACCTGGGCGATC
>CAJODQ010000053.1:6124-13219 GCA_905233345.1 uncultured Bacteroidales bacterium
CCTGGGCGATCACCACCCGGGCCGTCTCCACAGCCGCGACAGAGATGTCGCAGCCGATGCCGTAGCTGCAGTAACCGTTCTCATCGGGCAGCGAGCAGTTGATGAAAGCCACGTCGATGGGCAGTTCCCCGCTGCGGAAGAGGGCCGGCACTTCGCTCAGGAAGCAGGGGGTCAGCGAGCCGTAGCCCTCGGCCACATGCCTGCGCTGGTCGGCACACAGGAAGATGCTGTTGACCAGGAAAGAATCCTTGTATTCGGGTTTGCAGAACGGCGCCTCGCCGGTTGTGATGTTGAAGCCCGAGACAATCTGCACGTCGCGCAGCTCGCTGGCCCGGCGAGCGAGGGCTTCCTGCAGGAGAACAGGCACGGAGGTGCTGCCCTGGCAGCAGATGGTATCACCGCTTTTGACGAGCCGGACGGCTTCGTCGGCAGTCATGTATTTCATGGGCGCTTACTTTTGGGCCGATGCAAGGCCTGCATCGAAGGCTTTGATGTTGGCGGCCACAATCTCTTCGCCTTTGCGGCCGAAGATGCGGCGGATGCCGTCACGGAGCTTGTCCGGGTCGAGGATGTCGAGCACGGCTGCGGTGGCGCCCAGCAGTACCATGTTGGCGCTGCGCGGGGAACCTGTGTCTTTGGCGATGGCGTCGACATCGATGGCGATCACGCGCGGGAGTTTGTTCAGCTCGGCCATCACGCTCTCCATGGCCGGATAGTCCGGAATATTGACGAAGGGAACGGTATTGGTGATGATCCAGCCCTGCGGTGCAAGATACGGCACGTAGCGGAGGGCTTCCATGGGTTCGAGCGAGACAATCAGGTCGGCGGCACCCCGCGGGATAAGGTCGCTGTGGATGGGATCCGACGAGAGGCGGAGGTTCGACTGGACGTCGCCGCCGCGCTGGCTCATGCCGTGGACTTCGGCTTGTTTGAGGTGCAGGCCCTGCTGGAGGGCGGCGGAACCGATGACCGTGGCGATGGAGAGGATGCCTTGTCCTCCCACGCCGGCAAGGATGATATCTTGTTTCATGGGATTACTTTTTAGCGTGTCTTCTGGCGGTTTGGATGCATTCGCGGCGGCAGACGATCACCGAGACGCCGTGGTATTCGATTTCTTCCCGGATCACCTTCTCCATGTCGGGGTAGTTTTTCGGGAGCGGGACGATGGTCCGGATGTGAGCAGGGTCCACGCCAAGGCCGGCGCAGATGGCTTCGATGCGGCCCGTTCCGGCGGAATCCTGGCCGCCCGTCATGGCGGTGGTCAGGTTGTCGGAGATGCAGAGCACCACGTCGGCGTTCATGTTGACGGCGTCGAGCAGGCCGGTCATGCCGCTGTGGGTGAAGGTCGAGTCGCCGAGCACACCGACGGCGGGCCAGGTGCCGCTGTACGCCGCGCCCTGCGCCATGGTGAACGAGGCGCCCATTTCCACGCAAGTGTGGATGGCGTTGAATGGTGCCATGTAACCGAGGGTGTAGCAGCCGATGTCGCTGAACACGCGGGCGGAGGGGTAATCTTTTTTCAGCACGTTGTTGAGGGCGGTGTAGAAGTCGCGGTGGCCGCAGCCCTGGCAGAGGGCCGGCGGGCGCGGGGCGAGCACCTGCGGGGCTGCGAAGGTGGGCAGGGCGGGCAGGCCCAGGGCCTTGCGCACTTCGTCGGGCGAGAGCTCGCCGTCGCGCACGACGGTCTCGTCGATGCGGCCGAGGATCTTGGTCCGGGACGGAAATACGCCGCGGAGCATGTTCTCGACAAGGGGTTGTCCTTCCTCGAGCACGAGGATGGTGGGAACCATGGCGGCAAGGGTCAGCGCCAGTTCCCGCGGGAACGGATACTGCGAGACTTTCAGCACGGGGTAGGGGCAACCGTCCGGGTAGTTCTCCATCAGGTAGTTGTAAGCGATGCCGCAGGCGATGATGCCGAGGCTGTGGTCGGGACCGTCGGTCAGCCCGTTGAATTTCGAATTGGCAGCGTCTTCCTCGAAGCGCGCGTAGTCCTTGATGAGCTCGCGGTTGCGGACTCGGGCGTTGACTGGCAGGGTGACCCAGCGTTTCGGGAACTCGGGGTAGTGGAGTTCGTTCTGCGGGCGGATGAAATCCGTCGGCGTGACGACGGCGCGGGAGTGGGCCATGCGGGTGGTCAGACGCATGATCACGGGGATGGTGCGCTTCTCCGAATAGTCGAAGGCGGCGCGGGTCATCTCATAGGCTTCCTGCTGGTTCGAGGGCTCGAATACGGGCATCATGCCGAAGGTGCCCCAGAAGCGGGAGTCCTGCTCATTCTGGGAGCTATGCATCGAGGGGTCGTCGCAAGCAGCCACGACCAGGCCGCCGTTGGCTCCGGTCATAGCCGAACCCATCAGCGGGTCGGCGCAGACGTTCATGCCCACGTGCTTCATGCACACCAGAGCGCGTTTGCCGGCATAGGACATGCCGAGGGCGCCTTCCATGGCGGTTTTCTCATTGGTGGTCCAATGGTCGTGCACATGGTTCTCCTTCGTCAGGGGATGTCCCTGGATATATTCGGTAATCTCGGTGGAGGGGGTACCGGGGTAGGCGTAGACGCCGCTCAGGCCTGCATGCAACGCACCCAGCGCCACGGCTTCATCGCCCAAAAGTAATTGTTTATCTGCCATAATTCGTATATAGTTTCTTTATGGAATCGTTGTATCCTACAAAGTTAATAATTTGAAGCGATTTTTCAAATATTGCCAGACCGGAAAGAGATTATTATCTTTGTGTTCATCATGGCAAAGACAAACGTATACCTGGAATCCAAGCCCCGTTACGAAATTCTGGACGGGCTGCGCGGCGTGGCCGCCCTGATGGTGGTGTTGTTCCACATCTTCGAGACCTATAGCAAAGGACCGGCTGAGCAGATCATCAACCACGGCTACCTGGCAGTGGATTTCTTCTTTGTCCTTTCCGGCTTTGTGGTGGGCTATGCCTACGACGACCGCTGGGACAGGATGACCACCTGGGGCTTTTTCAAGCGCCGTCTCACCCGTCTGCACCCGATGGTGATTGCAGGGACACTGGTGGGAGCAGCGCTCTTTTTCCATACCGGTAACGCCTTCCCGCAGACGCAGTCTGTAGAACTTGGAAAATTCCTTCTTTGCCTGGTGATGGGCCTGCTGATCATCCCGTGCCCGAACAGCCTGGATATCCGCGGATGGGGCGAACTCAACTCTTTCAACGGCCCCGTCTGGACGCTCACGCTGGAATATATCGGCAATATCCTTTATGCATTTATACTGAGGCGTTTGCCGAATATCATCCTGGCTCTCCTGGCCATCTGCTGCGCCTTCTTCACGCTGGATGTGACGCTGGGATGGAACATCTTCGGCTTGTTCGAAGATCCGCATTATACGGTCATCGGTGGCTGGAGCCTGACGCCGGACCAGATTTATATTGGCTTTACACGCCTGCTGTATCCCTTCATTTGCGGATTGCTCATTTCCCGGATTCTCCGTACCCGGAATAACCCCATTCATCTGAAAGGCGGCTTTTGGTGGTGCGGTCTGGCTATTGTCGTCCTGCTGGCCATGCCCAATATCGGCGGCAAGATGGGTGTGCTGGACGGCAGTTACCAGGCCCTGTGCATTCTGCTGCTCTTCCCGCTGATCGTGGTGGCGGGAGCAGGTTCCAAGACCACGGATCCCAAAAGCACGGCTGTGTGCAAATGGCTGGGTGACATTTCCTATCCCATCTACATCACGCATTATCCGCTCATCTACCTGCAGATGGATTGGGTGGCACAGCATCCCAATGCCCCGCTTTGGCAGCACGTTACCGTGGGCGCCGGCGTAGTGTTCATGGCCATCATCCTGGCCTGGGGTCTCCTGAAGGCTTATGACCTGCCGGTTCGCGAATGGCTGAAGGAACACTGGCTGAAGAAGTAATGGAAGTTACCAACCTGCTGGACATACCTACGCGGGAAGAATTGTACCGCTGGTACCAGGAGAACCACGAGACGGTTTCCGATTTCTGGCTGCGCATCAACCGGGCCGAGGCCGACTGCCCCGGCGTCATCCGCTATGTGGACGCTGTGGAGGTAGCGTTGTGCTTCGGTTGGATCGACAGTACGATGAAGCGCATCGACGACGGTAAGCCCATTCAGCATTTCACCCCTCGCCGGAAGGGCAGCAACTGGTGCGAGCAGAACCTGGTGCGCTGCAGAAGACTCCTCAAACTGGGGGAGATGACCCCCGCAGGGTTAGCCGTGGCGCCGGACCTGAATCCCAAGCACTTCGTGTACGAAGACTGGGTGCTGGACGCGATCAAGGCCGACAAGCATGCGTGGAGGCACTACAAGACCTTCCCCGAGAATTACCGCCGTATCAAAATCGACCGCATCCAGCATTATCAAAGCACAGGCCGGCAGGAATATGCACAGAAGATGCTGACGAAGTTCATCAAGGACTGCCACGCTGGTAAAATGCAATCCGGCTGGAGCGATTTCGGACGATTGGAGTAGCGTACTAGAGAGAAGATGTCTGAGCACTGGGAAATTTACGCCGACTGGAATCCGTGGCACGGGTGCACCAAGATCAGCCCCGGGTGCAAGTACTGCTATGTGTATCGGCAGGACGAGATGTATGGCAGCGAGGTCTCCAGCAGAGAGTGCCGCAAAACAGGAGCTTTCTATCTGCCCATCAAGCGGAAGCGCGACAAGTCGTGGAAGATCGAGAGCGGAAAGGTTGTTTTCACCTGCTTCACTTCCGATTTCCTGCTGAAAGATGCCGATACGTGGCGGGAGGAATGCTGGCTGATGATGAAGCGCCGCAGCGACCTCTGGTTCTACTTCTTCACCAAGCGCATCGACCGTTTCATGGAGTGTGTGCCGGAGGACTGGGGCGATGGCTACGACAACGTCCTTGTGGGATGCACGGTTGAGAATCAGGCGATGGCCGACTATCGCCTGCCCATCTTCCTGTCACTTCCCATCAAGCACAAAACCATCATCGCATCGCCGCTGATCACCCCACTCAATCTCACGCCATACCTGGACGAAACCATCGAGGAGGTATCAGTCGGCGGCGAGTCCGGCGTGGATGCCAGGCCGTGCGACTACGATTGGGTGCTGTCCATCCGCGAGCAGTGCGTCGCCTACGGCGTTCCCTTCCGCTTCCACCAGACCGGCGCCCATTTCATCAAGGACGGCAAGGAGTACTATGTCCGCCGCTGCTACCAGCTCAGCCAGGCCCACAAGGCCAACATCGACTACAAAATCGGCAAGTACCTGGTGCCCGAGACAGCGCGTTACGAGTGGAAAGACAGTGACTATCACGAATCTGCCATCTGATCTTTGCCCTTGTGAACTTCGTATAAAGAAGGTGGGGATTCTTCCGAAGTGACGGTACCGTCCCAAAATCTGGCAGGCTACCATCAAAATCGGCCATTTTTGAGGGTGGCGGTCCAAAGAGTGGGACGTTACCGTCACTTTCGCGGGGGGAGCGTTGCGAAAATGGCGGCGGAGGTGTATCTTTGCAGAATATGAGAAATGCTTTCGGATACATTTTGGGCTTCCTGCTGTTTGTGGTAGGAATTCCGGCCCTCATGTGGTTGGCATCCGGGATGCCCATGCTGTGGCCAGTGCCAGCCGGTCGGGCCATCATTGCCGGTTTGCTGATGATTGGCGGGCTCTCACTCTCCGTCTGGACCATTGTCTATATGAAGCAGCGGGGCAAGGGAAACCCGATGGACGCCTTCGGACACGAAGTGGCGCCCCGTACGCAGCACTTGATGACAGACGGCCCTTACAACTTCAATCGCAACCCGATGCTCACGGGCACACTAACCTATCTGGCTGGCGTAGCCGTATGGTTGTGGCACTGGGAGGCTGTGGCAGTTTGGGCCGTATTTTTGGCCATTATGCTGGTGCAGGTGTTCAGCGAAGAAAAGCGCCTCCGCCGGGATTTCGGCCAGGAATATGCGGACTATTGCAAGCATACGCGGAGATTTTAAGATCATGAAGACTTTTCTGAAGATATTGACCCTGTTCATCGGCATCGGTGCCGTGGGTGGCGCCGTGATGATGTGGGTGGATCCTTCCGGCGTCAGTTGGGGTGGAGATCCGATGCTGGACCTGCTGCGGGCGAAGATGCCCTGGCCGGATGTGTTTTTCAAAGACTTTATCCCGTCGGGCTTTGCCCTGCTGGCTGTGAACGGCATTCCCCAGTTTATCGCAGCTATCCTGTTGTTCAAGAATCACCGACTGGCTTATCCGGTCGTCCTGGCCTGCGGCATCATCCTGATGCTCTGGATCGTGCTTGAATGGTGGGCATGGGGATTCAATGCCCTGAGCAATATCTATTTCGTATTGGGACTGGTTGAGGTAATCGCCGCAATCATCGGGATGAAACGATGCCCGAAAGCATAAACATAGGTGGGAGGACATGCCGGATGTTCGGGTCGGAGGCACCGGCCTGTCTGCTGATCCAGCCTTCGGCCCGGCATGAGAATGCCACGCTGGAAGCAGAGGCGGCGCAGATCGCAGCCCTGAGCCGGATACCGTTTGCGCTGGCGACCATCGAGCTCGAAGACTGGATCATCGATCTGATGCCCTGGCCGGACGGGAACATTTCCCGCGATCCGGAGGCTGGCAAACACGGGCAGGAGACGCTGCAATATTTGCTGCTGTCGTTGATTCCGGAAATGCACAAGCGCTATGGCTCCCTGCCGGTCATTCTGGGCGGCTATTCGCTCGGCGGGCTTTTCGGCCTCTGGGCATCCACCCAGACCGACAGTTTCATGGCTATTGCCGCCGCTTCTCCCTCCGTTTGGATCCACGGCTGGCTTCCCTATGCCAGGAAGCATGTCACACTGGCAAATCAAATCTATCTGAGCCTGGGTGAACAGGAGGAACATGTAAAGAACCAGGCCATCGCGCGCGTGGGCGACAATCTCCGGGCTTATCATGCTTTATTGCAGGAGCAGCTGGGGCCGGAGCGCTGCACGCTGGTCTGGGAACAAGGCAACCATTTTACCGACAACGAAGGCCGCCTTGCCCGGGCTTTTGCCTGGTGCATGACTACGGCTGGTACTCCAGCCCTTTGACGGCAATGCCGATATTGACGGGGAGCGGTTTCATCTCCCCCA
>CAJODQ010000054.1 GCA_905233345.1 uncultured Bacteroidales bacterium
GCTTCGGCCATCGGCAACTACTTGACCATGATTCCCGGTCTCCTTTGGATGCGTGTGCCGCTCTGGGCCAACTGGGCCATCCTCTCCGGCCTCTGCGCCCTCGCCGGCCTGATCATGCTTTCGATGCTGAAGCGAATTAACGCTTCAACGCAATAGATTGCTGAGGTTCGGCGACATCGTCTGCGAGCAAGTAGCTCGTATTCTTGCCACTCTCATCTGATTTGACAGACTTTTGAAGTGTGTTGCACTTCTAAATTGAATTCATGTTTGCTGAATCCGTCAGAACAAACTTTTAATACTCTAAAAGGTGCACTTAGTTTTTATGGGGGATATGATGTTTCCCAGCTATACTACCTTCCTGATAATATGATTCCCAATCTGCAAGCCTTGGATATAGAAGAATAAGAGGAATATGAAGATCCTTTTCTACTTGTTATTTTGTTTATTTGTAGGGGGTTCAGGTATTGAAACAGCATTGATGCCTATGCTGGACGAGTTCGGACAGAGGGCGTATGTCACTTGGCGGAAGGACGATCCCTATGCGATGAACATATTGAGAGACAGCGTTTTTCTTCGTGACAATCTAATCCGAATGGTCCCTCTTGATGTAAACTGTCTGGACGAAGCATTACTTAACAGTCTTTCAAAAAGAGAGATTAGCGAGTTGGCTTCCTTGTTCAAGGCAGAAGAAGATAAAGGGAGGATAAATATGAATTATGACAAGATTCTGCCTTTTCAATTGAAGTTCTTGTTTATCATTAATGAGGAGGGGGGCATTGAGAGTATCATCCTAAAATATCCTGATATTCCGGAATACCGTAAAATCAAACAAAGTCATTGGAGGAGACTTGAAAGATTAATCCGTAAAAGAGTTTCTTTCAGTGCACCGGGGGAACAAGTTCGATGCGTTCTGCCATATACGCTCGACTGGTTTGCTGACCTGGAGGATTATGTGCTAACCGGTAATCCGGTCAATCATTACCGTAGGAGTGATTCTTTACAATAACCCGACATCGCGCCTGTTAGCACAAGCCGAACTTACTCGCCGTATAGATATTTGTGCTGTTCGGGGGTGAGGGTGTCGATGGCGCAGCCCCAGTAAGCGAGCTTGCGGCGGGCGACCTCCTCGTCGATTTCGCGCGGAACATCGCACGCTTGCGCGGCAGGTCGCGGTGCTCCACCAGATAACGGGCGCTCAGCGCCTGAATGGCGAACGACATGTCCATGATTTCGGCCGGATGGCCGTCGCCTGCGGCCAGGTTGACCAGGCGGCCTTCGGCGATGACATAGATCTTCTTGCCGTTCTCGAGGCGGTAGCCCATGATGTTGTTGCGGGCCGGCGCGGCTTCTACCGCCATCTTTTTCAGGCCGGCGACATCGACTTCCACGTCGAAGTGGCCCGCGTTGCAGCAGATGGCGCCGTCTTTCATCGCCAGGAAATGATCTTTCGTAATGACGCCGGCACAACCCGTCACCGTCACGAAGATGTCGCCTTCGCGGGCGGCGTCGGCCATTGGCATCACCGAGAAACCGTCCATCACCGCCTCCATGGCCTTGATGGGGTCGACCTCCGTCACGATGACCTGGGCGCCCAGGCCCTTGGCGCGCATGGCCACGCCTTTGCCGCACCAGCCGTAGCCCGCCACGACGACGGTCTTGCCGGCCACGATCAGGTTGGTCGTGCGGTTGATACCGTCCCAGACGCTCTGGCCCGTTCCGTAGCGGTTGTCGAACAGGTGCTTGCAGTCCGCATTGTTGACCAGCATCATCGGAAATTCCAGCTTCCGGGCCCGGTTCATCGTCATCAGGCGCAGGATGCCCGTCGTCGTCTCCTCGCAGCCGCCGATGACACCCGGCAGCAAGTGGCGGTACTCCGCATGCATCAGCGAGACCAGGTCGCCGCCGTCGTCGATGATCACGTTCGGACCGACCTCCAGTACGCGGCGGATATGCGCCTCGTATTCGGCCGGCGTTGCACCATGCCAGGCGAAGACGTTGAGCCCATCGTGGACGAGGGCGGCTGCCACATCATCCTGGGTGGATAGAGGATTGCTGCCCGTGACATACATGTCGGCACCGCCTGCGGCGAGGACCTTGCACAGATAGGCCGTCTTGGCCTCCAGGTGGACCGAGAGGGCCACTTTCAGGCCGGCGAAGGGTTTTTCCGCACGGAATTCCGCTTCCAGTCCGTTTAACAGCGGCATGTGATGCCACACCCACTCGATCTTCAGCGCACCGTCCGGCCAGAGAGCGGGATCTTTAATCTCACTTTTCATCATGGTTACAAGGAATTATACGCGATCGAGAATGTATCGCCCTGGGCGGGATCGCCCGTGGTAATACCCTTCTTGAGCCACTTTGAACGCTGAGCCGAGGTACCGTGGTTGAACGAATCCGGCACAGTGTAGCCGTAGGCCTGCTTCTGCAGGTAGTCGTCGCCGATCTTGGAGGCCACGGCCAGACCTTCGTCGATGTCGCCCGGCTCAAGGGAACCGAACATCTCGTTGTCGTGGTGGGCCCACACGCCGGCGTAGAAGTCGGCCTGCAGTTCGAGGCGGACGCTGATCTGATTGTATTCCTTGCTATTGGCTTTGTAGCGGGCCATCTGCTGGTGCGCCTTGTTCAGCGTACCGAGCTGGTTCTGCACGTGGTGGCCCACCTCATGCGCAATCACGTAGGCATAGGCGAAGTCTCCGTCCGCGCCAATCTGTTTCTTCATGGAAGTGAAGAACGACAAGTCCAGGTAGACGCATTGGTCCGCGCTGCAGTAGAACGGACCGGACTGTGAAGTGGCGCCGCCGCAACCCGACCGGACGGCACCCGAGAAGAGCACGAGCTTCGGAGGCTGGTAAGTCAGTCCGTTGGCTTTGAAAATGGCTGTCCAGACATCTTCGGTGCCGGCCAGGATCTGCATGGCGAACACCGCCAGCTCTTCCTCTTCCTCCGAGGGCGTATAGCCCTGCGCCAGCTGGCCATTGGTTCCCAGCACCTGCCCCGCCTCCTGGATGACCGTCGCCGGGTCGCCGCCCAGCAGCCAGGTCAAAAGTCCAACGATGATGAGGCCGCCGATGCCGAGGCCGCCGACAGCGCCAACGGTGGCGCCCTTGCCTCTGCGGTCTTCTACGTTTGTGCTTAATCGTCTTCCGTCAAGTTTCATGGTAAAAGTGGTTAGTCTGACTACAAATATAGCAAGATTCTTTGTAAATTTGTCTGAATAACTGATTGGAATATGAAACGGTTTCTTACTTTTCTCCTGCTGGCCGCGCTGACCGCCGCCGGCGCAGATGCCAAGATCTACACACTGTCTTCCCCCGACCGCAAGACGGAGGTCACCGTCGACGCCGGCCGGCAGATCGTCTGGAGCGTAACGCACCAGGGCCGGGAAGTGCTCGCCCCTTCCGTCGTTTCGATGACCGTCGACGGGAAGGTCATCGGCTGGGATGCCAAGGTCAAGTCGGCCAAGACGGAAAAAGTGAAACAGACCGTTCCCTCCCCGCTCTGGCGGCAGGCTTCCCTCGACGAATGTTACAACCAGCTGACGCTGACCTTCGCCGACGGCTGGGGCCTGACTTTCCGCGCCTATGACGGCGAGGGTGTGGGCTACCGCTGGTGGTCGACCTCGGTCAAGAAAGGCGCCTGCGTCACCGCCGAGTGCGCTGAATTCAATTTCAGCCACGACTACACGACCTATGTGCCCTACAGCACCGGTACCAAAAACCCCTACGCCACTTCGTTCGAGAGTCAGTATACCGTGGCGCCGCTGAGCGCCGTCCGCCCCGATCAGCCCGCCTTCACGCCGCTGCTGGTCTGCCTCGACGGCGGCCTGCGCCTGGAGATCACCGATTCCGACATCGAATCCTACCCCGGCATGTTCCTCCGCAAGGGACAGGGCCTTTCGCTGAAGGGGGACTTTGCTCCCGTTCCGGAAAAGGTCCGGGAGACCCCGACCCGCGGTCAGGTCTACGTCGATGAGTATTCCGACGTACTGGCCGTGATCCACGAGAGTGCCTCGAAGAAGGCTCCGCGCTGCTTCCCCTGGCGCCTGCTGGCTATCGCTGAGAAGGACATCGACCTGCCGGTCAACAACCTCGTCTGGCTGACCGCTTCGCCCAGCCGTGTGAACGACATCAGCTGGATCAAGCCCGGCAAGGTGGCCTGGGACTGGTGGAACGACTGGAACATCACCGGCGTCGATTTCCCCGCCGGCATCAATACCGAAACTTATAAGTATTACATCGATTTTGCCGCCGCCAACGGCATCGAATACGTGGTGCTCGACGAAGGCTGGTCTGAGCCGCTCGACATCATGAAGATCAAGCCGGCCATCGACCTGAAGGAACTGTGCCGCTACGCCGAAGCCAAGCACGTGGACCTCATCCTCTGGGCCGTATGCTACGTGCTCGACAAAGACCTCGAGAAGGCCTGCAAGACCTATGGGAAGATGGGTGTCAAGGGCTTCAAGGTCGACTTCATGGACCGTGACGACCAGCCCGTGACGGAGATGCTCTACCGTATCGCCGAGGCCTGTGCCCGCCACGAGTTGCTGGTGGACTATCACGGCATGTACAAGCCCGCCGGCATGGACCGCACCTGGCCCAACGTCATCAACTTCGAGGGTGTCTGGGGCCTGGAGCAGATGAAATGGTCGAAAGACGACATGGTGGGCTACGACGTGACCTTCCCCTTCATCCGTATGCTCTCCGGCCCGGTCGACTATACACAGGGTGCCACGCGCAACGCCCGCAAGCAGGACTATGTGCCCAGCAACAGCAACCCTATGAGCCAGGGCACGCGCGCCCGCCAGGTCGCCGAATACATCATCTTCGATTCCCCGCTGGTGATGCTCTGTGACAATCCTTCCGCTTACATGAAGGAACAGCAGACCACTGGTTTCATCGCCTCCATCCCCACTGTGTGGGATGAAACCCGCGTGCTGCAGGGCGAGATCGGGCAGTTCATCGTCACGGCGCGCCGCAGCGGCAGCACCTGGTATGTGGGCGGCCTCACCAACTGGGATGCGCGCGACCTGAAGATCGACCTGAGCGCCCTGGGCCTCAAGGGCGAATACGACGCCATGATCTTCCGCGACGGCGTCAATGCCACGCGCAATGCCACGGACTACAAGTTGGAACCGCTGAAAGTGCAAACGAAGAAGCCGCTGCAGGTGCATCTGGCTCCTGGCGGCGGCTTCGTCCTGGTGGTCGAATAGCGGCTACTTGATGTCGCGGTTGAGGTCGTCGACCGGCTTGATGAAGCGGGCGATCTCCTCGTCGCTGAGGTTGTAGTTCTGCATCTCACCCGAGAAATACTGATCGTAGGCAGCCATGTCTACGAAGCCATGGCCGGAGAGGTTGAAGAGAATGGTCTTCTCCTCTCCGGTTTGCTTGCACTTGAGGGCCTCGCCGATGGTGGCGGCGATGGCGTGGCAGGATTCCGGGGCGGGGATGATGCCTTCGGTGCGGGCGAAGAGCACGCCGGCGTTGAAGGAGTCGAGCTGCGGGATGTCGACGGCTTCCATCAGGCCGTCTTTCATAAGTTGCGACATGATGACACCGGCACCGTGGTAGCGGAGACCGCCGGCGTGGATGCTGGCGGGCTTGAAGCCGTGGCCCAGGGTGTACATCGGCAGCAGCGGCGTCAGGCCGGCTTCGTCGCCGAAGTCATATTCAAATTTGCCGCGGGTGAGTTTCGGGCAGGATGCCGGCTCGGCGGCGACAAAGCGGGTCTTCTTTCCTTCCTGGATATTGTGCCGCATGAACGGATAGGCGATGCCCGAGAAGTTCGAGCCGCCGCCGAAGCAGGCGATCACGATGTCGGGGTATTCCCCGGCCATCTGCATCTGCTTCTCGGCCTCCAGACCGATGATGGACTGGTGCAGGCACACGTGGTTGAGCACGGAGCCCAGGGTATACTTGCAGTTGGGCGTGGTGACGGCCAGTTCGATGGCCTCGGAGATGGCGCAGCCCAGTGAGCCGCGGTCGTTCGGATTGATGGTCAGGATGTCCTTGCCGGCACGGGTCGACATCGACGGCGACGGGGTGATGGCGGCGCCGAAGGTCTGCATGATGCTGCGGCGGTAGGGTTTCTGTTCGTAACTGACTTTCACCATGTACACGGCGAGTTCCAGGCCGAATTTCTTGGCGGCGTAGGAGAGCGCACCGCCCCACTGGCCGGCGCCCGTCTCGGTGGTGATGTTGGTAACACCCTGCTCTTTGGCGTAGTAGGCCTGGGCCAGTGCCGAATTGAGTTTGTGGCTGCCGGCAGGACTCACGCTTTCATTTTTGAAGTAGATATGGGCGGGGGTGCCGAGGGCCTTCTCCAGTTCGTAAGCCCGCACCAGCGGTGTACAGCGGTAGGCGGCATACTGCTCGCGCACCGGCTCCGGGATGGGGATCCACTCGTCGGTCTGGTTAAGTTCCTGGTCGGCGCAGGCCTTGCAGAAGATGGGATACAGGTCTTCCGCACTCAGCGGCTGTTTCGTAGCGGGGTTGAGGATCGGCATGGGTTTGTTGGGCATGACCGCCTGCATGTTGAAGAAGTGGGTCGGAATCTCGCTTTCCGGGAGCAGGAATTTTTTCTGTTTCATGGCTGTAGTTTTTATTTGTTATGTATTTTTAGGATTTTTCCAACTAAAAAGGCCTGTCGCAAGTTCGACAGGCCTTTTTTGTATGATTGAGACAAATGGCTGGTTCCCTTGCGACTAGATCAGTTGCAAGCGCCACCACCAGTTGTTGTTCATGCGTTTCATCGTCAGGTTTATTCCTTTCACGGATAAAGTTAGAAAAAAGTTTCTACCGTTGTAACAAAAAATATTACCTTTGCGCCGTTTTTTTGAAAACCAAGGTCTATACCTATTTCTATTATGTTTGAGGAATTACTGTTCGGCAGCAGCACTGCCCACACCATATTCATCCTGGCCGCCACCATCGCCCTGGGTACCTTGCTGGGCAAGATCAAGATCGGCGGCGTCTCCCTGGGTGTCACCTGGATCCTTTTCGTCGGCATCGCGTTCGGCCACTTCGGCATGGGACTCGATCCCCAGGTGCTCGGTTTTGTCAAGGAGTTCGGTCTCATCCTCTTCATTTATTCCGTCGGTATGCAGGTCGGACCGGGCTTCTTTGCTTCGCTCAAGAAGAACGGCCTGAAGCTCAATGCCCTCTCGATCGGTGTCCTTCTGGTCGGCATCCTGGTCACCTGCCTGATCTCCGTTGCCAGCGGCACCAGCCTGGTCTCGCTCACCGGCGTGATGGCCGGCGCCGTGACCAACACCCCGGCCCTGGGTTCCGCCCAGCAGACCTATCTCGATACCATGGGCAGTTCCGAGCCCTCCATCGCACTGGGCTACGCCGTAGCCTATCCGTTGGGTGTCATCGGCCTGATCCTGGCCCTGATCGTGCTGCGCAGGGTCTTCCGGGTGGATCCTGTCCAGGAAGATGAGCGCCTGCACAAGGAGCACGTCATCGAGACCCACGACCCCGACCGCATTACCGTGGAAATCACCAACCCGCAGCTCGACGGCAAGCGGGTCTGGGAAGTGGCCCGGCTGCTCAACCGCAACTTCGTGGTATCGCGCGCTCCATGTAAACAACTTCGCACATAGCCAAAATTCGCCTAGCAATTCTGTCACCATGATAACCCACAATCCTTTCCTTCAAAGTGTCTAATGAGAAATTACTGTTGATGATAGTTTGCCTCCCGTTCTTGTAT
>CAJODQ010000055.1 GCA_905233345.1 uncultured Bacteroidales bacterium
GCCGGCGGCTTCGCCCTGGGTTACGCCATGAACGCCTCGGGCCTGGCCTCGCTCGTCGTCAAGAGCATTCCGTTCGATTCGTTCTCGCCGGTGCTGATCCTGATCCTTTCCGGCCTGCTCTGCTACGCCCTGTCGAACTTCATTTCGAACTCGGCTACGGCCGCTCTGCTCATGCCGATCCTCGCGGTTGTCTGCAATGCCATGGGTAACAAACTCGCTCCCATCGGCGGTACGGCCATCGTGCTGATCGGTGTGGCCATCGCTGCCAGCAGCGCCATGGTACTGCCCATCTCCACACCGCCGAACGCCCTGGCTTTCGCCACGAACCTTGTGAAACAGAAAGACATGGCCAAGATCGGCCTGATCGTCGGCATCATCAGCATGGTTCTTGGATACGTCTTCCTCTATGGATTCGGTACCCTCCGCTTGATATAGAGGCTATTTCCTTTTTTCATTATAGTGTGTGCGGCCCCGCGACCCTGCCATTCGCGGGGCCATTTTTAACAGAAAGATATGCGAAATTTCATTATGATTATCTGCCTCCTGCTTTGCGCTGTCTGCGGACAGGCGCAGGAAAAGACGGCGCTGCTGATGGTTCATTTCGGCACGACCTACGATGAAACCCGGGCCAGGACCATCGACGCCATCAATGCGAAGGCGGCTGAGACATTTCCGGAACTGACGCTGCGGGAAGCCTATACCTCGCGCATCGTCATCCGCAAGCTCAAGGGCCGCGGCATCGAAAAAAAGACGCCGCTGGAAGCGCTGCTGCAACTGCGTGCCGAAGGCTTCACCCACGTCATCGTGCAGAGCACTACGCTGCTGGAAGGCGCCGAGATGGAATCGCTGCGGCGCGACGTGGCCAGCGTGGAGCGTTTCTTCAAGGATATCCGCGTCGGCGCTCCCCTGCTTTATGACGTGACGGACTGCCAGCGTGTGGCGGACATCCTCGCCGCCCGTCATGCCGGCGCAGCCAGCGAGAAGCAGAAAGCCCATGTCGTGCTGGTCGGCCACGGCACTTACACACCTGCCACCGCCACCTACAGCCAGATCGACTATATGTTCACGGCACAGGGCCACCCTCTATTCCATGTCGGGACCATCGAAGGGTATCCGACCTTTGAGACGATGCACGAACGCCTCAAGGCAGCCAAGGCCCGCCGCGTCACGCTGGTCCCGCTACTCTTCGTTGCCGGCGACCATGCGTCGAACGACATCGCCGTCGACTGGAAGGAAGCCCTCGAAGCCGAAGGCCTGCAGGTGAGCTGCTGTCTGGAAGGCCTGGGCGAAATCCCTGAAATACAAGACATCTACATCGAACACATCCGCCACTCCCTGCAGGACGCACCCGTGGACATCATGAAGAAGAAAGAGGCATATGCCGCAGGCCGGGAATAAACGTACAAGACACCTGACGCTATTTGCCGCAGCAGTCATCCTGCTGCTTGCAGCGGCATGGCTTGTCCTGCTTTGCCCTACCCGCATCCTCGTGGCCAACGCCACCCTGGCCCAGCAGGCCGACGTGGCACTTAACAACGACAGCCGGCACATCCGCCTGCACTTCGTCGACGCAGACGGCCTCTGCGCCGACGGCAAGCCGCTTCGCGGCACCGATGCCGTAGTCATCTTCAGCCGCGGCCTCTATCTCGACGAGACGCAGACCGCCGCACTACGGCAATCCGGCCGACGGGGCGTGACCATCTTCACCAACACGCTCAGCAACCAGCACGTCGACATCCAGTGCGGCCTCACGGATGAACAGCGCCAGACACTCTCCGGCTATTTCCGCAACCCCAGTGCCGGCAACTACCGCAACGGCTTGCGCTACCTGCGCCACATCGCCACGCCGCTGCGCATCGGCGACCAGGGGTCCGAGCCGCCCGTACCGCTGCTGAAGAACATGTACTACCACCGGGAATACGGGCGCTATTTCCCTACCCATGAAGCACTGACGGATTATCTCAAGGAAAAGGGCCTCTATCATGAAGGGGCGGCCAACGTGCTTTTCATGTCAGGACTGAATTTCCCGATGGAAGGCAACCGGGCCCACGTAGACACCCTGATCTCCCGCCTCACCATGGAAGGATTCAATGTCTATCCGCTGACGGCCGACGGAAAGGCCCGCGAACAGATGATCCGGGCCCTGCACCCTGATGCGGTGATTTACCTGCCGATGGGACGCCTGGGCGACGACGAATTCATCGGATGGCTGCACCAGGAGAACATCCCGCTCTTTACGCCCTTCCCGCTCATCCAGCCGCACGACGAGTGGATCGACCCGCTCAAGCCCGTGAGCAGCGGGACGCTGACCGCCCGCGTGGTCGTGCCGGAAATCGACGGCGGCGTGGGAAACTACTGCATCGCCACCCAGAACGAGAGTCCGTCGGGCTTTTATCTCTATACGCCCGAACCCGAACGCATCGACGCCTTTCTGGCGTATTTCACGCGTTACATGGCGCTGCGCAACACACCCAACCGCGAGAAACGCGTGGCCATCGGTTATTTCAAGTCTCCTGGCAAAGATGCGCTGATCGCCAGCGGGATGGAGGTCATTCCCTCCCTGTACCGCTTCTTGCTGCGCCTGCGCGAAGAGGGCTACAACGTGAGCGGACTGCCTGCGAACGAAGAAGCCTTCCGGCGGCTGGTCCACCGCGAAGGCAGCGTCATGGGCTCGTACGCGCCCGGAGCACAAGCCGAATTCCTGCGTACCGCCCATCCCGTCTGGCTCAGCCGCGAACAATATGAAATCTGGGTAAACGAGACACTGCTTCAGGAAAAGTACCGGGAAGTGGTGGAACGCTATGGCCCGGCACCGGGCCGGCTGCTGGCGCGTGGCGACAGCCTGGCCGTGGCCTGCCTGCAGTTCGGCAACATCCTGCTCTTTCCACAGCCCCGGCCGGCCCTGGGCGACGACGAATTCCGGCTCATACACGGTGCCGGCGTAGCACCGCCGCACAGCTATCTGGCTCCTTATCTTTACCTGCAGCACGGCTTCCGGGCAGACGCTCTGATCCATTTCGGCACGCACGGGAACCTGGAATTTACCCCGGGCAAGAACGTGGCCCAGTCGCAGGCGGACTGGTCGGATGTCCTGATCGGCAACCTGCCCCATTTCTATTACTACACGACCGGCAATGTTGGAGAAGGCATCATTGCCAAACGCCGTACCCATGCCGCCCTCGTCACATATCTTACCCCGCCTTATGTTGAGAGCGGGATGCGGCAACGCTACAGCGGATTCCTCGACGACATCCACCGCGCACTGGCAGCCGGAGGCGGCGACCAGGCCCTCGGCCTGCGAATCAAGCGCGAAGCCGTCCGGCTCGGCCTGCACCGTGACCTCGGTCTTGATTCGACGCTCAGCGTCCCCTTCACGCCCGAAGAGTTGGAACAACTCGATACCTTTACCGAAGAAATCGCCGACGAGAAGATCACCGGCGCTTATTATACGCTGGGGAAGCCGTATTCCGACCGCGACCTGGTCACCACGACGCTGGCCGTGGCCGCCGATCCGCTGGCCTACGAGCTGGCACGCCGTGACCGAGACGCCGGCCGTATCACCACAGAGCAGTTGCATGACTTCGACTTCCTCCACCGGCATTATCTGCCCACAGCGCGTCGCCGCATCACGGCCCTGCTGCAGCATCCGCCGAAAGACACGGCCGCCGTTGTGCCGGAACTCCGTCCGGCGCTGGCCCACCGGAACGCCCTGTCCACCTCGCCCCGCAACGAACTCGACGCCATGGTCCGGGCGCTGGCCGGAGGCACCATCCCGCCCGCCCCGGGCGGCGATCCCGTACTCAACCCCAATGTACTTCCGACAGGCCGAAACATGTTCAGCATCAATGCTGAAACCACGCCCAATCCCCAGGCATGGGAAGATGGGAAACGTCTGGCCGAAGAAACACTCCGCCGCTACCGGGAACAACATGGCGACTATCCCCGCAAGGTCAGCTACACCTTCTGGGCGGGAGAATTCATTGCCACCGAAGGAGCCACGCTGGCCCAGGCGTTCTGGATGCTGGGCGTGGAGCCGCTGCGTGACAAACAAGGCCGCGCCGTGGACCTGCGCCTCATCTCCGGAGCCGAACTCGGGCGTCCGCGCATCGACGTACTGGTGCAGGTATCCGGGCAGTTGCGCGACATCGCCGGATCGCGGCTGCGCCTGCTGACCGACGCCGTGAAACTGGCCGCAGAAGCGCCGGAAGAAGGCTGGCCCAATTATGTGGCCTCAGGCACGCAGGAGCAGGAAAAGGCGCTGCTGGACCGGGGCCTCTCCCCTGTCCGGGCCCGCGAACTGTCCACGATGCGGGTGTTCGGCCCGCTGAACAGCGGCTACAGCACCGGGATGCTGGGATTCGTGGAAAGCAGCGGCAGTTGGGACGACGAGCGTGAAATAGCGGACGGATACCTGAACAATATGGGCGCCGCGTATGGCGACGAGGCGAACTGGGCGGGATTCGAGCCGGGCTTGTTCGCCGCCGCGATGTCCGGGACCGACGTGGTCATCCAGCCCCGGCAGAGCAACACCTGGGGGCCGCTTTCGCTCGACCACGTGTATGAATTCACGGGAGGCCTCTCACTGGCGGTCCGGAGCGTCACCGGCAAGGAGCCGGATGCCTTTTTCGCTGACTATCGCAACCGCTACGCACGCCGGTTGCAGCGTGACCGGGAAGCCCTGGCCGTGGAAACGCGCGCCACAATCCTCAATCCCATCTTCATCCGGGAACGGATGAAAGGTGGAGAAGGTTCCGCGCAGATGTTCGGCGAGCTGTTCCGCAACGTCTTCGGCTGGAACGCCACCCGCCCTTCGGCCGTCGATCCGCAACTCTATGACGATCTTTACGATACATATATCCTCGATGCCGGAAGCCTGGGCATCCACGAATACCTGCAGGATGTCAATCCCGCCGCTTTCCAGGCCATCACCGCCGTGATGCTGGAGAGTGTCCGCAAAGGCTATTGGAAAGCCTCGGATGAGCAGTTGCGGACAACGGCTGCCCTCCACGCCGACATCACGCGGGAAGCCGGCGCCGCCTGCACGGAATTCGTGTGCGGCAATCCGAAGCTGGAACGATTCATCACGGACCAGCTGTCGGGCGAACACCGTGCTTCCTACGCAAAAACGATGGCCGCCGTCCGCAATATCACAGCGACCGATGCACAGGAGGTCGTCCTGAAAGAGAACCGCCTTTCCGATCCGTCGCAACAGCCGCAACTGGCCCTGCACGCCGGATGGGTGGGCGCGGCGCTGGGCCTGGCGCTCTTTGTTTTGCTGATCCTGCTGCTCCGCAGAAAACGCCAAAATGCCTGATGGAAATCCTGATCACCCTCATCTCCCTGCTGCTCATATTGAGCTTCCTGATCAAAGGGTCATTCTTGCCCCGATGGGGCGTGGTGGCGGTCAGCTTGTTGCTGGCCGTTGCCGTGCGGCTGGTCATTCCCTGGCTGGCCGGGCAGCCGGCCGCCACGGTCAACGGCTGGATCTCGGCGCCCGACCGGATGCTCGACGGAGCAGTCTGCGTCGTGCTGGAAGTCGTGTTGATGATGACCTTCTGCTTCGCATGGCCCGCTCGCTCGTCCGTCTCGCTCACTCCGCTGCTCTGGTTTTCGTCCCGCTCGCTAAAAAATGCTCGCG
>CAJODQ010000056.1 GCA_905233345.1 uncultured Bacteroidales bacterium
TGGTGCGGCTGATGCAGGAACCGCCCGCCTCGCCGGTCGAGGAACTGGTGCGCGACCTCTTCCTGTTCTCTGCTTTTACGGGCCTTTCTTATGTGGATATCAAGGAGTTGCGCACAGGAAACCTCCGCCGCCTCTTCGACGGGAACTGGTGGATCGTCACGCGGCGGCACAAGACACGCGTGGAGTCGGACGTGCGGCTGCTCGACGTGCCGCTGCGACTCATTGAAAAGTATCGGGGCGCCACGCCGGACGGTCGGCTGTTCCCTGTGCCGAGCAACAATTGCTGCAACGAGCATCTGCACGAACTGGAGCGTCGCTGCGGCTTCCGCACGCGCCTCAGCTTCCACGTGGGACGGCACACTTTCGCCACACTCGCCCTCAACCGCGGCATGCCCATCGAGACCCTCAGCCGCATCCTCGGCCACACCAACATCCGCACCACGCAGATCTACGCCCGTATCACCAACAAAAAGATCAGCCAGGACATGGCCGTCCTGGCTGAAGGGCTCTCATCGGTAGAAAAGGATATATGTCTGCGGATAGATGCCGGGGCAAGCCCGGCATGACGGGTTAATACAGATTTGACGGCTCGTATTTGTCCCACTCGAAGCTGGGGCGGAAGGGATCGGAGATAGTTTCGTCGATTTCCAGGTGCCGGCCTTCGAGAACCATTTTTTCAAGGAACCACCGGAGGTCGTCGTAGTTGGCGAAGTAGCGGGTGGCGACAGCGTGGCCCTCGTCCGTGAAACGCATGATCTTGTGGGGGTAGTGTCGCTCCCTGAACACCTTGGCGAGGCGGCTGGAGCCAAAGAAGCCGGTACCGAAAAAGCTGATCTGCTTGTAAGGGACCAGTTTGTCGGCCGTGCCGTGCAGGAAGAGGGTCGGAGCGGGCATGTCGTGCTTGTATTCCAGTCCTTTGCGAGAGAAAATGGCCCCTGCGAAGGAAGCCACGCCCGCATAGCGGAAACCCTCCGGGAGATAGCGCTGTGCCAGCTCGGTCCGGTTGCAGCGCTCGAAGTCGCACTGCAGCGAAGTGATGGCGCCGGCACTGCAGCCCATCAGGATAATCTGATAGGGATCTACACCCAGTTCGGGGGCATAGTCCAGTACGTAGCGCGTAACCTTCATCACGTCTTCCACCGCCAGCTGGATGGCATGTTCGAGGGGTTTGATCATGCTCAGGGCGCCCTTGAACTTCGCGCCCTTCAATCCCAGGCGGTAGTCGCTGGCTACGACCACATAACCGTCGTCGGCGAGCATGCGGCAGAGCCGGCGCGTCTCGAAAACGCGCTGGGTGCTCAGGATGAAGCCGCCTCCATAGGTGTAGATGATGCAGGGATGGGTTTCCGCATCGTCATTCGGGAAATAGAGGTCCATTTCCAGCGTAAGGGTATCGTATTGGGCGAAGGCGATGGTCTCATCGGGCTGGCAGCGGGTGCTGTCGATGGGAGCCAGCTGCGCATGAAGGACGGCGCAGAGAAAAAGGGCTGCGAAAAAAGCTAAAAAACGTTTCATGACAAGTTTTTAGGTTTCAAATATAAGAAAAGATTCCTAAATTTGCATTTTATAGCAAATACGGCTTAAATCTAACACACTATAACTAAATCGTATAAAAATGGCAGAAAAACTGTTTACTGAATTTCCTCCTGTTTCGACCGAACAGTGGGATGAGGTAATTATCAAGGACTTGAAGGGGGCCGACTACGAGAAGAAACTCGTCTGGAAGACCCACGAAGGTTTCCCGGTGCGCCCGTACTACCGCGCCGAGAACCTGGGCGACATCAAGTCTCTGGGCGAGATGCCCGGACAATTCCCGTTCGTCCGCGGCATCAAGAACGACAACAACTGGCTCACCCGCCAGGACATTTGCCTGTGCGAAGGCATCGAGAAGGCCAATGCCGAGGCCCTCGACATCCTGAACAAGGGCGTCGAATCGCTGGGCTTCGTGCTTGGGGAGAAGAAAGACCTCTCCGAGGCCGAGATGGCAGCCCTGCTCAAGGGCATCTGCATCCCCGCCGTGGAGATCAACTTCCGCAAGTGCTGCCCCAAGCACAGCGCCAAAACCCTCGAGAGCTTCCTTGTCGTCGTGGAGAAGCAGGGCGTCAAGCCGGAAGAGGTCCGCGCTTCGTTCGATTTCAGCCCGCTCCACCGCCTCACCGTCAAGGGTGAGTTCTGCGAAGACAAAGCCTACGGTTTCCTGGCAGAGGCCATGAAGGCTGTCGCGGACTTCCCGAAGATCAAGGTCGTCAACGTGCAGGCCTACGACTTCAATGACCTGGGTTCCAGCCTCGTGCAGGAACTTGCCTTTGGCGTGGCCATCGGCAACGAATACATTGCCAAACTCACCGAGCTCGGCTTCAGCGCCGAGGAAGTGGCCCGCCGCATCAAGTTTACCTTCGGCATCAGCTCCAACTACTTCATGGAAATCGCCAAGTTCCGCGCTGGCCGCGTGGTCTGGGCCAACATCGTGAAGGCCTGGGGTGTCGAGAGCGATTGCGCCTGCAAGATGCATGTCCACGCCGTCACCAGCCAGTGGAACCAGACGGTCTACGACGCCTATGTCAACATGCTCCGCGGCACGACCGAGACCATGAGCGCCGCCATCGCCGGCGTCGACTCCATCGAGGTGCTGCCGTTCGACCACGTGTTCCGCGCACCGGGCGAATTCTCCAACCGCATCGCCCGCAACGTCCAGTCGATCCTCAAGGAAGAATCGCACTTCAACAAGATCGTCGACCCGGCCGGCGGTTCCTACTATGTGGAGGAACTCACCCAGTCGATCATCGACGCCGCGTGGAAACTCTTCAAGGATGTCGAGGAGAAGGGTGGCTACACCGAGGCCTTCAAGGCTGGCTTCGTTCAGGAGCAGGTGAAGGCCGTCTCTGACAAGAAAGATAAACTCCTGGCCCAGCGTCGCGAGACCCTGCTGGGCACCAACCAGTTCCCGAACTTCCTCGAGAAGGCCGGCGACGAGATCACCAAGGAGATCGTCACCCGCGGCGAGGGTGCCTACCGCGGCGCCCAGCCGTTCGAAGCCATGCGCTTGGCCACTGACCGCAACGGCCGTCAGCCGATGGCCTTCATGCTGACCTTCGGCAACTTGGCCATGTGCCGCGCCCGCGCTCAGTTCAGCTGCAACTTCTTTGCGATCGCCGGTTTCAAGGTGGTCGACAACAACCGATTCTCCACCATCGAGGAAGGCGTCGAGGCCGCCCTGAAGGCCAAGGCCGACATCGTGGTCGCCTGCTCGGCCGACGACGAGTATCTCGAGAATGTTCCGAAGATCGCCCAGCTCATCGGCGACAAGGCCATCGTGGTGGTCGCCGGCGACCCCGAGTGCCGTCCGCAGCTCGAGGAGCAGGGCATCAAGAACTACATCCATGTAAAATGCAACGTGCTGGATACCCTCAAAGAGTACCAGAAAGCACTGGGCGTCAAGGAACTTTAATCAGGAGGACAGACAATGAGACCGAAATTCAACGATATTGACTATACGAAGGGTGCAGCGCCCAAGTGCGCCTGCGCATGCCAGAAAGAAGAAGAGCTCTGGCATACGCCCGAGAAGATCGACGTGAAGCCGCTCTACACGGCCGCCGACCTCGAAGGCATGGAACACCTCAACTACGCCGCCGGCGTGGCTCCGTTCCTCCGTGGCCCTTATTCCACGATGTACGTCAACAAGCCCTGGACCATCCGCCAGTACGCCGGTTTCTCCACGGCTGAGGAATCCAACGCGTTCTACCGCCGCAACCTGGCCGCCGGCCAGAAAGGCCTCTCCGTGGCCTTCGACCTGGCGACCCACCGTGGCTACGACGCCGACCACCCGCGTGTGGTGGGCGACGTGGGCAAGGCCGGCGTGTCGATCTGCTCCGTCGAGGACATGAAGGTCCTCTTCGACCAGATTCCGCTTGGCAAGATGTCCGTCTCCATGACGATGAACGGCGCCGTCCTCCCGATCATGGCCTTCTACATCGTGGCCGGTCTGGAGCAGGGCGTCAAGCTCGAAGAGATGGCCGGTACCATCCAGAACGATATCCTCAAGGAGTTCATGGTGCGTAACACCTATATTTATCCGCCGGAGTTCTCGATGCGCATCATCGGCGACATCTTCGCCTTCACTTCGCAGTACATGCCCAAGTTCAACTCGATCTCGATCTCCGGTTACCACATGCAGGAAGCCGGCGCGACCAACGACATCGAGATGGCATACACCCTGGCCGACGGTATGGAATACATCCGCACCGGTATCAAGGCCGGCATCGACGTGGATGCCTTCGCACCGCGCCTCTCGTTCTTCTGGGCCATCGGCATGAACCACTTCATGGAGATCGCCAAGATGCGCGCCGCACGTATGCTCTGGGCCAAGATCGTGGGCCAGTTCAACCCGAAGAACCCGAAGAGCCAGTCGCTGCGTACCCACTGCCAGACCTCGGGATGGAGCCTTACCGAGCAGGACCCGTTCAACAACGTGGCCCGTACCTGCATCGAGGCCATGGGCGCCGCCCTCGGCCACACCCAGTCGCTGCACACCAACGCGCTCGACGAGGCCATCGCCCTGCCGACCGACTTCTCCGCGCGTATCGCCCGTAACACCCAGATCTACATCCAGGAAGAGACGCAGGTCTGCCGCTCCATCGACCCGTGGGCCGGTTCCTACTATGTGGAGAGCCTGACCAACGAACTCGCGCACAAGGCCTGGGAGCACATCCAGGAAGTCGAGAGCCTCGGCGGTATGGCCAAGGCCATCGAGACCGGCGTGCCGAAACTCCGCATCGAGGAGGCCGCCGCCCGCAAGCAGGCCCGCATCGACTCCGGCCTGGAGAAGATCATTGGTATCAATGAGTTCCGTCTGGACCACGAAGATCCCATCGAGATCCTCGACGTGGACAACACGAAGGTGCGTGAATCGCAGATCGCCCGCCTGAAAGACCTCCGCGCGCACCGCGACGAGGCCAAGGTCCAGGCCTGCCTCAACGCCATCACCCACGCCGTGGAGACCAAGACGGGCAACCTGCTCGCCCTGGCCATCGAGGCCGCCAAGGTCCGCGCCACGCTGGGCGAGATCTCCGATGCCTGCGAAAAGATTGTTGGACGTTACAAAGCTGTGATCCGTATGAACACTGGTGTTTACTCCTCTGAAGTGAAGAACGACAGCGAGTTCGAACTCGCCAAGAAGATGGTGGCCGA
>CAJODQ010000057.1 GCA_905233345.1 uncultured Bacteroidales bacterium
GCGATGACGTGTTCGTTGGCGGTCTTGAGTTCAGCGATCCGGATGGCGTCTTTCTTGCGGTTTTTCCGGTAGGAGGCGATGGAGAACAGCAGGAAGGTGATAACGATGAGCATCGTGGCGCCGGCCAGGATGATCACCATCCGGCTGATCTGCGTCCCCTGCGACGATTTCTCCCGCAGGTTGGCCGCCAGCGACATGTTGCCGATGCGGGCCTCCACTTCAGCCAGACGCGACTGGTTGTTGGTGGAAACCTGGTTCTCCAGCTCGTCGACCAGGCGCTGGTACAGGAAGAGCGCGTAGCTGCGGTATCCGTTCTGCTGCAGGAGATACGACAGGTATTTCCACTCACGCAGCAGTTTCAACTGCTGGATGTCGTTGAGATGCCGGCCCACCGTGCCGTCGAACACAGCGTCGACGATATCGAAGAACTTGGCGCCCGAAGGCGTGATGGTATGGAAAGACGGACTGTTGACACAGATGTCGCGGGAGGTCTGATAGCCCGCCATGTCCTGGTCGAGGGCGGCCAGTTTCGCCAGATAGTATTCGCAGCGCAGCGTGTCGAGGTAGCTTTTCTGGTCTTCCACCGCCCGCTGGATGCACATGCGGGAAGAATCGGAACCGATGGGATAGTAGTCCGCCAGGTCGCACCACAGGCGGGTGGACGACTGCCGCCGGATGAGGGAGTCGGTGGAATTGAGGTAGGTGTCGAGCGCCCGGTCGATGAACTTCTTGGCAGATACGTAGTCGTTCATCGCGACGTAGAGTTTCACCATGTAGCGGTCGGCCATCCATTTGCCGTACTCATCGTCATTCTCCAGGGCGTAATCCTGCATCTGCTGGATGAGTTCCATCGCCTTGAGCATGCGGCCCGTCGTAAAATAGTAGTTCTGGGTCTGCTCGTAGCCGTAATAGTAGTACTGCCGGTGGCCGAGCCGGATCGCAGCCTCCCGCAGGTCACGGAAATCGGCATTCACGGCGCCGTCGTTCGGCCCTTCCCGCAAGGCCACTTCGATGACGTCGCGGAGCTTTTCGACGTAGAAGAGCGTCTGCGCCTTGGTGTCGCCTTTTTGGAGGGCCAGACGTAAAAGCGTGTCGTTCACGGCCTTGAACCCTTCCTTGCCCACCAGGTCCTCGGCCCGGCGGAAATACGGGTAGCACTCGTCGTCCAGGCCGTAGGCGTTGTTCTGCGCCTGTGACGGCAAAGCCATCAAAAGCGCAAAAGCCAAAAGACAGATATATCGAAGTTGACTCATTTTCTTTATAAAATTCAAATTTACGGAAATAAGTTCACATTTTCAAGCATTTATACAAAAAATGCCCGTTACCTTTCCGGAACGGGCAATTTTTTCGACCTACTTGCAAATCGTCGGGTCAATACTCTTCTTCATTCCAAAAATCGAGTAATATGCCTCTGATAGCGTATGGAAAAAATGCGCTCGCGTGACCCCCTGACCCGAAGTTGGCTTAACCCCCGATAATTTTTTCTTTTTGACCCCCAAGAAGTCCTGGCCGGCGGGGTCATTTTTATTTCATGTTACTTGACTCCCTTGCGGGCGTTCATTTTTCGGATGCTCTCACCACACAGTTCTACTTGATGAGCGGAGTGGACGATCCTGTCAAGGATGGCGTCAGCGACGGTCGGGTCTCCGATCGCGTCATACCAGCTGGAGACGGGCAGTTGTGAAGTAATGATGATTGACTTGCGTCCATGCCGATCTTCGATGATATCCAGCAATATGGGCCGTTCCTTCGCGTCCAGCGGGACCAGGAAGAGGTCGTCCAGGATAAGCAGCGGACAGCGCTCGATTTTCTTGAGTTCCACTTCAATGACGCCCTTGGCCTTGGCCACCTTGAGCGCGCCCAGCAACTTGGATGCATTGGCATAGAGCGTCCTGATGCCGGCCTTGCATGCCTGATAGCCGAGCGCCGTTGCCAAGAAGCTCTTGCCGGTTCCGGAGGAACCGGTGATGAAGAGGTTCTGGCCGGCACGTATGAACTCGAGAGAGGCCAGCCGTTCCATCTGGTTGCGTTCCAGTCCACGACTGATGGTGTAGTCAATCTGTTCCGGGTATGCCTTGTATCGGAACGACGCCTGACGGATTAGGCGGTCGATGGCAGCCGCGGAACGGTAGTCCCATTCCCGGGCAAGCAGCCAGCTCAGGAAGCTGTCCGGGGTCATTGTCTCCGCAAAGGTTGACGAGAGGCTTTCCGAGAAGGCGGACGCCATTCCATGAAGCTTCATCCGATGCATCAGGTCCAGCGATATCGCATTACGGTCCTTCTCAGGCGTGATGGGTGCAGTTTTGTTATTCGTTTCCATTTTCTTTCTTCCTTAGTGTGTTTGCCTTGTTGTTTGTGTAATAGTCACGGCCACGGATGTTCTTGTGCCGGGCCGGAGACGACGGATTGCCTTCTTCCGGATCGGCATCCGGGGATGGCATGAAGTCGACGTCATCCCCTCGTTCAAGGATATCCTTGACCTCGTTGTAGCCGTAAAGCCTGGCCTGCGAGGCGTAGGCACAGGCAGCGACGAGACGTTCGAGCCCGTACTTCTTTTCCAGGGACATGATGCCCCTGCATACCCGGAAGACCAACGGGGGATACTTCTTCTGGGCCGCCACTTCTTGCAGATAGACCAGCAGGATATTGTCTATCGTGGCCGCCCTCGCATAGATCTCGTCCATGTCCTGCTCGTAGCTCCCATGCCTGCCGGGCAGGTTGTGCGAGGGCTTCTGCGTATATCCATACGGCGTGTCATCCCGATGGTGGGTGGTGACGAGCTTCAGCCCGTGGAAGATCTCCAGCGTATCGGCATCATAGATGATGTCCACCCGCTTCCCGATGTACTCCTTCGGCATGCTGTAGTGGTGCTTGTTCAGCGTGACGTAGCTGTTGCGCATGACGGTGGCCGTCTTGCGCGCCTTCATCTGGTATCGCAGCGCAGGAAGCGGCTGCAGGTACTCGGACTCTATCTCCTCGAACAAGGCTCGCCGCGATTGCCTGCGTCCCGTCAGCTTGCGTTCGTTGAAGGCCTCAAGAGATACCATGATAGCCTCGTTCAGCGATGCCAGGTCATGGAACGTCCTGCCTTCCATGTCAGCATAGACAGACCTGTACATCAGCTTTACGGCATTCTCTACCAATGCCTTATCCTTCGGATGCCGCACTCTCGCAGGATACACGGCGCAGTTGTAGAACTCCGCGAAGGAAGCGAACTCCTCATTGATGACGGGCTCGTTCTTGTCGCTTCGCGTCACGGCAGACTTCAGATTGTCCGGGACGATGGCCATCGGCGCTCCGCCAAAGAAGTGGAGGGCGTTCTCACAGGCCCCGATTAGATCCTCTTTCTTTTGTGACCATACGGCCTCGCAGTACGTGAGCTGGCTGCAGGGAAGAATGGCGACGAACACCTCTGCGTTATGGGTCTCTCCCGTCATGGCATCCGCGATCTCCAGCTTGTCTCCCGCAAAGTCAATGTACATCTGGTCACCGGCAAGATGTTCCACATGCCCGATGACCTTCGTCTGAAGCCTGTATCGGCGAAGAAGTATCTCGAACTGGGCCGACTTGTATCCGTCAGGATACATCTGTGCATACTCACGATAGAGGCCTCTGACGGTTGTCCCTTTGCGGCTGAGACGCTTCGCGTACTCTGGCAGCAATGCCTCCAGTTCTGCTCGCCGGGGCGATGGCTTGTATCCGCGTGGCTGTCCAACGACGAACATCTCCTGAAGATGTTCTTCCGACATGGAAAGAAGGCGTTCCATTGACAGTCCGCTTTCTTGATAACGCCGCACGTATTTGCGCACGGTGTTCCGGGATATGTGGAAAGCACTGCTGATGCTTTTTATCCCCATCCCCATTGCATGGCAACGGAGAATGTTTTTTACCTTTGTCATGGTTGATTGTAGATTTTGTTTTCCCGCCGGCCAAGACGGAACATAAATCTACAAAAAACACCCCTGCTGGATCTCTCCGGCAGGGGTCATTTTATCTTTATGCCACAAGGGTCAACCGAAAATTACGCACAGGGGTCAAACGCTGGCGGGTCAGGGGGTCACGCGAGCGCATTTTTTCCACAGGTCATGCACTGGACGCAGCGGTCTTCCCGCAGTTGGAGGAGACGGTCGGCTGTCATCGAGAAGTGCTGGTCCTGCATCCCCTTGAGCATGTCCTTGTTGAAGAAACCCATCTCGGCAGGAGCGATGAAGTCCTTGTGCGCCCCCACCTCTTCGAGGATGGTGGCCAGATTCTCGTCCGTGTGCTTGTCGATGGCCATCTGCTGGTTCATGTCAAAGACGGGCAGATAGTTGTCCACCATCAGGATGGGCCGGACATAGTTCATCTTGACGCCCTGGCCCTGGCAGAATTCATCCCAATATTCGGCCACGTTCACGCAGGCGTTGCCGAAAGTGATGACGGAGAACATGTACGGTGCCTTGAAGGAGGCCTTCTGCACGAACTCGCGGACGATCTTGGGAATGGCACCGGCATAGTCCGGGCAGACGATACCGATTTCATCGGCCTCATAAGTCAAGTCTTTCTTTTTAAGTTCCTGCGGAATGCTGATCGGGCTGTCGGAGAACTGGCGGGCGACGAACAGGGAATTGCCGGTGGCGGTGAAATAGAAGACCAGGCGCTTCTTGTTCTTGGCGCGGTCCTTCAGGATGGCGGCATGGGTACGGGGAGCGATGCCTGCCATGGCGACGGCAGCCAGGGACGCTCCCATCAGTTTCAGGGCTTCTCTTCTGTCCATTTCGTAAAAGATTAGTGGTTCATATTCTGGCCGGGTTCAATCCCGGGGCCGGAAGTGCGGGTGGTAAAGACCATGGCGGTG
>CAJODQ010000058.1 GCA_905233345.1 uncultured Bacteroidales bacterium
GGTTTGAATCCCGTGGGAGTCACGAATTTAGGAACGCAACTCAATGATTTTCAATGAGTTGCGTTTTTCTTTTGATAGAATTATACCACGAAAATACCACCGAATTTTTCGAACGACCTTTCAAGAGGTTTCACGACGGCCCTTCAGCCGGCGTTTTTCGTACCTCTCTCGCCTACTTTCGAACCACCGCCCTTCTTTCGCCACGACGACATTCTCAGTCTCTCCACAACGTCGTCGCGTCACACTATCTGGCGCTTCTCTACAAATCCAGTCCGCGACGACACGCTCAGCCGCTCCACATCGTCAACGCGGCAAATGTCAGACTTTGCGCCCTCAAAAACGACCAGCCGCTCACAAATCGTCGCCCGCTGTCACCCCTGCTGCTGTTCGCGCCTTTTCGCCAGACAGGCGCAGAATCCAAAAACATAATCGACTGATAATCAACGGCTTCAATTTTCAGTCTTTGCGCCAACGGCCGAAATCAGGCTGTGGCGCAGAACTTCAAAAATGCTTGAGCTGATAATCAGACAGTTACGAAATCCGGGCTTGCGCCTGTCTGGCGGCAGGGTTTTCCTCGGCCGGAAACGGGCGGGACCCTCATTATCGAATGCCCTCCGCATTGACAATCATTCTTGCTTTCATCGCCCACCCGGTCTCAGCGGTGATCCATAAAGAGGCTTACGCTTATTTCAAGAAAATGCGGAGGATACGGACGTCTTCGAGCGGGCGGTCGTTGGCGTCGGTGGGGACGCGCTGAATCATGAAGTCCCGGATCACGCGGTGGAAGAGCAGCGAGTCGAAGGCGTTCTCCTTCACAAGCTGCACGAAATTGTCGCGGTGCAGCGGCGTCTCGTCGTAGAGTTTCAACTCGATCGTTCCCATCGTGGTCTCCATGACCACGTGTGTCTCTTTCTGCCGGCATCCCGCCAGCATCATAGCCCATAGCAGGGCAATAGCAAGAATTGTTGTTGCTTTCATTGCGTATAATCGTCGCTCTTGGTATTACTTAACCGACACCCTGGCCATTTGGGTATCGCGGCAGTTGGGACCGGCAAGGATTTCATAGTCGCCGCTCTCGCAGGTCCATTCCTGTTCGTGATTGTAATAGGACAGCGCATCTTCATCCAGCTGAAAATCTACCGTGACGGACTGTCCGGCAGGGATGAAAACCTTCCGGAATCCCTTGAGTTCCTCCACGGGTCGAGTCGATGAACTGTGGACAGCGTGGATGTACAGCTGGACGATTTCCGAGCCGTCGCGATGCCCGGTGTTGGTCACGGTGACCGAGGCGGTGACCTGGCCTCCGCGAGGCATTTCGTCAGCGCTCAGGGTGACGTCGGAATAGGAGAAAGTGGTGTAGCTCAGACCATATCCGAAGGGATAGAGCGGTCCGTTCAGTTCGTCGATGTAGCAGCTGGTGAACTTACGGTAAGGGGCATCGTCGGGATGCGGACGGCCCGTGTTCTTGTGGTTGTAGTATAGCGGCAGCTGGCCCACCGAACGGGGGAAACTGGTCGTCAGTTTGGCCGAGGGGTTCGCATCGCCGAAGAGTAAGTCGGCAACGGCGTGGCCGCCCTCGATGCCGGGGCTCCAGACGGTCAGGATGGCGTCGGCGAGCGGCTCGACATCCGTCAGGGCCAGCGGCCGTCCCGTAACCAACACGACGACCAAAGGTTTTCCTGTGGCCTTGACTGCCTTAAGCAATTCCATCTGACTGTCCGGGATCGAGATGTCGGAGCGTGAAGCGCCTTCGCCGTTCATACCTGCGATCTCTCCTATGCAGGCAACTACGACGTCCGCAGTGATCGCCTTCATGACAGCCTCGGCGACCAGCAGTTTCTGGGGCCTTTCGTGAACGGGCGGAACAGGTACGCCCGGGGCGAACATGCGGATCAGCCCATAACGGACGGCATCCTCGACAGCAGCATCACTATAGAGCCAACTTCCCTCAGCATAGCTGGCCGATGTGACCTCAGAGATGCCTTGCCACAGCGTCACGCTCTCGTTGTTATGCGAAGATGCAGCCCAGGTGCCAGCCATGGCGGCGGCATCCTTCGCCAGTGGTCCCACTACGGCGACCTTCGCGCCTTTGCTGAGCGGCAGCACGCCGTCGTTCTTCAAGAGAACCTGGCACTCTTGCGCCACTTTGCGGGCGAATGCGCGATTCTCGGGCGTGAACACCTCGCTGGCATAACGCTCCTCAGAGAAATACCGATACGGGTCGTCAAAGAGGCCGAGCCTGTATTTGGCCTCCAGTATGCGGCGGCAGGCCCGGTCGATGTCGGCCTTGCCGATGCGGCCCTCTTCCAGGGACTTCTTGAGTGTCCCTACATAGCCGTCGCTGTTCATGTCCATATCCAGGCCAGCTTGCAGCGAACGTGCGCTCACCTCCTGCAAGTCGCCGATACCGTGAGCCGTCTCCTCCAAGATAGCCGTGGCGTCGCTGACAATGAAACCGCTGAAGCCCCAGCTTTTCCGGAGCACCTCATCCATCAGCCATTCGTTCATGCTGGCCGGGATGCCTTCGAATTCGTTGAAAGAACTCATGTAACTGCCCGCACCGGCCTCGCATGCTGCCTTATAGGGGTTCATGTATCCGTTCATGGCCTCCTGCCGGCTCAGGAACACGGAGTTGTAGTCCCGGCCGGCCTCGGCGCCACCATACAGTGCGTAGTGCTTGACGCAGGCCATCACCTCATCGATGTCGAATACTGTGTCATGGCCTTGGTAGCCATAGACCATCGCCTTGGCAATCTCTCCTCCCAGATAAGGATCTTCACCGGCACCCTCGGCGATGCGGCCCCATCGTGCGTCGCGGCAGATGTCCACCATGGGGCTGAACACCCAGTTGATGCCGCAGGCCGTCGCCTCTCGGGCCGCCACCCTTGCCGTATTTTCAATGAGTTCAATGTTCCACGATGTGGACAGGCCCAGGGGAATGGGAAAGACCGTCTGATGCCCGTGAATGACATCCATGCCGAAGATCAGGGGGATGCCGGCGCCGCTCTGCAAGGCGATGTCCTGATACTGTCGCATCAATGCCGGATTGCTGCTTCCGTAAATGCCGCCCAGCAGGCCTTCGCGCAGCAGCTTGGCGTTCTCGTCATTCTCCATGACACGATCGGCCGAAATGAAGCCGGGTGCGGAATGAAGGTTCAACTGGCCGATCTTCTGATCCAGCGTCATGCGGGACATCAGGTCGTCGATATAGCGGTCCATGGGAGATGGAGAAGTGCAGGCCGCGAGGGCAAGCAGCAGAATCAGGCAGGGATAGAGGGGCAGGATATGTTTCATGGGTTAAATATACGAAAAAAGACAAATCCAACCATCCGAAAGAGATGCTTCTAAAAGATACCTGTACATCAGCGTCCTGTCTTTGCAATAAAGGCAGGATGTTTTATCTTTGTAAAATGTCCCGCATCATCTTTCATATTGACGTGAACTCTGCCTTCCTGAGCTGGTCGGCGGTCAAGCGTGTGATGGAAGGAGGCGAGGATATCCGCTTGGTCCCGTCGGTGGTTTCGGGGGATCCGAGCGACCGGCGCAGCATCATCGCCGCTGCGTCGATGCCCGCCAAGAAGATCGGTATCAAGGCGGCGATGCCCGTGTCGCAAGCGCTGCGGCAGTATCCGCAACTGGTCATCGTGCGGGGTGACTGGGCTTGGTACAAGCAATGCTCGGAGAGTTTCATCGCTATTTGTAGGAACTACAGCCCCGTCCTGCAGCAGTTCTCCATCGACGAATGCTTCATCGATATGGGCCTCCGCCAAGGCAGAGGCCGCGGCCAGGTATATTCTCGGTGAGAGCGGGCCGGAGGGGTGATCAGGGCCTATCCATCATTATTCACCTTGCTCCGGGACTGGGATTCCTTCAGCCCGGAGGTAACCTTCTATAGCATAAAGCGGAAGGTTCTCCATCCACCCCTGGTCGATGTAGTTCTTCATCGAGACACGTAGCCCTTTCAGGTTTGGATTCTCGTCGATATAGGTCCTGAGGGATTTGGACTTGACATTCTCTTCCGCCTTGGCTTCCATGGGGATTACTCGTTTCTCAGTCTGGACAGCAAAATCAATCTCAACTTCCGACTCGTTGGACGAATAGTAGAAGGTCGGTATCTGGATGCGGGCCATCTGCTCATTGACATAGCACTCCGTGAAAGCGCCCTTGAATTCCTTGAAGATATTATCGCCCACCATCATCTGGGAGGCCGGCACATCGGTCATGGCACCCAGAAGGCCCACGTCCAGCGGGAATACTTTGAAAACGTCGAAGTCCTCATAAAACTTGAGCGGGTATTCAATCTTTGAAACGCGGTGAATCTTATAGATGAGCCCGGCGTCCTTGAGCCAGGTAATGGCCACCTCGAAATCCTTGGCACGTGCCCCTTTGCGGATCGCGCCATAGATGAGTTTCTTGTTTTCTTTGGCCAGATGAGAAGGGAGCGAGTCCCAGACCATCTCGATACGGGGCACCTCTCTCTTCGGCGCATGCTTGGAAAAGTCCTTGCGGTATCCGGCCAAAATGTCCTTGTGGATCTTGCGGACAGCGTTCAATCCCTTCCCCTCTATGTATCCAGCCACAGCCTCCGGCATTCCGCCGACATAATAGTATTGACGCAAGAGGTCGATATACTTTTGGCTGAGGGTGTTCACGGCAGCCCAGTCACAGTTGAGAAGCAACTGGGTCAGCTGTTCGTTGCCCGTGGCATCCAGAAATTCATGCAGGGACATCGGGAACATCCGGACCAGCTCCACCATCCCCACTGGGAAGGACTGGTCCTGATGGATGGAGA
>CAJODQ010000059.1:0-3724 GCA_905233345.1 uncultured Bacteroidales bacterium
GTTTATTCCATTACCAACCGTCTGTTTGGTATGTGGTTAACCATGGAATATTGAGCCTTTGTTATGACTTTAGATTCCTGCCGGCAGCGACCCGCAACGTATCGCCCTTGATTTTTTTGTATTTTCTTCATTTCTACAATAATACGCAAGATTATATCGATACTTTTTTCTTACGCCCGTGTTGTTGTTATTTTGCTTCAAAAAGCGAGATTTTCGCTTGTAAATGATATAATTTGTTATAACTTTATAGTGTATTCTTGGTGTGAAGCGGTATAAAGTAATCGGCGACCCTCGAGCAAGAAATATTGAACAACATATAGAAACAAGCCGGTTGGAAATGAAAGATTCTGTTAAAATTGGAATTATTGTCGATTATACGGATAATTATTCGGCGTCACCTGTCAATGAGGATATCGCTTGTGTTTCTACTGGCAGAACCTTGGACGAGTTACAGCGAAACATGGACGAAGCCCTCCATTTCCATATCGATGGGCTTCGTGCCGATTCCTCTGGAATTTCAACAGTCTGTTTGGGAATATGACTGGCAGCTAACTGCGCGGGCGCTCCTCCATTATACAGAAGGCCTGATTCCCAAATCGGCCATTTCCAAAGAAACTGGCATCAATCAGCAGCAGCTTACGCATTATGCTTCGGGTTATCGTATTCCGCGCCCTGCGATGAGGAAGCGGATCCTTGATGGTATTCACTCCATAGCTGCCCGTCTGGCGGCCATTACGTAAGGGAACGTTACGAAACGTACTGGAAGATCATGATGATCACGATTGCGGCGGGGGCAATGAAGCGGAGAAGGAAGTAGAGGGTATCGATGACCCAGTTGGGGATCTTCAGCGTGCCGCCATTGGTGAGTTCGTCGTGCATGGCTTTCTTGCCCAGCTTCCAGGCCACGAAGAAGACCACCAGCAGGCCACCGATGAGCATCAGCACGTTGGCCGACAGATAGTCGAACAGATCGAAGATCGTCTTGCCCACAACTTTCCATTCATTGAGCGGGCCCAGCGACAGCGAGCAGAGGCAACCCAGCACCCAGATGCCGAGGAAGACCGAAATCACGGCCGTCTTCCGTTTCAGCTTGAACTCTTCCATGGCCGAGGCGATGATCACCTCCATCACTGAAATAGATGAGGTGAGTGCCGCCAGCAGCAGCGCAAAGAAGAAGAGGATGGCAATATAGCCGCCCATCGGCAGCTTGCCGAAAATGTACGGCAGGGTAATGAACACCAGGCCGGGACCTTCGCCCGGGCTGATGCCGAAGGCAAACACCGCCGGCATGATGGCGCAGCCGGCAATCAGCGCGAAGATGGTGTCGGCCAGCGCTGTTTCCACGGAAAGCTTCAGGATATGCTCGTGCTTCTTCACATAAGAGCCATAGGTGATCACCATGCCGCTACCCAGTGACAGCGAGAAGAAGGCCTGTCCCAGAGCTGCCAGGAAGGTATGGCCGTCCACTTCCGACCAGTCGGGCTTGAACAGATACGCCACGCCGGCCTCGCCGCCCGGCAGGGTCAGCGAGCGGATCGCAATGCCGATCATGATGACGAAAAGCACCGGCATCATGACCTTCGAGAAGCTCTCGATTCCTTTCTTGACGCCCGAAACCACAATGCCTGCCGTCACCGAAAGGAAAACCGTATGGCAAATCAGCGGTGTCCAGGTCGAGGTGGAGAAGGTTGAGAACATGGACGCCAGGTTCTCGTCGCTGGCGCTCGTAAAGTCAAATTTGAAGGACTTGACCAGGTATTCGATGCCCCAGCCGCCGACCACGGAGTAGAACGAGAGGATCAGCGTACAGCAAATCACCGCCAGCAGACCGACAAAGCCCCAGTTTTCGTCCGGTGCCAGGATCTGGAAGGCCTTACGCGCGCTGGCCTGGCTGCGGCGCCCGATGATGAACTCCGACAGGAGGATGGGGATGCCCAGCAGGAACACGAAAGCCAGGTAGATCAGGATAAAGGCGGCACCGCCGTTCTCGCCCACCAGGTAGGGAAAACGCCAGAGGTTGCCCAGGCCCACGGCGGATCCCGCCAGGGCGACCAGGATGCCAAAAGAACTGCTGAACGATTCCCGGCCGTTATTATTTTCTTTTTTCATACAGCAGGAAGGTATAATCCAGCCCGGAGGCCTCGTCGTGATAGCGGATGCTTCGCTGGGTTTCGACCCATTTTTCAGGGTCGATCTCAGGGAAGAACGCGTCGGCCGGCTCCACAACGGTGTGGATGCGCGTCACGTAGACGCGGTCGGCCCGTTCGATCATCTGCCGGTACATCATGCCGCCGCCGATGATGAAGATTTCCAGAGCGCCGGCGGCTGCCGCCAGGGCTTCGTCGGGCGTGGAGAAAAATTCCGCACCGGAAGCGCGGTCGGCATCGGTGAGCGGCTGGTCGGTGACCACCAGGTTGCGTCGGCCCGGCAGGCAGCGCTCGCTGAACGAACGCCAGGTGCCCAGTCCCATGATCACGGGATGGCCCATCGTGATGCGTTTGAAATATTGGAAATCGGCGCGGATGTGCCAGGGAATCAGGCCGCGGTAGCCAATGGCGTTGTTTTCGGCGGCTGCGCCGATGAGGCTGATCGTGTCTTTCATACTGCAACGGGGGCTTTGATGGCCGGCCACGGGTCGTAGTCGGTCAGGGTGAAATCTTCATAGACAAAGTCGAAAATGCTCTTGCGCTCAGGATTGAGCTGCATCTTCGGCAGCGGACGCGGCGTGCGGGACAACTGCAGCGCCACTTGCTCGTGGTGGTTGGAGTAGATGTGCGCGTCGCCGAAGCTGTGCACGAAATCGCCGGGCTGCAGCCCGCAGACCTGCGCCACCATCATCGTGAGCAGGGCGTAGGAAGCAATGTTGAAAGGCACGCCCAGGAACACATCGGCGCTGCGCTGGTAGAGCTGGCAGCTGAGCTTGCCGTCCGCCACATAGAACTGGAAGAGCGTGTGGCAGGGCGGCAGGGCCATTTTGTCGACCTCGGCCGGATTCCAGGCCGATACGATGAGGCGGCGGCTGTCCGGGTTGCGGCGGATCTGCTCGATGACCTGCGAAAGCTGGTCGATGGTACCACCGTCGGGCGTGGGCCAGGAGCGCCACTGGTGCCCGTAGACCGGCCCCAGTTCGCCGTTTTCGTCAGCCCACTCATCCCAGATCGAGACGCCATGGTCTTTCAGGTACTTGATGTTGGTGTCGCCCGCAATGAACCAGAGCAGCTCGTAGAGGATGCTCTTCAGGTGCACTTTCTTGGTGGTCAGCAGCGGGAAGCCGTCGGCCAGGTTGAATCGCATCTGGTAGCCGAACACACTGGTGGTGCCGGTGCCGGTGCGGTCGCCCTTGTACGTGCCGTTGGCTTCGATATGCCGCAGGAGATCGAGATATTGCTTCATGGCGTCAAAGGTAGCAAAAATTCAATGGAACAGTTTCAGAAGAACGGGAAGATGGTCGGAGAGGCCGCCGTGGTAGCGCGGTCCGATATAGCTGCGGCGCGGCTTGTCGCCCAGCCAGGCCGGGTCGGGCTCCAGCAGGAAAGGCGGTGCAAAGATCTGCATGCGGGCAGACGAATCCAGGGCGGGTGAGGTGCAGAACCAGTCGATCTGTTCCCAGCGGCCGTGGTATTTGAGGGTCCCGGGAGCGGCTGGCGGGCCGTCGAAAGGCGGCACGGACAGGCCGCTGACGTGGGCTACGCCGTCGTTGAAGTCGCCCATTACGACGATGGGG
>CAJODQ010000059.1:3736-4788 GCA_905233345.1 uncultured Bacteroidales bacterium
AGTCGACGGCGCGCTCGAGCACCCGCAGCGCTGTCTCCCGCCGCTCCTGCGACGCCCGCGCCCCGCCCCGCTTCGACGGCAGATGCACGACGAAGACGTTCATCGTCATGCCGGACTCGATCCGGCATCGCAATTTCACATACAGGATGTCCCGTGTCTTGAAATCCGGCACCCGGAGCGAATCTACCGCCACAACCCGGAAAACGTCTTTCCGGTAGAGGAGCGCCACGTCGATGCCGCGCTCGTCGGGGCTTTCGCGGTGTACGAAATCATAGCCCAGGTTTCCCAGCAGGGTCTTGCGCACCAGCTGCGCCACGACGAAGCGGTTCTCCACCTCGGCCAGGCCCACTAGCGCCGGCAACTCGCCCGTCTCGTCGGCCACTGCCACGATGGTCTGCGCCAGCCCGTCGCGTTTGGCCTCAAAGCGCTTCCATGTCCAGTGCCGCACGGCCCCGGGCGTGAACTCGTCGTCGTTTTTCAACGGATCGTCGAAAGGGTCAAAGTAACACTCGACGTTCCAAAAAAGAATACAGAAGGTAAGGGCCGCCCCACAGATCTCTCGCCACATAATCGTATCGTTTAGATTCCGGGTCAAGCCCGGAATGAGGGTGATTGTCAAGCCCGGCATGACGGAAGTGTCAGGCGGGGCGTGACGCTGTCACAAAGATAACGATTTCGTCAATTCTACAAACTCCTCGACGGACAATTGTTCGGGACGGGCGTCGAGATAGGGGATGTAAGCCGGAAGCTTCGGGAGCGTGGCGAGGATGGGCTTCAGCGAGTTGCGGATGGTCTTGCGGCGCTGGTTGAAGGTGGTTTTGACGACGCGCTTGAAGAGATCCTCATCGCAGTCGAGCGAGCCGCGCTCGTTGCGCGTGAGGCGGATAACCGCGCTCTTGACCTTGGGCGGCGGCAGGAACGCTCCTTCGCCCACCGTAAATAAGTATTCGATATCATACCAAGCCTGCATGAGCACCGACAGGATGCCGTAGGTCTTCGAGCCCGGGCCCGCCGCCATGCGCTCCGCCACCTCTTTCTGGATCATGCACACC
>CAJODQ010000060.1 GCA_905233345.1 uncultured Bacteroidales bacterium
GGTCTTGAGCGCCTCGACCAATTTGTCCTTCACCTCGAAAGCTGACATCTCGGGCTTCAGGTCGTAGGTGGCCACCTGGGGAGAGTTCACCAGGATGCGTTCTTCCCCATCGAAGGGCTCTTCACGTCCGCCATTGATAAAGAAGGTCACATGCGCATATTTCTCCGTCTCAGCGACGTGCAATTGCTTCAAGCCCTTGCTGGCGATGTATTCGCCAAGGGTGTTCTTCACGTTCTCCTTGGGGAAGAGAATGTGCACGCCCGTGAAGGTATCGTCGTAGGGCGTCATACAGTAATACTGTAGGTTCGGAATGGTCTTCATCCCCTGCTCTTCCATATCCTGCTGCGTGAGTACGATGGTGAGTTCTTTGGCGCGGTCGCTGCGATAGTTGAAGAAGATGACCACGTCACCTTCCTGGATACGGCCGTCGACATTGCTGTTGACGAGCGGCTCCATGAACTCGTCGGTGTTCTTGTGTTCCTCCGAGTGCGTGTCGTAGCAAGACTGTACACCCTCCACCATGTCCGTCACCGGACGGCCTTTGCCATTTACCAGCAGGTCGTATGCGAGTTTGATGCGGTCCCAATGCTTGTCGCGGTCCATGGCGTAGTATCGGCCGATGACCGATGCGACAACACCTACCCCCACATCATCCATATGCTTCTGCAAGTCAGCAATGAAACCTTTGCCCGACCTGGGGTCTGTGTCACGACCGTCCATGAAGCAATGCACGTAGCAGTTCTCGACGCCATACACCTGGGCGATGTCGATGAGTTTCAGGAGGTGGTCCAGCGAAGAGTGAATGCCTCCGGTGGACGTGAGGCCCATCAGGTGAAGGCGCTTGCCAGTCGTCTTGGCATAACTGTAAGCCGCCTTGATTTCGGGGTTCTCCAGGATGGAGTTGTCGGCGATGGCGCGATTGATCTTCACCAGATCCTGATAAACGACGCGTCCGGCGCCGATATTCAGGTGTCCTGTCTCCGAGTTGCCCATCTGCCCGTCGGGCAGTCCCACGTACGCGCCCGATGCCTGCAACGTGGAATGCGGATAATGGGCATACAGATAGTCCATGTAAGGCGTGGAGGACTGCGTGATGACGTCACTCTGACTTTTGTCGCCGATTCCCCAGCCGTCGAGGATGATCAAAAGGGCCTTTTTCACGGGGTCATCATCAGGCGTATCCGGCATGCAAGCAGTGAGTCCCATCGCGCCGCAGATGGCGGCGATGGCGGCAATCACCCATAGTTTCCAATTTCTCATCATATCTTCTCGATCAAATCGTTTTGTTGCGCCACTTTCTCCTGTGGATATATATGGCGCTCTGGATCCAGACACAAAGCGCATAGACACCATCGGCCGTCCAGCACACGGCGATGTCCGATTGAAGGATGCCGATAATGATGGTGCAGTACACGGCATAGATGAAAAGGGCCACTGCGTCGATGCGGAGGCAGACACGTGTATCTCCCGTTCCCGCGACGGACTGCAGATACACATTCCACGGCAGGGTAAGCAACATAGCCGCGCACATCACCCATAGTGTGGGAACGGAACCCTGGATCAGGGAAGGAATATCGGTAAACAGGCCGATGATCTGGTGCGGGAAAATGGCAAAGATAGCCAGCAGCGGCAGCATCGTCACGGTACAGAGCATCACTACGCGCCGGATAATCGGGACCACGCCATCGGGATGGCCTTCGCCGATGATGTTGCTCACCAGCGTTGCCGCCGTAGAGGCAAAGGCCGCCGAGAAAACGAACGGTACCTCGGAGATACTCCGCACGATGTTGGCGATAGCCAGCTGCTCCTCGCCCAAATGCTCGATGAAGAGGAAGAATAGCAGCCATACGGAAATATTCAACACATACTCCAGCATTACCCAGGAGGCTGTGGAGAATATGTGCTTGAACTCCTTCCATACGGGTTTGACCAGCGTTTGAAGGCCGTATTTCTTATCGGCCGTAAAGAAAGCCCATAAGACAAAGAAAAGGAGAGAGATGCCTTCCGCGATGGTCGATGCCAGTGCGGCTCCCTTGATGCCCATCGCCGGTGCGCCCAGGTGACCGAAGATGAGCACCCAGTCCAAAAAGATATTGCTAGCCACCAGCACGATGGAATTCCAGGTAAGGCTCTTCGTTTCACAGATCCCAACGTAAAAAGCACGGAACAGCGCTGTCAAAAAGGCAAAGAGCAGCCCCGGAATCCGCCAGTTCACATAGACGACGGAAGCTGATAAGATATTCTCCGACCGCAGGATCCCCCGAAGAAGGGGCGGCGACAGAAAATACGAAAGGACCATCGTCAGAAGAGCCAGGGCCGCCAGGAACCAGACGCCCTGCCAGAAAACGCGTCCGATGGCGCCGAAGCCCGTTCCGCTCTCGCAAGCCTCCCCGTTGCGCCGGCCAATGATGATTTGGACTCCGATGGAGAAGCCAAATCCCAGCATATACAAAATCGTGAAATAGACGCCGGCGATGGCCGAAGCGCCCAACTCAATCTCACCGACACGGCCCAGGAAGGCCGTGTCGGTCATCCCCAGCAGCTCCTCCATTACCAGAGCTACCAGGATGGGGAAAGTGATCCGCCAAATGGATTTGAAGGAATAATGCTCAGGGAGCTTGAATGTTGAATCAGTGCTTTTCATGCAACGCGTCAGCAGACTCTCTTGGACGACCCGTTCCCAAGGCGCTCTGCCCAGGACATCATCAGGTCCTCACGCCTTCCGAAAATATCCTTCTGCATACCGATGACATCGTCGAAGACCATCGTCTGGCGGTCGTCACCGGAGAACTTCTTCCACTCGTATTTGTCGGTAGAGGGGTTGCCCGTCCGGGCGAAGTTGGTCCACATCTCCTTGGCGACGTGGCGGAATTCGCAGTCTTCGGTCGAAACAATCTCTCCGCTTCCCATCGGGTCCGGCATGCACGTGTCGAACAAGTACGGAATCTCACACGCGTGTATTGCGCCAAGCTGGGGAGTTGTCACCGGCTTCCTGATGAAGTACATGTAGGTGTTGCCGCCGGCGGCAGCGTGCCGGATGGCCATATTGGTGTTGCCGGCGCGGAAGTTGATGTCGTTGCAGTATTGCTCCAGCCTGCTCCCCTCGCTTTCATTCGCGAGCGTGGCCATGAACGCGTCATACTGGGCCTTCTCCTGCTCGCTGAGCAGCGCGCGGTCCCGCTTGGCGATCCACTTCAGCGTATCGAGGAAGCCTTCTTCGCCGCCCTCGAACGGCACGAAGTACCTGATCTCGTCCAGGTTGGACCCGATCATCATATCGATCTTGGCCCGCTTCCCGTCTCCCCACATCCTATAC
>CAJODQ010000061.1 GCA_905233345.1 uncultured Bacteroidales bacterium
GTCCGGTGCTGACAAGGTCTGGGGGGCGTAAAAATCCAGGCCGTAGTCGATGGCCTGCACCCGCTCCCGCATCAGATGATGGCGCTCCCGGTCATAATGGCCAATCAGGCAGACATTGGCATTTCCGGGGTGGAACTCCAGCCCGATGGCCTTCATCTCCTGGGGACTGACCAAGAGAACGGCCTTGTCATCCAGGGGGAAGAAATCCGGGCATTCCCACATCTTCCCGTACTGATTGTGGCACGCGGACAGGACGCTCACATAGCGCCAGTGTAGTCCGTCGTCGCTCTCGAACAGCAGGATCGTTCCGCTGTCGTCCTCGCAGCGGTTGCCAACCACCGCGTAGAAAACGTCTCCCTCGCGCCAGATCTTCGGGTCCCGAAAATCCACCTCACTGCCGCCCTTGGGAAGCAGGTCGGCGCCGATCACGGGATTGCAGTCATACTTCTCGAAATCGACACCATCTCCGATGGCGGCACATTGCGTCTGGTAATCCACCACATAGCCGTCCTCCCGGCGCTTTCTGCGGACGCCGGTGTACAGCAGAAGCTGCCGTCCGTCCGGGAGCTCCACGGCGCTGCCGGAGAAGCAGCCGTCCTGATCGTACTCCTCGTCCGGAGCGAGGGCGGCGGGGAGCCGCTCCCAGCGGATGAAATCCCGGGTCTTGGCGTGACCCCAGTGCATGGGCCCCCATTTGGTGTCGTAGGGATGATATTGGTAGAACAGGTGATATTCACCCTTATATACGGAAAAACCGTTGGGATCGTTGATCCAGCCTATGCCGCCGGTCAGGTGGAAACGGGGCTGTTTCGACACGTCGATAAACGGGTGGTATTTCGTTTCAAATTCCCGGGCTTGTTTCAGTGCGTTGCTGATCATGGGTATTACTCCTGTGTATAATTGCGCAGAGAAAAGCGCTTTTCGCAAAAAAGCGCTTTTCTCTGCTGTCTGCGCCGGGGAAACCGGCGCAGACAGAGATTGGATAAGAATCAGGCGTAGAAGTCGTCCAGATACTTCTGGAAGATGGACAGATACTCCTGCAGGCCATAGGCGTCCAGATCGGACTGGAGCTTTTCCCAGTCGGCGTCGGAGAAGCCGTTCATGATCCAGTCGGCGCGGGCCGTGTTGATGCACTTGTAGATGTCCGCGTTGAGGTTCGAGATGGTCTTGGTATCGTCGGAACTCATGAACACGTTGGGGAAGACATACTTGGTGTTCATGTCGGGGGTGTAGATGTCCTTGATCCAGTCGAGGCGGTACTGGGCGTCGTCCGGGCAGGTGACGTAAACGCCATAGTAGCTGTCGAGGATGGCGAGGGGGCCGCCGGTGCACTCGGCCTCACGCACTTCCACGGGGGAAGCATCGCCGAGAGGCGCATGCTGCAGCATCTCATCGCCGTTGGCGTTGGTGCCGAGAACGAAGATGTCGAACTCGTCATCTTCGCCGTAGGTGCCCCAGTTGTTCTGGGGGGACTGGAAGGGATCGTACATCTGATCGAGCCAGGCGCAGATCAGGGCGGGGTTCTCGGCGTTGGCGGTCACGACGCAGCGGCCGCGATCGAAGCCAGAGGTGAAGGAACCGTTGGCAGGAGTGATATTGCGCACGTCGGCGGTCAGAGCGGGCAGAGGCTGCCAGCCGTTGCCGGCGATCAGATCATCCATGCTGATGGAAGCGATGTTGGCAACGTCCCAGGTGAAGCAGACGCCGTAGCGGCCGGACTTGCCCTTCGCAACATAGGTGGACCACTCCTGGGTGAAGGCGTCGGGGTCGATCAGGTTCTCGGTGTAAAGCTTGTGCAGCCACTCGATACCTTCGCGCCAGCCCTCGGTGTTGGCGGGGCAGATGACCTTCAGGTCATCGGTAACAGCGATGTGACGGCCGGGATCGGGATCGCCGTAGCCTTCGCCGAAGCCGTTGCAGAGGATGGTGCAGTCCTCGTTGCCGCCGTTGATGATGCAGGACATGGGGATGATGTCGCCGTCGATGTTGAATTCCTTCTTGAGGGCGTCGGCGTTGTCACGGAAGGCGATCAGGACCTGCTCGAACTCATCGGTGGTGGTGGGCATATCGAGGCCCAGGAACTCAAGCCAGGCGACGTTGATGAAGGGCATGTTGCCGACGGTCTGGATAGCGGTCTTCTCGGAGCCCAGCTGCTCGATCCAGGGCAGCGCCCAGATGTGGCCGTCTTCATCGGTGCACATGGTGCGGTACTCGGGGGCCTGCTCGAACACCTTGCACAGGTTGGGCATGTACTTGTCGATGTAATCCTCCACCGGGATGATGACGCCCTGCTTCGCGTACTTCAGCAGGTCGGTGTCGCCGAAGCCGGCAGTGAACACGAACTCAGGCAGGGTCTTGATGTTGGACATCTCAAGCGCGATCTTGTCGCCCCACTGGTCGCTCTGGATAGCCTTCCAGTTGACATGGACGTTGGTCTGCTCCTCAAGACGCTTGAAGATGGTGCGGTTGTTGGGGTCAGACTCGGAGCCGACGGGGAAGCTGGTCAGGCCGGAGATCTCGGCCGTCTCGGCCAGGGGGAACTGCAAATCAGCGGGGTCCACGTCGAGACCTGCACTGTTGCCGCCGCCCGCGGGCGATGCGCCGCCGGACCCACCGCAGCCGGCCAGAAGCGCGGTTATCATGAGAAGTGCCATGATAAGTGCCAGTGACTTGCGAAGTTTGCTCATGTGTTTTCTCCTTTTCATTTTGTTTCAATTTGCAGCGGGTACGATCAGCCCTTGACGGCGCCGGCCATAATGCCGCTGTCGAAATACTTCTGGAAGAACGGATACATGATAAGCAGGGGCACGCTGGAGATGATGATGGTGGCGTATTTCAGAAGCTCTGCCAGCTGAGCGCGCTCGGCGGTGCTCTGCATATCGGAGACCATGCCGGGCTCCGGCTGGCTCTGGATCAGGATGGAACGGAGCACCAGCTGCAGGGGCTGCTTGGAGGCGCTGTTCAGGTAGATCATAGCGTCGAAATAGCTGTTCCACATGCCGACGAACTGCCACATGGAGATGGTGGCGATGATCGGCGTGCAGACGGGAAGCAG
>CAJODQ010000062.1 GCA_905233345.1 uncultured Bacteroidales bacterium
GGCGGCGGCCTTCTCTTCGAAGACCGGCCGCGTCTCGGGCACAAACTCCCCGACGACGGCCGGCACGCCCGGCTTGATGATGCCGGCTTTCTCGCCCGCGATGGCTGCGAGGGTATAACCCAGATGTTCACAGTGTTCCAGGCCAATATTGGTGATGATGCTCAGGATGGGTGTGATGACATTGGTCGAGTCGAGGCGGCCGCCAAGGCCGGTCTCGATGACGGCGATGTCGACCTGTTCGGCCGCGAAGAAATCGAAGGCCATGGCCGTCGTGATCTCGAAGAACGACGGCGTATGCTCCACGAAGAAGTCGTGCCAACGGTCGATGAACGCCTCGACGAAATCCTTCGGCACCATACGGAAATGGTCGCCTTCGATGATCTTCATCCGTTCGCGGAAGTCCACCAGGTGCGGCGAGGTATAGAGCCCGACCTTCAGGCCGCAGGCCGCCAGGCCCGCCGCCAACATGTGGCAGGTCGAACCCTTGCCGTTAGTTCCCGCCACATGGATGCTCCGGAACTTCCGGTGCGGATGTCCGAGCGCTGCATCGAACGCCTCCATCGTTTCGATACCGGGTTTATATGCCACCTTTCCCACCTTCTGGTAGGTAGGAAACTGGTTGAACAGCCAGTCGATCTTTTCTTCGTATGTCTTCATTTCACTGTCATGGTTTGCTTGCTGGGCGCTCTGGTTATTACTCCGGAACCGTCTCGCTACGCTCGACCCCTCCCATGCTGACGCATGGGCCCCTCCCTCTTACAGTGCCGAGGGTGGCATGGGTTCCGGAGTAATGAACCACCCGCGCCAGGGGCGCAAGCAAACCGAGATAATTTACATAGAGAACTGTTCCCGCAGCTTGGCGTTGAGGGCATCGGCGTCAGAGCCACAGGCGCTGAAGTAGAACTTGATCTTCGGCTCGGTACCCGAAGGACGCACCGTCACCTTGCAACCGTTCTCGCTGAAGAACTGCAACACGTTCGATTTCGGCAGGCCCGTCTCTTCCGGCTTGTTGTAGTCCACGACCTTCACCACCGGCGAGCCGGCGAGAGCCTTCGGGGCCCGGGCGCGGAAGTCGACCATCATCTGCTGGATTTCCTCGATGCCGCTCTTGCCTTTCTTCGTGACCGAAAGCAGGCTCTCCTTGAAGTAGCCGTACTCCGCATAGATCTCCTGCAGATAGCCGTAGAGCGACTGGCCCCGGTCGGCCAGCCAGGCCGCACATTCGCAGAGCATGCAGCAGGTGATTACGGAATCCTTGTCGCGCACGAAGCTGCCGACATTGAAGCCGTTGCTCTCCTCGCCGCCGCAGATGAAGGTCTTCTTGCCCTCGTACAGATGCTGCTTGTCGGCGATGTATTTGAAACCGGTCAGCACGTCGAAGAGTTCGACGCCGTATTTTGCACAGATTTTTTTCAGGAGGTCTGTCGTCACGATGGTCTTGACCACGAACTGACGGCCGTCGATCCGGCCGAGTTCATGCCAGCGCGTGAGAATGTAGCTCGTGACGATCGTAGCGATCTGGTTGCCGGTCAGAAGCACCAGTTCACCCTTGTCATTGCGCACGGCGCAGCCCACGCGGTCGGCGTCGGGATCGGTGCCCAGCGCGATGTCGGCGCCCACGGCGTCGGCCCGTTCCATGACCATCCGCATGGCTGTCGGCTCTTCCGGGTTCGGCGAGACCACCGTCGGGAAGTTGCCGTCGCTCACATCCTGCGCGTCCACATGGAACACATTCGTGAAACCCGCCTGCTTCAGGCCGGCGGGAACCAGGCGGACACCCGTGCCGTGCAGCGGCGTGTAGGCGATCTTCATGTCGCTGTGGCGCCTGACGCTGTCCGGTGAAAGGAGCAGCGACAGCTGGCTGTCGAGGAAAGCCCGGTCGATTTCGGCGCCGATGCCCTGCGGGAAGCAGGTTTCATCGTATTTCACCTGGCTCATCGAAGTGATCTTGCCCACCTCGTCGATGATGTTCTTGTCGTGGGGGGTGATGATCTGCGCACCATCCTCCCAGAACACCTTGTAACCGTTGTATTCCTTGGGGTTGTGCGAAGCCGTGATCATGATGCCGGCTTTGCAGCCCAGGTGCCGGATCGCGAAGCTGAGTTCCGGCGTGGGACGGATATTGTCAAAAATATAGACAAGGATGTCGTTGGCCATCAGCACCCCGGCGGACACCCGGGCGAAGAGCTGGCTGTTGTTGCGGCTGTCGTAGGAAATCACCACCGAAATCTTCTGGTCCTTGAAATTCTTCTTGAGATAGTTGGCAAGCCCCTGCGTGGCCATGGCGACAGTGTAGCGGTTCATCCGGTTGGTGCCGGCACCCATGACGCCGCGCAGGCCGCCCGTACCGAATTCCAGCGTGCGGTAAAAAGCGTCTTCCAGGGCTTTCGGATCGCCCTTCATCATTTCCAGCACTTCGCGCTGGGTTTCCACATCGTAACTGTTGCTGAGCCAAGACTTGGCCACGTCGAGATAGTTTGCCATAGTGTTCGAATT
>CAJODQ010000063.1 GCA_905233345.1 uncultured Bacteroidales bacterium
GCCCGCGTCCCGCACTTCCAGCAGCAGGGCGGTCGGACGCCTCTCCACGAAGGCGAAGACCGCGCGGTTCATCTGCGTATGGCCGGCCTCCGTCTGCCAGCCGTACTCCCTGCCAAGGGTGTCGAGGGCCCAGAGACCTTCATTGTCGCTCTGAGTCGTGACCACGGCTTCGGCACCGATGGCCTCAGCTATGCCGCGGGCCAGGTCGTTGGCTCCGCCCACGTGTCCGGACACCACAGGTATGGCGAACTTGCCGGTGCTGTCTACGCACACCACTGCCGGATCGCTGTATTTGTCTTTCAGCAAAGGAGCGATGCTGCGCACGCAAATGCCGACTGCGCCTATGAACACCACTGCGTCAAGGGCGTCCCAGCGGTCTTTAAGGGCCGCTCTGCGGCATATCTCCACTTCTGCCTGCGCACCCAGCGCTTCCTGCAGCGTCTGTGCCAGTGGCAGGGCAGATTCAGCAACTGATATTATGACGATCTTCTTCATTCTGCTTTAAGGATGGTGATGGGGTTGAAATTGTCGATGGCTGCGCGCATCTGACCGCTTATGCGGCGGCCGACCGCGGCGGCGGCTTCACGGAACAGCGCCTGGCTTTCTTCGCTGACAGCGTTGAATACTATCACGCCGCCGGGCAGCATCACTGAGTCGATGCGGCGTACTATCTCCACCAACTTGCCGCCGTGACCTCCGATGAAAACTGCATCAGGCGCCGGCAGGGCGTCCAGGTCAGCCTCCAGGAAGTCACCGATGACGGCAGTTATGCCCGGAGCGCCGAACTTTCTGGAGTTGTGCTCCATCAGTCCGCGGCCCTGCTCGCGTATCTCGAAAGCCGTCACCTTGAGGTGCGGGAACTGCAGCCTGGCTTCAATGGAAACGGAACCTGTGCAGAAACCCACATCCCAGAAAGAGTTGCGGCGCGGCAAATCGAGCTGGCTGAGGGTCAGCAGCCTCACCGGCATCTTGGTTATCATGTTCACCCGGCCGTCCAGCAATTCGAATTGGCTCTCAGGAAGACCGAAGGGATGCGGACGAACTTCCGTCTGTTCAAGAATAAGGCAATTAGGGAAGTTATAATCAGCTGCCACAGCCTGCTGCAGGGAAAGGGAGCGAATACGCTCCTCCTCCGTATTGCCAAGGTTCTCCCCTACTGTCATCCGGTAATTATCATAGCCGTATTCCAGCATACGGGCTGCTATCATCGCTGGAGTCTTCTGACGGTCAGTCAATACGCCGATGAGCCGTTCTCCACGAATCAAGGCTTCATCAAAGGCATCCCAGGGCCGGCCCGTAAGCGATACTGCGCACATATCGGCGTATGGCAGCAACATTCTGTGCGCCAGTATCTGCAGCGAGTTGAAAGCCGGGAAGACTTTTACTTCTGCATCAGGAAGTTCGCGACATATCGTATTGGCAAAGCCGAAGAACAGAGGGTCGCCGGAAGCGAACACCACTATCTCATCAAATGCTTTGTATTGTTCGAAGACGGCATCCAGCGGCACGGTGATGTCAATCCACTTTGCATTCTCAGGAAGCAGGGAAGCTACTATCTCATGGTGGCGTTTTCCACCCGAAAAAACACGGCCGGAAGATATAACGCTGAGGACCTGCGGCGGGAACCAGAGTTCTCGCTCGTCAGTCAAGCCTATCACTGTGAAATGTTGTCTATACATCGCGACCTGGCTTTAACTGGGCTGCATCGTTGAAACAGAGTATGGCGTTGACCAGCGTGGCGGCCAGGTTGCTGCCGCCTTTGCGGCCTTCCACTATGATTTTTGGAATCTGGCGGAAAGGCTTGACCATATGCTTGCTTTCGCGTACGTGGACAAAGCCGACCGGGGCGGCGATTATGCCTGCGGGACGGGCTGCGCCCTTGCGGATCAGCTCGCAAAGCTCCATAAGCGCGGTGGGAGCATTGCCGAAGGCATAGAGCGCGTCGGGATGCTCCTCCACCGCCAGCCTTATGCCGGCCTGGGTGCGGGTAATGCTTTTCTCGGCGGCCAGCTCGGCAGTGCGGGGGTCGGACAGATAGCACTTCACCTCAACTCCGAGGCGCTGCAGCGCTCCTTTACGGATGCCGGAGGCGGCCATGGTCACATCGGTGACAATGGTCTTGATGCGGCCTTCTGCGAATCCTGCATAGAGCATTTCCACTGCTCCGTCGTCCACCTTTAGAATGCGTTCCATCTCGAAGTCGGCAGTAGTGTGGATGGCATGCAGCAAAGCCCATTTGTGGTCGAGAGGGTAATCTTGTCGCTTCAA
>CAJODQ010000064.1 GCA_905233345.1 uncultured Bacteroidales bacterium
GGGCTCATCTACAACGCGAACCTGATCCTGGCCGCTGCCAACATCTATACTTTCCTGGGGACTGTCAAGTTTGACTGGTTCCATACCCGCAACGAGGTCTTCAGCATGTACTCCAAATTGGGCCTGGGCATGATGGTCGTGCAGGGCGTCGTCCTGCAGGGCCTGCTCAATGGCGCTATTGTGCTTCCTACCTTCCAGAGTTCTTTTGTCTGCCTGGAAGTCGGCAAGGCCGTCAGCGGCTTTTTGGAACTGGGTATCGGCATGCAGGGGATTGCCCAGGCCGGTATCCGCGCCAGATTCTGATGCCGAAGAAGCTCCGCATAGTAGGGTGTCTGCTGCTCTGTCTGGCCGGCTGCCTGCCGGCTATGGGGGCCGGCCCCGACACGGTGCGGATCGTTTTCATCGGCGACGTCATGACTCACGGGCCGCAGGTGACTGCGGCCCTGCGGCTTGGCGGCGACCGCAACAACCCCGCCGACTACGATTACAGCGCCTGTTTCAGCCATGTGGCCGACCGCTTTGCGGCGGCCGATTTTGTGGTGGCCAACATGGAGTTCCCCTGCGGGGTGACGCCCTATACCGGCTATCCGCAGTTCTCTGCGCCCCAGAGCCTGGCCTATGAGGCCAAGCGGGCGGGCGTCGACCTTTTCCTGACGGCCAACAACCATATCTGCGACAAAGGCCGCGCCGGGATCGACAGCACCTACGTGGTGTATTCCCGGATGGGCATCCCCTTTACGGGCGTCTACCGTTCGGAAGGAGAGGAATACCTTCGGAACCCGTTGATCGTCCGCATCAAGGGGCACGATATCGCCTTCATCAATTTCACGTATGGCACCAACGGCCTTCCCGTTCCCGCACCTTGGCGGGTAAACCTGCTCGACTCGACCCATGTGCGTGAAGTCATCGACCGGGCCAGGGCGCGCGGGGCCGAATTGATCGTCGCCCTGCCCCACTGGGGGCTGGAGTACCATTTGGAACCTTCGCAGAACCAGCGTGAATGGGCCGATTTCCTGCACCGCAACGGCGTAGCCGCCATTGTGGGCTCGCATCCCCACGTGGTGCAGCCTGCGGTCTTTGCGCCGCCCTATGCCACCGCCTTTTCGCTGGGCAATTTCCTGTCAAACCAGAGCGACCCTTTCACGCAGATCGGGATGCTCTACGAACTGGTGCTCACCGGTGACGGACGGGGCGGCCTGGCCATCGCCGAAGCCATCCCCACCTACACCTGGTGCTCACGACGGCGGATGCTCGAAGCCAACTATACCGTGATTCCCATTCTCGACTGGATCGGCCGCCGCGACGAATGGTCCGACAAGAGCGACTACGACAAGATGTTGCGCGAATGGACGGCCTTGAAAACGAAATTCAACCTGTAAACCTGATACATTGCTTATGGAGAAAACCATTTTCCTCGAAGAGATCGACCCGATTGACATCTACGGCGTCGACAACCGCCTGTTTGACCAGCTCGCCAGCCATTACCCCAAGATCAAAGCCATCGCCCGCGGAGCCGAGATCTACCTGATGGGACCCCAGAGCGAGCTCGACGATTTCGAGGAAAAGATCAAGATCCTCCGCCGCAGGCGGATGACCAAGAGCGTCCTCAACGAATACGACGTGGAGGCACTCTTCGAAGGCAGCGACCGCAGCGCTGAAAGCGGCGCCGTCTCCACCGAGGAGACGGCCGAGAGCATCATCGTCTACAGCAATGAAGGGCGGCCCATCAAGGCCCGGACGCCCAATCAGAAACGCATGGTGCGGGAATACTACCGCAACGACCTGATCTTCGCCCTCGGGCCGGCGGGCAGTGGCAAAACCTACACCGCCATCGCCCTGGCCGTCCGTGCGCTCAAGAACCGGGAAGTGAAACGCATCATCCTCACGCGACCCGCCGTGGAGGCCGGTGAAAGGCTCGGCTTCCTGCCAGGCGACCTGAAAGACAAACTTGACCCGTATCTCCAGCCGCTCTACGACGCCCTCGGCGACATGATTCCCGCCAAACGGCTCCAGAACTTCATGGAAGAG
>CAJODQ010000065.1 GCA_905233345.1 uncultured Bacteroidales bacterium
CCTGGCAAGGAAACTATCCGTGGATGGTGATAACCTCATTGGGAAAGTCATCAATGTGGATCAATCGGACCGCACCATCAAGGGCGTCTTTGCTGATTTTGACGGCACCTTCTTTATGCCCTATGACATCATCACGCACATTTCGGGAACCTGGGCTGCCGAACAGGAGCGGAACTTCGGCAGCATCGGCAACTACACGACCTGGTTCCGCGTTCGCGAAGATGCGGATCCCGACGATGTGAGGGCCAAAGTGAGTGCGCTGCTGCACAAGAACTACGACCCCATCTGGAGCGCGGAAAAGGTGAACGCGTGGAAAGCATACCGAATGGACGAGGCATTCTTTACCACAGGGAACAGCAACGGGCTCACCCGGCAGGGTAATGCCCAGATGCTCAGACTCCTGACGGTCGTCGTGCTTCTTCTCTTGCTCTCTGCCATCTTCAACTATGTGAACCTAAGCCTGGCCCTTACGGGCAAGCGGTCTAAGGAAATGGCCACCCGACGCCTGCTGGGGGCCGACAAGACCGGCATCCTGTGGAAGTACATCGGCGAATCCGTCGCCTTCACAGCTGTCTGCTTTGCCGCGGCGCTGCTGCTGGCCGATCTGCTGGCGCCTATGATGAACAACCTCGTTTCCACCGCCGACCCGGACGAACTGATGCTGGGCATGGGAGATACAAGCGTAAGGCTGTCCTTCATGATGACACCGGGGTATATCCTGGCGTACATCGCCGGCATCCTGCTGCTGGGCACCCTCTGCGGCCTTCTTCCGGCCATCGTTGCCTCGCGCTACGAACCCATCGACGTCATCAAAGGCACGCTCCGGCGGAGGAATAAAAGCAAGGTGTTTATCGTAGTGCAGAACGTCCTGTCGGTTTTCCTGATTGCCCTGGCGCTGGTAATGGAAGTGCAGATGCGCCATATGCTCACCCGGCCGATGCACGCCGCTACGGAGAATCTTTACTATATTGAGTACTCCGCCCAGAACTATGATATGATGAAGCTCTTCAAAGACAAGGTGGAGCAGCTGCCCTTTGTGACAAAGGCTGGCGTGGGACGCGGTATCCCGGGGCTCATCAATATGACCATGGGTGTCAAGGTGGACGAGGAGCATCGCGTGGATATGCCCATCATCATTTGCGATTCCACCTATTTCAAGCTGCTGGGACTGGAGGTGGAGGAAGATTTCGGTCATCCGCTGACGCATTCGCTCTGGATGAGCCGCAGTGCCTTCAACGCCGCCGCAGTATCAGATACATCCACCGTATTCCCCAGGAGAATCAATATGAACGGCGCCCAGCCGGAATATATCGGCGGCGTGGTGACGGATTTTCCCACCCGGCCGGCCTCGGAGAGCGATCTCAATCCCAATGGCGGCGTCATCGTGACCCGGGCCGAAGAGCTCCGGTATGCCAACTGCATGCTCATCGGCTCCATGGGAGAAGACGAATCTTACGACAAAGCGATCCGGCAGGCTTACAGGGAATACCGGCTGGAGACCTCCGGTGTGGAAGAACCCGCCTGGCGGTACGGCTTTGTGCGTGACATCAACAGGAAAATGCTGGCTCCTGTGCGCAGAACTCTCCGGCTGGTGGAACTCTTTGCGGTCCTTGCGGTGCTTATTTCCCTCCTGGGCCTGCTGGCCATGAGCACTTACTTTGCCGATGAAAACACCAAGCAGATAGCTGTGCGCAAGGTATTTGGGGCTGATGTGAGCAGTGAGACCTGGAGGAATGTCCGCAGTTATATGATTCTGACGGGCATTGCCTGCTTGATTGGCATTCCGCTGGCCGTCTGGGCGGCCCGGCTCTACCTGCAGCGCTTCGCTTATCGCGTTGAAGGCTACGGATGGGTGTTCGCGGTTGCGGTTGTCATTGCCCTGGTCATTGCATTTTGCACCGTCCTTTGGCAGACGCTGAAGGCCGCGCGGATGAACCCGGCAGTGGAACTGAAAAAGGAATAAGAGATGCCCTAACGGCCGCTTTGTCATTATTTTTTGTAAGTTTGTGCAAATTATCCGGCGATGTCCCTTATGTGTGCCCTGCTGTCCCTGCTCTCCGCGCTGCCGTTCACGACGCCCCGATATGCGGTGTCCGTGGACCGGGATGTGGTCTATGCGACGGCGCAGGGCTACTGGACCAGCGCGCCCGTGGGGGAGAAGGGGACTGTGGCAAGGCTTTCCCCGCTTCTGGCGAAGATGCGCACCGTCGAGCTGGAGATGGATATCTATCTGCCGGAGGACGGCCCTTCCGCGACGCGTCCGCTGCTGCTGATGATGCACGGAGGTTCCTTTTTCGTCGGAAACAAGGAAGAGAAGGGGCAAGTGGGTTGGTGCGAGTATTTCGGCTCCCTGGGCTATGTGGCCGTGTCGATCGATTACCGGGAAGGCTTCCGGCCTACCCGGAAAGACCTGGCCGCCGCCGAAGACCGCGCCCTGGAGGATGCTGACGCCGCCTTGCAGTACCTGCTCGGACGGGAGGACCTGCATATC
>CAJODQ010000066.1 GCA_905233345.1 uncultured Bacteroidales bacterium
CGGGAAGGAATTCCGACCCCCGGAAAGGCTCCCGCAGACTTGCGGGAAAGAGTTCCGGCCCCCAGAAAGGCTCCCGCAGACTCGCGGGAAGGAGTTCCGGCTCCCGGAAAGGCTCTCGCAGACTTGCGGGAAGGAGTTCCGACCTCGGTAGAGGCTGTACAAACAGAGCACGCTCAGCAGACAAATCGGGCGCAGCCGGCAGAGCCAGCCACCGAAGTGCTGACCGAGCGCGACATCCCCATTACCCGACCGGAGAACTACAAATATACGCCCGAGGAGATTGCCCTACTGAAGCGGCAGGCCGCTGAGGCCTATCTGAAGTGGGTGGAACTGGAACTTGAAATAGCGAAGCACAGTCAGGAGCAAACCGCCCAGCAGTATTAAAGGCAAAACAGTAAAAAAGATAAAACCATTACAACTATGAAACGTATCATCATCATGCTGCTCATCGCGTGCAGCGCCGTCGTAACCGCTACGGCACAGTCGAAATCCAAGACCCAGAAGAAGGATTATCTTGCCATCGTGGAGAACAAGGAGTATCAGTATCCGCTCCGCGTGTTCCGCCGGCTCAGGGAAATCCGCGACCAGTTCGGTAGGAAACAGGGACAGGTCTATTCCGTGCTGAAGAACCCGAACACTGGCCTCATCGAGTCTGCCGAGCGCATCACCCACTTCAGCTGTGATGTCAAGGAGCTGAAGACCATCGACCAGGTTTTTATGGACGACGAGCCCTACAGCTATCAGATTCTGCACATCATGCCGGGCAGCCGCGAGCAGTTCAGCATCCGTGTGGTCAGCAACGGCGGTCAGCCCAACAACACGCTCCACGTCCGAACGAACAGCAAGCAGGAAATGTGGTTCCTCGCCACGAAGAACTTGGAGAATCCGCAGCTGCGCGATGCCTACGCCATCGTATGGGAACCGTCGGCCGATGGCCTGAATGTCGAGGGAACCGTCTATGGCATTTCCTCGCTCCGCCCCGACCTCTATACGAAGAATCTCGAAACGTCGAACAACGTCTTCAGGATTGACGGCCGCGTGGGCGACGACCTGACGGACTCGCTCTACGTGGTCTACATGGCCGACAGCAGCGAGGAACTGGACAAGCTGGCCGACGACGCTTTCATGGAGTACATGCCCGTGGTGAACCGCCGCTTCAGCTTCAGCGTGGAGATCGACAAGCCCAAGGTGGGGCGCATCCGCACGGTCATGCCCGACGGCTCGCTCTGCCATCTGTGGACCAACCTCGACTTCGTGCCGGGCGAGACGTACCACATCACCACCCACAACGGCTACTACGATGAAGACCGCGACTACGAGCGCCGGGTGGGACGCTATTCGGGCAAGAGTCTGCTTAACAAGCGGCAGGTACGTGGTATTGACGATGTTTCGATAGTAGCTGAAGCGGATACCGTCGTCGTTGACTCCCCCACCAACTGGGAACCGTCACCCGCACTGAAGATGCAGTTGGAAGTAAAGGGAAAAGCTATGTGGGCTAAAATGGAATCAGTAAAGGCCTTATATCGGTCTCTCGACCCCAAGAATAGTGTTTCGTGGATGAGAAAAGACCTCATCTTCGTCCGAATCACCAAGCAGAACAAGGAGGTGGATGCGGCTTTTCATGACATATTGAAGTTCTTAAAAGACATTGTAATTCCTGTAGATGAGCGAATGGCTATGAGAAGATACTGGAGTTCTACACCGAACAGAACAAAGGCCTGACAGAAATGATGAGTTCCGGCGTCCAGCTGCCCAAGTCGGCCAAGAAGACCCAGAAAACCCTCAACAAATACATTGAGAAATACATGACGGAGATGACCAAGCTCATCGAATAATAGGAAACAACATGTAAAAGACAATGACAGATTTTGATTCAACCCGGGAATCGGCATGGGACGCAGTGATGCGCCCTATGCCGTTTGCGAGATTACGAAAGTTTAACGCCCCACCGCATCATATTTCCACGATTACGGCGTATATATAATAAAAGGTAAAGACATTAACGAATATGAATAAGAAAAACATTATCACCATCCTGCTCGCACTCGTCGCAATGACGGGGCTGGCGCAAAAGCATCTGCCTGCGTTTCAGTATTCGAAGGAACCTGCGGTGTTAAGCGGACAGATTATAGGAAACAACCAGCAGATAACGGAAAGTGTA
>CAJODQ010000067.1:0-686 GCA_905233345.1 uncultured Bacteroidales bacterium
GCGGCCAGGATCTCGGTCTCGTGGTTCAGGTGCTCGGGGTTGACCTGGTCGCGGGTCACGTACTCGGGGGCCACGGGGGAGGCAGCCGCGATCTGCAGCGCCACGTCGTGCACGACCTCCTTGACGGTGTCGGTGACCTCGGCGACCTCGGCCTTCACCAGCACGCCGACCTTGCCGCCCATGTGGATGTAGGAATCCACATAGCCGTTCTCGCCGCACTCATAGCGGGCGAAGCGACGGATGCTGATCTTCTCGCCGATCTTGGCGGTCTTCTCGGTGATGACGTCGGCCACGGTCTGGTCGGTGTCCAGGTACTTCTCGGCCATCAGGGCGTCCACGTCGGCGGGGTTGCCGCGCACGATCTGCTGGGCGATGCCGTTGACCATTTCCTTGAACTCGGGGGTGTTGGCCACGAAGTCGGTCTCACAGTTGACCTCGACGAGCGCGCCGGTGCCGCACTTTTCGCAGATGTAGCTGCCCACGATGCCCTCGGCGGCGATGCGGCTCTGCTTCTTGGCGGCCTTGGCCAGGCCCTTTTCGCGCAGATAGTCGATGGCCTTTTCGATGTCGCCCTCGCACTCGGTCAGGGCTTTCTTGCAATCCATCATGCCACAGCCGGTGCGGCCGCGCAGATCCATGACGTCCTTAGCGGAAAAATTAGGCATTTTGAATTCCTCCCAGAATGA
>CAJODQ010000067.1:693-2103 GCA_905233345.1 uncultured Bacteroidales bacterium
TGAAGCGCCCTTACACGTAATTCACGCGGCACCCGCACGGAATGTCGCATGAATCGAAAAGCAGTATATTATTCGGCGGCTGTAGCGGGAGCGTCGTCCTCGGTCTGCTCGCCCTGCTTGCCCTCCAGAACGGCGTCGGCCAGCTTGCCGGCGATCAGCTTGACCGCGCGGATGGCGTCGTCGTTGCCGGGGATGACATAGTCGATCTCATCGGGGTCGCAGTTGGTGTCGACGATGGCCACGATCGGGATGCCCAGCGTGCGGGCCTCGGCCACGGCGATGCGCTCCTTGCGGGGGTCGACGATGAACAGCGCGCCGGGGAGCTTCTTCATCTCGCGGATGCCGCCCAGGTTCTTCAGCAGCTTTTCGCGCTCGGCGCACAGCTTGATGACTTCCTTCTTGGGCAGGGCGTCGAACTGGCCGTTCTTCTCCATCGCGTCGATGTCGTTGAGGCGCTTGATGCGGGTCTGCATGGTGCGGAAGTTGGTCAGCGTGCCGCCCAGCCAGCGGTTGTTCACATAGAACATGCCGCAGCGCTTGGCCTCGGCCTCGATGCTCTCCTGGGCCTGCTTCTTGGTGCCGACGAACAGCAGGGACTTGCCCTCCAGGGCCAGGTCGCGAACGAACATATAGGCCTCGTCGATCTTGCGAACGGTCTTCTGCAGGTCGATGATGTAGATGCCGTTGCGCTCGGTGAAGATGTACTGGGCCATCTTCGGGTTCCAGCGGCGGGTCTGATGGCCGAAGTGAACGCCGGCCTCCAGCAGCTGCTTCATGGAAATGACTGCCATAGTGGGATTACCTCCTTGTTTTTTCCACCTCCTGCTTCAACTCCACCCGGCACCATGAGCTTGAACAGCGTCCATGCCCTACGGTCAACCGCCGGACGAATCGGCAGAAGTGCGTTTTCCGAAAGATTATAGCACAATCCCGTCACAGGATGCAAGAATATCAGGTTAAGTTTGGGAAATTTCCGTCCGGCGCTTCAAGCCATCCGGCAGCGGATTCGACTATAAACGATATTTTACCCGGTAACGGTGCATTATTTACTGGTTTTATGGCGACATTGCTTGACGAATGTGGCAAAAATCGGCTATACTAATGGATGTTGCAACGTATAAAATAAGGAGATCGACGGAATGCCGATTGTCGTCAGTATCTGCAGCGTGATTTGCACGCTCATCACGGCTTACTTTGCCTTTACCAGCCTGGGCGGCGTGTTGTTTTGCAAGCGCCGGGAACGGCAGAAAAGGCCCCCGCAAAAGCGCATTGCCGCCATCATCCCCGCCCGGAATGAAGCGCTGGTGATCGACAAGCTGGTGGAATCGCTGCTGCGGCAGGATTATCCCCGGGAGCTGTTCGACGTCTTCGTCGTTCCCAACAACTGCGACGACGATACCGAAGGCGCGG
>CAJODQ010000068.1 GCA_905233345.1 uncultured Bacteroidales bacterium
AAGAAGTCCACGCCGTTCGCCGCGCAGTCCGCCGCCGAGACCGCCGCGAAGGCCGCCATGGAGTATGGCCTGAAGACCGTCGAAGTGTACGTCAAGGGCCCCGGCTCGGGCCGCGAGGCCGCCATCCGTTCGCTGCAGGCCGCCGGTCTGGAAGTGAACATGATCAAGGACGTGACGCCCATCCCGCACAACGGATGCCGCCCGCCCAAGCGCAGAAGAGTGTAATGGAGAGGAGAAACCGACATGGCTAAGAATACACAGCCCGTTCTGAAAAGATGCAAGGCGCTGGGTCTGTCTCCTGCGGTGCTTGGTTACTCCAAGGAGACCAAGAGGAACCCCAAGCCGCAGATGCGCCGCAAGCAGTCTGAATACGGCAAGCAGTTGATGGAAAAGCAGAAGGTGAAGTTCATCTACGGCGTGCTGGAGAAGCAGTTCCATCATTATTATGAAATGGCCGAGCGCAAGCGCGGCATCACCGGCGAGATTCTGCTGCAGTACCTGGAGCGCCGCCTGGACAACCGCATGGGCTTTGCGAGCACGCGCCGCGAAGCGCGCCAGCTGGTCAATCACGGCCACTTCACCGTGAACGGCAAGCGCTGCAACATCCCCTCCGCCATGGTCAAGCCCGGCGACGTGATCGCCGTGTGCCAGAAGAGCCAGTCCTCCGAGAAGTTCAAGGGCCTGATCGAGGAATACGGCAAGAAGGCCATGCCCCAGTGGATCGAGAAGCAGGCCGAGGCGTTCGAGGGCAAGATCGCCGCGATGCCCAGCCGCGAAGATATTGACTATGAGGTTTCCGAGAACCTGATCGTCGAGCTGTACTCCCGCTAAGCACTGGTTGTGACAGTTAGTCGCCCCATGTCCGCGTATGGAAGTTTTTCATCCGGCGGAACGGGGCAAGCACGTGGGCGGGGCGATCCCCCGGCCGCGATAAGGAGAGGAGGAAACGCTGAGTGATCGATCAAATCGAAAAGCCCAAAATTGAACGTGTGGAAGTCGGCGAAAACAACCGATACGGCAAGTTCGTCGTCAATCCTCTGGAGCGCGGCTTCGGCCAGACGCTCGGCAATTCCCTGCGTCGCGTTCTGCTGAATTCCCTGCCCGGCGTTGCGGCCACGAGCGTCCGCATCGAGGGCGTCCAGCACGAGTTTTCGACCGTTCCCGGCATGAAGGAAGATGTCGCGGAACTGATCCTGAACATCAAGCTTCTCTCTGCGAAACTCTTCACGGAGCAGCCCAAGTGCGCACGGTCCCTGCGAGATCACCGCGGGCGACATCAAGGCGGACGACGAGGTCGAAATCGTCAACCCCGAACTGCACATCGCCACGCTTTCCGAAGGCGCGCACCTGCAATGCCAGATCACGCTGGAAAAGGGAAGAGGCTACGTCTCCGCAGAGCGGAACAAGCAGCTCGCACAGGAACGCAACAAGGTGGCCGGCATGCCCATCGGCGTGATCCCGGTCGACAGCATATTCACCCCGATTCGCAAGGTGAGTTATTCCGTTGAGGACACCCGCGTGGGCCAGGTCACCGACTATGACAAGCTGACCATCGAGGTGTGGACCAACGGCAGCATCCTGCCCAAGGAGGCGCTGGCCTCCGCCGCGCAGATCCTGACCAACAACATGCGCCTGTTCATCGACCTGACGGTGAACGTCGTCCGCGTCGATTACAACGAACCTGAAATCGACGACAAGAGCAAGGTCCTGGAGATGACCATCGAAGAGCTGGATCTCTCCGTCCGTGCGTTCAACTGCCTGAAGCGCGCCGGCATCAACACGGTTGCCGAGCTGGTGCAGCGCAATCAGGAGGACATGATGAAGGTGCGCAACCTCGGCAAGAAGTCGCTGGAAGAGGTGGAACAGAAGCTGATCGCTCTGGGCCTGGCTCTGAAGGCCAGCGACGAATGACCGGGATATTGATACGAGATAAGCATCAAGGGAGGAACCAGAAATGGCCAATCGCAAGCTGGGACGGCCGACCGACCAGAGGATGGCGATGCTTCGCAA